>JAHLLS010000020.1 GCA_020444045.1 Deltaproteobacteria bacterium
AGTCCATCAAAGAAAAGTAACCAAAAGAAGGCGCCCGTATCACGAGCCCTTCGGGTTCGGCTGCGCGTCGAGGCTGCGGACGGATGCGCCGAAACTCGCCCCGCTGATTGCGGGGCTCGGACAGCCGCCGCATCTCGTTGTCCACCGCCTCGATGCTCGGCCTCGTGACAAAGGGAGACTTTACCCCCCCCACCATCTTTTCAGGTTTTCGACGCCGTGAGCGGTCATGCGACCGCCGCAGCGTTTTAGCGTCGGGGCAAGTCCGGGAGGATTTGACCGTCGATATGAATGGACAGCTGCCCCTGCGGATCGCGTGACAGTGTGACGTGGGCTTCGGTTTTGCCGGCCAGGGGGCGATGGGTCCCCCGCAGAGCAGGAAAATCGAGTGTTTCCAACGCTTCGAGGAGAAGTTCGATGTCTTTCTCCAGCCGGGGGCGTGCGTCCTCTTGTTTGAAATAGGTGCCGAGGGCCTGATCGTAACGCCGGCGGATGGCCGTTTCGATACAATGCCGCCTCAAATCCAGTATCAGCTCAACCGGCCTATCCTTCGGCATGTCGGCTCCTTTTAACGAACGTGTGGCGTTGGCAGAAAATCCACCCAGCGCCATGCCGTTTTACCATCCGGCGTCCTTACCGTGCGCAGACCGTCCCGTTCCCGGGCCTGCTGCAAGGCATCCCCGATCGTGTCTTGAGGCCAGTTCGGCAGAAGCGGCGCCACGCGTCGGGCCAGATCGTCCACGCGGGCTTCACTGGCATCATCAAAGGGATCGCTTTTTTCAAGGGTTTCGTTCATCATCATTTCATAAAGAATCGCCGTCCGGTTCATGTTGTGGATTTGAGCCGCCTCGTCTTCGGAGGCTTCCCCGGACCGCATGCGGTTTTGGATATCATCCAGGTAGTCCAGGAAGCGTGTCTGCCATTCTTCGGCGATGGCGTCCAACCGGGACGGGTCCATGCCGGCCGGCAGACAGATCGCGCGGTTGGCATGATAGTCGGGCCAGTGCCGGGACAACACCTTAAGCCCAAATGCGTCCGGATCATCGCCAATGGCGGTTCCCGGAAATGGCGCCAGCAGGTGAAATCCATAAAACAGCCCCCTTTCGCCCAGGCGTCGGGCAAAGGCCATGGTCTGCTCCAGTGTTTCGGTTGTTTCACCGGGCAGTCCCAGAATAAAGGAGGCATGGGCCTCCATGCCGGCCTGGCGACACATGGCGACCGCGGTCTCCACTTGTTCCAGCGAAATTTTTTTACGAATGCGTTTCAGGATATCGGGATTGCCCGACTCGATCCCGAAACTGACGGCATGGCAGCCGGCCGCGCGCATGCGGGTGAGCAGCGCTACCGACACCGTATCGACCCTGGCAAAGGAGGACCATCTGATTTTCAATCCGCGCCGGACGATTTCATCGCAGATGGCGAGGCAGTGGCGTTCATTGGCCGTGAACAGGTCGTCGGCCACGTTGACCTGGCGAAAGCCGAGCGCGGCCAGGCCTTCGATTTCATCCACCACCCGCTCCGGTGGCCGATAGTGCACGCGGGCCCCCACCATCCGGCGGCCGACGCAAAACGCACATTGAAAGGGACATCCCCGGCTGGTGGTGACACTGACCGGCATCCCCAGGGTGCGATAGCGACCAAGGGGCAGACCATGGCGCGCCGGTTCCGGCAGGCAGCCCAAATCGATCACGGGATCCCGCCAGGCAGTTTGATGAACGCTGCCGTTGGCGCGATAGGCTAGGCCCGGGATGGTCCCCCAGCGCTGGGGCCGGTTGGCGTCGTTCAACAGGTCCAGCAGGGTTTGTTCCCCTTCGCCGCGCACAATCACATCCAGCTCAGGCACGGCCGTCAGGGTTGCTTCAGTGCTGAAGGTCACATGCGGTCCGCCCATGACCGTCAATACGTCGGGGGCGATTCGCTTGACGTCACGGATGAGAGCAAACGCGGTTTCAGCACTCATGGTAACGGCTGTAGCGCCCACCACGTCCGGCCGGAATTCTTCCAGAACGTCGGCAATGGTGTTCGGGGTTTGTGGTAAGACAACCAGGTCGAGGATGCGCACGGTCACCCCGGCGGCTTCCAGCGCACCGGCCAGATAGGCCAGGCCCAATGGCGGGGAGGGGGTTTCCGATAAGGGGTAGAAGGGATTGATGAGCAGCACGCGATCGGCCATTTATTCAGGATTCACCCCATTGATCGTTGTTGGGAGAGTACCGTCCAAGGAGAATTGATGGTGTTGAGTTGCCATCGTTTGTATCGTCTTGATGCCGTTTTACTGCCCGGCGACGTATCGAAAGAAAAAGGCCCGGAACGAATTCCGGGCCTTGATTCAACAGAGCTGGTCAGCGTCGATTAGAACAAACCGCTGACTTTGCCGGTTTCGGTATCCACGTCGATCCGGCGGAAGGCCGGGTTGGAACTGGTACCCGGCATCAGGCTGATGGTGCCGGCGCAGGGACAGAGGAACTTGGCGCCGGAGTAGATCAGCACGTCGCGGATGGGCAGGGTCCAGCCCTTGGGCACACCCTTGCGGACCGGGTCGTGGCTCAGGCTGAGATGGGATTTCACCATCATGGTGGCGAAGTCGTCGTATTTGGGATCGTTTTCCAGCATCTTGGCCTTGGCTTCCGCTTCCGGTGTCCAGGACACGCCGTCGGCGCCGTAGACTTCTTTGGCGATAGTGTCGACACGGTCGCGCAACTTCATCTCCAACGGATAGAGGAACTTGAAGTCGTTGGTTTCGTTGCAGGCGTCGATAACGGCATCGGCAAATTCCAGAGCGCCGTCGCCGCCTTTTTCCCAGTGCTTGGACTCGGCGCAACGGGCACCCGCGGCCTCGGCGGCCTTACGAACGATGGCGCATTCCGCATCCGTATCGGTATAGAAGCGGTTGATGCAGACCACCGGATTAATGCCGGCCTTGCGTATGACGCCAATCATGTGGACCATGTTCTCGCAGCCCTTTTCCACCAGCTCGAGATTTTCCTTGGTGTAGGCTTCGTCCATGGCTTTACCGGCGACCACGGCGGGGCCGCCGCCGTGCATTTTCAGGGCCCGGATGGTAGAGGTCAGAACAGACACATGGGGTTTCAGACCGCTGAAGCGGCACTTGACGTTCCAGAACTTTTCGAAACCGATGTCGGCGGCGAAGCCGGATTCGGTGACGTGGTAATCGAACAGCTTCAGGCCGACACGGTCGGCGATGATGGAGCTCTGACCCACGGCGATGTTGGCGAACGGTCCGGCGTGCACCATGCAGGGATTATATTCGGCGGTGCACATCAAGGTCGGGTTGATAGTGTTGCGCATGAAGGCCGCCATGGCGCCGCCCACTTCCAGATCGCCGGTGGTCACGGGTTTGCCGCTCTTGTCGAAGGCCACCGTGATTTCGTCCATGCGTTTGCGCAAGTCCGCCAGGTCCCGCACCACGGCCAGGATGGCCATGAGCTCGGAGCCGACGGCGATGCCGAACCGGGACTGCATGGTGTAGCCATCGTAGCGGCCCCCAAGGCCGATGACGATGTTGCGCAGGGCCTGGGCGCAGAAATCGATGATCCAGCCCATTTCGATGCGGGTGGGGTCGATGTCCAGCCGGCGCATCTTGGTCAGGCGGGCGAGCTGCTCGTCATTGTAGTTGCGTTCATGCTGCATGCGGGCGGTCAATGCCACCATGGCCAGGTTGTGGGCGTTCATGATGTCGTTGATGTCGCCGGTGAGGCCCAGGGAGAATTCGGTCATGGGGATCAGCAGGGAGTTTCCGCCGCCGGCCGCGGTGCCCTTGACATTCATGGTGGGGCCGCCGGAAGGCTGTCGCAGGGCGCCGCCAACGTTGACGCCGCGTTTGCCGAGCCCTTCCATCAACCCGCAGGAGGTGGTGCTCTTGCCTTCCCCTAATGGGGTCGGGGTAATGGCGGTTACTTCGATGTACTTCCCGTCGGGTTTGTCTTTCAGACGGTTGATGATTTTAAGGAAGTCAAGTTTTGCCAGCCGTCCCATGGGCAGCATTTCTTCCTGTTGCAGGCCGAGCTTCTCGCGCCATTCATCGGGGGTGGGCATATTCTTTTCTGCCGCCTCGGAAATTTGCCAGTCTGCCATATTAACTGCATCGTAAGCCATTTATCCTCTCCTCCTTCGTCAAGTTATTGGATGAAACGGACACCGAACCGAACGGTAAACGTTGGTTCCCTTAAGAGCCGCGAAAAACAGGTAGGACTATCTGGTGTTTGCAGCGTGGTGCCGGGATTTCCGCCCCGGCCGCAACCATTCGAAAAGAACTTCGAACTTGTAGCATTCCGGTGGATTTTTGGCAAGGGTAAATCGTTGGTGAAGCAACGACCCGGCGCGCTCAGCCCTGCAGGTGCTGCAGCCGGTAGTAAAAAGCCTGGCGGGCCATCAAATCGGCGTGGCTGCCGGATTCGATGATATTGCCGTGGTGCAGGACAAGGATTTGGTCGGCCTGTTTGACGGTGGACAGGCGATGGGCCACCAGAAAGGTCGTTCGGCCGGTGGTAAGTCGTTGCAGGGCTTCCTGAATGCGGTTTTCGGTTTCCGAATCGATATAGGAGGTGGCTTCGTCGAGGATGATGATATCCGGCCGGCGGGCAAAGGCGCGGGCAATGGAAAGCAGCTGGCGTTCCCCGCTGGACAAGGATGCGCCGCCTTCGTTCAGCGGGGTGTCCAGGCCCTGGGGCAGGTGCATGACGAAATCCAGACAATTGGCATCGGCTAATATGGTACGGAGGGTTTCGTCCGACACGGTCGAGCGTTGCGAGAGGATATTGTCGCGGATCGATCCGGAGAACAGAAACGGGTCCTGCATGACCAAGGCCATGCGCTGGCGTAGGATGGCCGGGTCCCACTCCCGGATATCGCGTCCGTTGATGCGGATAGTGCCGGTATCGGGCAGGTGAAAGCGCCCCAGGAGCTGGGTCAGGGTGGTTTTGCCGGATCCGGTCGGTCCCACCAGCGCGATGGTGCTGCCGGCCGTGACCTCAAAGGAGATATCCTGCAGCACCGGCTCTCCGGGAAGATAGCTGAAAGAAACCCGGTCGAAAACAATATGGGACAGGGGGCTTTCGTCTGACGCGGGGGCCTGTGGCCGGGAGTCTCGGGGGCGGGGGAGCATTTCCGGACTGTCCATCACCTGGAAAAGGCGTTCCGCCGAGGCCAGGGCATTCTGGAGGATATTGTATTTTTCGGAGAGATCGCGGATCGGCCGGAAAAACATGCGCATATAGGAAATGAAGGCCACCAGGATGCCCAGGGTCATGTCGCCGGACAGGATGCGGTTGCCGCCGTACAGAATGACGATGGCGACGGTGATGATGCCCAGCACTTCCACCAGCGGCATGAAGATGGCCAGGATATGAATCTGTTCCATGCCGGCCTGATAATTTTCGTGATTCAGGCGTCGAAACCGTTTTTCGTTGTCGGTTTCCCTACGAAAGGACTGGATGACGCGTATGCCGCCGATGGTTTCCGCAAAACGGGTGTTGATTTCGGCGACTTTTATCCGCAGCCGCCGGAATACATCGCGGACCCGGCGGGAGAACCACCATGATGCCAGGCCGACCAGCGGCAGAACGGTGAAGGCAGCCAAGGCCAGGCGCCAGTTCATGCTCATCAGCACGATGCCGATCCCGATCAGGAGAAAGAAATCCTTGAAGAGCATGGAAAGAACGGAGGTGAAAAGCTCATGCATGTTCTGCACGTCATTGGTGACCCGGGTCACCAGGCGTCCCACCGGATTGCGGGCAAAGAAGGTCATGGAAAATTGCTGCATTCGCCTGAACAATGCCAGGCGCAGGTCGTGCATCACGAAATGGCCGGCTTTTTCCATGGTAACTTTCTGAATGAAGTTGATGATGAAATCCATCATGATCAACACCAGATAGGCCGCAGCGATCAGCAGCAGGCCCGTCAAATGGGGCTGGCGCAGGTGCCGGCGTTCTTCCGGGGACAGGCGGTCCAGATCTTGATAGGCGATGGCCCAGCCCGCATCCCGGCGAACTATCAGCTCGGGGTAGCGCGCCCGCAGGGCCGGCAGGGCGGGATTGTCATTGGAAAGCATTAGCCAGCGTTTCGTCCGGGAGGAGGTTTCCTCAGCCGGTTTGTTGCTGTCCGATGGTATGCTATCCGTCTGCACCGGCACGATATAACGGTCGATGGCCATTTTGGTGAGATAAGGCAGCGTCAGGTCCAGGGCGGTGAGAAGCAGGACCAGAGCGACAGAGGCCGCCAGCATGGCGCGGTAGGGTGTCAGAAAGGGCAGCAGTCTTGCAAGCAAGCGAAGGTCCCGCTGCTTGTCCAACTGGCCTTCTTCAAAATAGCCCCCGTCATGCTGCATCGAGGGCCTCCGTCACGGCTTGCATTTGGGCGGTTTCGGCGTAATAGCCGCCGTCTCTGACCAAGTCATCATGATTCCCGGCCGCCACGATGCGGCCGTGCTGCAGGACGACAATTCGATCGGCCTGACGAATGGCCGACAGCCGGTGGGTGGCGATCAGTAGTGTGCGCACGCCCTGAAGACCTTGCAGGGTATCGATCAGGCGGCGGCCGGTGGCCATATCCACCTGACTGATGGGATCGTCCAGGAGCATCAGGGGTGCTTCCACCAACAGGGCCCGGGCCAGGGCGATGCGCTGTTTCTGGCCGCCGGAGAGGACGACGCCTTTTTCTCCCACGAGGGTGTCCAGGCCCCGGGGAAAGGCGGCCATGGTCCGGGTCAGGGCCGCCTGCGCCAGAACGGTGTCTAAACGGTGTTGGTCCACCTGCCGACCCAGGGTGATGTTGTCACGGATGGTGCCGGCAAACAGGAAGGGTTCCTGGGGAACGCTGGACATCAGGCCGCGCAGACAATTTAGACGAATATCGCGCAGATCGATCCCATTTAAAAGGATTCGCCCTGCAGTAGGATCATACAGCCGGGGGATCAGGTTCAGCAGCGTCGTCTTGCCGGCTCCGGGAGGGCCTACGATGCCCAGCGTCTGGCCGGGTTCGACCGTCAGTTCGATATCCTGCAGCACCGGGGAGGCGGGCGTTGCACGTTCGCCGGCGCGGTAGTGAAACGACACGCCCTGAAAGGCTAGGGTGCAGGGCGGGGTGAGGTGTGCCGTGGCGTTGGGCCGGTCTTCGATGTGGGGTTGGGTCGTGAGAATGGTATTCAGGCGCTGCAGCGAGGCTTTGCCACGCTGGATCAGGTTGGTTACCCAGCCCATGGCCATCATGGGCCATGTGAGCAGGCCGAGGTAGCTGATAAAGGCGACGAACTCGCCGGGCGTGATTTCTTGCAGGATGGTTTGGCGTCCGCCGATGCCGAGCACGATCACCATGCTGAGATTGGTGAGCAGCACCATCATGGGCATAAAGGCGCCGGTCACCCGAACCAGGGCAAGGTTCTCATTCACATAGCGGCGGGACGCTGTTTCCACCGCGTCGGCCGAGGCCGCTTGCCAGGTATAGGCCTTGATGACTCGAATTCCGGCCAGGCGTTCGCGGACGACTTCGGTCAGGTCGGAAAATGATTTTTGGACGGTCTGGTAGCGCTTGTGCATCTGGCGGCTGAAAAAACGTGTACCGAAAACGATCAGCGGTGCCGGGATGAGGACCAGCAAGGTGAGTTGGACATTGATGTAGAGCATGAACCCGATGGCGGCTGCCCCCAGGACGATGGCATCGTTGAGGGCCACCATGCCCATGCCCGTGGCCATGCGCACCTGGTTGATGTCGTTGGTGGCATGGGCCATGAGGTCGCCGGTGGCGGCGGTATCGAAAAACCGGGCGGAGAGGTGCTGCAAGTGCCCAAACAGGCGGTTGCGCAAGGCTTCCTCGACACGCCGGGAGGTGCCCAGCAGGCAGCGCCGCCAGACATAGCGAAACCCCCCAATGCACAGCCCCACGATCAGGATCATGAAGGCCTGCCGCATCAACCCTTCCCAGGAGGCCTGGTAGAGGGTCAGTTCATCCACGGCGGTTTTGATGATGCGGGGGATGATCAGTTGCAGAAAATCGACGATGATCAGGCTGATCAGGCCGATGATGATGCGGGTGCGGTTTTCGATGAGGCTGGGTTTGATCAGGCGTAGCGGGTTCAAAATACGGTTTTCCCTGGTCCTTTATCAACCGTTCGTGTGAGCGCAGAAGGGGCTGTTGACTTTTAAACACATTAAGACCGTTTCCCGGTAGGGTCAATTAATGACCGACAGGGGGGCGCCGGGGCCGGGTTTCATCACCCTGTTGTTGATTTGGAACCCTATGAAATTAATAAAATTTTTTTAAAGGAGGGGCGGTTTCGGCGATTGACTTTAAACAACGCGGTTGATACTTTGCAAGGTTATGGAATCCGGTTTGGTCGTCGAATATATAGATAAACAGCGCATTCTGTGTGCCGTTGTGCTCGAGGTCAAGCAACAGCGCCTGCGGTTGCTGACGGAGAATTCCCGTGAGGTCAGTCTTGCGCCGAATCGCCTTTCGCACCAGAGCGCCGAGCGGTTGGACCTTGCGATCGGGCGCGACCGGATGGTGGACATGCTCAAACGTTTTGCCGCCCGACGCGACGCCTTGACACAGGGCATCGATATCCGTGAGCTGTGGGAAGTGCTCAATTCCGAGCAGGAGTGGATCGATTTGGAGACCATGACGGCCTTCTGTTTCTCGGAAACCACGACCAGTGACCACGAATCCGCCGTCATCCGTGCCTTCTTCGGCAACCGCCGCTACTTCAAGTTCAACAGCGAGGGGTTTTTCCCCCACTCGCAAAGCCACGTCGAACAATTGATCGCACGCGAAAATGAAGAAGCCCGTCGCCAACAGCTTATCCGCAACGGCAGTGACTGGCTGCGGCACGCGCTGGCCGAACCGGGCAGCATGGCGGTGGCCGGCAATGGCAACCAGGTGGAAGAATATGCGGCGATTTTAAAATCCTATTGCATCTTTGGCAAAGACAGCCCGACTTATGACCTTGGACGCGCCATGGCAGCGGCCTGCGGTGTTGAAGGGCAGGACGATCTTTTTAAAAAGCTGGTGCGGCTGGGTGTCATGGCCGTTGACGAGAATATCGAGTTAATACGGGAAGGCATTCCGGAAGCTTTCCCTGCCGCTGTGTCGGAAAAGGCCGCCCAGATTGTCGCGCACCCCGACCTTTTCGAGACCGGCGGCCCCCGGCGTGATTTGACCGATTTACCCCTGATGACGGTCGACGGCCAGTCGACCCTGGATTACGACGATGCCCTGAGCATCCAGGCGCTGGAAGATGGTTACCTGGTTGGTGTGCACATCATGGATGTGGCGCACCACGTCAAGAAGGGAGACGTCATCGACCGCGAGGCGCTGTCGCGGGGCAGTTCGATTTATATGCCGGACCACCGCATTTCGATGCTCCCGCCTCTCCTGGCGGAGGGTGTCTGCAGCCTCCGGGCGGGGGAAGCACGTCCGGCCATTTCCACGTTCATAAAAGTCGGTCCGTTTGGCACGATTGTATCGTATGACATATGCGCCAGCGTCATTCGCGTCCGGCATCAGCGCACCTACTACGATGTTAACCTGGCGGCGGATGACGATGCGGATATCGTCAACTTAAGATTTATCGCGGAGAAATTTCGTGAATTTCGGTTGGATCAAGGGGCTGTACAAATCACCCTGCCGGATGTGAATGTCTGGATCGATGAGAACGGGGGGGTAAACCTCAGCCGCCTGAATCGCGAGAGTCCCGCCCGCCTGCTGGTGTCGGAACTCATGATCATGGCCAACTGGATGATGGCCCGGTTTCTGCGCGACAACGATATGCCGGCCATTTTTCGTTCCCAGCCCGAACCGAAGGAACGGCTTTACAAGCGGGACCAGGGAACGCTTTTTCAGAACTGGATGCAGCGGCGGCGACTGAACCGGTTCGTTCTGGGCACCACGGCCGAACACCATTCCGGTCTGGGGCTGGATGCCTATGTGACGGCCACCAGTCCCATCCGGAAATACTTCGACCTGATCACCCAGCGCCAGATCCGTGCTGTCCTGGGGCTGGAAGCCCCCTATGCCAAGGATGATATCAGAGGCTTGATGCAGCAGCTCGAACAGCCCATGGCGGCTGTTTCCCGGGTACAACACCATCGTCATTACTATTGGATGCTGCGCTATCTGGAAGGACGGGTGGGTGAACAGACGGTCGCAACCGTGTTGCAGAAACGCCGCAACGGTTACCAGGTGCTGTTAACGGAGTATATGGTGGAGTGTGACATGCCGGTTCCCAGCGGTCGTTCGCTGAAACCCGAAGAAGTGATCGAGGTGACGATTCAGAACGTCAATGCCCGCAAGGGCCTGCTATCGGTGTTCACGGTTTGAGCGACCGTTTGCCGATGGTCCCGCACGCGTCTTCCTGCCAATCTATCCTGTGATCAGCCGGTGCGGCCCCGTTTGGCGGCAAAACAGCGTTTTTCAACGTAGGATGCCGTGGCCACATCGAATACGGCTTCGTGTTCGTGAATCAAGCGCGGTCCGCCTTCCCAGGCGCCACAAGCTTCGACAACCGGATCCCCCAGGTTGAACTTGTGGCCGCAGGCGGGGCATCCCTGGGCATTGAACTGATTGAGCAACGCAAGGTCGATGATATGCTTACCCTTCCGGGTCGTTCGTATGGTCATGGCATGAACCTCTTTTGATCGCAGGCAAAAGGATGTTCGATCCCGGTCATCGTCTGAAGGGGGTGGCCGGTCTTTGTTCCTGTGGTCAACTTAAGAGCGGCCCCGCGGGCTGTCAACCGGACTTGAGACGCTGGCCTTTGACCGGGGCCGTTCCCGGCGTGCAGGTGGAGATCGTGGAATGAAAGGCTACGGGTACATATTTGCCGCGGCGGCGCTTTGGGGATTGATCGGTCCGTTTGCCAAGCTGGCTTTCCAGGAGGGCGTTGCACCTCTGGAAGTGGCGTTTTGGCGGGCCGTTTTGGCGTGGCTGTGTTTTGGCTCCCAGGCGATGTGGCAGCGACAGGTTCGGGTGGCCGTGGCCGACCTGCCGGCCCTCGGCCTGTTCAGTTTGACCGGCGTCTTCCTTTTCTACGGGTCCTACCAGTTGGCGGTTCAAAAAGGCGGCGCGGCCCTGGCGTCTGTCCTGTTGTACACGGCACCGGCCTGGGTCGCCTTGATGGCCGGGTTTTTTTTCAAGGAGAAGATGACCCGCAATAAAATCGTTGCCCTGGCCGCAACCCTGATGGGGGTGGCGTTGGTTTCCCTGGGGCCCGGCGGTGCCATCGGGGGGGCCTCGGGCCAGGTGGCGGCCGCGGTTTTCTTCGGTCTGGTGGCCGGGTTCTGCTATTCGCTTTACTACATCTTCGGCAAGTACTTTGGCGCGAAATATCCGGCCGCCACTGTTTTTTTCTATATCCTCCCCATGGGGGCGGCCTGCCTCCTCCCCTGGGTTCCCTTTGCGCCCAAATCCTGGACCGCCTGGTGGGCGCTGGTTTGGCTGGCGGTTTTTTCCACATACGGGGCCTACCATTGCTACTACGCCGGCCTGAAGCATCTCGAGGCGGGGCGGGCGGCCATTGCCGCCACGCTGGAACCGGTGGTGGCTGCCGTGGTGGCCTTCTTCTGGTGGGGGGAGTTTTTTTCGCTGGCGGGATATATCGGCAGCGGATTGATTCTAACAGCGGTCATTTTGATGGTCAGTGATCGTTCAGGCGGGGAACCCGTGAACGAAAAGCGTGACTCATGAGGCAACCGGATCGTTTTCCTGGAAATACCCTTCGACCGGCGTCTTTACCGCCAGCGGCTGGCGGCGGGCTGTCGCGGGCGGTTCTTTACTGCCTGATGGCCTTGCATGTGGGCGGGGCCTCGGCCACCTACATTTTCGGCAAAGCGGCCGCGCTCGGTTTTGACAACCCCGAGGTCCTGACCCTGTTGCGGGCGATGGGGGCGGCGGTTATCTTCCTGTTGCTGACAGGCACGGTGGTCCCGAAACCGCGATTCAGTTTGCGGGAATGGGGCCATCTGTGCTGGCTCGGTTTCCTGGTGGTGCCGCTTAACCAGTACTGCTTTATCAAAGGGCTGCAATACACGGTTCCCAGCCATCCGGCCTTACTTTACGCCCTGACGCCCATGGGGGTCCTTCTTCTGGACAGTCTGCTCAAAAAAAGCCGTCCGCCCCTGGCCAAGATCGTCGGTGTGGCGCTGGCCCTGGGCGGTGTTCTGCTGATTCTGCGGCCCTGGGAAGGCGGCCCTGAAATACGGCGCATTCGGACCGGCGATTTCTGGATCCTGGGGGCCGTGTTGAGCTGGGTATGCTACACTGTGGCCGCGCGGGAGTCCTGCCGGAAACACGATCCCATTGTGGTGACGGCCTGGAGCCTGGTCATCGGCGCGCTGATGCTGCTGCCCATTGCCGGGCGCGATCTTTTCACGTTGCCCGTGGCAACGATACCGGCGGCCGCCTGGTTTTCGCTGGCCTGGCTGGCGGTGGTCACCAGTGTTATCATGATGCTGCTCTGGAATGTGCTGCTGCACGATTTAACATCGGTCGAGGTGGCGGTGTGCACCAATGCGCAGCCGCCCGCAACAGCCCTCCTGACGGCCCTGCTGGCGGGCGTGGGCTGGCTGGATCGCCAGCAGGATCTCGGGCTTTTGTTCTTCTCCGGCATGCTGCTGGTGATTTTCGGGGTTATGATCGTCCAGTTCCGGCGCGCCTGACAGAAGCCGTGTCAAAAAAGTCTTTTGGCCCAATCTCTGCGTTGGGATCACGTTTCAAGTCCTCGGCATACTTCAGTATGCCTGCGGGTTGAAACGCGATCCCGCCTTGACCTTAAACCAAAATCCAATTTTTGACACGGTTTCTGGTAAATCCTTTCAATATTCCCATAGCGGGCATTCCTATTTCAAAGTGTCGGCGAGGAATTCCTTGAACCGTTGCCAGGATTTCTGGTCGGCATCTTCCCGGTAGCGGTCGGAGCCGAAAACGGTGAAGGCATGCGGCGCACCGCCGTAGGTGATCATCTCGTGTGCGACCCCATTTTGCTCCAATTCGTTGGCCAGCGCAGCGAATTGGTCCATGGTGATATTGCTGTCGGCCGTGCCGTGCATGATCAGGAACTCTCCCTTGGCTTGGGTGTAGTCCTGACCGTCGGGTGTTTTCAGGCCGCCGTGAAAGGTCGCAAAGCCTTTCATATCCGCCCCGGAACGGGCGAATTCCAGCACGGCGGCGCCGCCAAAACAATAGCCCATCACGACTGCGTTGCCGACATTGGCCCCCTGAGCCTGGGCCGCATCCAGGGCGCCCTGGATCAGGGCGCGCATCTTGGCGCGGTCCTTGTACAACTCACCGGTATGCTGGCGCCGATCCTCGACCTTGGTCGGGCGGACCCCGGCCCCGAAAAGGTCGGCGGCAAATACGGCATACCCCTCCGCCGCCAGCATGTCGGCACGCTTCACTTCATAATCGGTCAACCCATCCCAGTCATGGATCAGGAGCACCAGGGGGGCGTTGGGAGACGGACTGACGAAATAGCCTTCATACGGCTGTCCGTTTACAGTGTAGGAAAGGGGCGCGCCGCCAGCATTGGCGGTGGCGGCTACGGCTATCATTAGAAACAACGTATAGAGGATTTTCATTAGCGTTCTCCAGTTGGGGGGGTAACGGTATGAATTTATAAAGCACATTGAAGCACTGTTGCCCGCCGAGGACTTTCTGCAGGCCATGGGGGAATTTATACCTTCTTTTCGGAATGTAAATGGTGGTGAGCGGAGAGGGCCTTGCCAGACCGGTGGTTTTCACGTTCGCGGGAAGACGTCCCGACGCACCTTGTGGGGTCCGCGCTCTTTGGCAGGGCGGACCCCACAAGGTTTTTGTCAGCCGGTCTTCACCGCAATCTGACGCGGCCAGGCCTTGTCGGCTTTGGGCAAGACCAGTCGCAGGGTGCCGTCGGTGCAACGCGCGTCGATTTTGTCTCTATCGACGGCGTTGGGAAGGTTGAATTGCCTGAAATAGCGGCCGATTTCAAATTCCACGAGAATATCGGATTCCTCGGCCCCTTCCCAGGGGCGGACGCTGCCGCTGATGGTCAGCAGGTCGTCCCGTAGATCCACTGTGACACTGTCGGCCGCAACCCCCGGCATATCCACCAGGAGGATGATGTCACGATCACTTTCCACGATATCGACCGCGGGTTTGAAGACCAGATCAGGCGCTTCATGTATTGGCGCGGTGGTCATTTTTGAATTGCCTTTGAGGCTGATTTCTTGCCTGCCAGCCATTTCAGACACCTCCTTTCACATGGCGATTAGGCTGCCTTCCTGACTTCGATGCGTTTCACCTTGGATTTCGGCAAGGCTTTGCGCGGCATCGTTATGGTCAGGACGCCGTTTTTGAAAACGGCCTGGATATGGTCATGGTCGACATCCTCGGGCAGAGAGAGTACCCGCCGGAATGCGCCATAGGAGCGTTCGATGCAGTAGAAATCCTTGTCCTTGGATTCCTTGGCCTGCTTCTTTTCGCCCCGGATGATCAAGGTGCCATCGGAGAGCTCGAGCTTGACATCGTCTTCTTCGACGCCGGGAACTTCCACCGACACCGTATAGGCGGTCTCGGTCGAGCCGATATCCAGGGTGGGTTTGAGGATGTCGTGGGCCAGGGCCGGCCATCCGGTGCGGCTGAGACCCAGGGACGGCATGCCAAATCCATGCAGCATGGTGTTGAAAAGCCGGTCGAATTCCCGGTGGAACGAAACCAAAGGGTGATCACCTCCCCAAAGGGTCTCGTTTACGGCAGAATTGTTCACGGGCACGGATTTGCCGCCATCTTCCTGTTCTTTTTTGAACCAGTTCCAAGGGGCCAGTTTTTTGATATCCATAACGCACCTCCCATTGAATAATAAATACCGTAATAAAACATTACTAATTAATTTATGAATAAAAAATAATGTTACGGAGAACTTTGTCAACATCTCCGGATGGATGTTTTTTGCGCTGAGCAGAGACGTTGCGGTAAGCGGTGTTCAAGGGTGGAGAAGGGGGACGGGATGGGGCTGGCCGGCGTCGGCGAACCTGGTCGCAAATGACCGCCTCACCATGATCCGGCCGACGCTGGCTCTGGAACGGAGCCTCGGCGGTTCATGGTGAGGCGGTCAGAGTGTCTTCAAGCGTTCAGTCGGGCGGCGATGGCGGCGACATGCTTGCCCTGGAAGCGCGCGCCATTCAGTTCGTTGTCGCTGGGCTGTCGCTCACCGGACGTGCCGGCTATGGTGGAGGCCCCGTAGGGGGAACCGCCGGTGATTTCATCATTGCGCATCTGCCCCTGGAAGGCATAGGGCAGGCCCACGATCACGAAACCGTGGTGCAGCAGCGAAATGTGAAAGGACAGGATGGTGGATTCCTGCCCCCCGTGCTGGGTGGCGGTGCTCGTGAAAACGCTGCCCACTTTGCCCACCAGGGCACCTTGGGACCATAGCTGCCCGGTGGCGTCCAGGAATTGGCGCATCTGGCCACACATGTTGCCGAAGCGGGTCGGTGTTCCAAATATAACGGCATCGGCCGTGGCCAGTTCGTCCACCGTGCAGACCGGCACATGGGCCTGGGACTTCTGGGCATCGCCCGCGCCCATCTTTTCTATCACCTCGGCCGGCAGGGTTTCGGGCACACGCCGCAGCACGGCCTCGGCGCCTTCGACTTCCCTCACGCCCTCGGCGATGGCTTCCGCCATTTTGTGAACATGACCGTATGTCGAGTAATAAACAATCAACACTTTCATTTTAGGCTCTCCTTTTTAAGTTTGGCGGACAGACCGTCACCGCCGTTAGCGGATCTTGTATTTTTCCAGACCCTTGCCCCGGGAATCAACTCGTCGGTGCGCCGGACGTGTTCCGGTCGGTTCGATCAGGTCGCGCTCGCTCGACCGGCCTCTGTCGAAGCCGATGCGTCTTCGACCCCCTGGTAAAAGGCGTTGCGCTGCAGGGCGGGCAGTCGTTTTTCGATATCGGTGCGGATCGGCTCATATTGATCCGGCAGCATCAGGGCCGTGCCCAAATCTTCCACGGATTCATCAACGGTAAACCCCGGCGGATCCGTTGCGATTTCAAAGAGAACGCCGCCCGGGGAATGGAAATAGATCGAGCGAAAATATTTCCGGTCCCGCACTTCCGTGACATGTCGGCCGGCTTGTCTCAAGTTCGACTGCCACTGGGCTTGCGTCTTACCCGATGCTGTGCGAAAGGCAATGTGGTGCACCGTGCCAACGCCGGGCTTGCCGGGCGAGGCAGCGGGGTCGACCACGATATCGAAAAGATGCCCCGGTGCCGCTTGGTCTGCCATCAGGAACCGATAGCGGGCGCCTTCCTGGACGTGCCGGCGCATGCCCATCTCCCCCTCGAGAAGCGCTTGGATATCCTCGATCCCATTCAGGGTGGCCGTGGCTGAATGAAAACCGTGTATGGCATGATCATCCGGGATCTGGCACCGACCCCCGCCGGTTGTGGGTGGCAGGTCAACCCTGCCGACCAGTTCGATGGGCAGGCCGTCCGTATCGGCAAAGGTGATGACCGGGTCCCCGAAGCGCTCTGCGGTTTGAAGGGCCCGCCCGGTGGCCTTGATGCGGCGGTTCCAAAAAGCCATCGAAGAGCGGGGTATGGCAAAGGCAATGGCGGTCACCATGCCCGTTCCAGGTTTTCCCCGGGGAAGCGTTTGCCAAGGGAAGAATGTCAGGATTGTTCCGGGCGCCCCCTGGGCATCGCCGTAGTAAAGGTGGTAGGTGAACGGATCGTCAAAATTGACGGTTTGCTTGACCAGCCGCAGACCGAGGACGTTTTCGTAAAAGTCTATGTTTTCCGCGGTGGACGATGCAACGGCGGTTATATGATGGATTCCGGTTATGTCGTCTTTCGTGTGCATGGAGCACCTCGCGCTTAATTGCGTAATATTCCATTGCGGGGGTTATGGGGTATTATCGATATGGACTTCCTCCGCATGACAGCCAATTTTTTTCAAAAGCTGTAAAAGTTCCTGCCGCTCGCCCTGGCTCAGCACCGCCGCCACCTGCTCCAGATTGGTCGCATGTTTTTCATAAGCATTTTTAATGACCATGCGTCCGATTTCCGTCAGGTGGACGTGAAAGAAGCGACCGTCCGATGTATCCTGAATTCTTCGTACAAAGCCTTTTTTTTCAAGGCGGTTGATGGCGGCCGTCATGGAGCCGCTCGTCAACAGCACTTTTTCGCCGATCGTGTTGATCGGAAGCGGACCCTTGTGCAGCAGTGCTTCCATGATGGTGAATTCACTGAGTTGCAATCCGGTCCCAACGATGCTGGCGCGATCAACCTTCTCAATGGCTTTGGCGGCTTTCCATAGAACCAGGCGTATGTGCGGTGCATTTGTCATGACGGTAAGGTAGCGCAATATATCTTTATGTCAAGATATCGAGGGCTGCGGTTTCGAAACCGTTCCGCCGGACCGTCTTTTTTAGGGAACGCTAAGCGATGTCGAAATGATAAGGTGGATCGAAAACATCTATGGATAGGACGGAGGGTGGACCGTGTCGAAGGTTCGCTCTCACCAGAGAGGCTCAAAGCACGAATCACAATGCGTAATGGATACAATTCCAAAACGTTTGGTGTACAGAAAATAGAACTTAATACAATGACAGGGAGATAGGATGTCTGAAGGAAAATCCGTTGATGCACCGGGCCAAAATTCAACCGAATCTGCTATGGCTTAGCACCTCAGGGAACGTCTTTGGCTGTCATGCATTCAAGCGCCAGTTTTTCAAGCCAGTCGATGGCGGCCTCTTCCTGCCTGAAAAAGCGGACCTTGCATCTTGCTTCGAGGCTATGCACAGACTGCTCAGGGTCAAAGCACTGGCAGAAAAGGCGGTCCGGGAAAACATAGGCAATCCCAACCGGGAGCCTTTTCTCGGGGATTTCATTCAATAATTCTTTGAGCGTATTGGTAAACGCCTCCGGCGTATCGATCACCGTAACGCTGGAATAATCGATGAGCAGCTTGTATTCGTTTTTCCATCGGTGATCGTTGGCTAGTAAGGTGAGTCGGGACCGCATGCTTTGCTGGTCGGCTTGTCCATAAATCATAACCTTCAGCAGTGCTCTATCTTCAAAGAATTTGAATCTGTAGAACATCGTCACCTCGCTGAATCAATGTGTTCGAAAACACAAAACCCCACCTCTCTGTCTCGAGAAGCGGGGCTGGCTATCGGCAATGGCATACCACACCCTTCTGATTGAAATGCGTTTTTTAGATCTAAACGTATTCCACCAGAAACCGACTGGGAAGTCAAGGTGTCGAAGCAGTTTTCAGTTTCCAATGCGGTTATCGATAACCTTTAAAACGACAAGCGTTAGATCGTCCTCTGGCCTTGCATCTTGCGTAAACCGGCGTTGTTCTCGAAATACCTTTTTCAGAATTTCTTCGGCGCCCAATGAGGCATTCCGGCGAATGATTTCCTGAACGCGTTGCTTGCCGAACATCTCACCGGCTTTATTGTGTCCCTCCCAGATGCCATCAGTACCTACGATGACTAACTGCCCCTTCTTCAAGCCGGTTTTTCGGTGTGATTGATATCGATAGGTTTCGTCCACACCTAACGCAATGCCTGCCCCCTTGAGCTCTTCGAAGTGGTCCATTTCAGGATCATATAACAAGGCTGGTTCGTGGCCCGCTCGAATCCAGTCAATGCATGGCCGAGGACCGTCAATCGTAAGATAGAAAAGGGTCATAAACTTACCGGTTCCGATGACGTCCTCGGCCAATTTTTCGTTCATGGCGTTGATAATATCGGTGATCGTACCGGGTTGAGACGATCGCATTCTTAAAAAAGCGCGAGCAGTGGTCATCAGGAGTGATGAGTCCACGCCATGTCCCGAGATGTCGCCCACCACAATGGTCAAAGGGGCTCCCCGGGCCTCGGGCTCCTCGATGAAATCAAAGTAATCGCCACCAATTTCATCACAGGGAATCATTTTCCCTGCAATCTCAAGTCCTGATATTTCAGGCGCTTTTTGCGGAAGAAGGCTTTTTTGCACTTCACCTGCCAATGAAAGGGCTGTTTTCTGTTCGGTCAGATCGGTAATAAACGCCATATTGCCGATGACCGATCCGGCATCATCGTAAAGCGTATTGCCATGCACCAGAACCGGAATGGTCGTACCACCTTTGGCCAGAAACCTGCTTTCAAATTCGTAGGTGGGTTGATGGAACAATTCGTTACGGTTGGCATATAAAAAAGGGCGGCTATTTTCGGCGACCATGTCAAATATACTTTGGCCGATGATGTTTGCCTTTGTCGACTTGACCAAACGGCAATAGGCATTGTTCAAGTCGGCGACGTTAAGATCCTTATCCATGAGCAGGAAACCTTCGCCGGTGGTTTCCACGATGCGTCGATATTTCATTTCGCTATCACGCAGTTTTTCCTCCGCTGCTTTACGGTTGCTGATGTCTACCACGATACCCTGGTGGTACCTCAGGCCGGTATCCGGGTCGTCGACAACAGAGGTGTGATCTTCGATCCATCGGACATCGCCAGCCTTGGTGATAATGCGATAAACTTGTTTATATTCCTCGATGCCTTTGTTTACGTAGGACTGAATTTCCCTTACAACTCTTTCGGTATCGTCCGGGTGGACAATATGACGAAACATGATCTGATTGTTCATGAATTCTTCCGCCGTGTAGCCGAAACGGGAAATGTTGGGGGATACGTAGGCCATCTTGCGCTGATCCAACGCCTCCGACGCCAGCCGGCGAAATACAATAGCGGGGCTGTGTTCAATGATCACAGCGGCGTATTTATGTATTTCTGCGGCCCGCTCCATTTGCAATAGACGCTTTTTTAGTTGGACGACCTCCGCCTGCAAAGTGTGCAGTTCAGCAATGCGTTCCTGATTTGATCGATATTTTTCCGAGTTCATGATTTCTGAGATTTGAGTAATGAATATGATAGTTTCAATACGCTCAACATGTCCATGCAAAGAACTTAGTCAACAGAGTCCCATGCTTTTCATCCCCAGACGGTCATCGTCGTTGGTAACGATACTTGCGTTGAGCGGTGATTCGGGCACCTATGCCGATATCGGTCCAAGGCTGCAACCGATGATAGATGAGTAGCCGCTCGCTCAGAGGATCGTGAAGCGTCGTCTCAGGCGCTATCCAAATAAAGGTCATGCTCCTAAACGGAATTTTTTATTGTGCGCATGTTGGTTCTTCGAAAAGAAATCGAATCAGAAAAAGAAAAAAGCCCGGAGAAAAATGAATTCCCCGGGCCCTTATTGATTATGCGTTAAAATTTGACGTCGTTCAGGCCGACTTGCCTTCCAGCAGTTTGTCGTGCATTTGCTGTGAATACGCTTTTTTGCGATCCGAGGCCGCCTTGATGGTGCTGAATATCTTGGCGGATTTGTCGGTGGCGGTATCGGATATTTCGATGGTTTTGTCCTTGGCGTCGGCCATGATGGCACGGCCAACGGGTGAACGCGTTATGACGGTGGTCCAGCCTTCTTCCGCCCCGAGGCCGCCGAAGGAAATGTCGGCGTATTCCGCGGAATAATCCGGGCAGTAGTGGCAGGCGTAGCGCTTCATGAATTCCAGTTTTTCCAGGGGGAGCATTTTCTTCTCGCCCGTGTTTAGGCGCAGGATCAGGTGGCTGCGGAGATTGACCTTGACCACGTCCTCCCATTTGAATCCACCGATGTTCTCAAGCTCTTCTTTTTCTTTGGCATCGAATAGAAAATTGCCCGAACAGAATAGGCCTAGCGTGTAGCGAATGGAATCCGAGGGGACAACCCCCAATGCTTCGATTTTGCGCAGGGCTTTGATCTGACAGGGGGTTCCCACCAGGGCCACGCGGCGCAGGCCCTTTTGCACCATGGGACGAAATTCCTGCACCGTGGGGGCATACGTGGAGTAATCGTGCCCAAAGTGCTTCATGCCGTGGGAGCTGTCTAGGTAGAAGCCTGCGGCATCGATGATTTCCTGGCGTGAGGTGGCCAGCCAGGGATCGCGTTCGAAGGGGCCGCTTTGCCGGGTGACGATGGCCCCGTCGATGTGCCCCCGGTCGAAGAGATGCGCCAACAGGGCGGTCACCACGCCGCCATCGGTCGCTATGCGGCGGATGGCCGGATCGATGGCACGCGCCACGGTGGTGTCCAGCACGTGACCCATGGGGGGTTCCCATCCGGCGACCTTGCGGGTCTCCTCCTGGAGCTCGTCTATTTCCGGACAGATGCTGTAGCACAGGCCGCACTCGATGCATTTTTCCCGGTCGGCATAACGCGGTACGCCCTCTTCACTCAACTCCAGCGCACCGTAGTTGATCGAGGTGCAGAAGGTCACGCAGCCACCGCAGTGATGACAAAGCCCGGGTTTCTGGACTTCTTCAATCAGGTCTTCAAAGGTCTTCATATTGCCTCCTACACTTCAGGCCTGGGGTAAAGTCCAGCTGCTTCGACGATTCCCGGAACTTTTTCTTCCCACTCGATGGCCATGATGTGAAAACCCCGGACGCCCTCAACCTCTTTCAGTCGCTGGATAGACTCGATACACATCTTGATGCCTTCCTCGGCCTGTTTTTCCTTGGGTGTATCGGCCAGGCGTTTGACCACTTCATCGGGGACATCCATGCCCGGGACGCGGTTTTTCATGTAGCGCGCCATGCCGGCGGATTTCATTGGTGTCAGGCCGGCCATGATGGCCGTCTTTTCGTGCAGGCCCCGGTCCCGTACGCCCTTCATCCACTCCTCGAATTTGTCGAGGTTGTAGATGCATTGCGTCTGAATAAATTGAGCACCGGCGGCGACCTTCTTGGCCAGACGGGCCACCCGGATTTCAAAGGGGTCGGCAAAGGGATTGGCAGCCGCCCCCGCAAACATCTGGGGCGGGCGTTTGATGTCGTCGCCTCCCAGGAACTTGCCTTCGTCGCACATGAGCCTCACGGTCTGCAGCAGTTGCATGGAGTCCAGGTCGTGCACGTTTTGCCCCTTGCTGCTGTCGCCGAAACTCTGGTGGTCGCCTGACAGGCACAGGATATTGTTGATGTCCCAGTGGGCGGCGCCCAGGATATCGCTCTGTAAGGCGATGCGATTGCGGTCCCGCGTCACCATCTGGAGCACCGGTTCCAGCCCCATGGTCTTAAGGCGGATACAGACGGCCAGGGAGCAGGTGCGACAGACGGATGTCTGGTTGTCGGTGATATTGATGGCGTCCACGTGGTCTTTGATGATTTCGGCCTTTTCGACGATTTCCGTCGGATCGCTGCCGCGGGGAGGACCGCACTCGGACGTTACGGCAAAGTGACCCGCAGCCAGGACTTTTTCCAGTTTGCTCGGCGTTTTAGCTGTCATGCTGCACATCCTCCCTGACCAGTTTGCGTGGGCCTCCGGCGCGATCGGAAGACCAGTCCTTGATGGGGGTGAGTTTTTCGTAGTCATCCATCTTGCCCAGCAGTTTCAAGCGGTCCACAATGAGCTGCCAGGCGCAGTCGACATCTTTGCTTATTTCGCATTTGCCGTTGGTGGAGCCCCCGCAGGGCCCGTTCATGACGCGTTTGGCACAACGGGCGATGGGACAAATACCGCCGGTCTGGGCCAGGATGCACTGGCCGCAGGCCTGACAGCGCTCCGTGTACACCCCCAACTCCTCGACCGCCCCCAGGAAAGTTGTGTTCAGGCCCGGGTAGATCGGTTTGGGGTATTTTTCGGCCATGAACTGCACCCCGATGCCGCAGGCCGTGCTCAAGACGGCGTCTGCCCATTCAACGCGATCTTCGGTTTTTTCGAAAAATTCGTGTTCGCACTGGCGTTCGATGCCGGAATCTTGAATTTCCATGTCGACGCCTTCCTGGGTGGCCTTCATTCGCAGCAGGGACGCCAGAATTTCGGCTTCCTTGTTGCCCCCCTGCTGACACACGGCGACGCAGGTGTTGCAGCCAAACACCAGGACCTTTTTGTGGTCTTTGATGCTCTCCCAAATTTCTTCAAGAGGTTTCTGTTCGCCCACGATCATGGCTGTTTTCTCCTTTCCTGCGCCTGAATAGCAAGCCGTATGGGAGAAGGACCGAGTTTCTGGATCCTTTCCGTGAATTCGTTGCAGATTTCCGCCCACCTTGGCCCCATGGCGGCCGACAAATTATACATGGCAAGTCGTTCGGGATCGATGCCGACTTTGGGGAGAACGGTTTTCAGGTAGTTGACGCGCTTGGCAGCATTGAGATTTCCTTCCAGGAAATGGCATTGGCCCTCCAGTCAGCCGGCGACGAACAAGCCGTCCACCCCCCTTTCAAATGCGCGCAGCACATAGCTGTGATCCAGTTTGCCCGTACAGGGCATGCGGATGATTTTGACGTTGTGGGCATAGGACAACCGCATGACGCCGGCCAGATCGGCTGCGGCGAAGGCACAGTAATGGCAGGCAAACGCGAGAATGCTGGGGTCCCAATCAGGCGGGGTCTCCCTCAAGGGCTCAATGGAGGGGATTTCCTCCGCGACGGCCGCTTGCGCTTGTACGGTCATGGTGATCGTTCTCCCTGTGGGTGTGATTAATGGTTGTTCATTTACGCCTTCTCTAAGACGTCTTCCGTGGCGGCATCGATCATGGCGTGAATCTGTTGATCCGTGAAGTTGTTCACCTGGAACGCCTTGGCCGGACAGATGCCGGCGCAGATGCCGCAGCCGGTGCAGATGACTTCGTTGTGGCTCACCTTGCCGTCCTCGTCGATAAAGGGCGAACCGAAAGGACATACCCGGAAGCACGCCAGGCAGGACATGCAGATGTCCCGGTTGTGTTTGGAGATGATGCCCGAAACGCTCAGCCGGTTGTGGGAGAGCAGTACCCCCGCTCGCCCGGCCGCGGCCAGGGCCTGGCTGATGGTTTCATCCAGATTCTTGGGAGCATGCGCCAAGCCGGCCACATAGAGCCCCTCGCTCGGGAAATCCACCGGCCGCAGTTTGACGTGGGCTTCCAGGAAGAATCCATCCGGGTTGCGGGTGAGCTTGTATTGCTTGCCCACTTTTTCCGTCAGCGGGTGGGGCCGCAACCCGGTGGAGAGGACGACCACATCGGGAAAGAGGCGAATATCCTGGTTCAGTACGTAGTCAAAAGCCGTGACCTGGAGACGCTCGCCGCCGGTCTCCACCTGGGGTTTGTTCTCCGGCACAAACCGGACGAAGAGGACCCCGATTTCGCGGGCCTTCTGGTAGTAGTCCTCGCGCAGGCCATAGGTGCGGATATCGCGGTAGAGAATCGTGACCTGGGCGGACGGTGATTTCTCCTTGATGGCGATGGCGTTTTTAATCGCGTCCTGGCAGCAGACCCGCGAACAGTAGTTCAGCGGCTCCTCACGGGATCCGACACACTGGATCATGAGATAGTGTTTGCGGCCCGGGTCGAGCCCTTCGGCAATCTGTTTTTCCAGGTCGCGCTGGGTAATGACGCGGTCGCTGTCTTTGTAGCCGTACTCTTCGGGTTCATACTCGGCGCCGCCGGTTGCCACCACAATGGCGCCATGGTCGAATTTATCGCCGTTCGCCAGCGTTGTTTTAAAGCCGCCCACAAACCCGCCGGTGGTGGCCACTTCCGTTCCCAGGTGGACATTGATCTTGGGGTGGTTTTCCACGGCCGCGATTTTTTCTTTGACGAAGGCCTGGACGTCGCTGCCGTCCAGGGTACGGTAGACATTCCCGGCCAGGCCGCCCAAGCGGTTATCCTTTTCCACGATATGGATATCGAATCCCTGGTCCGCCAGGGCGATGGCCGACGTCATGCCGGCCACACCGCCGCCGATGACCATGGCGCCCGGTGTGACGGGTACCGAATCGGTTTCAACCGGCTGCAGGTAGCGGGCCTTGGCCACGTTCATTTTGACGATCTCGGTGGCTTTTTTGGTGGCAATCGCCTTCTGCCCCATATGGCACCAGCTGCACTGCTCGCGAATGTCAGCCAGTTCGAACAGGTATTTGTTCAGCCCGACTTCCCGGATGGTGTCCTGAAAGAGCGGGGCATGGGTGCGGGGCGTGCAGGAGGCAACGATGACACGGTTGAGCTTGTGCTCGTTGATCAGTTCTTTTATTTTTTCCTGACCGTCGGGCGCACAGGCGTACATCAGATCATCGGAATACGCCACGTTCGGCACGGAGCGCATTTCTTCCGCGACGCCCTTGACATCCACGGTCTGCGAAATGTTAATCCCGCAGTGGCAGACAAAGACACCGATGCGCGGCTCTTCGCCGGCCACCTCCTTTTCATCGGGCAGTTCCTGGACGGTGATCTCGGTTCCCCGGGCTTCCCCCAGCAGGGCCATGCTGCGACCGGCCACGGCGCTGCCCTGGGCCACGGTCTCGGGGATGTCCTTGGGCCCCTGGTAGGTGCCGGTGACGTAAATCCCGGGCCGGGTGGTTTCGACGGGTCCGAAGGCCGTCGTCTTGGCAAAGCCGTGGATGTTGGGTTCGATACCGAAGGTGCGGGCAAATTCGGCCGCGTCGGCATGGGGTTGAAACCCGATGGAGAGCACCACCAGGTCGAAGATCTCTTCGATCAGGGTGCCGTCTTCGGCGGCAAAGCGCAGAATCAGGCTGCCGGTGTCCGGGTCTTCCTTGACGTCGGAGATCATGGTGCGGCGGTAGACCACACCGTATTGGTCTTTGGCGCGATCGACGTATTTGTCGAAGTCTTTGCCGAAGGCCCGCATTTCCATATAAAAAACAGTTGGTTGAATGCTGCCGTCGTGTTCCTTGGCGATGACGGCCTGTTTGGTGGCGTACATGCAGCATACCGACGAGCACCAGGGGTTGGCGTTGTGGGGATCCCGCGATCCGACACACTGGATCCAGGCTACTTTGCGGGGGTGTCTTTCGTCGGAGGGGCGTTTGATTTCACCGGCGAAGGGGCCGGAGGCCGATAGAATGCGCTCGAACTGCAGCGAGGTGACCACATTGGGCCAGCGTCCAAAGCCCAATTCGGGGCGTATTTTAGGATTGTAGCGATCCGCGCCGGGGCTCAGGATGATGGCGCCGACCTGGAGCTGGTAATCTTTTTCGGTATCGTCGAAATTGATGGCGTTGGCGTCGCAGAACTTCACACAGGCCTTGCATCGGCCGCGCTGAAGATAAAGGCAGTTGACCGGATCGATGACGCGCGTATTGGGCACGGCCTGGGGCAGCAGGGAGTAAATGGCTTTACGCTTGCTCAGGCCCTGTTCGAACTCGCTCACGACCAATTTCGGGCATTTTTTTTCACATGCGCCACAGCCGGTGCATTTCTCGGCGTCCACATAGCGGGGCTGCTCGTGCACCGTGACGGTGAAATCCCCTGGTTCGCCTTCGACAGCGGTGACTTCGGAAAGGGTGTGCAGCACGATGTTGGGATGGCGGCCGACCTCCACCATTTTGGGCGATATCATGCACATGGAGCAGTCGCCGGTGGGAAATGTCTTGTCCAGCATGGACATGGTCCCGCCGATGGAAGGATCCTTCTGGATCATGTGGACCTTGAAGCCGCTGTCCGCCAGATCGAGCGCGGCCTGCATCCCGCCGATGCCGCCTCCGGCAATCAATACCGATCCGCGTTTGATGTTATTCCCCTTTTTCGTCATGTTGCTCCAGCTCCTTCAAGAGTGTTGTGCCGTCAACGAAGTGCCGGTCGGTCTGCAGTTCTTCCGGCGGAATGTCCATGGCGGCGCCGACGATCTCGGTAATGAAAAACACCGGCAGGCGCGCTTCGATGCCATTTTTCTGGCAGAAAGCATCCTGCTGGGCATCGAGGTTCATCTGGCACATGGGACAGGTGGTTACGAAACAGTTGGCGCCGCGGGCGACGGCATCCTTCATGATGCGGGCCATCAGGTTGTGGGCGGTTTCCAGATCGTTCACGGAGGCCGATGCACCGCAACAGGCGGTTTTGTAGTTCCAGTCTACGGCTTTGATCTTCAGCGCTTTCAGCACGCGCTCCATGCCCTGGGGGTTTTCGACGTCGTCCGGCACCGGCACGTTGTAGGGAAAACGCGTCATCATGCACCCGTAGTAGCAGACCGGCCGCAGGCCGGTTCTTTTATGGGCGACCCGGTCCTTCAGGGCGCCGGCCTTGATCCGGTCTTCGAGGGCCTCCAATATGGACGAGACCTTCAGCGATCCGTTGACCTTGGCGTCGAGTTCGGCATTGATTTCCGATGCCAGGCCCTCGTCGTCCGCCATGCGTTTCTGGGCCACCAGGGTTCGCGAATAGCAGGCCGAACACGGGATGACCATTTCGGTAAAGCCGGCCCTTTCGGCAATGCCGATATTGCGCGCCGGCATGGCAACCGCCATGAAGTCGTCCACTTTGCCGGCCGATGTGGCGCCGCAGCAGTTCCAGTCTTCAATCTCGACAAGTTCCGCCCCCAGTTCGGAAAAAATGCGCCGACTCTGGACATCATACAGGGCCGACGACTGCTGCAAGGAACATCCTGGGTAGTAGGCTAATGGCATGGTGATCCTCTTCTCCCTGGAGCCCGATGAAAAACGCGCGCGGCTCGGGCCCCGCTGTGGGTTAGTGCGTGGCGCGGTGTTTGGATTTGCGTTGCAGCGTTTTGATTTCCTTGCGGCCCTTGGCGATCAGAAAACCGAAGTGCATCCGTCGCAGTTGCGTCATTTTCATGCCGAGCCCTGCCTGGGTTTTTATCTCGTCCAAAATCGCTCCGAACCGGCGGGCCTTGATGTTGCGCAAGGCGAATTTCATTTCGTAGGCCCCCATGAACTCCATTTCGTTCACACGGCCCCACCGGATGCCGGACTTGACGAATGCGTCGTGAAAATCGGCAATCTTGGGCTGCAAGGGCGGCAGGTGCTCGGCCTTGGCCATTTTTTTCAGGGTTTCGGTGATGCGGGCGGTCTGGATGTCGTTCGGACAGCGAGTGCCGCAGGTGTAGCAGGAGACGCATTTCCAAACCAGTTCATTGTTCAAAGCGCGTTGTCGATCCCCCAGGACCACCATCCGGATGAGCAGGTTAGGGGTAAAAAAATTGGTTTCATCGCCCACGCTGCACCCGGCGGCGCAACGCCGGCACTGATAGCAGGCGCTAAGATTCTGACCGGAACGATCCATGACTTCCTTGAGAAAGGGTTGGGCTTGATCGGGATTGATGTCGATAGCGGGTGCGGCCATGAATGATTCCTCCCCCGTTGCGGGATGCGAGGACGTTTGGGACGATCACGTCCTCATTTGAAAATGCACACCTTGCGTTATCCCAATAGTGCTTGGGAGGCGGTGTTCAAAGGTGCCAAAGCGCATATAGGCTGCCGGCGGCGGACCGCCGGGATTTTAAAGAAAAATGCCTGTCTGGCTCAAAGAGCAACCATTATGCCAGTTAATACGGATTTGCCGGAACTCGTTAAATCGTCATTGATAACAATTATTTGTGATTGATTTAGGACGGCAGATTCAGAAGGGTAGTTAGCAGAAGGGTTGAGAGGGCTGTCCCAATTTGGAACAGTTCAGATTGAATTAATAAATATCGCAATGGGTTATTGGTCATATGCCATTTTGGAACGGTCTATTTTGGCAGATGTCCATCATTAGTTGCGATGTTTTTCCTGCTCCTCTTTGGACATCGTCCAGAAAGGGGTTCCATCACTGGTGACGCGGACCTTAAACTCAAAAAAATCCCCCTTTTTCACTTTCGCGGCCATAAAGACAAACTCACCGTCGATTTCGGCCCAGACCCCTTTAACATTTACCCGGTCGCCCCGGCGCAAACCGATGTCCTGGGGGCCGGCAAACCATTCCGGGCAGATGTGAACCACATTGACGGCATCCTCAGCCTCCTCCACCAAAATAGCGGTGGCCGGGGCCATGCCCGGCATGGGGACCACGGTGAAGATTTTTTGGACACGGCCCTTGAAAGAATCCAATTCGCGGGCGTCGTAGAGCTGGTTGTAGGGGGCGTCTTTTTCCCAGCCGCCCATATCCTGCGGGCCTGCGGCCTGCGCTGAGACCGCAAAACTCACCAGAAGCAGTGCCAGCAAAATCCACGGTTGTTTGAGGTAGAAAGGTCGTTTCATAGGGGCTCCCGTATCCTTGATCGATATTTATTGAGTGGGCAGTGCCATTTGCCACGCACGTTTAGATTATAGGACGCAACCATCGGATGACAAGTCTACAAACTGGTATTTATCGCTGTTTTTCCAAGGCGTCGCTTTCGGCGTCGGGTTCCATGTGCAGACCGCTTTCCCGCATTTCCCAATAGAAAACATATTCTTCCAGCTGGTTATGGGAGTTGTCGATATCCCAGTAGGCGTATTGCCCGAGATCCTGGCTCAGAAAGTCCGTCCAAAAGAGATCCACCAGTGTTTCTTCGGTGATCGTCGCATAGATAAATGTCGTGCGCAGCTCGAAGCGTTTCATGTTGGGTATCAGGTTGCATTCCGGTATCCAGGTGGTTTCCGGGGCGGATTTCTTTTTGATTTGCCGGAATGTGACGGGGCTGCCCGAATTGAATACAAATTCGAGCAGTTTGTTGCGGTGGTCGCAAAACCACCACCAGTCGGATTCGCTATCATGGATAATGTGGCGCGCCATGCCATTGTTGCTAAGATGGTGGCGCAGGTCCTCGGGGGTTTTCAGCTTGAGCTGGATGACGTCCGCGTAGTCCAATGTAGGATATCCTTAGTAATGGCTGAGGCGTTTGATTTTCCAATTTATAGCATTTCTTTTTAACCGGGAACACCCTTTCCTGTCATTCATTTGTAGGAATTCCGGTGCTAATGAGAATCTATTTTCTCAAAAATCAGGATAAAATATTTCTCATATTTTGAAGGATAAAAAGACGAATCGTTGTAGCACTCAGATATCATTATAAAATTTAATTTTAAGTATAAGGAACAAAAATTGCATTAATATAAAAATATTAGGCTTAACAAAGTTTTATAGCAGTTATTCTCTCGCTAAGGAAGCACGCAATGAAAAAAATATATTTTAATATTATACTGGCAGCCTTCTTTTTATGCGTTGCCATTTCTCCGGCCCAGGCGCTGATGTTCAGTGATCTGAACTGGACAGACTATGACAATGATGCCAGCTACATGTCATTTGCCGGCGGTGAAACCGGGTTGGGCTATGATATTCACTTCCAAGCCCTGGGCGGCAACTTGACCTGGAATCCGAGTGATGGGGGGGTGGGCGTCGGCGACGACGAAATTACCGGCGGCAGGGAAGCCCTGCTGATTTGGTATTCCAAACCTATCGATATCGCAACATTCGAATTGGTGGATTTGTTTTACGAAGGGACCGCCCGCAATCCGTATCGTGAAGCAGGCTTTTTTGGGTTTGACAGTGATTTCGGCAATGGCCTTTCCCTGGATGGTTTCGGATATTTTGAAGCTAACTTGTGGCAGGCGATCGGTGGCGAAGGCCCGGATGCCGGCAGCTACTCTGCCGCTATCAACGGTCAGGTCCAGGGGATTGCGTTCTTTGCCGCGTTGAACTCCCGGAATGATTATGCCGTGGCCGGTTACACAACGCCCGTACCGGAGCCGTCGACGGTTTTGCTGTTGGGGTTGGGTATGATCGGTTTGGCTGGACTCGGCCGTAAGAAATTCAAGAAATAACCGTCTTTCCCGCACCTCGGCCGGAAACGTTAAAGGCAGGGCACAAGCCCTGCCTTTTTTGCGTTCGGGCAGCCGCATTGCGGCGTGTCCGCAGAGGGGGTCTGATCAGGCGAATGTCTTTCGGCGTTCTTCCACATAGTCGATGACCTGGCTCATCTTCAACTGGCGGGTGGAGGCGCCGGAGCGGATAAAGAAGCGTTCATCCTGTTTGTCTTTTACGAATACCGGGCGGGGTGAGGGGCGGCAGGCAATGACAAAAACATGTTTTTCGCCCAAGGGTCGCACCCCGAAATGGATGAACGGAGAAAATTCCATCCCGATGTGCTGGTTGAAGAGATTGGAAAAATGCTGCAGGTATTTGTCCGTATTGGGAAACTGGTCGGCCGCCAAACCGATGATGCCGCCTTGATCATCGACCCCGACAATGAGGTTGCCCCCGGCCGAATTCATAAACGCTGCCAGGGACTTGACCACGGCCAGTTCAATTTCTTTACCGGCTTTTTCGGCTTTGAGATTCCACCGCAGGGTGGATTTGAATTCCAGTCGGTCGTGCTCGCCGCCCTCGATGACGGCATGCAATTGGCCCGCCGAGATGCGTTCAGGATCGATGAGCCCGTCTTCCTTGGTCTCCTGGCGAGAAACCCGGCGGGCATAGCTCAGGAGAAATGCCCAGAAAATAACCAGCATCACCGGGATGTAGATCAGGTTCCCGGGTGATTTCAATTGTATCAGTTCCGCTTCCGGGGCAAAGATGCCGATGCCACCGAGCCGACCGGGACTTTCATCGGCATCCACCAGGAGGCCCCACCAGGGAACGCCATCGTATTGGAAGCGGAAAGGACCATCGGCCTGGGCACTTTGGGTCCAATCATCCAAGGCCCCGATAATCATGGCGGTGGTCGGATCGTCAGCCGTTTCCTGGAAATCGACCAGGAGACGACCCTGGGCGAAGAGGAAAAAGATCGTGGATTCGGTAACTTTGATTTCGTTCAGCAGCTGCGTGATATCCGCCATACGGAAATCCAGGCCAAAGGTGAGGGCCTGCCCGTCGTTCGTCCAGCCGGATATGGCACTCATCCCTTCGTCGCCGGTGGGGAAAAGGGGGTAGGGCGGTGTCCAGCCGAGCGGGTAGGTCGCACTTTGGTCGCGGGCTTCGGCCCAGCGCTGCCGGGTCAGCGGGTCAGGCGGCCCGCTTTCAAAATGGCCTTTCATTTCGGCACCGTTGCGCTCGTAGAATTGCCAGATGACGTTCGGGCTTTTGGCGCCTGCTTCCGGGACGAGACAGGCCGCCCACTGGCCGTCGTGCCGCATCAGACCATAGGAGAGCCGCCCCTCGGGGGAGACAATGCGCATGGCCTGGATATGAGGGACCTGCTCGAGCAGGGGAAGCAGCTTCGCGTTTAAGGTCGCGATTTTATTTTCGCTGAGGATTCCGCTTTCGCCCCATTGCCGGATAACGCTGGCGGTCGACCAGATCGGGAGAAAAAAATCGTTGCATTTGATGCCGGCCGCTTCGGTTATTTGGCGGATATGGTCGGCCGACATTTCATGGCGATGAATGATGTAGGTGTAGGCGGTCACTCCAAGTACCAGTACGCTGAGGCCCGCAAAAACCAAGACCAGTTTGCGAAGGGCTCTGGCCTGCCGGCTGCGGGGGGGATTCTGGCGGGCACGCGCCGGGTGCTTTAAGAGGGGGGGCGATTGATGAGGATCGTTCATGCGCTCACTGTATGCTTGGGGATCGTCGATGGATCGTCCGGTTTTCTAACAGGATTCCGGGCACAGGTCAAAACGTGATTTCCGGCGTCTGACTGCGGCCAACCGGCCTGTTGGGTGCGTATTGGCAGCAACCGGTGCGCCCAATCGGCTGCTGCAGCGGTTCCTGCTATCAATTGGGGGGGCGGCGGTCGGCTAGAGCACTTTGATCACCGCCAGGGTGATATCGTCGTCCTGGTCGGGTCCGGTAAATTCGGCGACGGCATTGAAAACCGCATCCTTTATGGCGTGTGCGTCCAGATGATGATGATGGCGAATCACAGCACGCAGTCGGTCCTTCCCGAACATTTCCCGCTGGGGGTTGTGGGCTTCCCAGATTCCGTCTGTTCCGATGACAATCACTTGGCCGGGGAGACCCAGCGGCATGGTGTAGGCCTTGAAATGATATTCTTCTTCGATGCCAAGGGCCATCCCGTCACCGTTCAGTTCGGAAAACCGATCGTCACCCGGGTTGTAGAGGATCGCCGGGTCGTGGCCGGCACGCACCCAGTGCATCTGCCGTTGGGCCATATCGAATTCCAGATAAAACAGGGTCAGAAAATCCCCGGTATCCGTGGTGTCCGGGTACAGCAACCGATTCATCAGGGTAATGCGTCGGGCCGTGTCTTCTTCAAGGATTGAAATGCTTCGTATCATGGCGCGGGCCGTGGTCATCAGCAGGGCTGAGGCCACGCCATGGCCGGAAATATCACCTACAGCAACTGCAAAACATTTCTCCCCGGGCGAACCGGTTTTAAACACATCGTAGTAATCGCCGCCTGTTTCATCGCAGTAATGGCTGTCTCCGGCCAGATCCAACCCGGGCAATTCTGGGGCCTGGTCCGGCAGCAGATTGCGCTGGATCTGGCGCGCCAGTTCCATGGATTGACTGAGGTTCCAGTGGGCCTCGAGCCGCGGCACGATATCGTTGAAGGCCTCGATCAGGGTATCCCGTTCATCGCCGCTGCGGTAGTCAATCCGAATGCTGAAGTCGCCGGTCGATAGCCGTTCCCAGGCGTCAAGCATGGCATAAAGCGGCCGCAGGATCGTTCGCGTGCCGATCCACCCCACCAGAAGAACCAACACCAGCAGCAGGACCGCCGTAATCCCGGTCACGCGGTAAATGTAATAGGTCTGGTCCAGGACATTGTTGCTGACCTGCTCGGAAAGCGATTCGATGACCGTCTGGGGGACAACCAAAACGATTCTTAAGCCCTCATCCATCGGTGGCTCGAATCTGGCGTAAGCCCAGATGGAGGGAATACCCTTGTACGGCATTTCCATGTGGCCATTGTTAGCGGCCTGCATGGCGGCAATAAGCGCCAGCTGCTGGGCATCGTCGTCTATCTCCAAATAGCGTGCTTCCCCCGTTTCGGCCGTTTCCGTTTGATCTTTTTCAAGAGGCGTCCCGGCGGCGATGATTTGCAAGCCCTGGGAGTTGTCTGAAGGGTGGATCACGGGCGTGACCAGGAACGCCAGCGTGTCCCGGGACCATTGTGCTTGCAACTGGTCCATCTTCATAAATTCGTCGGGCAGGAAATCGATGGCGCCGACGCCGACAACCCGATCCTGCCGGTCCCGGATGGGAACCCCAACGGTAAAAACGACATTTTGGGTTGAACTGTCCATGTGGGACAACCAGGTCAGCTTGCCATTATTTAGGGTATCCATAAACCACGGTCGCTGTCGTGGATCGAATCCTGATTCATAGTTGCCGTGTCCGGGAAAGGAAACATGCAGACCGTTTTCCAAGCCGACATAAACGCGGTAGGCAAGGCCGTTGTTGAGGTTGTAGATATCGCGAAAGACCGGGGTCAGGTTCTGGAGTCGCTGGGCCTGCGGCCACAAGGCACTTTGTCGGTTCGGCGGCAGGACGGCGACAGGATGGCCGGTGCTGACAGCCGACGGCATTTGGACGCCACCGTCCGTAAGGCGGGTATAGCGCCACGACATGACGAGATCCGGCGGTGCGGTCGAAGGGTCTTTGAAGCTTTCCGGCGTGTAAACCGTTCTCCGGGGCAGCTCATCCGGAGAATCCAGGATCTGCGTGACCGCGCTGGCCAGATACCGAAGGGACAATTGCAAATTGGCCACTTCGTTGCCGATGGCATTGGCTGACACCTGGGCGCTCCTCGTCAAATCCTGGCTGATGGTTTCGGTCAGGTGGGCGCGGACATCCTCGGCAAGATTGTCTCCCAAGCGGTTGATGCTTTGGCGGCTGCTGATCGTGATGGTCAACAGCGGAATCAGACTGAAGACCAGTAAAACAAGAAAAAATTTGATCCGTATACTCATGGTGGTGCCCCAAACCCTGTTCGAGGATGGCCGCGGCTGGAAGAACAATTCTGCGATCTGAATTGATCGCGGCGGCCCCCGGCCCGATCGGTCACGGCGTGCGCCCGATGCCGAATGGGGATCCTACCGGATATGCAGGTTTGGTTGCAACTCCCATTTGCTTGGCTTCATTCCAAAACAGCTGTTATTTTCGCGGATGTTTCCGGGCAGGAAGCGCTTTCCTTTTTCGTACCGCCGGAAGAGTCGTTGGGGGGCGGGGAAGGTTGATCGTTCCAGCGGACCTGGTTGCGGCCTCCGGTTTTGGCGACGTAGAGGGCTTTGTCGGCCATGCCGATCAGGTGTTCGGGTGGTGTTCGGTGATCCGGGACGCAGCCGGCAATACCGAGACTCACTGTGGCCTGGAGGGTTGTTTTGCCACTTTTTACGGCATTAGACGCAATCTCTTTTCGCAGATGCTCAGCCAGGACAACCGCATCCACCAATGGTGTGGCAGGCAACAGAATAGCAAATTCTTCGCCGCCATAGCGGGCAATGACATCGGTGCAGCGTTTGAACGATCCCTTAGGATCGCTGCGACGCTTTTCAGATAATCATCACCGGCCAGGTGGCCATACGTGTCATTGATGTGTTTGAAATGGTCGATGTCCAGCATGATCATTGTCAGCAGGCGTTTTTCCCGGGAACCGCGTTTCCACTCGAGCTCGAGAATCTGATTGAAGTGGCGCCGGTTGTAGATGCCGGTAAGGGCATCAATTTTGGAGATATCCTCAAGTTGGCGCGTTTTTTTGGCCAGGGCGGCCTCGTTTTCAAGGGCGCTCCAGTATTCACGACTCCCCCGCGACAACTGGAGCAGGGTGAAGCCGATGTAGGTGATCATCAGGTAAAACAGCGGGCTTTCCTCGCGCTTGAAAACGATGATGCTGATACAGGCGGGCAGAATGATCAGCATCAAATAGGCGATAGCGATCTTCCGGTCGGGGGCGAAGGAGGTCATGGCCCCGGAACAGAGACCCGCCGTGGCCATGACCATCAACATCCGGATATCGGCGGTCTCGGGCCCCACGATGCAATAGATGAAAAGCGCACTCCAGAGGCCCACCGGAATCAGGATCGTGATCAGAAAGAAGCTGTAGTTCAGGGTTGCGCTGAAACGATACAGACGCTGATAGGTCAATTGATAGATCAGCCGCAAGGCGCTGACGAGAAAAAAGCCGATCCAGGCGGGGTAGGCCACGGCGGTATGGGTATGGTGAAAGCCGGTGGCGAACACGATGACACTCCATGCCGCAATATAGGCCGGTATGCCGGGGATCGAACGCTCGGCCAGGTCCCGCATCAGCCGTTCACGGAATTGCGCTTTCAGCATAGGTGTCATAACATGTTACCGTCAGTCGTTGTGGCACTGGATTTCATCATGATATCATCCTGTCTTTGCCGGTAGTGACAAATAAGACCTACAAGAGGTTGCCATGCCCCATGATTCATTAAACGTTGATGGCATCATTACCGCCATATCCACCAACTCGACCAAAGGCGAAAAAAAATCGAATATCCCTGCGGGTCGGTTCATCGTCGGCCACGGCCTGGACGGTGATGCCCATGCGGGAGACTGGCACCGCCAGGTCAGCCTGCTCGGCACCGAGAGTATTGCCAAAATCGTCGCGGCCGGTATGGACGTTCACCCGGGCGATTTTGCCGAAAATGTGACCACCACGGGCATTCGTTTATGGGAATTGCCCATCGGCACACAGTTGCAGCTGGGTGCCACGGTCCGGCTCGAAGTGACTCAGATTGGCAAAACCTGTCATCAGCACTGCAAAATCTTCCATCAGGTCGGTGATTGCGTGATGCCTCGCGAAGGCATTTTTGCCCGGGTGCTGCAAGGTGGTGTGGCTAATGTCGGCGATACGCTGGTCATCCTGAAGGCGGCCCCGGAAAAAGCCCACACCCCCTGATGATTTTTCCCCTATTGTCGGAGGCCTCTCCGCTGATCTCCCAAGAAATGCTTTCCTCAAAATGGCGGCAGTTTCAGGTTGTCGACCTGCTGCTTGTGCTTCCTGATGAAATCATTGACATAATAGGGTGTCGCCTGGTGCCGTAAATATTCCTTGAAGTGCTTTTCCACCATGGTATCCGACACTGGCCATTTCGCCGCGGACTTCTGGAAGATCTCGTATTCACTGGCGCCGGTGATGCGTGCCATTTTGTACAGGTCGTCTTCGGCGAGATGCTCCCGGGTGTCTCAGGTCACCTGGCGATTTAGAAGTTGGACCAAGAGTAAGAGCAGGGCGGCGGCTGCCAGAATAAAAACGGTTTCGATCTGGAAGTTGATATGCGCGAACATGGTAGATTCCTCCGGCCCTATCTGGTCACAGAGGATATCGGCATTGTGGTGATTTCACTTGATTGGTTTTTGCAGAACACGACAGCATCCCTGGTGGGACAGGGGGGCAGCGCAAGGGGCATCGGCGGTTGTCACGTGCCGGAGGATGACCGGGAGGGGTGTTCAAGTGCACTTCGTGTCAGGGTGTGATCTGAATGTGACGGCATACCGGCGGGAGAAGATCATCGGGGTGATCATGGGCACAGCGCATCGCAGGCGCTGTGCCCGTAGGGAGAAAAGCGGGGTCAGCTAAATTTCTGTCCGATGGCCTTGCCATAGTCCTGGCAAGCCCGGGCACCTTCATCCGTCGTTACGACATGTTCTTTCAGGTTCAGGGTGCCGAGATCCACCATGTCCATTTTATAGACATGCTGCATGGTATCGAAAATCATCTGGGCCGACTCGCCGCTATGGGTGTAAGACCCGAAAGCCCCTCCGATTTTCCCCACCATGTTTGGCTTTTGGGCCATAAAGAGAAAGGTTTTCATGCTTCCCACCAGATCGCGATGGTAGGTCGGGCATCCGAACACATAACCGTCGTATCCTTCTAATTCCTTTTCGGATTTAAGGTCGGAAATCTTGGCGAGGACCACCTCGTTTCCGCTGAAGCGAAGCCCTTCGGCGATGAATTCCGCCATTTTGGCCGTGTTTCCCGTTCGACTGACATAGCCGACCAGTACTTTTTTCATTGTGTTTTCCTTTCGTTGTCTGGGGGATTAAAGGCTCGGGATCGCAGGCCTTGGTCAACGGATCCCTTTCCTCACTTAGCATAGACTATAAGACGCAATCCTTCAATGTCACCTCATGAATCTGGCCTGCCGGTCTGTCCGCGCGCCCGGCGGTCGATTCGTATTGACTTGCAGGTTTATGAGGGTAAATTACCCCTATAGGAGGGCATACTGATGCCGAAACCCAACCCCATGAATACCCTGGCCACCACGGTCCTTAATTCGTTGTCCGCCCACATCGCCATTTTGGACGAAGACGGCGTCATTCTGGAGACCAACAAGGCCTGGCAGCGGTTTGCGACGGAGAACGCTGCGGGTGAAGACGATCATTCCGTCGGTGTCAACTACGTGGCGCTGTGTGAGGCGGCGAGTGGGCCTGGTGCGCGGGACGCTCACAATGTTGCCAAAGGCATCCGGCAGGTGATCGCCGGGCATCTGGATGAATTCATCTATGACTATCCCTGCCACTCGCCTTCCGGTAAGCATTGGTATTACATGCGCGCCATTCGCACCGCCGGTGAGAAGCCCCTGCGGGTCGTGGTCAGCCATGAAGACATCACGTCCCTGAAGCTGACCGAAGAAGCTCTGCGCCGCAGCCGCGAAACCTTGAACGAGCAGGCCCGGAGCCTTGAAGAATCGAACATCGCGCTCAAGGTGCTGCTCAACCAGAGAGATCTGGATCGTCAGGCCCTGGAGCGCAAAGTGCTTTCCAACGTAAAGGGGCTCGTATTGCCGTATGTCGAAAAACTGAAGGGCGCACGGTTGAAACCCCGTGAACGGACCCTGGTGGAAATTGTGGACGCTCACCTGCAGGATATCATTTCGCCGCTGCTGCAGAACATCGCCAACGCGGACATCATTCTAACCCCCCAGGAGATGCATATCGCCGCCTTGATCAAGGATGGCCAAAGCAGCAAGGAAATCGCGGAAGTGCTCCATATTTCCGAGGCCACCGTCAATTTTCATCGAAAAAATCTGCGGATCAAATTCGGGCTGCACAACCGGCGGGTCAACCTGCGGAGCTACCTGCTGTCCATGTCCTGAGGAGGTGCGGCACTTCAGATATCCAGCCGGTCGGATTTCAGGGCGTAGGCCATGGCGGTGCCGATCAAGAAGCCGACGGCCAGGTTGGAGGCCAGGGTGATGCCCAGTATCATGAGGGCCACAAAAAGATCTTTGCGTACGTTCAGGTCGATGACGGTCAACGCCAGTTGGCTGCCGGCGAACAGGAGCATCACGCCCAGGATGGCCATGGGGAGCAGATAGATCACGGCCAGTGCGTGGAACCCCAACAGAAGCCCCAGCAGAATGAAAACGGCGCCGATGAACAGGTTCGAGCCGGCCGTGCGGGCGCCGAACCGGTAGTGGGCCGCCAGGCCGCCCGCACCGTGACAAAGGGGCATCCCTCCCAAAACCGCGCTGGCCAGATTGGCGATGGCCATGCTGATGGTCAAGGCCCGGTAGGTCACGCGGTGGGAGCGTTGTCCGAAGTACTCCCGTGAAAGATCGGCATCGGCCACCACGGCATTGCCCACGGTCATGGGAAGCTGGGGCAGGGCCAGGACGAAAAGCGCGGTCATCCAGTCGGCATGCGCCGGCCAGCCGAAGGGCAGCCAGCGCGGCAGATTAATACCCAGTTCCAGTTCTGCAAGGCCTTCATGGGTGCCGAGCAACAGGCCGACGACAGCGCCGCCGACAACCACCAGCAGGCCCGCCGGAAACCGGCGATTGTTCATAAACCGCATGACGATGCCACCGGCCAGAATACCCAGCAGGATGCCAAGGGGGATGCCGCCGATGCGCTGCAGGTCCAGGTAGGGTTCCGCCGCGCCGCCCATCAGCTGAAATTTGGAGCGGCCGAGAATGAAGCGCGTGCCTTCGGCCATGAGAAGCGTTCCGGTGGACAGCTGAACGCCCCGAATCACGGCCTTGGGAACAGCGCGTCCGATCACATCGATCAGTCCGGTAACCCCGATCAGGAAGAGGAGCCCGGCCATCCAGATGCCGGAAGCGAAAATTTGCTGGGCGGACAGCCCCGTGGCAATGGCATAGGCGCCGATGACTTTCATAGGCTGAACCGGAACTGTAACACCGAAATAAAGTCCCGAGGCGACGTAATATAGTCCGATCGCCACCAGCAGGCCTATGGGATCAAGGCCGTTGATCAGAATCATGCCAATCAGTATCGGCAGGAGCGTTCCCAAATCTCCTAATGATCCGGCAACCTCCAACCGATTGAACTGAATGCGTTCCGACATGTCTTGTTCCTGAAAGGTTTCTTTTGACGTTGTTGTCCGAACCAGTTCCTCTGGTTTCTATCGTTCTTCCATAGGGAAATCAATCGCCATATTTACAGCGAGGTAACCGCTCCTCTGCATCTGCCCTTCCAGACAAAGAATAGTAGCGGCATTCATCATCATTGGACGCAGCGGGCATGAATGAACCTCTGCCTCAGTTAGTCTTTTTCTGTTGTTCCAGCATCCCTTTCATCATGATGGCGTCTTCAAACGGTTTGGGCGATTCGCAGATGAGCGTCACATTTTTGTGATGATTGATGAGAGCGTCCAGCAGGGGGTGAAAGTGCGCGGGTTGCGTGCGGATATGTTTTTTCTCGCCTTTGGCGGTGTATTCGATGCCGGAGAAATGGGCATGGAAGGCCTGGGGGAGACGAGGCATCACGGCGTCATAATCGATAACCCCCTGGTTGCGGGCATAGAGGTGGGCGAAATCCACGGTGATGCCGCAGCCGGTGTCCTGCATCAGTTCCAGCAGTTCTTCGGTGGAGCCGAACTGGGAGGGTTTGCCGGTGATTTCAGGGCACAGGGCGACCTGCCAGCCGACTTTGCGAATGTGCTGCTGGAGATCGAGGATCTCTTTTCGGATCAGTCGGTAGGTCTCGCGCGGGGTGCGTTTCTGATAGAAACCGGCATGGAAGACCACCTTGCGGGCGCCCATCAGATGGGCCCGCTGGCAGCTGTCGAGGATGCGCCGGCGGCTGGCGTCGATCTTGTCGGTCTCGTAGGAAGCCAGATTGATATAGTACGGCGCGTGCACCGAAAGGGTGATACCGAGGTCGTCGGCCAGAGCCCTGACGGTTTCAGCCATCTCCGGTTTCATGCGCACGCCGTAGGTAAATTCGATTTCCATGCAGTCCAGGCCGCGTCGGGCGACTTCCCGGAGTCCCTTGATATGACCCCGGCCGCCGCTGCCGCCCGGCCCGATCCGGATGGATGGAAGGGCTGTTGTGGTTTTCATCCGGCCGACCTTATCGAAACAGGACGAAGATGACAACGCTCAATGCTCAACACGAGGGGCCGGTCTGAGAATTACCGTTGAATCCGGCCCTGATTTTTGTTTTTGCGCGTTCAGGTTTTAACCACGATGAAGTTTGGGTCCATAGTCAAACTTGTATTGACAACTTTACCAATTTATGGTTTTACTGGCGCGTAAATGATCCACGATGTGGTCTAAATTCCGTAAGTTCCGAGGCTTGTATGCTGAATCATCAATCGCCCATACCGCTTTACCACCAGTTGGCGGATCTACTGACGACCCGTATCCGGACGGGTGAATATGCCGTTGGTGACCGGATTCCCTCCGAGCATCAGCTTGTGGCGGCATACGGCATCGGACGGCCCACCGTGCGTCAGGCCATCGACGTGCTGGTCCGCCGCCGCATGCTGGTCCGCCGCCGGGGATCGGGCACCTATGTGGCGGCGGCCGATCACGAAGTCGATCTGTTCTCCCTGGCCGGCACGACATCGGCCTTTCAGCGCCAGGGGCTGACCGTGGACACCCGTGTTCGCAAAAAGATGCAGTCGATCCCCGTTACCGGCGACAGTGACAATCCATTTGACGGGGGGCGCGCCTTTTTCTTTTCGCGCCGGAGTTGTGTGGAAGATTCCCCCGTGCTGATCGAAGATTTGTATTTGCATCCCGAGCTGTTCAGCGGGATCGACCAGATCGACCTGGAAGGCCGTTCGATTGCCGCCATCGCGGCCGAACGCTATTTCATGCGGCCCACGCACGGTCGGCAAACCTTCCGCATTGCCTATCTGCAGGGCGCACGGGCGCGAGATCTCGGTGTTTCGACCGCTACGCCGATTCTGGCGGTCAAACGCTATTTGAACTTTTCCCAGGCGGATAACGCCATTTATGCCGAGCTGTTCTGCCGCACGGATCAATTTGTATTTTCCCAGACCATCGGAGGACTGGCAGATGAAACATAGCGGGTATTTTTCGGATTTCGGAGGCGCCTTCCTCCCGGAAATCCTGATGGCCACTTTTGACGAACTGACCGCGGCGTTCAACGACGCCAAAGCGGACCCGAATTTCTGGCAGGAATACGCAACCCTCATGTCCACCTACTCCTGCCGTCCGACGCCCCTGACCCTGGCCGAGAACCTGACCCGGCATTTCGGCGGGGCGCGGATTTACGTCAAACGGGAAGACCTCAACCACACCGGCGCCCACAAGGCCAACAACGTCATGGGGCAGGGGCTCCTGGTACGCCGCATGGGCAAGACGCGCGTGATCGCGGAAACCGGTGCCGGCCAGCACGGGGTGGCCACGGCCACCATGGCGGCCCGCTTCGGGTTTGATTGCACCATCTATATGGGCGAAGTGGATGTGGAGCGCCAGCGCCCGAACGTTTTCTGGATGGAGCAGTTGGGAGCGGAAGTGATCCCGGTCAAAGACGGCACACGGATTCTCAAGGATGCCATCAACGAGGCCTTTCGCGACTGGGTGTCCAACATGGACAACACCCACTACGTGTTGGGTACGGCCTGTGGACCGCACCCTTTCCCGGAGATGGTGGCCTGGTTTCAGTCCATCATCGGGCAGGAAGCCCGGGCCCAGGTGCTGGAACGCGAGGGCAAGCTGCCGCACAGCATCTATGCCTGTGTGGGGGGCGGGTCCAATGCCATGGGTATTTTCAGCGGTTTTTTGGACGACGCAACGGTGGAACTGGTGGGTGTCGAGGCGGGCGGACGGGGGCTGGATACCGGTGCCCATGCTTCGCGCCTGTGTTCGGACGATGCCGCCATCGGCGTGGCCCAGGGGTACAAAACCTATTTTCTGCAGAATGCCGAAGGCCAGATGAAAGAGACCCACAGCATCGCCGCCGGGTTGGATTATGTCGGGGTTTCACCGATCCTGTCCCATCTCAAGGAAACCGGGCGGGCGCGCTTCGCAGTGGCAACGGACCAGGAAGTGGTGGCGGCCATGCGGCTGACCATCCGCCGGGAAGGGCTGATCCCGGCCCTCGAGTCGGCCCACGCTTTTGTGCAGGCCTTCAAGGACGCGCCGAACATGGCTCCCGACGATGTGATCATCATCAACCAGTCGGGACGGGGCGACAAGGACATTTTCACCATAGCGGATGCCTTCCAGGATCCCGGCTGGCGCGAATTTATCATCAAGAAGGCGGCGCAATATAATGGTTCCTGAGGATTTGCACGCCTTGATCTTGAACATTTATCGAAGCCGTCCCCCAATTGACTTTTGACGAGGCGATCATGCTTGAAACCTATCTGAAAGATCGACGGAAAGAAAAAGATATTCTCCTGATGACCCATATCGTGGCGGGATACCCGAACTGGGACGCCTGTTTCGACCTGGTGGCGGCCATGGTGGATGCCGGTGTGGACCTGATGGAACTGCAGATCCCGTTTTCGGAACCCATTGCCGACGGGCCGGTCATCCTGAAAGCCAATCAGGAGGCCCTGGAACGTGGCGTGACCGTGGCCCGCTGTCTGGAATTCGGCCGCGAGGTGGCCCGGCGCCATGACATCCCGTTTTTGTACATGACCTACTACAATATCCTCTACCGCCAAGGCGTCGAGGATTTTGTGGGAGAAATGGCCGCCAGCGGCATCAAGGGTGCCATCGTGCCCGATTTGCCGCCCGAGGAGGGCGACGATTATCTCCGGGCCATGACGCTTCATGGGTGCAACCCCATCTTCATCTTTTCGCCCACGACCCCGGACGAGCGCCTGCGCTACCTGTCCTCTTTTGCGAAGGGGTTTGTCTACTGCGTGGCCCGCAAGGGGGTGACGGGGATGGACACGCGCTTCACGGAAGAATTGAGCACCTACCTGGGTCGCTGCCGGCAGGCGACCGATCTGCCCCTGGCCCTCGGGTTCGGAGTCAAAGACAGGCAGGACGTGGACTATCTCAAGGGCAAGGCCGATATCGCGGTGATCGGCACCCAGACCCTGCGGCTGGTGGATACGCAGGGCGTAGCGGCCGTGGGGGATTTTATCCGGGGGTTGCGATGAAAACGTGTGGCAGGAATGGGAATTTAACCTACTTTTTCCCCGTGGATGGAGGAGAAGAGTGAGTCTGTTGCTCCGGCATGATCTGCGGTATGGGCCATACTCAGAGGATCCGACAGGGTTCCTGTCATGGAGAACTTAAAGCCAATTGCTGTGGTGATTAACGAGGCATGTCGCAGGTGAGGCGGTATGCGGAGATAAAGGAGAGAGACGATGCGAAAATGGTTCCTGGCAATTCTGTTCATAGGGTTGATGCTGTCGGTGGTTCCGGTCCAGGCGATGGAGCCGGTCAAAATCGGGATGATTACCACCCTGTCCACCAAAGCGGGTTACCTGGGAGAAGAGATCCGCGATGGGTTTCAATTGGCCATCGACCAGGAAGGCGGCAAGCTGGGTGGCATTCCGGTGGAACTGCTCGTGGATGACGATGGCCGTAAACCGGAAAAAGCCAAGCAGATCGCCGACCGTTTCATCAAGCGGGACAAGGTGAAAATTTTGACCGGCATCGTTTTTTCCAACGTAGCCATTGCCGTAGTGCCCAAAGTCGTGCAGCAGGACGTGATTTATATCAGCGCCAACGCCGGCCCCTCGCTGCTGGCGGGTAAAGGGTGCCATCCGAATTATTTCAACGTGGCCTATCAGAACGATAACCTGGACGAGGTCGTGGGCAAGTACGTGACCGAAGCCGGCTTCAAGAACGTTTACCTGCTGGCGCCCAACTACCCGGCCGGCAAGGATCACCTGACCGGTTTCAAACGCTACTACGAGGGCGCCATCGCCGGTGAGGTCTACACCAAGCTCGGGCAGTCGGACTACGCGGCCGAGATCGCCGCCCTGCGGGCGGCCAAACCGGATGCCGTTTTCTTCTTTCTGCCCGGCGGGATGGGCATCAATTTTATCAAGCAATACGCCCAGGCGGGTCTGAACCAGACCATCCCGGTCTTTGGCCCGGCCTTTTCCTTCGACGAACGCCTGCTGCAGGCGGTCAAAGATGCCGCCCTTGGTGTGAAGAACGGATCGCAATGGACCCACGATCTGGATAACCCGGCCAACCGGCAGTTCGTGGCGGATTATCGAAAAGCCTATGGCCGCACCCCCACCCTTTATGCCAGTCAGGGCTACGATGCGGCCCGGCTGCTGGGCAGCGCCCTGAAAGCGGTGAACGGCGATGTCTCCCAGATGGATGCCTTGCGCCAGGCCATTCGCAAGGCTGATTTTGAGACCGTCAGGGGAAAATTCGCGTTTTCCGCGAACCAGCACCCGGTGCAGGACCTCTATATCCGCGAGGTGGTCAAGGATGCCGACGGCACCTACACCAACAAGACCCTCAAGGCGGTTTTTACGGATCACAGCAATGTTTACCTAAAAGACTGCAAACTCGACTAGTGCCTGCTCAGAAACGGCATCTTGCGGCCCAGGCCGGCGTTCTCGCGATTTTACAATCCTCGACGTAGCGTTGCTACGTTTGCGGTATGCGAAAACGCTGCGGCCTTGGCCTGAACCACAATCTACCATTTCTGAACGGGCACCGGCTCTTAGATAGTGTCCGTCCAGAAATGGAATCCGATAACTTAAATATCCACGTTTCATGCTTTGAAGAACTCGGAGAAGGTCGCCTCCCCGACGACTCCGTAAAAAGTTCGAGATCAAGGCTTGCGAATCCTGAGGAATGAGGCGTACATGATATACGCCGTAGTGACGAAGGGTGCGCGTAACGCAGATATCGGAGTTTTTACGGAATCGTCATGCTTTTGTTTATTGAACAACTGCTGAATGGGCTCCAACTGGGCATCATGCTGTTTCTGATGTCCGCTGGGTTGACCCTGGTGTTTGGCATCATGCAAGTGATCAACCTGGCCCATGGCTCGTTCTACATGATCGGCGCCTACGTCGGCGCCACGGTTATCGCGCACACAGGGTCCTTTACCCTGGGCATCCTGGCGGCACTGTCGGCGGCGGCCCTGGCCGGCATGGTCGTGGAAGCGCTGGTGCTGCGCCGTCTCTACAAAAAAGACCATCTGGACCAGGTGCTGGCCACTTTCGGCCTGATCATGTTCTTCAATGAACTGACACGTATTATCTGGGGGCGGCAGCCGCTGTTTATGGATGTGCCGTCGTGGCTGGCAGGAAGCATTGAACTTCTTCCGGGTGTTCCTTACCCAAGCTATCGGGTTGCCGTCATCGTTGTCGGGATTGGGGTGGGGGCGCTGCTCTATCTTCTGTTTACCCGGACCCGTATTGGGATGCAGATTCGCGCCGGGGCCAGCAACCGGGAGATGGCTGCGGCCTTAGGCGTCAATATCCGACTTCTCTACACACTGGTTTTCGGCCTGGGAACGCTTCTGGCCGGGCTGGCCGGCGTGATGGCCGGCCCGATCCTGGCCGTGGAAGCCGGCATGGGCGAGAGTATTCTAATCCTGACGTTCGTGGTCATTGTCATCGGCGGGATCGGATCCATTCGCGGCGCTCTGGTGGGCGCCCTCCTGGTTGGGCTGGTGGACACCCTCGGCCGGGCTTTTCTGCCGGCCGTGCTGCGGCTGTTTCTAACGCCCGCTTATGCCGACGGCGCGGCGGCCTCCTTGGCATCCATGTCGGTCTATCTGCTCATGGCGGCTGTGCTGGTATGGCGGCCCAAGGGATTGCTGCCGGCCCATGGCTGACAGCTTCGTCAAATGTCCACTATCGGTGTTGTGCTTCAATCCGCGTCCGTGCGGCGTACTGATCTACGCCTCCCTCCTCGGATTTCGCACGCCTTGATCTTGATCATTTGACGAAGCTGTCAGTCAGGAGCGAATTTGGATTCCAAGGAAAGCTTTCGTATCGTGCTGTGTTTTTAGAATGCCGTACAACTTTTTTGGATAAATTGGCATGAACCGTAGAACCATTGCCATAACGATCGGCGCGGCTGCGCTGGTGGCATTGCCCGCGCTTGCCAGCATGGCGGATGAACCGTATCTGGTGACGCTTTTCAGCCGGATCCTGATTTACGCCCTAGCTGCCGTCAGTCTCGATCTTATGCTGGGGTTCGGCGGCATGGTGAGCCTTGGGCATGCCGCTTTTTTCGGTATCGGCGCCTACGTGGTTGCGATCCTGTCCGTTCATGCCGTTGAGGGAACGGCCCTGCTCAGCTGGCCCTTGCAACTCGATGGACATCAAAGCGCGCTGGTGGTGTGGCCGATCGCCGTGCTGCTGGCCGCGACGGCGGCCGCCGTTATCGGCGCCCTGAGTCTGCGCACCAGCGGCATGCACTTTATCATGATCACCCTGGCGTTTGCCCAGATGCTTTATTATTTTTTCGTCTCGCTGGAAGCCTATGGCGGCGACGACGGCCTCAGTCTTTTCTCACGCAACACCGCGCCGGGTATCGACCTGGGAGACGAACGGCAATTTTACTACCTGTGCCTGGCCGCGCTGGCCGCCTTTCTCTTTTTTTCCTGGCGGCTGGTTCACTCCCGTTTCGGCATGGTGATCCGGGGCTGCATGGAGAACGAACCGCGCATGAAGTCTTTGGGGTTTGCGACTTTTCGCTACCGGCTGGTGTGTTTCATCATTGCCGGTGCCGGGGCCGGCCTGGCCGGTGCGCTGATCGCCAACCAGACGGAATACGTCAGCCCGGGCCTGATGCACTGGACCCGTTCGGGGGAGATTCTGGTCATGGTGCTGCTGGGCGGCATGGGAACGCTGTTCGGGCCGGTGCTGGGGGCCGCGACCTTGCTGCTGGTGGAAGAGCTGCTTTCGATTTACACCGAACACTGGATGGTCTATCTGGGCCCCTTTCTCATCCTGGTGGTGCTGTTTGCCAAACGCGGGATCTACGGTGTCCTGGCAGGAGGCAACGGCAACCATGGCTGATGTCCTGCTGGCCGTCCGCTCCCTGGTCAAACGCTTCGGCGCGGTTAAAGCCAGCAATGGCTTCTCCATCGATGTCGCCCGCGGTGAGCTGCATGCCCTGATCGGGCCCAACGGTGCCGGAAAGACCACGGCCCTCAACCAGTTGAGCGGCGAACTGGCGCCGGACAGCGGTGAGATCGATTTTGACGGCCGGCGGATCACGCGCTTGCCGATCCATCGTCGGGCCCGCCTCGGTCTGGCACGGTCCTACCAGATTACCTCGGTGTTTGATCACCTCACGGTCAAAGAGAACCTGTCGCTGGCGATCGTGGCCCACAACGGCCACAGTTTTCGTTTCTGGCGCAAGGCCGGTCACGATCCGGTGATTCGCCGGGCGATCGAGCCGGCCATGGTGCGGGTGGGGCTGGAGGAGCGCGCGGACGTGGTCGCGGCCAACCTGTCCCATGGTGAAAAGCGACAGCTTGAAGTGGGGATGGCGCTGGTCGGTCAACCCAAGATGCTGCTGCTGGATGAACCCTATGCCGGCATGGGACCCGGGGGCGCCGTGGAGTTGACCAAATTGATCCAACGCCTGAAAGCCGAGTTCACCATTCTGCTGGTGGAACACGACATGCGGGCTGTTTTCACGTTGGCCGATCGCATCACGGTGCTGGTCTACGGGCAGGTCATCGCCAGCGGGCCACCGGATACCATCCGTGCGAATCCGGCCGTTCGCCAGGCTTACCTCGGCGACGACGTCATAGAACAAGGATAAGACAGGTGCTGGAAGTCGACCATATCGAGACGTTCTACGGAAAAAGCCAGGCCCTGTTCGATGTCAGTCTCACGGTGCGGGAAGGTGAAGTGATTGCCCTGCTGGGCCGCAACGGCATGGGCAAGACGACCACCATCCGGTCGATCATGGGGCTTACCCCGGCCCGTCGCGGCGAGGTCCGATTTCACGGCCGCCCGATCCACGCCCTGCCGTCCTACCGCATTGCCCGCTGCGGCATCGGGCTGGTTCCCGAAGGGCGCCAGATTTTTCCGACCCTGACGGTCCGGGAAAACCTTGTCGCCACCGCCGGCAATGGGGCCCGATGGACGCTGGGCGCCATCTATGATTTGTTCCCGGATCTCCGGGACCGTGCCCGCCATTTCGGCAACCAGCTGTCCGGCGGCGAACAGCAGATGCTGGCGATCGGACGGGCGCTGATGACCCACCCCCAGCTGCTTCTGCTGGATGAAGTCACCGAAGGCCTGGCGCCCAAAGTGCGCCGCCAGATCTGGCGCTGCCTGGCGGTTCTGAAGCAGCAGGGACTGTCCATCTTGGTGGTCGACAAAAATGTCGACGCCCTGACGCGGGTTTGTGACCGTTTTTATGTGGTCGAGAAAGGTCGGGACGTATGGCACGGCACCACCGCGCAATTCCAATCCGAACCGGCCGTCCGGCATGATTATCTGGGCGTCTGACCGTGTCAGCCGCCTGAAGGTCACATTGCGGATCGGTATCAATCGGCTTCAAGCCAAAAAACCGCCCGAACCCATACTGTTCCGTTTTTCTCCAGGCGACCGGGGTTAGCTGTCCGCTACAGACGCTGAACGGCAATCATGGTCACATCGTCGTAGCGGGGCGCTTTCCCGATGAATCCGAAGAGAGCGCCCCTGACCCGTTCCAGCAGGTCCGCGGCCGTTGTGACCGGCTGGGTCAGCAGATTCCGCAGGCGCTGACGAGAGAACATTTCATCTTCCGGTGAGCGGGCATCGATGACGCCGTCCGTATACCCCATCAGCATTTCACCGGGCATCAATGTGAAATGTTTGGTCCGGTAGACAATCTCTTCGGATACACCCAGAGCCGGACCCGTGGGGGACAGTTTGTCGCGGATTTCGCCCTCACGGACAATGTAAAGGGGTTCGTGGCCGGCATTGATGTACCAGAGACCACCACTGGTTGGATTCAGGACCCCGAAGAACGCGGTGGCAAACATCGCGTCCTGGCTGTGATTGCGGGCGATGTAGTCATTGGTGCGTTTCATCGCCATCAGATAATCGGCTGGATCGACAGGGGCCCCGATGGCCCGGCCGGGCGGCTGCTCAGCATAAATGCGGATGAGGCTGCGAAAAAGGGCCATGTAGAATGCCGAGCCAACACCCTTGTCACAGACATCCGCAATCACCAGACCGATATGGCCGTCGGCCAGCGGGAAGACATCGTAGAAATCGCCGGAAACCTGCCGGGCCGGATCGAAGAAGGCCGCAATGTTCCAGTCCGGCAGCTGCGGCAGGTGGCGTGGCAGAAAATCGCGCTGAATCTGGCGGCCTTTTTCCAGTTCGAATTCCAGCAGGCGGACATTTTCCCTTTCCTGCAACCCCCGCACCATCTGGTTGAAGTTCCGGGACAAGGTGCTGATTTCATCGCTCCCTTCCGCAGGGACCCGCACGGAGAGGTCGCCCCGGGCCACCTCCTCGGCGCTGCGGGAAAGGATTTCGATGGGGCGGGCCAGCCGCCGTGCGAAAAAATAGCCCAATAACCGCAGCAGAAGAAGGGCCAGCAGGGTCATCCACAGCAGGTGGATCATCTTGCGGTTGATCAACCCCGCCAGGCCTTGTTTGTCGATACTGAGCCGAAGGTAATAGTTGTTGCGATCCCACGGGCGCGTGATGTCAAAAAAGACCGCCAGGGTTTCGTTGGACAGTGCGAAACCCGGCCCTTCCCATACGGTCCGTTGCGTGCCCCGTTCCAAAGCCTGGGTTTGTCGATCCGGGACGGGCTCTTGGAGCAGAATCTTGTCGGGGCCGATGGCGAAACGGACCCATTCGGTCCGTCCCTCGGGCAGACAGTAGAAGGCGATATCCTGCACCGTATAGAAGGTGGACGACAATGCCGACAGCGTCCGGGTCAGGTCATATAAGGCGGGCTGGGGCGAATTGCTCTGGTGCCACAGAAAATCAGGCTCCCTGCTGCCGGTCGCCATGTCGAGCTGGTGCATCACCAGCCGGTGGGTGGAGTCCACAAAATGTTTTTTGGCGGTCACCATATAGGCCAGGGTGCTGACGTAGAAAACGATCAGTCCGAAAATGACAAAGTATACCGTGATGCGGCGCGCCAGGGAGGGGCGCCAGAAACAGAAGCAGGATTTAAGGTGGCCTTTGACGTTCATGGCCAATTTCCCGTTCGCAATGGCCAGCGCGGATGCCTTCATGCCTTTTTCCCTTTCGGTGGTTCCTTTTTCAGACCGTCTAAGATCAACGTCACCGCGTAGACGACATCTTTTTCAACGTCAGCGTAGTCAATGCGTTGCGGCCCGCCCCCTGGTCCGGGGTCTTCGCAGAGATCCAGCTTGATGGCATCCGTCACCGTCAGAATAATCCGGCCGAGCCTGAGCGCCGGACCGGGTTTGATCTCGCCGCGATCCATTCCCTCTTGCAGCAGTTTCCCAATGAAATCGATTTCGCGATCGAGGACGGTCTGGTAGACGGCTTTGAAGACGGGGTGAATGTTTCGCAGGGTTTCCATGGACAGGTGGTGCAAATTGACGACATGCTGGTAGTAGCGGAAGCGCTCGGTCAGGTAGGTCAGGATTTGGTTTTTACAGCCCCGGGTCTTGATTGCTTTATGCTGCAGGGCCTCTATGAATAGTTTCGCCTCCTGGACGATGACATCGCTGAAAATGGATTCTTTGTTGCGGTAGTAATAATAGAGGGATGTTTTGTTGAGGCCGATTCGGCTGGCAATGTCGTCCAGGGTGGTCTTGTCATAGCCATAGCGCGCCAGGCACTCCGAGGCCGCGTCCAGGATTTGTTGTCGTTTGTCGATGGCGGCCATGGTTTCCTTTGCGATAGGATAACAATTTTTAGTTTAAAATTTTCAAACAATAGTATAGATTGTTTGAAAATTTGTCAACACGGCCATCTGGCACTTCCAGTAGATGGCGTTTATCCGTGATAAGCGGGTGTGGGATCGGCACCGTGCGGGAAATCCCGCTTGACCCTTCTGCGCGTCTCCCTTATCTTGTGTGGGCATTTGGCATCGTATACCAAACGGAGGAAAAGGAGAGGCATGATGGCATTGCTGAGAAGAATCGGTTCGGGCCTTCTGTTGATGGTGCTGGCATCGTTGTTGACCGGTTGTGCCGCTTTGTTCGTGGGCGCAGCTGCGGGCAGTGTGGCCGGCGCACTCTACTATAAGGGTGAGTTGAAGGCGGATGTCGAGGCATCCCCTCAGGCGGTCATCACGGCCACGGAAAAAGCTTTTCGGGATCTTATATGGGCGAAAGAAACAACATCGGCCTCAGAAATCGATGGCCTGGCCACGGCACGCACCGCCACGGGTAAAGAAGTCAAGGTAACGGTGGTTGCCAAGGAGCCTCCGGTTTCAACGATCGCTATCCGTATCGGCACATTCGGCGATGAAAACCTCAGCCGGCTGCTTTATGACCGCATCTTATCCTTTCTTTGACGGTTGCGTAAAAAGTCCGATAGCGGCACCTTTTTCAACCGCCGGATAAGGTTAAATCTCCTGTTTCCGCCGAGGCCATCCGAATTTAACACTTTCATACGTTAAAAACGTCAACGCCCTATGGAAAACATCATTGATGTCCAGCATCTGGTCAAACGCTACGACGGTTTGACCGCCGTGGACGGCCTGTCCTTTACGGTCGCACCGGGCGAGTTTTTTGGCCTCCTGGGACCCAACGGCGCCGGCAAAACCACCACCATTCGTATGCTCTACGGGTTTACACCGATAACCGATGGTCGTCTGCGGGTGTTTGGAATGGATATCGCTCGAGACTGGCGTGCCATCAAAGCCCGGATAGGGGTCTGCCAGCAGGACAATACCCTGGACCCCGATCTGAGCGTCGAGCAGAATCTGCTTGTTTTTGCCGGCTACTTCGGTATTCCCGCTTCGGTGGCCCGGGTTCGGGCAGCGGAGTTGCTGGATTTTTTTGCCCTCACCCATAAAAAAGATGCCAAGGTGGTGGAATTGTCAGGCGGTATGGCCCGCCGCCTGATTCTGGCGCGGGCCCTGATCAATCAACCGGACCTGCTGATTCTGGATGAGCCGACCACCGGGCTCGATCCCCAATCCCGCCATCAGGTGTGGGAAAAACTGGCGGCCCTCAAGGAAAAGGGACTGACCGTATTGATCACCACCCACTACATGGAAGAGGCGGCCCAGCTCTGCGACCGCCTGGTGATCGTCGATCACGGCAAAATTCTCGTCAACGGGGCGCCGGCCGAACTGATTACCCAGCATGCCGGCGGCAGCATCATCGAAATCGAAGGCCCCGACCAGGCCTTGCGGGATTATCTAAGTGGAAATGAGGTTGCCTGCGATGACCTGGGGACGAAGATCATTGTCTACACGACCGAGGATGCGGCGTTGAATACCATCATCCGGGAGCAATTCTGCACGGCCCGCTGCACCTTCCGCAGCAGCACCCTGGAAGATGTCTTCCTGCGGTTGACCGGAAGGGAGCTGCGCGAATGATAAATTCCGCGACGGTCTCCTGGCGTTTCCTCAAGGTATGGCGGCGCAATCTGGTGACCTATCAGAAAATCTGGAAGGTCAATTTTATCACGCCCCTCCTGGAACCCCTGCTCTATATCCTGGCATTCGGCCTGGGCTTCAGCGGTTTGGTTGAAAAAGTGGACTACGCCGGCCAATCACTGACCTACACCCAATTTATCGCCCCGGCGTTGATCGCGACCGCGGTCATGTGGAATGCGTTTTTTGAAACGACCTATGCCTCTTTCGTCCGCATGTACTACCAGAAGACCTTTGACGGCATGCTGGCCACCCCCCTGTCACTAGAAGAAATCATCCTGGCCGAAGTGGTCTGGAGCGCGACCAAGGCTTTCGGGGCGGCGGCGATCATGATGACCGTATTGGGGCTTCTGGGGTTCATCGATTTTCCCTCCGGGCTGCTGATCCTTCCGATCGCCTTTCTGGGGGGACTGGCCATGGGGGCCATCGGCATGTTTTTTACCGGCATCACGCCGTCCATCGACATGTTCAACCTGCCGATCTTTCTGTTCATCACGCCCATGTTTCTTTTCAGCGGCACCTTTTTTCCGGTGTCGAACCTGCCAACCTGGGCCCAGCCGATGGCGCTGGCCTTCCCCCTCTATCACATGGTGGAGTTGATCCGACGGTTCAGTCTGGGGGGCAGTCAGACCCATCCGGGGATCTCCATTGTTTACCTGTTGCTTTTCGCGACGGTTTTCCTGCTGCTTGCCATGCGGACGATGCACAAGCGGTTGATCAATTAGGGTGGGGCATCTTTAAAAGAGTCGATGTTTTTCAAAGGGTTCAAGGTGCCAAGGGGCCAAGGATTCGAGAGAATTTTTCAAGAATGACGGTAAAACTGAAATTTAGGCAAAAGAAGAAGGATGGTGCGAGGAAATTGAAAGGATACGCAATGCGTTGATAAAATCCTTTTCAAAGAAACGCTTGAACCCTTGCCCCCTTGAATCCTGTAACCCTAGTTCCCATAGATAAGGATACGGTCAGTGTCCACGCCCGCCATCGCCTGGTTGAAACAAAAAAAGATTCCCTACGACGTCATTCATTACGACCACGAAGAAAAGGGCGCCGTATTTGCGGCGCGTTCGACCGGGTTTCCCCTCGAGCAGACCATTAAAACCCTGGTGGTGGCCCTCGGCGACAAAACCTTCGGTCTGGCGCTTCTGCCCGGCCATCAGCAACTGTCGTTTAAAAAACTGGCCAAGGCCTTCGGTGTCAAAAAGGCGGCCATGGCGTCGACCGAAGCCGCCGAGCGTCTGACCGGCTACCACGTGGGGGGCATCAGCCCCTTCGGACTACGGCAACGGCTTCCGGCTGTCATTGAGCAAAGCATACTGCGCCATGATAACGTCATGATCAATGCCGGCCAGCGCGGTGTTATGCTGAAGATGGTGCCGGGCGACATCGTCAATGCGCTGGGATGCCGAGTGACGCCCCTCGTCGGCTGAACCAGGTGCTTTCAGCCCTTAACCGGATAGCGTGACTAACGCGAAAGGAGTTGCCATGAGACGGTTAACCCTGTGTCTCCTAATGGTCTTTGTTTTGGGCGGCTGTTCCACCATGTCCGTCAAACCCCAGCAGGATATTCTGCACGACATCTGCTGGGCCCACAATCTCTTTGAGATCTACGATCGCGAACGGCTCAACTTCACCTTCAATGCCCAATTGCCTGAGAAGGTTGTGCAGCGCCAGTGGGTATGGCATATCAAGACCAACCAGGTCTTTCTGAACGGATCGGAGCAGCCCGTTTCCCAGGCCTTCATCAACGACATCTACTGGCTGCTGTTTCCCCTGAAAGCTTATGAAAGCCGGGATCAGATTGCGGTATCGGTGCATGAGAATAAGTTATCGCCTCTTGCCCAAAAGGACAGCACGGAGGTTGTCATTCGCTATGTCGGCGGCAAGGGCTATACGCCCGACGACACCTACAAGCTCTATGTGGACGACAACTTGATCATCCGCGAATGGGCTTACCTGAAAGCCAGTCAGGAACCGCCGGCGCGCATAACCGCGTGGAGCGACTATCAAACGATTGGCGGCGTCACCCTTTCGCTGATGCGGGAAGGGCGCGACGGGTTCAAGGTGTGGTTCACCGATGTCCGGGTGGAATAGGATGCCGTGGCCTGGATGGGTGGCGGGATTTCGCGGCAAGGGTGCCGACCATGGATGCCCCTGACGGCCATGTGGGATTCAAGCGCGTCAAATATGGCCCTTGCCCCTTGTGCGGCCGGAAGGGCGCCCTGACCTTTCATCATCTTATTCCCCGAAAGCTTCACCGACGGGTTTATTTCAAGAAGACTTACACCCGGGAAGAACGCCAGCGCGGTATTGCGATTTGTCGCTTGTGCCATGACGGCATTCACGCCATCTACGATGAAATGACCCTGGCCAAGGCGTTCGATACCCCTGAGCGGATCATGGCCGATGCCCGGCTGCAGAAGCATTTCAGGTGGGCGGCGAAGCAGAAGGGGTGACCACCATCCGGTTGATGGCGACGCGGTGGGTCTTACCGAAGGCCATGATCTCCTCGGGCTTGAAGTCGCCGGCCCGATAGGTGGCCAGGAAGCGGGGCGTGTCGAGCATGTGCAGGATATAAGAAAGATGCGCCGAATACCCGTTGTCATCCAGGCGTTGCAGGGCGGCAATTGTATTTTCGGCGATCGCCATGACCTGGCGGCTGATCAGGGGCGGGTGGTCATGGGTGCAGCGGTGAAGGCTGTAGATGCGGCGGCAGGCGAAGGGGCGGGCGGGATAGATCATGCAGGCGTTGTTTTTCATGAGAAACGGGCATGGCGACGGCAGACCGGCTTCGCGTTTTTGCATGTCCCGCTTGAGCGCTTTTTTAAGGCCGAGCTGACGAGGGCGAGGCATTTTGCGGATACGGTCGCGGATCCGGAGACCCTCCAGGGTGGTGCAGTCGATCCGGCCGGCGTCTCTACAGCAGAAGGCACAGCCACTTTCGCAGGCCGCCCCGCTGCGGTAGGGGGCCGTCTCCAGCTCGAAGGCCTGGTAGATCTCTTCTAAAGCGTCGATTCTGGTTTGCATCGTTTTGGTGGCCGTTGTTCCTGTCGGTGTTTTGCGGAATCGGCGCATGACGTATCCTGTCGCCGTCCGGAATGCAACGGAAAAATCGGTCGCCGGCCTGCATCAACGGGGTGTTGCCGATCGCCCCGTGGCCGGGCCAAGTAACAACAACGAATGGAGACGCCGTGCTGGTGCAATCGGTTGCGTCTGCGTCTTCGAAGCCAACGCCATGTCCATGTCGAATGCTCCCGCCACCGATCGTGATACCGGCCCGACAGGGGGCGCTGCCGCCGCTTTGCCTGAGATGCTTCGCCACCGGGCAGCTCGGGAGGCTTTGGGGCACAGTTTCCTTTTATTGGCCTTCTTTTATGCCGTAAATCCAGCTGGCGCCTTAATTGACAGCCTTTGGCGCATCATTCCGGCAGCTGCCGTGCTGACGGCCGTCCATGGATTGCTGTGGCGCCATCTGCACCGCAACCGCCTTCCGGGCGCTCCGGTCATTGCTTCGCGGTTAGGGGCGGCCAACCGGATTACCTTGCTGCGGGGTCTTCTGATCAGCCTGACGGCTGGCTTTCTTTTCGATAACACCGGGGGCGATCCCGCGGCCTCGGCCTTCCTTGCCTGGCTGCCGGGGGGGCTGTACCTGACGGCCGCCGTGCTGGACGGGGTGGACGGCGCCTGGGCCCGACGGACCGGAACCACGACGCCTCTGGGACAGACCCTGGACGTCCAATTCGACGCCCTGGGCGTTATGGTGGCATGCGCCGTGGCGGTGAGCACACGACGTCTGCCCGCCTATTATCTGGTAGCGGGTGCGGCCTATTACCTTTTTCAGCTGGGCCTCTGTTGCCGGCGCCGACGGGGAAAGCCGATCTACCCCGCCGGTTCGCGAACTTTTGCCCGCCTTATGGCCGGTTTTCAAATGGGCTTCCTGGGCATTGCCCTGCTGCCGATTTTTACCGATAAGGTTCTGGCGGTTGTGGCTCCGGTTTTCTTGCTGCCTCTGTTGGCGGGCTTTGTCTGGGACTGGTGGGTCATGCGGGGGCGTATCGACGCCATCGCGATCCGCCGTTGGGAGACACGGGTCCTGACCCTTTCTGCCAAAGCTCCGCCTGTTTTACGCGGCGGCCTTCTGGTGGCGGGGGGAGGGATGCTGATATCTTCACCGGGCGCCCCCTTTTCGGGCAGTTTGTTCGTCCCTGCCGGGTTGGGACTCATGGTGGTGGCGGGTGTCGCAGGCCGCACGGCCGCCCTGCTGCTGAGCCTTGTCCTGGCCTATCGGGCTTCGGTGGCGGGGATTTCCCCCTTGTTGATGACGACGATGGTTGGCACCCTGCTTATCCTGCTGACCGGCACCGGCGCCGGATCCCTCTGGCGGCCGGAGGACGCTTTTCTGCTGGAGAAACCCGTTGACGGAGAGCCGTCTCAGCATTTAGGCTCCCGCATGCGGAGGAAAGACACCCGTTTGGGCTTATCGCCCATGAACCGTTTTTCCTTCCGGTCGACGGTCGTCAAACTTCTGATCGTCATGGCCGTGGCCGGCCTTCTATACTGGGCCTGGCGGGGTGTTTCCCTTGATGTGGTGGTGTCTGCCATCGGCCGCTGGAGATGGTTCCAATGGCTGCTGTTTGCCGTCCTCAACCTCTTCATCCTGGGTGCCATGTGCTGGCGCTGGTCTTTCATTTTAAGGCAAATGGGGCATCCGGTGGGATTTGCAGCGTTGATCCGCTGCCGCATGGGGGCCAATTTCCTGAGTTACATCACACCCGGACCTCAGTTCGGTGGTGAGCCGTTCCAGGTGTATTGTCTGGTCACGCGCCATCAGGTCCCTGCCGAGGCGGCCTCGGCGTCCGTGGCCGTCGATCGCCTGCTCGAACTGATGGGCACGCTCCTGTTTTTGTCGCTTGGTGGGATCATTGTCCTTCCGTCCTTGGTGGAAAACAGTGCCGTCATGCTGACGGTAGTGGCGGTCATGGCCGGCGTGGTGCTAATCATCGGCGTTTTGCTATACGCGCTTGCCACGGGGGGCGCTCCTCTCAGCCGGCTGATCGGACGGGCCGTGCAATGGATCGGGTGGCAGAAGGGCGTCCCGACGCTGGTCGCTTTCCTGCAGGCCGGGGAGCGCCAGGCGTCCGGTATTTTGACGAACCGGTTTTGCGGATGGTATGCTTTGGGCGGTCTGCTGCAGTGGTCGGGCTTCCTGGCCGAACTCTGGATCATCTACGCTTTTATTGGGACCCCCCTCAGCGCTTATGCGCTGCTGACCGTGGCCGTGGCAGCCCGGCTGGCGTTCCTGCTGCCCCTGCCCGGCGGCCTCGGGGCGTTGGAAGCCAGCCAGATGCTGGCATTGACCAGCCTGGGCGGTGATCCCGCGGCGGCCGCCGCGGCCTGTGGCATCATGCGGGTGCGCGACCTGATGGTGATCTCGACCGGTGCGGGATTGGCCTTGCGCTGGCGGCAGTCGTCCCATGCGAAGACACCGGTTCGGCCGCCGGATGCTGCCTGATGCCTTGCGCCGTCGTGGAAACGGATCGAACCGGCCCGACCTTTTTTTACCTCAAACGCTAAAGGTGCCCTATTGAATCCTGCGCGAAGTGCTTCCATGGAAGAACTGGCACGCGAACTAAACCGTGTGGCAGCGACCTTGCACCATCCGGAGCGGCCGTTCGTGACGGTCAGCTATGCCCAGAGCATCGACGGCAGCATCGCTACCCGCCGACGTCGTCCCCTGCCCATCAGCGGACCGGGCGCCATGCGTATGACCCACGGCCTCCGCGCCCTGCATGACGGCATCCTGGTGGGCATCGAAACCGTTCTGGCGGACGATCCCCAACTCAGCGTGCGGCTGGTGGAAGGGCCCCATCCCCAGCCGGTGGTGCTGGACACCCGCCTGCGCACCCCCTTGGAGGCCCGCCTGCTAAAGGGCGAGAACGGGCGGCCCTGGCTGGTGGGCGCGATGGAAAACCCGCAAGACAAGGTAAAGGCCATAACCGCTGCCGGAGCCGATGTGCTGCCCTGCCGGCGGGAGGAGAACAACGGTCGGCTGGATTTGACGCAAACCCTGAGGCTACTCCACAAGCGGGGCATCCGGCGGCTCATGGTGGAGGGCGGCGCGCGTGTGATTACCAGTTTTGTTCGGGCACAGCTGGTGGACCTTTTCATCATCACCATCGCCCCTAAACTGGTGGGAGGGCTCCAGGTGATGACAGCGCCCCCCAATGGATCCGAGGCCCCCATGGCACTGACCGAAATCCACTACGACCGATTGGAAGACGACCTGGTCCTCTGGGCCCGGCCGGACTGGCGGGATCCATGAAAAATCGTCGTCTTTACTTTGAACAACCCTTTGTCTGTTCTGTCCGGGAAGAACCGCTGCCCGAAGCCCGGGAAGATCAACTCCTGGTCCGGACCACTTGTTCCGCGATCAGCGCCGGGACGGAAATGCTGGTTTTTCAGGGTCGCTTTCCAGCGGGGATGATGCTGGATGCGTCCCTGCCGTCCTTGGCCGGGCAGCCTTTCGCTTACCCCCTGGCTTACGGCTATAGCAGCGTGGGGACGGTGGTGGCGGCCGGGCCCCTGGCTGACCCGGCCTGGGTCGGTGCGCGTGTATTTGCCTTCCAGCCCCACCAGAGCCATTTCGTGGCGCAAGCGGCGGAGCTGATCCGGGTGCCGCCGGAGGTGTCCGATGATGATGCTGTTTTTCTGGCCGCTATGGAGACGGCGGTCAACCTGGTCATGGACGGGCGGCCGGTCATCGGTGAGCGGGTCTTTATGATGGGGCAGGGCATCATCGGTCTTCTTGCTACCGCTCTGCTGGCGCGTTTCCCGCTGGAAGCCCTTGCGGTTCTGGAACGCTGGCCCCTGCGGCGGCAGGCGGCTCTCGATATGGGGGCCGGGGCGGCCTGGGCCGGCGATGAACCGGATTGGATCGATGCAGCCGCCATGGTGTTCAACCGCCAGGCAGCGGACGGTGGAGCCGATTTGATCTTCGAGGTTTCCGGGCAGCCGGCCATGCTCGACACGGCCATCGCGTGGGCGGGGTTCGGGGGGCGTATTGTCGTAGGCTCGTGGTACGGCACCAAGACGGCCCCCATCGATCTGGGCGGCCGTTTTCACCGCAACCGCCTGCGGCTGATATCCAGCCAGGTCAGCACCCTGGCCCCGGAATTTACCGGCCGCTGGACCAAACAGCGGCGGCTGGCGGCAACCTGGAAGTGCCTCGCTCGAGTGCGGCCGTCGCAGTTGATCACCCATCGATTTGGAATCGAGAGCGCCCAACAGGCCTACGAACAGGTGGCCGAACGGCCCGGGGAGACATTGCAGGTACTGCTGACATACGGAGAGCCCTGAGGTTCAAAGGTTTTTGCTCTTAGCTTTCAGGTGTGGCTATAATTTCACATGATCAATCATACATCCGGATCGAAGTTGTTCCTTTTCTTGAATGCTCAAGAGAAGATGGAGCCGTATAAAGTCCTTAAGCCGTCACAGCCTCGAAGGCGGGAGTCTACGACCCCATTGAAATAACTGGATTCCCTCATGGAAAGTCTTCCCATAGCATCGACGGTCCTGCGTATCATCGCCTGGGTGACAATCCTTTTTCAGCTCGGGCTTTTGGCAGCGGCGCCGATTCCCAGTCCGGTGTCGTCCCGGCGGGTGTGGACGCAGCGTGCAGGAGAGGAGGCGTCTTCTGCCGGTGACCGGCCAACCGATCCTTTCGCGGCACGGCTGCTGCCTGTTTTGGCCCTGGCCGGTCTGTTGGCGGTCGTCATCGCCGTCATCTGGCCCGGGGGCGCAGCGGAATATCTTCTTCCGGCGGGGACGCGCGCGCCGGCCTGGCTGACCGCGATCAGCGGGGCCTGCCTCGTGGCGGGCAACGTGCTGATTGCCGTGGCGGTCTTTACCCTGAAACGCCGTGCGGTTTTCGATGACGCGGGACAGAGCCAACAGTTGGTGACCGGGGGTGTTTTTGGTTTCATGCGGCACCCCATCGCAGGCGGCCTGGGGTTGCTCTATTTGGGGTTTTTTCTGGCGCTGCCCAGCCCTTTGTTGATGGGTGGTCTGATATGCTTCGGATGGCACCAGCAACGCCGACTGGCGGCGGAAGAAGGTCTGCTGAAAAATCGATTTGGGTCGTCTTACAGGCAATATCGCTGGCGGGTGGGGCGCTTCTGGCCAAAATGGCCCAGGCACCCATGACGTAGAAAAGGTTTTTGATAGAAAGGAGCAGGGATATGTACACGTTGGCCGTCAGCCGCGCTTTCGAGGCGCGTCATTTTCTGGTGGGCGGCGACTGGGGAGCCGAAAACGAACCCCATGTCCATGCCTATCGCGCGGAGGTGCGCTTGGCAGCAGATGACCTGGACCGGCACGGCTACATCGTCGATCTGGAGGACTTGGAAGCCCTGCTGGACCGGATCGTCCACCATTACCGGGGTCGGCTGTTGAACGACCTGCCGGAATTCGCGGGCCTCAACCCCAGCATCGAGCACTTCAGCCGCTGCTTCTTCGATCATCTGGTCGAAGGACTTACACGCGAACGATTTGCTTCGGTAGAAGTGCGCCTCTGGGAAACCGCCGATGCATGGGCCTCATACCGGGAGCGCTTCCGGTGAAGATCGGGCTGATCATCTACGGCCGCCTGGACACGCTTACCGGCGGTTACCTCTACGACCGTCAGATGGTGGCGGCTCTGGAGGAGCGCGGGCACCGGGTGGCGGTGGTGAGTCTGCCGGCATGCCATTACTCTGGACGACTGGCCCTCAATTTTCAGCCTCAAAAGCTGGCGGCCCTGGTGCCGGACGGTCTGGATCTCCTGCTCCAGGACGAGCTCTGCCACCCCTCCCTGATCCGTTTCAACGGCCCGCGGGGCGGCCGTCCCTATCCCGTGGTGACGGTGGTGCACCAGGTGATGTGCGACGAACCTCGGGCCCCCTGGCAAAATCGCCTGCTGCGCCGGGTGGAGAAGCGCTATCTAGACGGGGTGGACGGCTTCATCTTCAATTCCGGTAATACCCGGAAGACGGTCTGGCGCCTGACCGCCAACGATCGCCCGCATGTGGTGGCCCCGCCGGGGGGCGACCGACTGGGACCCCGCCCGACGACCAGGACCGTTGCGCTCTGGGGCCAGGACAGCGGACCGCTGCGCCTTTTTTTTCTGGGCAATCTCATCCCCCGCAAGGGTCTGCTGCCCTTGATAGACGCCCTGGCGGGCCTGCCGCGGGAGGCCTGGGCGCTGCGGGTGGCGGGTCGCATGGACATGGACCGGGCGTATGTCCGGCGGGTCCGGCATGCCATTCAATACTGGGGTCTCACGGATCGGGTTCGGTTGCTGGGGCCGCGGCAAGGCCCCCGGCTGGTGGACGACCTATCCCGGGCTCAGGTGCTCTGCATGCCCTATGCCTACGAGGGCTTCGGCATGGCCACGTTGGAGGCCCAGGGGTTCGGGTTGCCGGTGATCGGCTGCCGGGCGGGTGCCACCCTGGAACTGATCGACGACGGGACTAACGGCTATCTGGTGAATCCCGGCGACCATGCCGCCGTGCGGCGGGCCGTGACCGATCTGCACAATGACCGGACCGCCTTGGCCAAGATGAGTCTGGCCGCCCGGCATCGTTTCGACGCGCATCCCGGCTGGGAGGCCACCATGGGCCGCCTGGCAGACTTTCTGGAAGATCTGGTGTCGCCATGACCCGTTTCCCGCGACAGTCCCAACGGCTTCCGGTCCTGCTCGGGTTCGGGTTGGCCTGGGTGTTGCTGAATCTTTTCCTCACCATCGATTTTCCCCTGCCCAGCGCCTTTACGTTTAAACCCCTTCTGCCTTCCCTGGACGTCTGGGGCCTGCTGCTGGTGCTGTGCTTCCTGGCCTGGCGAAGGGTGCCTTTCACGGCCCGGGTTTACCTGCCCCTGATCGGGCTGCTGGTCTTCGGGCGCCTGTTCCGCCTGGGGGACGTTATCATGCCGGTTTACTTCAACCGGCCCTTCAACCTTTACATGGACGTGGGCTACCTGCCCGGCCTGGGGCACCTCCTGGCGAATTCATTCTCAACGCTGGAGCTGGCACTCTATGGGGCGATCGCAATGGGACTGGTGGCGGCCCTGCTCTGGCTCCTGTGGCGGGGATTGCGCGCCGCGCACGTCTTCTTCCAGGCTGCGGCGGCGCGGCGCGGATTTGTGGCCTTGACGATCGCCATGGTGCTTCTGCTGGGTGCCCACCGGACCGGCTATTGGCCCCGGGGGCTGGGACCGCCGGCCGTCTCCACGGCGCCGCGGGTGGCGGCGGAGGTCGCCTTTATCGCCAACATCCGCCAAATCCGCCAGCAGGGGCTTTCCGCCGTGCAGATGGCCGAAACCGCCATTCCGGATTACCAGGCCCCCCTGGCCGGGCTGAACGGCCGCAATGTCTACCTCTTCCTGATCGAGTCATACGGCCAGACTCTTTTCGGAAACCCTGCCCACCGGCAGGCATTTGCCCGGACCTTGGCGCGATGGGAAGCCGACCTTCACCGGGGCGGCTATGCCGTCTGCTCCCGCTACATGCGATCGCCCACCTTCGGCGGAGCTTCCTGGCTGGCCTTCGGGACCTTGGAGAGCGGGGTCTGGCTGCCGAATCAATTGCGCTACGGCTATCTGGTGGCCAGCCGGGTGCCGCCCCTGGCAAATTACTTCGAAAAGGCCGGCTACCGAACGGTTTCGGTCATGCCCGGCACCACCATGCCCTGGCCTGAGGGGCGCTATTTCGGCTACCAGAAGGAATACCAGGCCCGGGACCTGGACTACCGTGGACCGGCCTTCGGGTTCGCGCCCATGCCCGACCAGTTCGTGCTGGACCGGATCTACCGTGAAGAAATAACCCAACGCGCTGCGCCGCTTTTTATCCGCTACGTGCTCGTGAGCACCCATGCCCCCTTTCACCGGCAGCCGCGATTTCTGGCGGACTGGGACCGGATCGGAGACGGCCGTGTCTACCACACGATGGACCCGATCGTCTTCCCCAACAACTGGCCCGACCTGACCGAGGCCTTCGGCGCTTATCTGACATCCATCGACACCGAATTGACCGTGCTGGGGGATTACCTCACCCGCTTCGATCACGGCGATGCGCTCATCATCATCCTGGGGGACCACCAGCCCAACGCCCACATCACCGGCCCGGAGGCACCCTCCCTAGTGCCGGTGCACGTCATCAGCCGTCAGGCGTCGACCCTGGAACCTTTCCGGCAGATGGGATTTACGCCGGGGGTCATTCCCCCCGACACCCCGCCGTTTGCCGGCATGCAGGAATTTCTGCCCGCCTTCCTGGCGGCCTATAGCCGTTGAACAGCCGGCGATGGCGCCGAATTGCCTCTGCCCACGCACTATTGACACCTTTATTTGTGTTGTTAGCGTACTCAAATAAGTACTGCTTTTATTCTATCTTCTAATTCTTAAAAAATTCAGAAAATTAGGATTCTATCATCATTTATGAAAAGTACTTCATCAACCGCGTGGATGCATTATTCTATCGCTAATGGAGGGATTTTAAATGAAGTTTTTTTTCTTGAACATTCTAACGATCACGCTAACGATCGTGTTATCGACACTTAGCGCAGGTGCGGCCGAACAAGAGCACTTTCACCCCAAGGGGAAGCTGCCTTCCACGTTTACCGTGGAAAAACAAGCGGCGCTTCGGCAATCCATGCCGTTTGACGATGAGCAGGATATCGCGGAAGCCAAGCGCGGATTCATCGCGGCCCCGCCCTATCGTCAGATCATGGCCGAAAAGGGGCATGTGGCCTGGGACATCGGGAAGTACGACTTCCTGCTCGAAGAAGGCCAGAACTTTGACAGCATTCACCCCTCGCTGCAGCGACAGGCCATCCTCAACATGAACTACGGGCTGTTCGAGGTGATTCCCGGCATCTATCAGGTGCGCGGCTACGACCTGGCCAACATCAGCTTCATCAAGAGCGACACGGGCTGGATCGTTTTCGATCCCCTGACCGCCAAAGAGACCGCCGCCGCCGCCCTCAAGTTCATCAACGAACAGCTTGGCGAACGACCGGTGGTGGCCGTGGTCTACTCCCACTCCCATGCCGACCACTTCGGCGGGGTGCGGGGCGTGGTGGACGAGGAGGACGTGCGCAGCGGCAAGGTCAAGATCATCGCCCCTGTCGGTTTCATGGATCACGCCGTGTCGGAGAACGTCTATGCGGGCAACGCCATGAACCGGCGTATGTTTTACCAATACGGCGTGCTGCTGCCGGCCAGCCCTTATGGCCACGTGGACCAATCCATCGGCAAAGGTACGGCCGCCGGCAACCTGGGCCTGATCCCGCCGAATGTAGTCATCGAAAAGGATATCGAGGAGATGACGGTGGACGGCGTGCGCATGATCTTCCAGAACACTCCCGGCACCGAAGCCCCGGCCGAGATGAACACCTATTTCCCCGATCTCAAGGCCTTCTGGGCGGCCGAGAATATCGTGGGTACGATCCACAACATCTACACCCTGCGGGGTGCCCTGGTGCGCGACGCCCTGGAGTGGTCCAAGCAGATCAACAAAGCCATCTACCTTTTCGGTCAGGAGGCCGAGGTCATGTTCGCTTCCCACAGCTGGCCGCGTTGGGGCAATGAGCGCATCTTGGAGGTCATGAAAGGACAGCGCGACACTTATGCCAATCTCAACAACGGCGTATTGCACCTGGCCAACCAGGGGGTGACCATCAACCAGGTCCACAACGTCTACGAGGTTCCCAAGAGTCTGCAGCAGCAGTGGTATGCCCGCAGCTACCACGGTTCGGTCCAGCACAACAGCCGGGCCGTCATCAACCGCTACCTGGGCTATTGGGACGGCAACCCCACCACGCTGATCCCGCTCTCACCGGAAGACTCCGCATCGCTGTATGTGGAAATGATGGGGGGCGCCAAACCGATCATTGCCAAAGGAAAAGAGCTCTTCGATCAGGGAAAGTACCGCCACGCTCAGGAGATCCTGAACAAGCTGGTGTATGCGGAACCGCAGAATCAGGAAGCCAAAGATCTCCTGGCCGACGTCTTCGAGCAGATCGGCTACCAGCAGGAGAGCCCCAGCGTGCGCAACAGCTTCCTGGCGGCCGCTTTGGAACTGCGGTCGGGCATCCCTTCCGGGGCCTCCCCCAAGAGCTCCGGGCCGGACATGATCCGGGCCATGACCACCGAGCTCTGGTTGGATTTCCTGGGGGTGCGCCTGGATAGCAAAAAGGCCGCCGGCAAGGCCTTCAAGATCAACCTGGCCACTCCGGACAACGGCGAAAAGTTCGTGGTGGAATTGAGCAACGGCACGCTGACCAATATCGAAGGCTACCAGGCGGACGACGCCGATTTGACTGTCACCATCGATCGCGAGGACCTGGTGATGACCATGATGGGGGCCGTCAGCTTCGACGAGCAGATCGCAGCCGGCAAGGCCACACTGGACGGCAACCGACAGGTCTATGAGGATCTCAAGACCATGCTGGTGCACTTCGATCTGGGATTCGAGATCATGCCCGGTACGGGCGCCGAGGACCTCACGCCGGAAGAAAAGCCGTTCCAACAGGAGCAGCCGGCCGACACCTCGGGCGGATGAGGCACCCCCTGTCACCGCCCGGCTGCATGCCGGGCGGTGGTTTGCGCTTGTCGAATCGGCTGACAGCGGCAAAACATGGACGAATTCCCGGGTGATGCTAAACCGTGGGATTTACAGTGCGAAGGCATTGTGATAACAAAAGACCATCCATCGGGCTGCCGATCGGCCATCGCCACTTGGTCAGGGTGCCCGGCCCACGCATGACCTACGTTAACCCCTGCTCTCCAAGGCCAAAGTCTCCCGGAAACGGTTTCCACGCCACCCACGGCGATCACTTCTCGCTTCGCAACGACTTTCGCCAAAATGTTTTTCGGCTTTCACGGTGTTGTTCAGATGGGGGCTGAACCAGCCATCGACATGTCCTGACCCTAAAGCCCCGGATCTCATGTTTCCACAGGATTGGAGGCTTCTCATACCAATAACGCACCACTTTACAAAAGGAGGTCGTGATGAAAAAGCATGCCTGTTTTTTCCTGATAGGTGTTTTGGCGGCAGTATTGGTGATGGGGGCAGCGCCCCTGGTGAACGCAGCGGAAAAGCCCAACATCCTCGTGATTTGGGGCGACGACATCGGCCAGTCCAATATCAGCGCCTACACCCGGGGCCTGGTGGGGTACAAAACGCCCAATATCGATCGTATCGCCCATGAAGGTATCATCTTCACCGATTATTACGGTGAGCAGTCCTGCACGGCGGGACGTTCCAGTTTTATCCTCGGCCAGAGCGTCTTTCGCAGCGGCCTGTCAAAAGTCGGGTTGCCCGGCGCCAAGGAGGGCATTTCAACTCTCGACCCCACGATAGCGGTGCTTTTGAATGACCAGGGGTATGCCACCGGTCAGTTCGGCAAGAACCACCTCGGCGATCGCGATGAACACTTGCCTACCAACAACGGCTTCGACGAGTTTTTTGGCAATCTTTATCACCTGAACGCCGAGGAAGAGCCGGAAAACGAAGACTACTTCAAGAATCCTGAGCTCAAGAAGAAATATGGGCCGCGCGGCGTTATCCATTCTTGGGCTCAAGCCGGCGGCAAACAGAAGATCGAAGATACCGGCCCATTGACCAAAAAGCGCATGGAAACTGTGGATGATGAAACCTCCGATGCGGCGATTGATTTTATCCGGCGTCAGCACGCGGCCGGCACGCCGTGGTTTGTCTGGTGGAGCGGCACCCGCATGCACTTTCGCACCCATGTGAAGAAGGAACTGCGCGGCATCAGCGGGCAGGACGAGTACGCCGACGGCATGGTCGAACATGACATGCATATCGGCAAGTTCCTCGAGCTGCTCGATGAACTGCAAATTGCGGATAACACCATCGTGCATTATTCGACCGACAACGGCCCGCACTACAACACCTGGCCGGATGCTGCCGCAACTCCTTTTCGTGGGGAGAAGAACACCAACTGGGAAGGCGGTTGGCGTGTACCGGCGGTTGTTCGCTGGCCCGGCGTCGTCAAGCCCGGATCGGTCAGCAACGGCGTCGTTCATCACATGGATTGGCTGCCGACGTTCGTTGCCGCTGCGGGCAAGACGGACATCAAAGAAGACCTGCTCGATGGTTACACCTCAAACGCGCTCTCGCGGGATTACAAGGTGCACCTGGACGGCTATGACCTCACTGAACACCTGAAAGACCCGGACAAGGTGGAAAGCCCACGCAAGGAAATTTTCTATTTCTCCGATGACGGCGATTTGACAGCCCTGCGCTACGCCGACTGGAAGCTCATTTTCATGGAGCAGAAGACCACGGGTACCTTCCGGGTGTGGATGGAGCCTTTCGTTCCTCTGCGCGTACCATTAATTGAAAACCTGCGTCGTGATCCCTATGAAAGGGCCGAGATTACGTCTAATTCGTATTTTGACTGGATGATTGATCGCGCCTTCCTGCTGGTCCCGGCCCAGGAATACGTTGGCAACTTCCTTATGACCTTCAAGGACTATCCGCCACGGATGAAGGCGGCCAGCTTCAGTCTCGATAAGGTCATGGAAATCATCACTACACCGGGCGGAGCGCAATAACATCCTGCCTTAAAGTAGCGATTGTCTGCCGGCCAAGTCCGGCGTCGTTAAGGCGCCGGACCCCAATCGTTTGGTCGGCAGCTTTGATTCGAAAAGAAGAGCGTTTATGCCGAAGACATCAGGAGGTGTATTGATGAAGACTCGAAAAAGTGGCGTGACCATCATTGCCGCGCTGGCCATTTTGGCACTGATCCTGCCGGGGCCTTCAAATGCCGCCGTTCCCCGCCTGGTGCTTCAGATCACAGTGGATCAATTGCGCGGTGACCTGCCCGGCCGTTATGCGGATCGACTCGGCGAGGGGGGATTCCGCTACCTGATGGAAAAGGGCACCTGGTACACGGATGCCCACTACCAGCACGCCAACACGGAAACCGCCGTGGGCCATGCGACCCTGGCCACCGGGGCCGATCCCTCCCGGCACGGCATCGTGGCCAATGATTGGATCGACCAGGAGACGGGCGCCTTTGTCTACAACACCGAGGACGACCGCCACCACATCATCGGGAAAGAGGCCAAGGCCCACGAGGGGGTTTCCCCCCGCAACATGGTGGCTTCCACGATTTCCGACGAAATGGTCGTGCATAACGGCGGCCGGTCCCGGGCGTTCAGCGTTTCGGTCAAGGACCGCGGCGCGATTTTGCCGGGGGGCCACGTTGGCAAAGCCTTCTGGTTTTCCAAGAGCAGCGGGGAATTTGTCACCAGCACCTACTATTACGACGACTACCCGTCCTGGGTGAAGCAGTGGAACGCCGCCAAACCGGCCGATGCTTATAAGGAAAAATCCTGGGAACTGCTGCACGAGCGTGCGACCTATATCCACGGGGAGATGGACGACCGGCCCTACGAGGCCGACCTCAAGCCCCTGGGTCGTACCTTTCCCCATTCACTCGGCGGCGACACGAAGTACTTCTATCTGTTTCTGACCCTTACGCCGGTAGGTGATGCGCTTACCCTGGATTTCGCCAAGGCCCTGGTGGAAAACGAAAATCTGGGCCACAACGACACCGGTGCGCCGGACTATCTCCAGATCAGTTTTTCTTCCACGGATTATATCGGGCACTTGTTCGGACCCTCCAGCCTGGAAACCGAAGACAACATCCTGCGCCTGGACCGCACCCTGGCGGATCTCTTTCACTTCATCGATGAAAAGATCGGGCTGGACCAGACCCTGATCGTTCTCAGCGGTGACCACGGCGCACCCGAAGCCCCCGAGTACATGGCTGAAATGGGTCTTTCCACCGGCCGTTTCGCGTTTGATTGGTTCAAAACCGAGGGGCCCTTAACCGAGGCTTTGCAGAAAAAGTACGGCCGGGCGGATTTTATTTCCGGCCACAGTCACCCCTATCTTTACCTGAACCTGGACGCCATTGCATCCGCCGGACTAAATGTGGCTGACGTGGAGCGATTCGTGGCGGATGAATTGATAAAGATCCCCGGCATCGCCTACGCCCAGACCCGCAGCGATCTGCTGGCCGGGCGCATTACCGAGTCGCCGGTCCAGAACCAGATCCGCCGCAGCTTTCACCCGACGCGCTCGGGCAACATCCACATGGTGCCGGAACAGTACTGGTTTCTGCACTCCACCGAGGAGGCCGAGAAGATGGGCATCGGGTCGATTGCGGCCATCCACGGCTCGCCCTGGGCTTACGACACCTTTGTACCGATCTTTTTTGCGGGGCACAGCGTGCCGGCCCAGATTATCGGGCGGCGGGTGGCTCCCACGGACATCGCGGCGACCGTCACCGCTTATCTCGGCGTCAAACGTCCTTCGGGGTCTGTGGGGCATGTGCTGACCGAGGTCTTGCCCTGAAAGCGGGATCTGCCAATGGGATGCCGCTAATCCCGTCCAGGGCGATATTTTCAGGAAGTGAAAATGAGCGCGAGCGCAGGATGCTGTTTGCCTAAAGCGGTTTGCGGCGCATGCGATTTTCCTGGATCGGAACGGCATTTCCGGTTAACCTCGCGATTTTGAATGTTGATTTGCATTACCCAATGGCGTTAGCTGATCCCAGACAGACCTTGGCGTCCGATCGGCTTGGCCGGAAGTTAAAAAGACCACCTGGTTACCAAAGGAGCTTCTGCGATGAAACGCAGCATGTTGAGTATGATCATGGTCGTTCTTATGGCGGCTGTGCCCGCATGGGGTGCGGGCCTTTGGCTCTATGAGGGCGGCACTCCCGATCTGGGCACGGCCGGGGCCGGACGGGCGGCCCTGGCGGCCGACGCCTCCACGGCCGGCGCCAACCCGGCCGGCATGACCCGGCTGGAGCGCTCCCAGATGCTGGTGGCCGTCCAGGGGATCTACGTGGATAGCCGTTTCGACACCGACGCTGCCAGTTTTGGTGGTGGCGACGGCGGCAACGCAGGGGGATTTATTCCGGCCGGAGGCCTGCACTATGTCCGCAGCCTGACGGAAGATTTCAAAATGGGGGTCAGCATGGGCTCTTATTTCGGTCTGGGGGTGGACTACGGAGACAACTGGGCCGGCCGTTATTACGTCACCGAAGCGGCCCTCACAACCCTGGGCGTCAATCCAGGGGCGGGCTACCGGGTCAACGACTGGCTCTCCCTGGGCGCGGGGTTTTCAATTTTGTATGCGGAGCTGTCCCAGAAGGCCGCTATCAACAACGGCGCCGTGCCGGGGCAGGCCGGCCTGCCGGACGGCCAGCTCAAAATCGAGGATGACGACCTGGGCTATGGATTCAACCTGGGCGTCCTGCTGGAACCCCGCGCGGACACCCGCATCGGCGTCACCTACCGGTCGGAGGTGGACCTGACATTCAAGGACGTGGGCCAGCTGAAGGACATCGGTCCGGTTCTGCAGGGAATCTTGAACCTGTCCGGACTGGCCGGCAGCAAGGTGGACATCGACATGACGATTCCCCAGGCGGTGATGCTGAGCGGCTACCACCAGATCAACGACCAGTGGGCCATCCTGGGCAACGTGGGCTGGCAGGACTGGAGCGCTTTCGGCAAGCAGGACCTGACCCTTTCCTCCACAACTTCGAGGAGCTTCACCAAAGATCTGAGCTATGACGACACCTGGCATTTTGCTCTGGGAGCCCAGTACCGCTTCGCCCCCCAGTGGCTCTGGTCGGTGGGCGCGGCCTACGACACCTCCCCGGTCGATGGCGACGACAAGCGTTCGCCGGACCTGCCCCTGGACCGCCAGATCCGCCTCGGCACAGGGATTCAATACGACTGGAACGACGATGTGACCGTCGGCCTGGCCTACGAGTATCTGGATGCCGGAGACGCCGGCATCGACCAGAAGGGCGGGCCGCTGCAAGGGGATCTTAAAGGCGACTACGGCACCAACGCAATTCACTTCATGGCCGTCAACATGATCTGGAAATTTTAGACAGCGATAGAAAATTATCAGTTTTTCACCAATGCCTGTTAATCGCGTTTAGCCCCTATCAACTCTTTGGGATATCCCGCCACGGTTTCGGATGTTACCCATGTTTTTGCTGCCTGTAGTTTGGGACCCGGCCGGATAGGGTTGAGCTGGTTTGTATGAGGCATTCGAGAACGCGGTGCCCCCGAAAAGGCATCGTCACAATATGCGACGGCAAAGTGTAAGGGGGAAAAATGATCCGTATCATGACCGTTTTTGTTATGGCGGCGCTCCTGATGATGTCAAACGTCAATATGCTGTACTCCGAGGAAAATCCGGATGGCGCCGCGGAAAAAGACACCTTTCAGAAAGTCAACTTCATGATCGACTTTAGCGACTACCAGGAAGGTTCCGTGGAGAAGTGGTTGCAAGAAAAAGGGTTCCAATTTGAAAGAGATGCCCGTGATCGGAAAAAGCTTGATTTGGAAGTCGGTGAAGAGGGCTTGATTCTTGACGTTAAAACCCCGATGCTGGGCCTCATCGTCAATGAAGGCGTCGATCTTGAAGAATTTACATCCATCAGGATCGAGTGGGGTGTCACCGATTATCCGGAGGGGGCATCCTACGAAGATGGCATTCGCAATGAGGCGTTGATGGTGATTGTGTTTTTCGGCTACGACAAAATCTCCAGCGGGCATTTTCTGATTCCCAACGCGCCGTACTTTATCGGGTTTTTCCTCGGTAGAGAGGAAACGGTCGGGAAAGCATACGTGGGCAGCTATTTCAAAAAGTCGGGGCGTTATGTCTGCCTGGGGAATCCCAAGGAGGGGGAGACGGTCATATCGGAATATGACCTGGTGGAAGCCTTCAAGCGAAAGTATGAAAAAGACGAGGTGCCTCTGATATCGGGCGTGGCGCTCACTATGGACACGGCGCAAGCCAAAAACCAGGGGCAGGCCAAAGCCTTCATCAAAAGTGTGGAGTTTCTCGAGTGACGGTTGCGCGTATGGCCTGCTTCGAAAATGGTTTAAACCTTATGGTGTTCGCATAGGACCTCAACCGTTTTGTGGTCCGTTGAAACAGAGTTTCCATGATCATCATCTCTGTATTTTCACCGTACCCTATCCACATCGGGAATTCGGCTGTCCCGCCGGTGGGATGATGATTGTCATCAGCCACGATGTAGCCTGCCGGCGCGTTTCTTCGGGCGTGCCAGCCTTCCCAGGGTTGCCGCGGGATTTCTCCCACGCCAAACATTGCGCGCGCCCATCACCTGCCTAAGTACTCCTGTTCGTCAATACGATGGCATTCGCTGGCCGATGCATCCTGGCCTACGGCGTTGCGCGGCACTTGAATATGCTGGGTATTGGCGCTTCGCGCGCCGGGTAGGCCAGGCGCCTCGGCCACCTCGGTGCGTCACCGTATTTACGAACATGAGTCCTTAGCCATATCAAACGGCATCCCTCAATTTTGGGCGCCCCTCCTTATTTCTAATTTCGATCGATAGCCCCCATTTGTATCGGATTTAACGATTTGACCGTTGGGATACGGTTCGGTATATGGATCCCGTACTGAGTATTTGCTCATTTAAGTGCCTGCCCAAGCTGAGAAAGATTGAGGGCGGGCTCAGGGCGAGGTCGTTATGAAACTGGTATTTGTCTGTCCCGATCAAAATAAGGTGTTCGAAAGCGACCATTACCAGGTGGTGGAAAACAAGGGCGTGATGTGTGATGAGGCCGGCAACCGCTCACTGGATGCCAAGGTGGCTTTGGACACCCCCTGCCCCTTCTGCGGGAAAAAGCATCTCTATCATGCCAGCGAGCTGTCGTGTCCGTTCGGTGAATAGTTCTGAGGCGAATTTTAAGAGAGGAGGAGCAAGTTGATGCAAGGAAAAAACATTTTTGCGACACGCTGGGGCATCATCGGCGTGGGCGCCCTGATCGGTATTCTGGCGCCGGTGCTGCAGAAGCTCGGCAACCCCGGCAATATGGGGATTTGCGTGGCCTGTTTCGAGCGGGACATTGCCGGCGCCGTGGGGCTCCACCGGGCGGGGGTAGTCCAGTACGTGCGTCCTGAGATTATCGGTTTTGTGCTCGGCGCGATGGCGGCCGCCTACCTTTTCAAAGAGTTCCGGCCCCGGGTGGGCTCGGCCCCCATTGTGCGGTTTGTCCTAGGGGCATTCGCCATGATCGGTGCCCTGGTGTTTCTGGGGTGTCCCTGGCGGGCCGTGCTGCGGCTGGCCGGCGGCGACGGCAATGCCATTGCAGGGCTGCTGGGGCTGACCTTCGGTATCTGGATCGGCACCCTGTTTCTCAAAAAGGGCTATAATCTGGGACGCACCCAGACAACGCACACCACGGTCGGGTGGATGCTGCCATTGTTGATGGCGGGGTTGTTCGTCCTGATGCTGATTTTCCCCCAGGTTGAGGGGCAGGCCCAAAGCGGGATTTTGTTCTATAGCCTCAAGGGGCCCGGCGCCATGCATGCTCCACTTTTCGTATCGCTGGTCGTGGGGCTGGGCATCGGCGTTCTGGCCCAGCGCAGCCGTTTCTGCACCATGGGCGCCATTCGGGATACGGTCCTTTTCGGTCAGACCCATCTGCTGAGTGGCTTCATCAGTTTAACCGTGGCGGCCTTTTTAACCAATCTTCTGCTCGGTCAATTCAACCCCGGTTTTGCAGGGGAACCCGTAGCCCATACCATGCAGGTCTGGAATTTCGCCGGCATGGCCTTGGCCGGGCTGGCCTTTGCCCTGGCCGGCGGCTGCCCCGGGCGTCAGTTATTTCTCTCCGGTGAGGGAGACGGCGATGCAGCGGTGTTTGTCATGGGGATGATCGTCGGGGCGGGGTTTGCCCACAACTTCGGTCTGGCCAGTTCACCCAAGGGTGTCGGTCCCCACGGCATCGCCGCGGTCATCGTGGGGTTTGCGGTCTGTTTGTTCATCGGATTTACCATGCGCAGAAAAGCGGTTTGAGGAGGTCGCAATGGCAGCAACAGTGGATGCACGGGGATTGTCCTGCCCCCAGCCGGTTATCATGACCCTGGATGAGATCAAGCAGGGACAGGAAAAAGAAATTATCGTTCTGGTGGATACGGATACTTCCAAGGAGAACGTCATACGGGCGGCCGAAAGCCAGGCCTGCCGGGTCACGGATGTGGCGTCGGAGGGCGGGGGCTATCGGATTACCTTCGCCAAGGGATAGATGGTGTTCGGTTTCTGGAAAAAGAAGAACAACGCCGGATCGGACCATTCCCAGGCTGCAGTGAGTCGCGGCCTGCTGGTTTTCGAGAATACGAGCGAGGTCATCCAGGCCGAAAACCTTCTTAAAAAAGCGGGGTGGTCGGTCGGCGTCATGGGCCCCCCGCCGGAAATCCGCACCGGCTGCGATCTGGTCATTGTCTTTCCTCTCATGGAGGAGTTGAATATCATGCGGGAGCTGCGTCAGGCAGGACTGGCGCCCCTGCAGGTGGTGCCGGTTTCAGCCCCCCTGCTGGCGCCGGTGGATTTGTTTCAAACCAAGGATTTCGGGGATTATCTGATGGTGCGTGCGGCCAACATGAAAATCACGATCGCCAAGGATAGCCGGCAGATCGTCAACATTTCCGGCGGCGGCTGCCCGGACGTGCCTTATCTGGCCCAGGCCATGATCGGCCAATCCCTGGCGGAGGCGCCGCGCCCCAGGGACTTGGGACACACCCTCTGCGGGTACGCCCTGGAATTGGCCTACGAAGAATTGCTCCGGAAATGTTAGGTATCGTCGGCACGGTTCCGGATCTGCAATTCCCGCTGGTCCACGGCAAGGTTCGCTGGCAGGGCCGTCAGATCCGTATCGGCGGCCACACCATCCCAGTGAATCGCGGCACGCCGGCCCTTTTAGCCGCTTCCTCAAGGGCCTGTGAATGTACCGGCGGTCCCGAGGTCTACGCTTTCCTGGTGGGCGACACCGGTGTCGGTGAAGGCAGCCGCCGGCTGTATCGTTTTCTATCCAGGCATCTTTCCGAATTCGATTTGCAGGTCCTGACCTTTCATTATCTGCAGCCGGATGTGGACTGGCACGCGCGGGTCCTTTTTGCCACCCAAGCCATGCCGCAGCGACCGATCCTGATTGCCGATGCCGGATTCATGTATGCCGCCAAAATGGGCGGGCAGTCCGGCAGCTATGATTTTTTTACACCGGATGTGGGCGAACTGGCATTTTTGGCCGATGAGTTGGCACCGCATCCCTTTTACACCCGGGGTTTTATTCTGCACCAGGAGCATAACGTGCCCGATCTTATCCGTCAGGCTTACGGACACGGCAATGCCGCCGCCTGCCTGGTGGTCAAGGGGCAGACGGATTATATCGTCCAGGATGGGACCATCGCGGCCACCGTGGGGGAGCCCTCTTATGACGCTATGGAAGCCATCGGCGGTACGGGCGACACGTTGACCGGTTTGCTGAACGCTTTTTGCGGGGCGGGTTTCGATCGAATCGATGCCGCGGTCCTGGCCGCTCGTGCCAATCGCTGGACCGGCGCACTGGCCGACCCGACGCCTGCCACCCAGGTGCCGGAACTGATTGACAAAATTCCCGAAGCTGTGTCACATCTGCTGGATCAGAAGGATGACAAAGGATAACAGGAGCACACCGCATGGCGGAGCATGAACCCATTCGCTTGACCCAAACCGTGGCCGGGGCCGGTTGAGCGTCGAAACTGGCGCCAGGGGACCTGGAGCGAGCACTATGCGGGATGACGTTTCCCACCGACGGGAACGTCCTGGTCGGACTGGACCGTGCGGATGACGCCGGGGTCTACAAAGTCTCCGACGAACTGGCCCTGATCCAGACCGTGGATTTTTTCACCCCCATCGTGGATGACCCGTACTGGTTCGGCCAGATCGCCGCTGCCAATGCCCTGAGCGACGTCTACGCCATGGGCGGCATACCCAAGACCGCAATGAACCTGGTGGCCTTTCCGGTCAAGGATATGGATCTGTCAGTGCTGCGGGCGGTCATCCAGGGCGGCATCGACAAGCTGGCCGAAGCCGAAACGGTACTGATCGGCGGGCACAGCATCGAAGACAAGGAATTGAAGTACGGCCTGTCGGTGACGGGATTCGTGCACCCCTCGCGGGTGCTCACCAAGCAGAATCTGAAACCGGGCGATGGACTGGTGCTGACCAAGCCCCTGGGCACGGGCATCGTCAACACCGCTATCAAGGCCGGCATGGCCTCGGCCGATCTCACGGAAAGCGTCACCCGGTTGATGGCTGCCCTGAATCGCATTGCGGCCGAGACCATGGCGCGCTTCGACGTTCATGCCTGCACCGACGTGACCGGCTTCGGCTTGCTTGGACACCTGGCCGAAATGGTCCACGGGTCCGGCTGCAGCGCACGGGTGTTTGCCGAACGCATTCCCGTGATCGAAGACGCCCTGACGTTCGCGGCCATGGGGCTTATCCCTGCCGGCGCGTACAAAAACCGCGAGTTCCGCACAGGGATGATCGAGGCCGCCGACGGCGTGGCGCGCGAACGGCAGGATATTCTCTTCGATCCTCAGACCTCGGGTGGGCTCCTCATCTGCGTGCCGGAGGACCAAGCCGAAGATCTCGTTGCAGCTCTCAAGGACGCCGGGATCAGCGATGCGGCCAGGATTGGTGAAATCGTCGACGCCCCGGCCGAGAAGATACGGGTAGCATAAGACCATAGCGCCTCTTTTCGATATGGGAAAGCGGCCGAAAACAGAAAGAGAGTTTCATGAAAGAAATCGACGCCCGCGGGCTGGCCTGCCCGGCACCCGTGCTGCAGACCAAAGCGGCATTACAGGAAGAAGAACTCCCAAGCCTCCGGGTGGTGCTGGACAACGCCGCCTCTCAACAGAACGTGCAGCGCTTTCTGGATTCCCAGGGGTATGAGACGGTGCTCCGGGCGGAAGGCGCTGATTTCTGGGTGATCGGCACCCGGGGGAATGCCCGGCCGCGTCAGGAGGCGGATGGCCCCGCACCGGAAGTCGCTCTTCAGCCCAGGAAGATCATGGTCATGTGCGCCACCGACCGCATGGGCTTCGGAGACGATGAACTGGGCAAGAAGCTAATGGTCAATTTCTTGCGCACCCTGAAGGAAATGGGTCCCGAGCTCTGGCGGCTGGTCTTCGTGAATAACGGGGTCAAATTCACCATCGATGGCTCTGAGGTGCTCGAAGATCTGCAGGCTTTTGAAAAAGAAGGTCTAACCATCCTGGTGTGCGGCACCTGTCTCGACCATTTCGATCTCCTGGCGCGCAAACAGGTGGGTGTCACCACGAATATGCTGGACATCGTTACCGCCATGCAACTGGCTGAAAAGGTCATCAATGTCTAATGCTTCTGCATTCCCCTGTCGCCTTTGGTGCGGCGCGGGAATGGCCTTCCCGCCGCCAGGTCGTTGACAAGCGTTGCCGGGGATGGTAAATGCTCGGCAAGAACCTATCCGAAGATAGGGCGCTGGAAACACAATTTAAGGTTTTGATGCCAATAGCCACGAAGGCTGCGGGTTCCCCGAAGGGCCCCCCATCCATCGTGGCTTTTTTGTTTGACGGGAGAAGATAGCGGTTGAAACGCATTTGTATCATTGACGGCCAGGGCGGGGGGATCGGTGCGACGCTGGTCCGGTACCTGAAAGCGCAGTTTGGTGAAACCGTCGAGCTGGTCGCTTTAGGGACCAACGCCATCGCCACAGCCCAGATGTTGAAGGCGGGGGCCAACAAAGGGGCGTCCGGCGAAAACGCTATCTGCCGGACGGTGGCCGGGACGCACTGTATTGTCGGTCCGATTGCCATTACCTGGGCCAACGCCATGCTGGGCGAGCTGACCCCCAAGATGGCAGAGGCCGTCATGTCCAGCCCGGCCGCCAAAATTCTGCTTCCCCTGTCCCAGGAAAATGTCGAAATCGTCGGCTTGAGCAGAGAGCCGCTGCCCCATCTGGTGGACGCGGCCGTCGAGAAAATAAAGGAGGTGATGCGAGATGTGTGAAGCCAATGCCTATTGGACCCGTGACGATCACGAGGAGCTCATCATGGAAGCCGTGGACACCATCGAACCGGAAGGTGATGACGGGTGGCGCCTGGTGGGTATTTTCGGCGACCAGAAAAGCATCCGCGGGCGGATCAAGGGGATGCAGCTGGTGGCGCATAAAATTTTGTTCGAAGCGCACACGACCTAAATGCCCACTGAGTCCCCCCCCGCCGGGCAACCGTTCGACTGCCCGGCGGCACATCATCGGATCTGGTGAATCGAACCGCGGCTGCCCGCGATCAGTTGCGGCGCTGCCTGTTGCAGTCGATATTCGCCGTCAGCTTTACCCTTGCATGGACTGTTTCTTTTCCCTTTTGGCTTTGCGCTGCGACTCGCCCTGCTGGGCTTTTTTGACTTTGGGGCGGGCTTCTTTGGGCGCATTGCGTTTTTCTTCGCGAGCCACGGCTTTTTTCTGGTCCTTCGCTTCCAGTTCGGCAATCCAGACCATCTGGCGCTTGGCATGCCGGATGGCCGCTTTGATTTGCCGGATGGCGGCATCTTTTTGGATGTCACTGTTCTCCAGGCCCTGGGCCTTGAGGACATCCAACCGGTGCGACAATTTTTGTTCGGCGATTTTTTTTCTGTTTTCGATATAGGGCTTCCTGTGGAGTGTCATTTCATTTTTCCTTTGCGGTGTTCTTGGGACCCTTGGGTGGGTGAGGCGCCTGTTTCCTTCGGGCTGTGGGGTGTTGCCGCCGCGCCGACGGCCGATCCGTGCCATTGGGTTCTGGTCCGGACCGAAGCGATGCAGCGCATGCCCCTCATAAAAAATCAACCAACGGTTTTTAGCTGCAATTCACATACCAGGGATGCGGTCGTGTGCCGCAGGCCACAAGTCGGGCCGTTGTAAAGGCGTTTATCCCTTCCAGTCGGGCGCGTGACACTTGAAAAGGGAACGGATGCCTGCAGGAAACAGATATGCCGATTCCGATCTTCTGGCATAATGAGACATTGGAGGACTGCTCTGCAACCGCTCCTGACGGCGCCATGTGCCTGCCGCGCCGGGGAATCGTTCAGCGATGTTATGGCTCGGGTTGCCAGGGCCGGGGGAAGATCCGGATCGAATCACGGCGGGTGGTGCGGCGGATGTCCCGGCAACAAGACGATAGGACATGCGGAATTGGTCACGTCGGCGGGCGGGCCTGTGGGGCTTCCTGATTTCAGGAGATGCCGCCGGTGAACGCTAGTTGACGTCCGTCCTGGATATACCTATCATGGTGATATGGCGTTCCATTCCATTATACATGTGTTGACAGACGCCCTCAACATCGGGGCATATCGCCATTTTGGGGAACGGCAGGTCATGGCGGTTTGCGGTTGTATCGCCATCCTTCTCTTGTTCTTGTTGACCGGCTGTGCCGCTTCTCATCATCCGCAGCCGTCTCTCGAACCTTCTGCCGGAATCGAATTTAAAACAAGCCGCCTGCTTGAAGAGCACCCCTGGATCAAAGATGAAATCCGGCAATTCCTCGATCAGGAGGAGGTGCGGGCGGGGCTCGGGTTCGATCCCCTGTCCTACGAGACCCCCTTCACCCTGACCCTGCTGGAGCAGCGGTTGACCGACCAAGGGATCATCCGCCTGTTCGGGACGGCGTCCAATCAGAATGTCTATGTCCGTGCCGGCCTTTTCCGGCCTGTCACGGCGGGAGATGGCGGTACGGTTGGGCTTCTGGAAACGGATCCGGATACGGTCCGCAAACAGAGGATGCTGCGCGTGTTGTCGGCCGATCCGGATATGCGGGCGCTTTATCGCAATCTGCTTATCTGCCACGAGATTGCGCACGTGGGCGAATGGTATGCACTCACCCGGCGCGGGGAAGTCGTCCATTACACCGGTCACGGTATCCGCAACCGGGCTGAAATGCGCATCCTGACACGGTTGCTGCACGCGGGCAAAGTGCGCCCCGAGGCCTATTCGAAACTGTTTCTGTTTTATGCCACATTCATGAACCAGGACGCCGAATCCCATGACGATATTGCCCGGTTCTACCGGCAGGCCCTGTCGCCCTATGGGGCATTGTCCAGCGCCGACCCCATGGCGGACAGCAGGGCACCCCTGGGTCAGCGCCCTGTCCACCCGCGTTAAACGTTCGACGTCATTATTCCCGCCGGCCAAGCCTTTTCAGGGAAGATACCCGACGGGCTGTTTTACGCTTCCGGCGTGTCGATCAGCTTCAAGGCACGGGCCTGCTCCCAGACCCGCCGGGCCAGCCCGACCGTGGCCTGGTCGATCATACGCCCCTCCACGGCAACGGCACCCCGGCCATTCATGCGGGCCGCGTCCGCGGCCGCCAGCACCTTTTGCGCCCTTTCGATATCTTCGGCCGACGGCATGAACACACGGTTGATGGTGTCGATCTGGGCCGGGTGAATGGCCCATTTGCCGTCGCACCCCAGGGCGCAGGCCATGCGGGCGGAGCGCACCAGGCCGGCGTCGTCCTTGAAATAGCCGTAAGGCGCGTCGATGGCCAGGATGCCCCTGGCCTTGGCCGTCATCACCAGTCGACTCAGGGCGAAATGCCAACGGTGTCCGGGGTAGATGTCTTCTTCTTTCTCGCCATGGCCGGACAGGGAAACCAGGCGGGCCCCGACCGAGGCCGAATAGTCGGCAATGCCGAAGACCAGCGCCTGGACGCGTCGGCTGGCGCGGGCGATTTTTTTGACCTGCTCGAGCCCCTGGGCGGTTTCGATGGAGGCCTCAATACCGATCGCGAGCGGCTTGCCCTGGGCCAGCCCGATGCCGTCGATCATCCGATCGACAAAATGGATATCGCCGGGATGGTTCACTTTGGGGACCACCACCGAACCGAGGCGGCGGCCGGCGGCCTCCACCACTTCCAGCAGGTCGCGATAGCCGAAGGGCGTGTCGAGGGCGTTCATGCGAAAGGAGAGATGGGGGGTGTTCTCGCCGATCGTCGCAAGTGTCTGGATGACCTGTCGGCGGGCATCTTTTTTGGCTTCCAGGGGGACGCTGTCTTCCAGATCGAAGATGATCGCGTCCGCTTGCGAGGCCAGCGCCTTGGCGTGCATTTTTTCCATGTGGCCGGGAACAGAGAGGATCGAGCGTCGGGGCAGCATGGGGATATTCTCCTTTTCTTCGTTTGTGCTCGGGGCGATTTTCGGCATGCGATTCAGCCGTACCATACCACAGGCCTTCGGCGAACCCCATCGGTTTTTAGTTTTGGCAGTCAATCGTCACGGTTTGACCCCCATCTTTGCCCCAAAGGAACTTCAGGGTTTTCGCCTTGGACAAAAGGGTGGAATTTGATATGCAGGTTCGGCTGTTGTACGCAAGGAATTCTGGCGGAATGGGTTTTTGGTGAGTAGTGATGGGAATGCCCCCCATTTTGTTAAAAAAGAAATCAGAAAACAAGGTGACGGCGTAAAATGATCGGCGCGGAACTGTTGGCCCTGTTGTTCGGTTTGGGATCGGCGGCGTCATGGGGTGCGGGCGACTTCAGCGGCGGTCTGGCCACGAAGCGCAGCGACGTCTTCATGGTGGTGATCATATCCCAGGTGGCGGGCACGGTGCCGCTGGTTGTCTTCACCCTTTTTTGGGGAGGGGCCTTGCCCCCGGCCAACCACCTGCTGTTGGGTGGCATCGGCGGCCTGTTCGGGATGGCCGGCCTGCTGGCACTCTATCGGGGTTTGTCGGAAGGGCGCATGGGCGTCGTGGCGCCGGTAACCTCGGTGACAGCGGCGGTGCTGCCCATGCTGCTTGGCAGTTTCTGGGACGGGCTTCCGACCTTGCTGGAAATGGCCGGTATCCTGGTGGCGCTGGTAGCAGTGTGGCTGCTGTCCCGCACCGAGCCCGATCAGCCGTTTTCGTTCGATGGGCTGGGGCTGCCCATTCTGGCCGGTTCGGCTTTCGGCCTCTATTTTGTCTTCATCGACCTGGCAGCCGCCGAGATGGTACTCTGGCCCCTGGTGGCAGCCCGCGTGGCCTCCTTGGGGGTTCTTCTGACCTTTCTATCCATCGGCCCCCGGCGGCACATGCCGCCGGTTGGCCAGTTTCCCCTCCTGATCATGGCCGGCTTCCTGGATACGACCGGCAATGTCTTTTTTGCCCTGGCAACTCAGATTGGGCGCCTGGATATTGCGGCCGTTCTGGCCTCCTTCTACCCTGGCACGACCGCTTTTCTGGCCTGGGTCGTTCTAAAGGAACGGCTCAATCGCACCCAGTGGATTGGCGTCTCCGCCGCGTTGACGGCACTGGTGCTGATCGCCCTGCCTTAGGCCGATTTTGTAGATGTGCGGATCGCTTTTTACCAGCACGGCACCGTGCAGGGTAATTAGACCGGTGGATAAAAGGCGTGATGTCTCGTGGACCAGGTTGAGAAACCGTCACCGTTCCTGGCATTCTTGATTGAAACGAAATCCGGTTGGGCCGGTTGATTTGACCGTTGTTTATGGAAGCATTAGGATATAAAAAACGCCGAAAGGAGACCACGGATCATGAAATGCCCCACCTGCGGAAGCCTGCAATTTTACGCCAAAGATCCTGATGACGAATTCGAAGAAGTCCGGTTTTCCCTCCAGGGAGATGATGTCGTGCCGGACCCGGCCAATGTCGAGCCTTTGAAGATTACATCCCAGACCGAGGCGTTCTGCGAGCGCTGCGCCTGGCATGGTCGGCTGGCGGAATTGGGAAAGTAGCCCCCGGCCGATCCCGTTTGGTGGTCGGGCAGGGGGCTGGACAGCATCAGAAAACGAATTGACTGCCTGCGGCCGCCTGCTGGAAACGGTCGCCGAAGTGCTGGGCCAGGGTCATGGCGGCCTGGGGGCCGGTGCAGTGTGAAACGCCCACCACTTTGACATCGAAGGCTTCGAAGGCCTCGATGGCGGCCCGGATTTGCTCCGGGGCGTAGAACATGAGGTGGGTGCCGCCCAGGATGGCGTGCAGGCGGGAGATGCCGAATGTCGCTTTGACGTGATCGAGGATATTGAGCACACCGCCGTGCGCGCATCCCAGGACGAGAACCGGTCCGGAGGGGGTTTCCAGGAGCAGGTTGGCGTCTTCGGCAATGGGGTCCGGCACGTGGTCTTCCCCCTGAGGCAGCACCAGCTGCCGGTCGCCGGGGGTCTGCTCCGGCTGACGCGCATATCCGGTAATGAAATGAAAGCCCGGGGCAACCGCTCCGGTTTCCTCCCTGAAATCAAAAATTGCGCCGGCCGCTTCAAAAGCCTCCTGGGTTTGCGGGGGGCCGATATAGAGCGGGGCCACGGCCGGGTCGGGTGACAGGCGCGCCATGTGTTTGGCAAATACGGCCGGGTGGGCGATGATTTTTTTTGCGCCGGTTTGTTCCAGCACCCAGGGCAACCCTCCCGTGTGATCAAAATGCCCGTGGCTTAGCAGGATGGCCTCGATGTCGCCGAGTTTGAATCCGCCACTTTTGACATTGTGCGGCAGGGTATGCCCCTGCCCGGTATCAAAGAGATAGGTTTTGTCGTCATGTTCAATGAGGGCGGCAAACCCGTGCTCGCCCAGAAAGTCCATCCGGCCGATGTTGTTGTCGCAGAGAATCTGAACGGTTGTCATGGTGGCCTCCCTATTCGATTGGCAAGTTGGCGTCATGAGGGCGCGATCCTCATGGCGTTCGTGGCGATAGCCTGCCTTTCAGCGTATATGGAATGGCGTGGATTAATGAGCATTAACTCGTATGGCGTGCCGTGTCAACAGGCATGCCGGTGGCCCTGTTTGACAAATTGCCGTCAAGGACAAACTTTTTCTAAAAATCGGTATGGCCTCAGGGTTGCTATCAGCAAGCCATGTAACATCCTACCCGGAAGAAGCGTTTTCGTTTATCTCCGTGATTCGCCTTGTACGACAGGAGGTGTGGCAAACAATGACGTTCTTCAAGCTTAAACTCTACATCGCGGGACAATCGCCCCGTTCCCGGTCTGCCATCCAAAATATTCGCCGCATTATTGCCGAACAGGTTCAGGATCAATGTGACCTGGACATCATCGACGTCTACGAACATCCGCAACAAGCCGAAGACGACCGAATCCTTGCCACCCCGACCCTGGTGAGGGAAAATCCGCCGCCGATCCGGCGCATTATCGGCGATCTTTCACACACGACAAAGGTTCTGGAAGCATTAGAAATTACGCCACGGGCTTACGCTGACTGAGGAGAGTTGCCATGGAAATCAGGGGCCCAAACAAAGCCATTGAAAAGTTGGAAACAGGAATTCCCGGTTTTGACTTGATCACACTGGGGGGGCTGCCCAAGGGGCGCACAACGCTGGTGGCGGGTACCGCCGGCAGTGCCAAAACCGTGATGGCGGCGCAGTTTTTAGCCGAAGAGATCAAGGCCGGCAAGGGCAGTGGTGTTTTTGTAACATTTGAAGAAAGTCCCGAAGACATTCGCAACAACATGATCAGCCTCGGTTGGGATATCCGGGCTTGGGAGGAGGAGGGACGCTGGGCGTTCGTGGATGCCTCCCTCAAACCGGACCACGAAGAAATCGTCAGCGGGCCTTTCGACTTTTCGGCGCTGCTGGCACGTCTGGAACACGCCATTCAGCGGATTGGTGCCCAACGGGTGGCCATGGATTCGCTGGGTGCCGTATTCACGCAATATGAGGATCGCGCCACGGTGCGGTGCGAGCTTTTCCGGCTGGCATCAATGCTCAAGCGTATCGGGGTTACGGCCGTTTTAACCGCCGAGCGCATCGAGGAATACGGCAGCATCGCCCGCTACGGGGTCGAGGAGTTCGTCGCCGATAACGTGATCATTCTGCGCAATATCCTGGAGGGTGAAAAACGCCGCCGAACGATCGAGATCCTCAAGTTCCGCGGCACCATGCACCAGAAAGGGGAGTACCCTTTTACGATTATTCCCCAACAGGGGCTGGTGGTGATTCCGCTCTCGGCCATGGAGCTCAAGCAGAAATCATCGGATTTGCGCATCACTTCCGGGCGGGAAGAACTGGACCGGATGTGTGGCGGCGGGTTTTTCCGGGACTCGGTCATTCTGGTTTCCGGGGCCACGGGGACCGGTAAAACACTAATGGCCACCGAATTTCTAAATGCCGGTGCCCTCAATGACGAACGGTGTCTTTTCCTGGGATTCGAGGAAAGCCGCGAACAGCTTTTTCGCAATGCGCGGGGCTGGGGGATCGATTTCGCCGCTATGGCCCAACGCGGCCTGCTGAAGGTGGTGTGCGATTATCCCGAGATCATGGGGCTTGAAGACCATCTGCTGCGTATCAAAACCCACCTGGACGAGTTTCAGCCCAACCGGGTTGTGGTGGACAGCCTTTCGGCCCTGGAGCGCGTGTCGACCATGAAGGGGTTTCGGGAGTTCATTGTCGGCTTGACGTCATTTATCAAGCATCAGGAGATCGCCGGCTTTTTCACCAGTACCACACCAACCCTGTTGGGCGGGACCTCCATCACGGAGGCCCATATTTCGACGATCACCGATTCCATCATTCTCCTGCGCTATGTCGAGCTTTTCGGTGAAATGCGGCGGGGTCTCACGGTGCTCAAAATGCGTGGCTCCGCCCATGACAAGCGTATCCGTGAATTCATTATCGACAGTGACGGCCTGCATATCGGGCAACCGTTCCGGGATGTTTCCGGCATTCTCAGCGGACATCCCTCCTGCGGCATACCGCTCGATCACACACCGGATGCGGCCGGCTATGCCATGCGGCAAGAATAGGACCTGGCACCACGATGTTCATGCGAACGCCGATCACTTCTCTTCCCTGCACCGTATTGATGATCGGTGGGGGTGACGGCGACCAGCGACGCTATCGGGATATGCTGGTCAACGCCGAGGCTTTGGATTGCGCCCTGATAAGGGCGGATTCCGTCGCCGACGGCATGCGCCGTCTGGCTGGCCGCGTCGACCTGATTATCTGCGATCTGAGCACGTCTGACGAGCCCGCCGCCCAGACCGTCCGTAAGCTGCGGCAGGACGCCCAGGGCATCCCGATTCTGGTATTGAGCCCCACCGAGGAGAGGGCGGTCGTGACGGCAGCCCTGCGGGAGGGCGCCGATGATTGTCTCGACAAACGCCGCCTCCACGCCGCCATGCTGGAACGTGTCGTCCGCAACACCATCGAGCGGGACCGTCACGGCCGGCGCTTTCAGGCGATTCAATCCGGTTTGAACGCGCTGATTGCCAACAATGCCGACGCCATCGTCGTGGTCAATCTGCACGGCGTGATCCGTTTCGTGAATCCGGCGGCCGAGGTCATGTTTGGCCGTGAACTGGACACCCTTGTCGGAACACCGTTCGGGTGTCCTATTGCAGGGGCCGGCCGCACGGAGGTGGATATTCTTCGTCCCGGCGGGCCGGCGGTCATCGCCGAGATGCATTTGGCGCTTTGCGAATGGGGAGATGAAACGGTTTACCTGGCCACCCTGCGCGATATATCGGAGCGCAAAGCGGCCGAGGGCGCGTTGCGGCGGTATGAGCGCATTTTCAGCGCCTTCAGCGACCCCGTTGCCGTGATCGATCAACGGGGCCGCGTGACAATGGCCAATCAGTCCTTTCAGCGCTGGTTCTGGCCGGCGGGCGATCCGGCCCCCGAGGCCGTGCTGGCTGATTTGCTCGATGCCGATTTATTTGAAGAGAAGATAAATCCGGGGTTGCGCCGGTGCGCCACGGGAGAGGAGGCTCAGATTCAAACGTGGATCACCCTGCCGGGCGGTCAACGAAAATACACGACCATGACGTTTGACCCCTTCCGTGACGAGGACCTGGTGATCTCGGGCTGCATCTGGACCCTTCGTGATCTCTCGGAAACCAAGAGCCTCGAAGATCAATTGCGCCAGAGCCAGAAAATGGAGGCCATCGGGACACTGGCCGGCGGCATCGCCCACAACTTCAACAACCTTCTGATGGGAATCCAGGGGCGGAGCTCCCTGATGCTCATGGATACAACCGCCGATCATCCCTTCCTGGAGCATCTGCACGGCATCGAGGCGCTTGTGCAGGAAGCCGCCGGGCTGACCAAGCAACTGCTGGGCTATGCCCGGGGTGGGAAGTACGATCCGGTCCCCACCGAGCTGAATACCCTGGTGGCCAAAAACCTGCGAATGTTTGCCAGCACCCGCAAGGAAATTGAAACCACCGAAAACTACGCGGACGGATTATGGCGGGTGGAGGTGGATCAAAGTCAACTCAACCAGGTATTGCTTAACATTTTTGTTAATGCCTGGCAGGCGATGCCGGAAGGCGGGCAGTTGTCGGTCACCACGGCCAACGCGGAACTTGATACCCGTGCGGCCGCAACCTGCGGCGTGGCACCGGGGCGCTATGCGGTGGTTTCAGTTAAAGATACCGGGCGGGGCATGTCACGAACGACGCTGCAACGCATTTTTGATCCCTTTTTCACCACCCAGCACGCAGGGCGGGGTGCCGGTTTGGGGCTGGCCTCGGCCTATGGTATCATCCGCAATCACGGCGGTTTTATCGATGTGGACAGCGACCTTGGAAAGGGCACGCGGTTTTCCGTCTATCTTCCCGCCACGGACAGGGCCGTCATTTCCTACGACGGCACGCGACATCGTGTGGTCAAAGGCAGCGAAACAATTCTTCTGGTGGACGACGAAGCGGACATTCGAGAGGTTGGACGCCGGCTTATGGTTCGACTGGGTTATCAGGTGAAGACGGCGGGAAACGGTCCGGAGGCCCTGGCAATTTATCAGGCGGAGCATGCCGCCATCGACCTGGTCGTTCTGGACATGATCATGCCCAAAATGGGCGGGGGTGAAGTGTTCGACCGCATGCGGGAAATTAACCCCCATGCAAACGTGCTGCTGGCCAGTGGCTATAGTCTCGAAGGAAAGGCAGACAAGATCATGGCCCGCGGATGCAACGGTTTTATCCAAAAGCCTTTTGACATTTCCGAACTTTCCGTTAAGCTGCGATCATTGCTTGACCCAAGCTGACGAGTGGCAGGCGGGTATGGTCCATGACGGCGGCGGCATTCACCCTGGTGGCCGCCGTTCAAGAACGTGTAAAGGAGACGCATGGTGAATTCTTATGACGTGGTTGTGGTTGGTTCCGGATCCGGGGGGCAGACGGCTGCCTACACCCTGATGGAATATGGGCTTTCCGTGGCCGTGGTCGAGAACAGCGCGACACCCGGGGGGATATGCGCCCTGGCGGGCTGCCAGGCCAAAAAATGGTATTACGAGGCCACCGAGACCATGGCCCGGGCCCGGCACCTGGCGGGCAAGGGATTGGTCACGCCGCCGGAGCTGGATTGGTCGGTCATCCGCGATCAAAAACGCGCCTTTACCGAACCGATACCGGACGGGACCCGCCAGGGTCTGAAGGGCGCCGGCATCGATTTCATTGCCGGCACGGCCGAATTCAAGGATGCCACCACCCTCATCGTGAACGACGTGCCGGTCCAGGGGAAGTATATTGTCCTGGCCACCGGTGCCCATCCCATGTCCTTGCCGTTTGCGGGGGCCGCGCACCTGATCACCAGCAGTGATTTTCTGGAACTCGACCGCCTGCCGCCCCGCATCGTGTTTGTCGGCGGCGGTTTTATCTCCTTCGAGTTTGCCCATTTTGCCGCCCGCCTGGGGCCGGCGGAACGGGTTGTGATCCTGGAGGCCCTTCCCCGTCCCCTGGGGCCGTTCGATGCCGAGATGGTGGAACAGTTGATGACGGCGTCGCGGGACGAGGGGATTGAGATTCATACCGGTGTCGATATAACGGGTGTGGAAAAAAAAGGCGGCGGCTTTGTCGTCCGTATGGATAGCGGTGAGGCCTTCGAGGCCGATCTGGTGGTGCACGGCGCCGGCCGGGCGCCGACCATCGAAGGCCTGAACCTGGAAGCCGGACAGGTGGATTACAGCCGTCGCGGGATCACGGTCGACAATACAATGCGAACCTCCAATCCGAGGGTGTTTGCGGTGGGGGACTGTGCGGCCACCATCCAGTTGGCGCGGGTGGCGGACTATGAGGCCTATGTGGCCGTCAAGAATATCTTGGCGGAAGAGGAGGGTGGATCAGGAGCGGCGGTGGACTACCGGGCGGTGCCCTCCATTCTGTTCACCTATCCCGAATATGCCATGGTGGGCGCCACCGAGGACGCCCTCAAAAAGGATGGCGTTCGCTATTACAAAAACACCGACCGCAATCTCTCCTGGCCGACCTACCGGCGGATCGGCATGCAACACGCTGCATTTAAGGTGTTGGTGGACGACGCGAACCATGTTTTGGGGGCTCACATCATCTCCGACAATGCGGCCGGCCTGATCAACATCTTCAAACAGGCCATGTTGCACAATCAAACCGTAGACGATCTTTACTGGCAGCATGTGATGACCCCTTATCCGTCCCGCGAGAGCGACATCATCTACATGCTCAAACCGTTTTTCGAGGATGATCTGCTGGCCGGATTGTGAACGCCTCTCCGGTGTGCGACAGTCGTCCAGGGAAAGGTCCCCTTCCGTTGACGCGAATTTGCCGTCTTACGATAGCGACGATTTTTTTGTTGAGTCTATTGCTGCCGTCCACTCTGCTGGCCGCCGATCCGGCCGCGAAACCGACAGCGTCGTCAACCATCGGCATCGCCGATTCCATGGGTGATGCCATGCTCCAGCAGGCCACCGAGGTTCGGGAGGATCTCACCGAGCAGGCCCGCTCACTTTTCGAGCGCGAGCCCTTGGGGTGGGATTTGGGCACCCTGAACGCCATCTATCACTGGGCGCTCGATCTGCCGGAGCATATCCCAAACTTGATCAACCTGGTGATCCAACACAGCCGGCTCCTGGGGGTCGCGGGCTCCCTGGTCATGCTGGTTTTCCTCGTGGCTGTTCTCTACAGTCTGATCGGTCAGCGCCGCGTGCTGCGGCGTATCGAACGGGCGGTGGAACCCTACCGGGATAAGATTTCGGATAAGATTTATCCTTTCGTTCTCTCAGGGTTGCGGATCGTGGTGGCCGCCGTGATTCCCCTGGTCCTGCTGGCGGGCTACAGCCTGGTCAACGCCCTTATCGCGTACGATGCGGCCTGGTTTGTCATTGCAGGGCGCTTGATCATTCTGTGGGCCTTGGGGGCCTTGGTGCTCAACCTGCTGCGCGAATCCCTGACGCGGGATCTGTTTGAGGTCACCACGAAATACGGCCGCGCGCTCTACCGGTTGGTGCGGCTGGTGCTGTTTTACTCCCTGGCGGGCATCGCCATTTTCTGGTCGGCCAAGGCGCTCCGGCTGCCTGCCGATGTGTTGGCGTTCGCCCGGTTTGTAATTGCGTTGTCGATCGTTTTTCTCCTTTTCCTGTTGCATCTTAAAAAGAAGGCCCTGCTGTCGTTCCTGCCAGATTTTCCCTATCCCGTCTATCAGGCGTTTCAGCGTTTTCTGCAACGCTACTATTACATCATCATCGGGGTGGTCCTGTCGGCGGCCCTGCTCTGGTGTTTTGGCTATGTCAATGTCGGCCGTATAGTTATCGTTAAAGTCTGGACTTCCGGTGCGGCCTTCGTTTTAATCATGCTGGCCTATCATGGGGCCCGGACGGCGCTGCTGCGCCGTACGCGCAACCTGCAGCGGCATGACGAGGCCGCCCAAACCGTGCAGCGTTCCTTGAGCAGTTTGTTGCTTTACGCCACGGTTATCGCCACGGTGTCGGTGGTGCTCAATCTGCTGGGGCTGCTGGGCATCTTGCGGCAAGTCATGTCGATCCCGGTGCTGGTTCTGGGAGGCGCCACCATCACCTTCTGGACCATTGTCAGCGTGGTCGTCATCCTGATGGCGTTCTTTTATGCCTCCCGGCTGCTCAGGGCTTACCTGGACTACCGGATCTATCCGCACCTGGGCATCGACCAGGGCCTGGGGTATATCCTCAATACCCTGCTGAACTATGTCTTTTTGGGGATCGGGTTGCTGATTTCACTCCGGATCGTGGGGCTCGATCTGCGCCTTCTGATGGTGTTCGCGGGTGCTGTCGGTATCGGGGTGGGACTTGGCCTGCAGAGTCTGGCCGCCAATGTCATCAGCGGTTTCATCATCATCTTCGGCGGCAAGGTGCGCAAAGGCGACTGGATCGAAGTCGGTGGTACCTTGGGCGAAGTGACGGATGTTTATCTGGGCACCGCTAAAATCCGCACACGGGACAACATCGAATACCTGATGCCCAATGCCGACCTGGTGACCAATACCATTATCAATTATTCGCTTTCGTCAGTGTTCATCCGCATGGATCTGGCGGTAGGGGTGAGTTATAATGCCGATCCCCGCGAGGTGGAGAAAATTCTGGTGGACGTGGCGGTCAGCGAACCGCTGGTGTCTGATTTCCGCACGCCTTCGGTACGTTTCGTGGGGTACGGTGACAACAGCATCAATTTTGAGTTGCTCTTTTGGATCGATGTCCGCCAGACGGCGCGCCGGTTGGTGCGAAGCAATCTCTACTTTGCGGCGTTCGAGGCGCTCAAGGCCGCCGGCATCGAAATCCCCTTCCCGCAGCGGGATCTGCACATCCGCAGCGGGTTGCCCCTGCCGCAACCGGCAAGTGAATAACGCGGCTAACAATACTGATCCACTTCGATTTGAATTATGCCAAGTAATTCCAAGTTTAGACAGGGCCTCCTTCACTAGGGTGGCCAAAGGTATCATTTATCTAATGGATACCAGATTTTCAGGCTGCTGTCATATTTTCGTTGTCCCAATCTTCGAGATGGGGTATGCGCCAAAAGAAGCATAGCTCGTTCTGATCCTATTCGCCGATCAGCGTGATCTGCCAGCATGACCAATAGCTGAAAAAGGTGTCAAGGCCAGCCCCCGAGGCGGTCGTCGAGTTTTGCATCAAATGTTTGACGGGCGATTATGATTAAGCCGGCGTGTTAATAATGAAGAATTTTGAACAAATAATGGATCGGATCCTGCGCATACGTCGAATCTATATAGCGATTCTGTTGGTATTGATGGCCTGGCTGTCGGCCGGCGGCGTGTTCGGCGATTTGCACATGAGCGTATCGGGACGCTTTCTGGCTCTCAACGGGGCCTTCAGCTCCTATCTCTCCGATATCTTCGTGGCCCGCCAGCGATTTGTTCAGCCCGCCTTCTGGAATCGCCTGATCGGGTTGCCGCTTTATTACCTGGGACAGTTCCAGATTGCCTACACCACCGGCCTGATCGGCTGATCGGCACCTACTCTGATTTAATGGTTCCCAAGTCGCTATGATAACCATGTTGATAATATCGCGGGCAGGACCAATCTGAGACGTGCAATTATTCTTCTGAAACAGCTTGGCGTAAACATCACCTTTAATATTTACGCCCTGATCACTATATATTGCGATGCCCCTGAATTGCCTTTTAATCCTGATAGTGGCAAGAAAGCACAAGGTCCGGCGATGCCCATTTTTGTGGCATAGCCATATCATACTGCCTTTCAGTTTGAACTGAATCCCGTCCTGCAAACATCTTGTATTACCCTACCAAACTGATATGCTGAATAAGTCCACCTTGAACATCTGATGATGCTTCATGCCCACTCGATTCATTGGCGAATGGATCATAAATTCATGGCTGACTTTAGGATACCTTTCCCATGGTCGAAAAATACGAGATTCATACAGGGACGCATCTGGAAGAGCCATGCGTATGATACCGTGGTCAGAGTCTGAACAACCAATAAGGAGTGAGAAATGCCAGGACAAAGAGTTAAATGTTTTGTCCACTGTGTTTGTTATGAAAAACAGTCGAGCGCAGCAGCACTCTATAGGAGGCTTGCGCCTTTTCTCATGGTGCAGTTTTTTTTGCTGGTATCTTTGTTTTTTTCTGCCTTCCTTCCAAACACTTACGCAAAAGACCTGAAAGAAAAGAAACGCGTTCTTGTTATTTTCCATGCACAGAGTGATCTGCCGGCATACCCAATGGTAGAACAAGGGATTAAGCAGGGGTTAGGTGCAGGCACGGAATTTGATATTGAGTATTTCATCGAATATTTGGATTCCGACCGCAATCCCGATCAGAAGCATAACCAGTTATTAAGTGATTTATACCACCACAAGTTTTCCAAGAAAAAGATCGATCTGATAATCACCTACGGCTTGCTCTCACTTGAGTTTGTTATTGCCCACACCGATGATGTTTTTCAGAACATCCCAGTTGTCTTTTCCGCCATCCCGCAGACAAACATAGAGAGTCTCAGTTTAACCCCTGATATTACTGGTGTCCTTGCGGATATCGACTACGTCGGGCTGTTGAACACGGCACTCGAGATCCATCCGGAGACACGCCACGTTGCGGTCGTCAATGGTGCATCCCATACCGATCTGGCTTTTGAAGAAGGTTTCCGCCAGGCATTTGAGCCGTATACCAAGCAATTCGACTTCATTTATCTGACTCGTTTGCCGTTTGCTGATATTGAGGAAAAAGTCAAAAATCTGCCTGAGCAGTCGGTGATCCTCTTTTACCTGCTCACCCAGGATGGCAACGGCAAGGGCTTCGTTCCCCGGCAGGCTGCTTCCATCTTGGCGAAAGAAGCCAATGCGCCGGTGTATGGCATTCTGGATTCCTATTTCGGTGACGGTATCGTCGGCGGGAAGATGTTCAGTGTGGAAATGGTAGGGCTGAGGGCCGGCGAGATGGCTTTACGCATATTAAGAGGCGAAAAGCCTTCAAATATTCCCATGTCAAGCCAGGGCACGACAATTAATAAGTTCGATTGGCGGCAGTTTAAACGCTTCGGAATCCGAGAGGATCGATTACCACCCGGCAGCATCGTTCAGTTTAAGACCTACTCCTTCTGGGATAGTTACCGCTGGTATATCGTTGGCACCTTTTTTGTTCTTTTTGTCCAAAGCGGACTGGTCCTTTATCTGATGATGGTGCGAATACAACGTCGCAGGGCCATGTCGCAACTCGCTAAACGATTGCGCTTTGAGGAGATGCTGTCCGCGCTTTCGGCCCGTTTCGTGAACCTGCCCCCGGAGCAGGTGGATTCGGAAATAAGGGGCGTGTTGGAATCGATCGGTAAAGTCTTTGACCTGGATCGGGTCAGTGTTTTTGAAGTATCGGAAAATGACCAAAAGCTGTATCTCGTTGATTCTTACAAAAATTCCGATATTAAAGTGCAGCTCTCTGAAATCCAACTCGAGCAGTTTCCATGGGCCAGACAAAAGATATTAAACGGTGAGACGCTTATTTTTTCCGATCCCGAAGACTTGCCCGCAGAAGCCGGGGCGGAAAAGAATTTAATTCGTGCTCAAGGCATTATTTCGGTGGCTGCGATCCCCTTATCGACCGGCAAGAAAACGCTGGGTCTGATGTCGCTCACAATGCTGAGGCACCGCAAAGAATGGCCGAATGAGCTCATTCGACAATGCCGGCTGGTCGCGGAGGTTTTTGCCAATGCACTGGTGCGTAAACAGCACGAAGAATCACTGATGCAGGCGGAGAAGAAATATCGAACGGTCGCCGATTTTACCTATGACTGGGAGTTCTGGGTGAAGGTTGACCATACGATGGAATACGTCTCCCCATCCTGTGAGCGCGTCAGTGGCTACACGGTCCAGGAATTCAAGGACGACCCGTCGCTGTTCAAAGCGATCATTGTTCCGGAGGACCGTTATTTAATAGACTGTCATTATCGTGATTCGCAAAGGGCAATAAAGCCGTCCACGATTCAATTTCGTATTCTTAGACGGGATGGACAGATCCGCTGGATTGAGCACAGCTGCCAACCCGTGACAGACGATGAGGGCAATATGGTGGGGTTTCGCGCCAGCAACCGCGATGTTACCTCCCGTAAACTGGCTGAGATCGATCTTCGCAATGCCTACACGGAGATTTCTGAGCTGAAAGCTCACCTGGAAGCTGAAACCGCCTACCTGCAGGATGAAATCAAAATAGAACTCAACTTCGGCTCGATTATCGGCAACAGCGATGCACTCAAATACGCTCTTTTCAAAGTGGAACAGGTGGCAATGTCCGACTCCGCCGTGCTGATCACGGGGGAGACCGGCACCGGCAAGGAATTGGTCGCCCGGGCCGTGCACAACGCCAGCAGGTATAAAAACCGCCCTCTGGTTAAGGTCGATTGCGCCGCGCTGCCGGCCAATTTGATTGAAAGCGAGCTTTTCGGTTACGAAAAGGGGGCCTTTTCCGGAGCCTACGCCCAGCGCATCGGCCGGTTCGAACTGGCCGACGGCACCTCTCTTTTTCTGGACGAGATCGGCGAACTGCCCTTGGAACTGCAGAGCAAGCTGCTTCGAGTATTGCAGGATGGTGAGTTTGAACGCCTGGGCAGCAATAAAACCATCCGTGTCAAGGTGCGCATCATCGCTGCCACCAACCGCCCAATTGAAGCTGAAGTCCGCGCGGGGCGCTTCCGTGAAGACCTCTGGTATCGGCTCAATGTCTTTCCGATTACGGTTCCACCCCTGCGGGATCGCGTTGATGACATTCTGCCGCTGGCCAAATTCTTCATGGAAAAAATATCCCGGCGCATGGGCAAATCCCTCAAAGATATACCGATGTCGGTCATTAAAAGCCTGCAAGCCTATCCTTGGCCCGGAAATGTCCGGGAATTGGAGCATGTCATTGAGCGTGGGGTCATCAACAGCTCCGGCACCAAGCTGCACCTGATGGATGATTTGAGCGCGCCCGTGAATAAAGATCGGCCGAAAAACTTCAAAACCCTGGTTGACAACGAACGGGACCATATCACGTCTATTCTTGCGGAAACCCAATGGCGCGTCGATGGACCCAAAGGCGCCGCCCTGATTCTGGATATGCATCCTTCCACCCTCCGCTCACGCATTTCAAAGCTGGGGATTAAAAAACCGTAAATAGCGGCACGCGTCTGCAAGAATCCTACGGAGCGGTTGCGATCGGAGATCCCATCCCTTGGCACGGAGAACGACGAGGGGGCGGCCGCTTGCAGTCTTCATGATTGAGCGGCCCCTCGCAATTCCCAAAACGTATCGTGATCAGCCTTTGCAACCCACCCAAATGGATGCCCATGTCAGTTGACTCACAGCGGGGATCAGCCCGCCATTGAGTACCCCGTTTTCCGCCACCACCTTTGAAAGAAGGGCCGGAAATAATTTGGACGGGAAGCCGCTTTGCCCGCGCATGAATTCAATGGGTGGGTGAAGCCCCCGGCCCTGATGTTTTCCGCGATATTTCGCGTTTCCTCGATCTATCGCGGAAATCAGACCCTGCACGAAATTGCTGCAACTTGGCCCCAATATCTTCTTATTATAATATTTTCAATACGATATAACCGTATATAAATAACATTTCAGAGTTGGAACGAATCGTGGAGTATCTTTGTGACATCCAGGCCGGAATTGTAATTTCATATTAATCGCATTCATTAAGGATACCCAAAACTCTATGTATCTTTTTCTTGTCGATTTGAAAGTGGCCGCTGGAAACCGCAAGGAGTTTTCTCAAACCATGGATGCCATTGTGAATCAGATACGATCCCAAACCGAGTGTGTGAAGGCCACCCTCTGCCAGGACATCGAGGATGAGACATCGTTTATCCTGCTGACGGAATGGACCGCGCGCAAAGATCTGGAAAACTACATTCGGTCCGATCGCTTCGGCGTGCTGCTGGGGGCTGGCTGTCTATTGGAGCACCCGCTTTCCATGGAGATCCTTCCATTTCCAAACGTGGCCGGCACGGAAGCGGTTCTGGCCATGCGGCGTTAGATGGCGGAGATTGGATGGCAATGATCGCGTCGTTTTGGCCGTGATGGCACTGACGTTGGTGGGAGGGATCTTGGCCGGATGTCAAACCCTCGGTCAGACGGATATCGGAAAGCCGCCTAACCTATTTTGAATGATATAACGTGTACGAAAGGATTGTTATTAAAATGAGAAGCCTCCCGAATGGATTTAAGGTGATCGGTTTGCCTCTGGTGGCGCTGATGTTGGTGGGTATGATCGTGAGTGGATGCCAGACGCTCGGTCAAGTGGATATCGGTAAGCAGGTGCCCCCCGGCAACAGCGTGGCCATTCAAAGCGGCGGGCCACATGCGCAAACCTTTCAGACGGACGACATGACCGTACGCTACCAATACGAGACCGCTGGTAATCAATTAAAAATATGGGGCCGGACCAAAATAAATTATGAAAGCATCGATGTGTTGACATTTCATCTGTTTTTTCTGGATAGCCAGAGCACCGTGATCGACAAACAGAATTTTTTCTCTTTTCTCGATCACAGTGATTTTATCGCATTTAAGTCCAGCGATCGCCTGTTCCACCGGGATTTTAAGGTCCCCCCGGGAAGCAAGGCTTTTGCGATAGGCTATGATGGGAATACGGAGCGTACCGCGGATCAGGCTGAAATTGATTTTTCGTATTATCCCTTTGGGCAGTAGAAGGTACCATCGGGTTCAGCATTTTAAGCAACGTCTCCGGCGCGGAATACGTGGAACTAAACTGATGTACGCAGACATTGAAAAGGAGGAAAAAAATGAACAAGTCGAGGACTAAAACTGTTTCCTTATGGATGGTGGTGCTCGCCCTGGCACTGGTCTTGACAGCCAGCCAGGCAATTGCCGCCGACAAAAAACCCAACATCCTATTTATTATGGGCGATGACATCGGCATCATGAACGTGGGTGCATACCATCAGGGGCTCATGGTTGGGGAGACGCCCAATATCGATCGCATCGGGAATGAAGGCGCGAGATTTATGACCTATTATGCCGAGCAGAGCTGCACGGCCGGGCGCACCGCCTTCTTCACCGGCATGCATCCCTTGCGGGCGGGCATGGTCATGCCGCAGCTTCCGGGTGCCACGAGCTCGCTGTTGCCAGGTACACCCGCACTCGCCAAGTTCCTGCTGGATCTCGGCTACAACACCGGCGAGTTCGGCAAGAACCACCTCGGCGATAAATCGGGATCGCTGCCGACCGCGCACGGCTTCCAGGAGTTCTGGGGCTACCTGTATCACCTCGACGCCATGCAGGGGGTGAGCTTCCCGGATATCAACAGCACCTCGACCGATCAAGCCGTTGTACCAGCCTGTAAGAATACCCCGGTCAAGGGTCTCGCAGAGGTTCCCGGTGCCATCGATCCGAAAGACGGGCTCTGCATGACCCCGCCGCGGCCGGTTCTTCATTGTACGTCCTCGGACGGCACCGAGGCGAACCAGAGCTGCAAGGACATGGGGCCGCTGACGCTGGAACGTTCCAAGACCGTGGACGAGGAAATCTCCGCCCAGGTCATCGACTTCCTCGACCGCAACGACCCTGAAAAAACCGGCAAGCCGTTTTTCGTCTGGTATAACCCGGCGCGCATGCACGTCACCACCATGCTCTCGGACAAGTACATGGACATGCTGGGCGAGAAAGGCGGCAAGGACTGGGGTCTCAACGAAGCCGGCATGAAGCAGATGGACGACAACATCGGCTACGTCCTGAAGAAGCTGGAGGATATGGGCGAGCTCGACAACACCATCGTCGTCTTCACCACCGACAATGGCGCTGAGACGATCACCTACCCGGACGGCGGTATTACGCCCTTCAGAGGCGGCAAACTCACCACTTGGGAAGGCGGTATGCGGGCGCCGATGCTCGTGCGCTGGCCGGGGCACGTCAAGGCTGGCACGAACCCGGACCAGATCTTCTCGTCACTGGACTGGGTGCCCACCCTCGTCAACATCGCCGGCGGGCCTTCGGGTGATGGCCTGAAGAAGCAGATTGAGGCCGGCAAGTACCCCGGCATCCTCAAGACGACACTCGATGGTTTTGATCAGCGGGACTATCTCGAAGGCAAATCGGATTCGGCACGCGATACGTTCTTCTACTACACCGGTGCAAAACCTTCGGCGGTGCGTTACAAGAACTGGAAGTTCTACTACACGATGGTTTCTTCCAACGCGACGGAGGCGTTCGGCCCCCCGGAGACCTATCACTGGACCTATGTCAGCAACCTCAAGCGTGATCCCTTCGAGAGGTCGGTCGCGACGGTTGATGGGACCCTCCTGGGCTATGGCGGCGCACTGGCCGCGCCGAGCACGGCCTATATCTATGACTGGAACCTGCTGCCCATCGGGCAGCTGCTGTGGCTGAAGGAACTCGAGACCTACCGGACCTTCCCCTCGCTGCAGATGCCGGCGAGCTACAACCTGGATCAGGTGATCGAGGCGATGCAGTCTGCTAAACACGTCAGCCACGCGGGTGAGTAACTAAGTGAAGGCAGTATGATGTGACAAAGAAGTGGGTGCCCCGCAAAAGGGGTGCCCACTTCAACCCACAGGACAACAAGAAGGGGACTCGATGAAATATGTAAAACGTGCTTTCGTATTCCTGTTTGTCTTAATGGTTGCGGCCTCAACGGCAGCGGCCGATACCGATGCGCTCCCGTCCTGGAACGACGGGCCGGCAAAGTCGGCGATCATCGAGTTTGTGCAAACGGCCACTGACAAGGCAAGCATGAAGTTCGTGCCGCCGCCGGAGCGCATCGCGGTCTTCGATAATGACGGCACGCTGTGGGCTTCACACCCCATATATGTCCAGCTCGCGTTCGCACTTGATCGTGTGAAGGCGCTGGCACCGCAGCATCCCGAATGGAAAGACAAACAGCCTTTCAAAGCTGTGCTCGAAGGTGATCTCAAGACGGTCATGGCGGGCGGCGAGCACGGGCTGCTCGAAATTGTCATGGCCACCCATGCCGGTATGACGACCGACGCGTTCTCGCAAATCGTACTGGACTGGCTGGCCACGGCCAAGCACCCCAAGACCGGCCGACTCTACACGGAGATGGTCTACCAGCCGATGCTTGAGTTGCTGGCCTATCTGCGTGGGAATGGCTTTAAGACCTTCATCGTTTCCGGCGGCGGCATCGAGTTCATGCGTCCCTGGACTGAAAGGGTCTATGGCGTTCCGCCCGAGCAGGTTGTCGGCAGCAGTATCAAGACAAAATTCGAGTTACAAGACGGCAAATCTGTGCTTGTGCGCTTGCCGGAAATCAATTTCATTGACGACAAGGCCGGTAAACCGGTCGGCATCAATCAGCATATCGGCCGTCGCCCGGTCGCCGCGTTCGGTAACTCTGACGGCGATATCGAGATGCTGCAATATACCGAAAGTAGCAAGAGGGCCCACCTGGAGATGTTGGTGCTGCACGACGACGCCGAGCGCGAATACGCTTATAAGTGCGATACCGAGGTTGGACGGCTGTGCAAGGGTCTGGAGGTTGCCAAGGAGAATGGGTGGGTGCTCATCAGCATGAAGAAGGACTGGAAGACCATCTTTCCTGAAAAATGAGGGACTTTCAGCTAAGATAAATGCGGCAGTCCTCAGAAAGTGACTTGAGCAGACGAAAACTCTCCCGCCTCCTGTATTTAACTTACAAACGAAATCGTGGAACGTGCATAGGACTATCTTCTATATTGTTGGGAATGCCGGTAGGCACGCGGCATTTTCAAGAAGCGCTTACCCTCCCATGCCGAAGAGGCCGGGAGTTGAGTTATGCAAAATTTAATATATTCTATTAAATCTAATACTTACGGAAAACACGACTTAAAAGCTTTAAACGGTAAATAACGCACAACGTGTCCAGAAATTAGGGGAGGAAGAAGCATGATGGATCTAAAAATATCACCAAAATCCCTTACGATAATCCTATTGGGATGTATTTTTCTGACCTTTGCCGGCCCTTCCCATACGGTCGCCAAAACCGATCGGCCCAACATCCTGGTCATCTTCGGCGACGACATCGGCATGTGGAACGTCGGGGCCTACACCCACGGCATGATGGGCCGGACGCCCAACATCGATCGCATCGCGAAGGAAGGCATGATCTTTACTGACCACTATGCTCAGCCGAGCTGCACGGCTGGCCGCGCGGCGTTCATCACCGGGCAAATGCCCATCCGTACGGGGATGACGACCATTGGCATACCGGGCTCGACTCTGGGGCTCCAAAAGGAAGACCCCACTCTGGCCGAAGTGCTGAAGCCCCTCGGTTACACCGCCGGCCAGTTCGGCAAGAACCACCTGGGTGACCGCAATGAGTTTCTGCCGACGGTGCACGGGTTTGACGAGTTCTACGGCAACCTCTACCACCTCAATGCCGAGGAGGAGCCCGAGCAGCTGGACTACCCGGGTGTGAAGAACCCGGCCTTCAAGGAAAAATTCGGGCCGCGCGGCGTGCTGCACTGCTGGGCGACGGACAAGGACGATCCGACCGAAGATCCTAAGTTCGGTCCCATGGGCCAGCAACGCTGCGAAAACACCGGCGCGCTCACCCGCGAGCGTATGAAGACCGTGGACGACGAGTTCCTGGTAGCTGCCGAGGATTTCATCGACCGCAGCGTCAAGGATGACAAGCCGTTTTTCGTCTGGTTCAACCCCACGCGGATGCACATCTGGACGCACGTCCCCCAGGAATACATCCAGAAGGCCGTGGATGAGGGACGTCCTGAAATCGATGTCTACCGCGCCGGCATGATCCAGCACGACGAGCAGGTCGGCCGGCTTCTGAAAAAGCTGGACGACCTGGGCATTACCGATAACACCATCGTGGTCTATTCTACCGACAACGGCTATGAGCTGCTGTTCTGGCCCGACGGCGGTTACGCGCCTTTCCGGGGCGAGAAGGGCACCACCTGGGAGGGCGGTGTGCGCGTTCCCATCCTTGTGCGATGGCCCGGCAAGATCCCTGCCGACAGTGTCTCGAACGGGATCCAGAGTCACGAGGATCTGTATGTCACCCTCGCCGCCGCTGCCGGCGCGCCAAACATCAAGGCGGAGCTGCTCAAGGGCAAGCAGATGGGCGCGATGACCTACAAGGTCCACCTCGACGGCTATAACAACCTGGACCACTGGATGGGCAAGTCGGACAAGTCGGCCCGCAACCAATACTTCTACTATGACGAGTCGGATTTGACCGGTTTGCGCGTCGGGGACTGGAAAATGTCCTTTGCGGTCAAGGAAGAGGGCCTGTGGTGGGATCCGCTGGTGTACCCGCGGGTGCCGTACCTTTTTAACCTGCGCATGGATCCCATGGAGCTTTTCGATCCGCATTCGCCCGAATGGGGGTACATGGCCCGCAAGCTCTTCGCCGAGAAGCTGTGGACCCTCATCCCGGCCCAGGGGCTTCTCGCCGAGCATATGAAGAGCCTGCAGGAATGGCCGCCGCGCCAGCGCGCGGAATCGCTGAGCTTGCAGAAGGCCATGGAGGCCACGATGCAGTCGCTCGAGAAAGCATCGAGCGGAATGCAATAACCGGCCATGGTCGAAAGATGATTAGCGGCCACGCAAAAAAATCGGTCGATAAAAGTCAAACGTACAAATAGATGCAGAATCTCAACATCTGGCTGATCGGTCGGTGCTATCGATTGATCATTCAATCGCAAACAAAACTGTACTTGGAGAAAAAAATGAAAAGAATTCTTATCAGCGTCTTGGTGGTGGGTCTTGTTTTGATGATGGCATCATCCTGCGCCATGCAACAGAAAAAGGTCGAGAAAGAGATGAAACAACCCATCAATTGCGCCACGGCGGAAGGCGACCTGCGCGTTCTGAAAAGTGAAAAAGTGCATGTGGCCGAACAGATCGCCGAGGGTATAACGGCCATTATTCCGATAGGGCTCGTGGTGGGTGTGGTCACCTGGACGGAAGGCACCAAGTATGAAGTGGCCACCGGCGAGTACAACAAGATGATCGACAAGCGCATGGCTGAAATCAAGGAGCAGTGCGGGGTCGAATAATATCGATTGCCCTTAGGGAGCGCTATCTGAAGAACCGTGGCAAACACCCGGATTGTGGAATTGGCCATGACGCCAAGTGGCAAGCCGCGACCTTCAAAATAGATCGAGGTGATGTCGAAAACGCTTTTGCAATACCAGAAGTTCGAGTGGGTTCGGGAACAGCTGGGGAAGAAGGGTGCCAACATTCCGTTGCCAACCGGAAATTAGCCTCCAAGGAACCCGAACCCGGCCAGTCCGGGTTTGAACCATACGGGTCGCTGCCTCCACGGGGCGGCCCGCGACTTCTCAGTGGATAGATGAGGACTATCTTATAAAAGCAGGGGTGAAGCGTTAGACTGTGTCCCTGGGGCATATCACACCAAATGCAGCTTGCTCGAAACGGTTGATACTGACAGCATATTGCAAGTTCGACCCTGTTGCGTTTTACGGGTATTTAGCACGGGTTTTTTTGCCGTTCTAAAATCTGCGATTTCTCCAACGAATTGCCAAACGACCGCCGACATGCTGTTACTATTGTCTATCCAAATGACATGGGGTCCATAGCGCATGTGTTTCCATCTGTCAGGGAAGCGCCTCCGCCGTTTCCTGAATCATAATCCATTCCTCTGATCGGTCTTTAAAATTTTAAAGGAGAAATACCCATGCTGCGACACCCATGTTTCGCCATCATAATCTTTCTGACTACCGCCATGGTGATCAGCGCCC
>JAHLLS010000021.1 GCA_020444045.1 Deltaproteobacteria bacterium
CCAACGCCGATATTTATCCGCCTTCGGCGGGTCGGGCAAATTGGCCATTTATGGATGAGAACTACCGAACAAAGGAAACACAACATGCCGATTTATGACATCCGATGCCATGCCTGCGGCAACACCGGCGAGGTTATCGTGACGGCAAGCGATGCCCCGTTGACCTGCCCCAGTTGCGGCTCGACCGATACAGCTAAAATCATGTCCGCGACGAGTTCGCTCACCGGACGCACCGGTGCGGGCTTGCCGGGTCCGAATGACACAGGCTGCTGCGGCAGCCATCCCGGCCACGCCGGCTGCGCCGGCCCCGGCTCCTGCTGCGGCAAATCCTTTGGATAGGGCACAGGCACCCGCACAGGATCACGATCGGCCGAATTACCGGCCGCATGGGAATGATCGGCGCTGCAACGGTGGCGCTGCTATCGAGGAGGAAGAATGTCGCGAATACTGCTGGTGGTCGACCAGATGGACACATTTGAAGAACTGGCCGATGCCCTGCATCAGGGAGGCGGTGCCGAAATCCTGTGGGCCCATGACAGTGAATCCGCCTTTGATCAAGTAGCGGATAACCCACCGGATCTCGTTGTCGTCGACGAAACGATCGGTGAAACCAGCGGTCTTGATTGGATTCGCCGCCTGATGGGGGTGAATGCCTTCATCCATACCGCCGCCGTAAGCGGCCTGCCCCATGAGGAATTTCACGAAACATCGGAAGGCCTTGGTATCATGGACCAGTTGCAGCCCCGCCCGGGTAAAACCGATGCGCAGCGGCTATTGAACACCCTCCGACAGTTCGGTTGATAGGCGTCAGCGTTTCAAAATCTGATTTAACGCCTATTGTGGCCGTATTGCCGCCCCCATCGAATTTCGCCCATGGAAATGAAGGGGTGGCCCGTTCTCAACGGTCAGCGCCTTATGGTCTTTTTTAAGGCGCACACCGTTTGCTAATCCGCCGTGCCGCTTTTACGGAGACGGCTGATTGGCTCAGTGCCTGCCTGCCCGCCACGACACACGTCCACCATCATGCCCAGCGCCAACTGAAAGTCCTGCTGTGTCGGGAAAAGCGACAGGTGCCTTGATTCGGGCACGATGTGCAGACGATTGGTCTCAGCCTGTCGTGCCGAGGCCTGTATCTTTTGAATCACCGCCATCGGAATGACGGCATCGGCTTCCGCCGCGATAACCAGCAGGTTTCCGTTGAATTCTTCCAGGATGCGAAACGCGTCCGAATCCTGCCAGCTGTCAGGGACACGAATGACAGCCGAAAACGCCGGACCGAAAGGGGTTTCGTAGGCCTGCGGCGTATAGACCGCCGGGACCAGCAAAATCAGGTTGTCCACCGAAAATGTTTCCGTAAGCTTGATGGCGGTATAGGCCCCCATGCTGGCCCCGATGAGAGTCAGCGGTTCGGCGCACGCGTGGTTTATCACCACCTCAGCTTGCGCCGTCCTCTCCTTCAGACTACTACCGATAAGCGTCCCGCCGGTCTCCCCGTGTCCGATAAAATCAAAACTGACCGATGGAAAGCCGTTAGTATTCAAGCCCTCCCGCAAACGTGAAAACCGGGCGCGTGATGATTGACCGGCACCATGCAATACGATCGTATCGCAGCGCTCGGCACAGGCATCCCCGCGAAGAACATGATTTTCAAAGGGTAATGCGAAGGTTTGGAGATTCATCGGGTATAATCACTTACCGCTTGGGGAGAAAACACTGAAACCCAGTCTTCAGACAAATCCGTTGCCGAGATATTCTGTCTCAGATCGATTTATACCATTAGACAAACGTGACGGATTTTGCTGCGCCTGGAACACGTTGTTGGGCAGCCTTGATCACATGCCAGCCCTGGATTCTGCGTCTCGAACATTAGGGCGGTAAAAAAGCAACCCCATTGCTGCGAGAGCGGCGAACGATGCTCCGGCAATAAACGGGGCCGAGGCACCGTAAACGCTCCATAGTGTCCCTGCGATAACGCTGGCCGGCAACAGCACCACACCGCTTACCAGATTAAACACCCCGAAGGCCGTCCCGCGTAGCTCAGAGGGTGCCGTATCGGCAACAAGTTTCGACAACAAGCCCTGCGTGAATGCCATATGCAGTCCCCAGAACGCCACACCAAGGAAGGCGACCGGAGGTGAGGCGGCCATCGCTAAAATGACATCGGCGACAAAGAGCAATCCAAGGCCGAACGCTAATAAATTTCGGGCTGAAAGCCGGTCCGCCGCCGCGCCCGCAGGATAGGCAAACAATGAATAGACAATATTCATCACAATCATAATGGCGGGCACAAAAGCAATCGCAAGTCCGACGTCCTGAGCACGAAGAATCAGAAACGCCTCGCTGAAGCGGGCAAGCGTAAAGACGGCGCCCAGCATAACGACAAGCCAGTAAAGTAAGGGAAGGCGTTTGGCATCCCTCAACGTCAGGCGATTTCGGGAACTTGCGGACCGTTCGGTCGGTTCGGGTTCGCGGAGCGCCACAATCAGCAGAAAGACCGCGATGAAGGCAGGGGCCACAGCGACCCACAACACCGCTTTGATGTTGCCTGCAAACAGGATCATAAAGACAACCGCCAGCAGTGGCCCGATAAAGGCCCCAACGGAATCGAGTGCCTGGCGCAGCCCATAGGCTGCGCCCCGAAGTGGCGGTGGTGTAATATCGGCAACGATCGCATCACGGGGCGCGCCGCGAATGCCCTTTCCGATGCGATCGACAAAACGGGCCCCGAACACCCATCCAATGGTTGTTGCGAGTGGAAATATCGGTTTGGTCAAGGCTCCCAGGGCATACCCCGTTACAGCGAGCCATTTTCGTTTCCGGTAGTAATCACTGGCCGCACCGGAGAACACTTTCGTGGTCGCCGCGATTCCCTCGGCAAGGCCCTCGATAATCCCCACCGTGACCATTGATGCGCCGAGCACCGTGGTCATAAATACCGGCAGGAGGCTGTGAACAAGCTCGGATGATATGTCCATAAACAGCGATACAAATCCGAGGACCCAGATACCGCTCGGCAACTTGTGATCAATATTCTTTGTGGAAGTTAACAATTCGGGGTTACATGGTTGCAATGAGGTCATGTGGCTTTTTCCGACACGGCCTAACGTTGCTGATAAAAGGTTTGGCGAGCTTTTAGCCAAATCCGGTTGATTAGATTGCTATCCAATATTTTTTGTAAACGTAAACCGATCGGAAGCTTGTATGTGAAATAAAGCACGCAAGTATTGTTCGTCCTCGGTTCTTTTAAATAGAACATGTGCATCCGACTTCCAATCCCCAATTATGGTGAAATGAACTTTACTGGCATTTAGACCTTCGAATGCAGCAGACAACAGTTTTTCATCCTGTTTTATGTCAGTTACAATCCAAGCCCCTTGAAGGATATAATTGGGATCTGAAATATCGAATTTTCCCTCAATACTTCTGAAAATAAGATTTGGGTCGTGATCGGGTTCAGAAACCTCTGGTTCAATACCAATTTTTTCAGCTTGTTTGATGAAATCTATTGATCGCCTTTTAACATCAATTAGTACCTTGCGGCCGCTGTAAGGTCCAGTCATAAGGAATACCAAATTCGTACCGCCATAAATTTGTCAATTTATCCAAAAATGCTGGAGAATCGATAAGTGCATTGGGAACGAGTGACACGATATCGTCAATAACCATACTTTGGACACCATTGTTCCTCAACTCATTGATGAGATTTTCACGTAAAGTGCTTTTTTGAGCAATAACAGCGGGTAATATTTGTTCAATAAACATTTATATTTCTCAACATATACCTGAATGGCTAACTTATTTATTCAGTGGAAATCTGCCTTTGCGCACAAAAGTTCCTTTTCCTACAAAAATGCGATTTTCTAAATCTATTTGGGCATTGATGGGAAATCCACCATAACCTACTGTTAAGTCGTATTAATCAACCGGCCGAGTAGGAAGTCACCTTAGTGAATAAGATTCTACTTTTGCGCCATTATCAGTGAATTATCGAATTTTCCGTTGAGGCGCACTTGTCTATTATTATCTTGACTGCAACTCGGAAAATTGGGGTTTACCATGAATAATTAGCCTTCATTACCGAAGCCCTGGGGGTGCCCGATAGAACACTTTCAAAACACAGTTTTGTAGCCATTGCGGCTGATGGGAAAAGACCGGCTTCTTGGAGAATAGGCAGTCTTCTCCTACTATATTTCCATAGAGATACAAAGACTGGATCTATTTATCGGGGCTGAAAAACTATGCTAAACAACAATATCTATCACGACACTTCGGATTCAGGCTCGCGCAGCCAGGCGCAGGCTGCTTCGTAATCCGAAAAGGGCTCGATGCAGAAGCCTTCGCTTTCAGCCAGGCAGCAGAACATGCGGGCCACGCCGAAGACAAGCGTATTGGGATTCGCCACCGTGGCCCATCGGCTGCTCTTGAAGGCGTCGAGCTTTCCAAGGCTCCTGACCACCGCTTCGATCTCCTCGGTGGATGGGCCGTATTCGGTATGTCGGGCATCGAACAGAATATTGGCAGGGGGCTGGAAGGCGGCATCGACAACAATACTTTCGAAAGTCTGGACGACTTCCTCAATGGGCGTAACCCCATACGCGGTTACAACGATACAATGATCGTTGATCGAATACTCAAGACTCATGCCGGCTTAACCTGACTGACGTTGGTTTGCATCCATTGCAGATGCGAAGAAGATGATCACCTTTAAGTTATAATGAGCAACAAGTCAATATTTACGTTTGATTTCAATCAGATTGGTACTTCTATCCGGAATTGTTCCTCTTAGAAATAAGATGGGGTCGTAAAGTCCTTAAACCGTCACTCCCGCGAAGGAGGCTTTTTGAATTACAAAATGGACGCTTTTTCATCTTGTCATGCCGGACCCCGATCCGGCATCCAGTGTTGTAACATTCAAAAAAACAACTGGGTTCCGGGTCAAGCCCGGAATGACGTAAACCCGTAAAATGCTGTTTTGAAATTGTGACACAACCTTCTGGGCAGGGATGACGAAAGGATTACCTCAGCGGGTTTTTACGAGTTCACCTTTTCTTTTACCGTGAAAGAAAAGTAACGCGCAAAATTGAAACTAATCCCTTTCCGACAGTCGACGGATAGCCCATGAACCTTCTTTGGATAATTGCAGTTCGTGGGTCATGCAAGGCGGACGCTCGTCGGCATGGTGGGTGGTGAAAATCAGGTTGGTGGGTGTGGCGGTCCCAATGTGTGCCACCATGGCCAGCACCCGCTCGCGGTTGCGGACATCAAGCCCCTGGCAGGGTTCGTCCAGGATCAACAAGGCGGGATCCTTCACCACGGCCCGGGCGATCAGCACCATGCGCTGCTGCCCGCTGGACATCCGGTCGAAGGGTTTCTCGGCCAGACGCTCGATCTGCAAGCGCGCAACCCAAGCCCTGGCCTGTTCACGCTGGGCCTGGCTGGCGAGCCGAAACAGCCCCACCGAGTCGAAGAACCCCGACAGGACCACATCGAAACCGGAGATGGATTTACGGTAGCGCACCTGGAACTCGCTGGACACCATGCCGATACGCTGTTTGATCTCCCAGATGCTCTCGCCCGTGCCGCGCTGGCGGCCGAAGAGAAAGATGTCGTTGGCATAGGCCTGGAGGTGATCGGCGCTGATCAGGCGCAGCAGGGTCGATTTGCCGGCGCCGTTGGGACCAGCCACCAGCCAGTTCTCCCCGTGGTAAACGTTCCAGTTGAGGTTATTCAGGATACGGCGCCCCTCAAAGGAAACCGACGCGTTTACCATGCGGATCAGCGGCGTGCCGTTCTTCACCGAAACGGGCGTGATGTCAGCGGATGTTCCGGTCCCGACATTTTCATCGCCATGGTCGCTCTTCAGGGTTCGGTTTTTACGTCGCGGTTTCCCGCGCAGCGGTCCCTGGCGGATAACACCCCCTTCCCCCAGTTCCAGGGAATGGGTCATGATCGGCAACATTTCTTCGTCACGGTGGGTGACCAGGATGATCTGCAGCCCTTCCCGCACCAGCGCCGTGATCCGGTCTGCCAAATACCGGCGCATGGACGCGTCCAGGCCGTCAAAGGGTTCATCCAGAATCAGCAGTCGGGGGTTGAACAACAGGGTGCGGGCGATCAGGAAACGACGCATTTCACCTGTGGAAAGACTACGGATGGGCTGGTCCAGCAGGGGAAAGAGGTCCCACCGGTCGGTGCAAGCTGCTACGGCCTCCGGGCTGGCTTCGGTGGCGTCCAGAAGGAAACGGACGGACAGGCCCTGTTCGTCGATCCCGGCAAACCCGCGGGCTTCATCGAGGGCTTCGTCGCGGGCAATCAGGCGCCGGTGAGTTTCGAATGAAAGACGAACAATGTCCCGGGGGCGGATGGCGTCCGGATTCAGCCAGCGCCGCCCCGCCACCACCGGCACCTCGCCGGTCAGCGCGGCGGTCAAGGACGTCTTGCCCGATCCGTTGGGCCCCTGGATCACCCAGTTCTGCCCCTGCGCGATGGTCCAGGAAGTATCCGGCAGTATCCAGCGGCCCCCCACCCGCAGGGTAATCTGCTCCAGCCGGATGAGGTCGCCGGACGAGGTCGAATCCGTTGACGTCGCCATGGACTATTGCGAAGCCCCGGCCGGTTCCAGGCGGCGGCAGAGCGCGTCGACTTCCGGATCTTCGAGGTCGATGGGGCGGCCCTCCAGGCCGGCCATGAAGAGGGCGTCCTGATCCCGTATCTCGGCCCAGATCAGGTCGGGATCGATAAATTGGCTTATGGCCTCCCGCATGCGGTCGTCGGCCTTGTTTAATACAAAGGCGATGGGCGTATCAGCCCCCTGGGCAAGCGCCATGATGCTGCGGGCCAGTTTAAAGGATTCGAAGGACGGGTCGATCACGCCGATGATGCGATCGCCATGGGCATCCACACTGCGCCCGAAATGCTCCACCCCGGCCGCCATGTCCACGATCATGCGATCGTCGGCGCCGGCCTGGAAGTTCAACAGAAACGGTCGCAGGACCCCGCCCATGGGGCAGGCACAGCCTTCGCCGAAGGTCTTGATCTTCCCGATTTTGAGCAGGCGGATGCCATCCGCGTCCGGGACGCAGCGCTCCGGAATGTCTTCCCAGGTAAAAGCGGTTTCGTAGAAGGCCGGACAGGTCGCGGACGGAAAGGAGGCCTGTTTGCGGGAACGCAGCCCCGCCTTGCCGCCCATGGCTTCCAGCAGGGTTTCCGCCGAGGGGGAACCCGCCAGACGATGCAAACCGAGGTTCGACTCGTCGGCGTCCACCAGCAGCACCCGTTTCCCTAAGCGCTGAAAGGCCCGCGCCATGAGCACGGACACGGTACTCTTCCCACTGCCGCCCTTGCCGCAGATCAACAATTTCATGCGTTCATCTCTCCTTAACCCGAAGTCGCTGCATACTGGTCATGATCATGATAGCGCCCCGCGCGCCCCTTGTAAATATGCCCGTCAGGGTCTATTTTACCCATAAAGAAACCCACCCCTGCAACTTTCGACCAGATGCCGTATGCGATGACGCCATCGGAAAGCGACCTGTAATGAATTTCTGTTCCCACTGCGGCGCCGGCCTGACGCAGCGCATCCCCGCCGGCGACGACCGGCCGCGTTACGTCTGCGACCAATGCCACACCATCCACTACCAGAACCCGCGCATGGTGGTGGGCACCATCCCCGAATGGGAAGACCGCATCCTGCTCTGCCGCCGCGCCATCGAACCGCGGGCCGGACGATGGACCCTGCCGGCGGGCTATCTCGAAAACGGCGAAACCATGATCGACGGCGCCCGGCGGGAAACGCGTGAAGAAGCCGGGGCCACGTTGAACGACCTGACGCCCTTTACCCTGTTCGACCTGCCCTTTATCAACCAGATCTATCTCATGTTCCGCGGCCCGTTGCGCACCGCCGACTACCACCCCGGTGAAGAAAGCCTGGAAGTGCGGCTTTTCAGGGAGGATGCCATCCCCTGGGACGAGTTGGCGTTTGTTGTGGTACGGGAAACCCTGGAACGCTATTTCAGCGACCGCACTGAAGGCCGCTTCCGACTTCATACCGGTACCATCGTCCCGCCGCCGGATGCCATTCGCCACCGAAGGGCGTGACGTCTATTGGATAATGAAAGGATCGCCATCATGACGGATCGACCGGTTGTACTTGTAACGGGCGCTTCCCGGGGCATCGGCGCCGCCGCGGCACGCCGGCTGCTGGCCCGGGGCTGCCAGGTGGCGATCGTGGCCCGGACCCGGGAAGGCATCGCCGCCTTCGCCGCGGAAACGGCCGGGACGGAAATGCTGTTGCCGCTGACAGGCGATGTGGCCCGGGAACCGGACTGCCGCCAGGTGGTGGCCGACACCGTGGGCCGCTTCGGCCGCCTGGACGCCCTGATCAACAATGCCGGTATTCTGGGGCCGGTGGCCCGCCTGGCCGACGCCGATCCGAGCGCCTGGCAGTACAACCTGGCCGTCAACCTGCTGGGGCCGTTTTACCTGGCCCGGGCCGCCATCCCGCACCTGCGATCCACACGTGGCCGCATCGTGAACGTCAGCTCGGGCGCCGCCGTCAAGGCCATTGAAGGCTGGAGCGCCTATTGCGTGGCCAAGGCCGGGGTGACCCACCTCACCCGTCTCCTGGCGGCCGAAGAACCGGACATCACCACCGTGGCCCTGAGACCGGGGGTCGTGGACACGGCCATGCAGACCATGATTCGTGCGGAAGGCCCCCGTGTCATGACACCCGAGCGCACCGCCTATTTCGCGCAACTGAAGGAAGCGGGCAAGCTTCTCGATCCGGCCATCCCGGCCGCGAAACTCGCCTGGCTGGCACTGTACGCCCCGTCGGCCCTGAGCGGCCAGTTTCTGGACTATGACGACCCGCGCATCGGTGACGAGGTCGATGCATCATAGCGGAAAAGCATTTGAAAACTGTTATTGATGAAAGCATGACGGCCCTGCCAGATGTTCGAAATCAAGGCGCGCAAGTTTCAAGAAGGAGGCGTACTGATCGTACGCCGGACTGACGAGGAATACCGCAATCGCGGGGGCCGGAGGCCGCGCAACGCCGATATCGAACACCTGACAGGGCCGTCAGTGGTTGTCGACGAACCAGTCGATCAACGCACGCGCAATGCTGATCTTCCCTGGAAGTTCCGGCAGCCGGTCCGGTGTAAACCAGTCGGCTTCAAGGATCTCCTGCCCGTCCACCTGAATCTGACCGCCGGCGTGCTCGGCGGTGAACCCGACCATCAACGACCCGCTGAAAGGCCAGGCCTGGCTCCCGAAATAACGGATGCGCCGCACCGTCAGCCCCACCTCTTCCCGGATTTCCCGGCGGACGCAGTCTTCAAGGGTCTCACCCGGTTCCACATACCCGGCTATCACACTGAACATGCGCTTACTCGGAAACCGTCCGGACCGGGCCAGCAGAAGACGGTTGCCCGCCGTAATGGCCACGATAATGGCCGGTGAGATGCGCGGATAAATCGTATGCCGGCATGCCCGGCAGACCAGGGCGCGGTCGCCTTCCTCCAAGTTCATCGCCGCTCCACAGCGGCCGCAGAAGCGGTTATCGGCGACCCAGTTCAGAAGTTGCAGGGCGTAGCCGGCCATCTGGAAATCCGCCTCGTCCATGCCGCCGAAGAGCGAGCGCAAACCGGCCAACGCATACCCTTCGGGCAGATCCGGTTCATGCGACAGGGCCCATCCGCTGTAAGCCTGGCCCTGAAGCGTGCCCAAGCGCAGACGGGTGTGGGCCGCCAGCCCGGCGGAGGTCAATTCGTCGGGGCCCGGCAGGACCGCCGACGCGCTCGTCGCCTTGACCACGACGCGATCCTTGTGAAACGCCAGCACGCGACCAGCGGTCACCGCGGCCATATGGAAATCCCGGGCAGGGGTAAAAGCTTGATTCATGGTCTATCCGAACGAGGGTAGCGAACGGCAGTTGCAGGCCGCCAATCAAGGCGCCGGGAGATCGTAAAACAATTGACACCCCACGCGTTCTCTTGTATAGACGAGGGCAACGCAGGCGCTATCATCTTTTTATATTTCCATAGTTTTTTCAAGATGTTACTTTAAACAATACCACTTGTCGACCGTGTCGGCGGCCGCTACCGGCATCTCGCACAGGATATGGTCGTCCGGGTTCTTGAACTTCAGGGAGCCCCCGGCAATACCGCCGATTCCCGCATGGTCCACCGATGGTTTTCATTCTGAATCAAAGGCAGGAGAAAAACAATGATTCATGATCTTGAGCAACGTGTCAATCGCCTTGAAGAAGGTCTAAAAAAAGCCGAAGCGGCTACCGATAAAGCCAATTTCCGTACCTATCTGAAGCTGAAACTTAAATTCTTTACCGACGAGCTGACCTTCAAAGACTGGATGATTGTCGTGGTAGCCGTTTACCTGGCGACCTGTCTGGGTGTCCTGATCAGCAAAGGGCTGCACTAACCGACCACGGTCCCGTCGCCTTGCCGCTCACGGGATTGACACCCATTCCTGATGGCGGGATCGCACGCGCCCCCCTCATTCACTGCCGCCACGCGTCCGGTATAGCGCCTGCACATCCTCGCGACTGAATGGATACACGGTGTTGCAGTGGTGGCAGCGCAGTTCCACCGGAAACGGGCCGTTGTCACGAATGTCCTTCAGTTCCTCGATCGGAAGCATGCCGAGGATGCGCGCCACCCCCTCCTGACGGCAACGACAAAAAAACGTGACCCGCGGCTTGTCGAGCAGCACCGGGTTCAGGTCTGCGAAGTGGGTCTGGATAAATGCATCGATGTCCGATCCGTCGGCACAAATCTCTCCGAGAGACGGCAACGCGTAGATGATTTTTTCCAGCTCGGCGGCCGTGGCATCGGCCGCATCCGGCATGACCTGCAAAAAAAGACCGCCGGCCCCGGCCACCTCACCCTCGGGTGTAAACTTGACGCTCAAGCTGAAAGCGGTCGGAATCTGTTCCGAGGTTAGGTAGTAGTGCGCCAAATCCTGCGCGATGTTGCCATACTGAAGGGCCACCTGCCCGGTGAAAGGCTGCTTGGCATCGTGCAGATAGCGTGTCAGGCTGATCAACCCGGCCCCGAAAAACGGTGATAGATTGAAATCCTCCAGCGGCTTCGTCACCGGGATCGGCACTTTTTTCAGGTATCCGCGAACCTCGCCGTAGGCATTGGCTTCCGCCACCAGGCCGCCCACAGGCCCGGAACAGTCGATCTTGAGGGCCACCCGGTCTTCCCCCTTGAGCGAAGAGGCCACCAGCAGGACGCCCATGTAGGCATGACCCAGGATCAGGGTCTCCAGTAGACCCAGGTCGTGATTGTTCCGCATTTCCTGTACCAAACGCGTTCCATGAACCAGGGCCCCGCGAACGTCGCCGTCTGCCAGAAAAAATCGATAGAGACGGTCCCGGGCGGCCGCCTTCAGGCTGTCCTTCAAATCCTCACCGGGGATGGGCTTCTTTTGCATGAGATTGCTTTTTCCTTCTCTGGTGAACACCGAGCATGGGGCGCGAATATCGTCCTTGGTAGAAGCCGCAAAGTCTGATGGTATTTCAAGGTAAACCAATCGATGGCCGCGCAAATCAGGATGCGAATATAAAAACCGTCGGACAAGCTGTCAATTGAAAAGCTTGCCGACGATCACTGCAACGGTCCTCCTCCCGGCCAGTCCTTGGTGCTGCTCGTCGCACCTGCGCCCGAAAACGGGTTTTCATTTGACACTCCAGATGGTTTTTTTATATAAATACTATGATTTAGCGTATTTGGCATCGCCCGGTCGCAATAATCTCAAGATACCGGGCATTTCACCGACGCAACACCGGGCTATTGACCGGGGATAACCACCTGGCACCCATCGACGGCAGTAGAATTAGCCTTGGATCCTGAGCGAAAGGGGTTAATGACCAATGAAAGTTAAGACCATCACCTGCCCCAATTGCGGTCATGCCAATAATTTCTTGGCGGAAGACTGCTCCCAGTGCGGCATCACCTTTTCGAAATACTACGAGGAGCTCGAGAAAGCGGAAGCGCTGCGACGCCACATCGAGGAGCAGGAAAAAGCCGAAGAACTGAAACGTCAGCAAAAGGAAGAAGCACGTCTGCTGGAGGAAAAGCGACAGCAGGAAGAGGCTGAAAAGGCCGAGGAACTCCGCAAACAGCAGGAGGAAGAAGCACGCCTGGAAGCCGAGCGTCAGAAAGAAGCCCAGAAACGGGCCGACATGTTGCGGCGCCAGAAAGAAGAGCTCGAAAAGGCCGAGGAGCTCCGACGCCAGAAGGAAGAGGAAGCCCGCGCCGAGGAAGAGCGCCTCCGACAAGAGGAAGAGGAAAAGGCCGAAGCCCTTCGAAAGCAACAGGAAGAAGAGGAAGCCCGGCTGGCCGAGGAACGCCGCCGACAGGAGGAGGAAGAGGAAGCCCGCGCCGAGGAAGAACGCCTCCGGCAAGAGGAAGGGGAAAAGGCCAAAGCCCTTCGAAAGCAACAGGAAGAAGAGGAAGCCCGGCTGGCCGAGGAACGCCGCCGACAGGAGGAGGAAGAGGAAGCCCGGCAGGAACGTGATACATCAACCGCCGATTTGGCGGGTCCCCTTCAGATGCCGGTCAATACGCCCGATTTCCGGTCGGCGGAAACCATGCAGGCCCGACTGTCACCCTATGCGGGCCAGATGATTGGCGTCACCTACGGCAATCCTTCGGAAATCCAGAATGTAAAACTGATATCCGTCAACCATGATCACTTCCAGGTGTATTACCCGATCACCAAGCACGTGGTCAGCTACGCCTACCGGCAGTTGATGCTGGTTACCGAAAACCAGGACGGCATCAGCGCCGTAGGGCCTGACATCAGTCCGGTATTCCCGGTCGTGATCGAGGTGCCGCGACCGTTTTTTCATCAATCCTGACCGGCAACTGACGCAAGGTCGCGATAATACCTCACTATAATTGATTCATGTTCATTGACGGGGCGGTTCAGTCTAATTAAGCTGAACGCTGCCCCGTTTGTTTTCGAGGAAACCTAAATCATGCCGCTTTGTTCATCCACGCCGCATCGCCCCCGCACCGGATGGCAGATCCGAACCCTCATGCTCTTGATGGTCCTGTTCACGGCCATGCCGGCCCGGGCCGCCCGGGACGAGCTCCGGATTGCCCTGCTTCCGATTATCGACAGTTTTCCCTATCATGTTGCCCAGCAGGAGCACCTCTTCGAGAAGGCCGGCATTCAGGTTGACGGTCTTTTTGTGAGCAGCGCCGTCAATCGAGATCAACTCATGCAGTCGGGAGAAATCGACGGCATGCTGAACGAGCTCATGACCACGGCCAATTTCAACCGCCACGAATCCCGGGTTAAAATCGTAGCCGTGATCCGTGCCGCCGACGAAGCCCATCCCCTCTTTCGCATCCTGGGAGCGCCCGGAAGCACGCTGCAACATCCAGCCGACCTGGCGGACATCCCGATCGGTATCTCCCGCAACACGATTATCGAATATGTCACCGATCGCCTGCTGCAGCATGCCGGCGTCCCCGAAAATGCGATCCGCAAGCAGTCCGTGCCATCGATTCCCGAACGCTACCAGCTGCTGCTGCAGGGGCGGTTGCAAGCGGCCACCCTGCCGGATCCCCTGGCCCAGAGCGCCATGGCCTCCGGTGCCATATTGCTGATCGACGACCGGGCCATCGCCGGCCTCAGTCTCAGCGTGCTGAGTTTCACCAACGACGCCCTCGGAGGAAAACTACCGGTTATCAAACGCTTCCTGGCCGCCTGGAACCTGGCCGTCCAGCACATCAACGCCACCCCGGAGGCCTACCGGGCCCTGCTGATTGAAAAAATTCGCATCCCCGCCAACGTGCAGGCGGACTACCGGATTCCCCCCTTCGCCTATCGGCAGATTCCCAGCCAGGCCCAGTGGCAGGATGTCATGACCTGGATGGTGGCACGCCGTCTGCTGGATCACCCCATTGACTTCCAGACGTCCGTGGCGACCGATTTGTCCGACGAACCGGGTGCGCCGTAACGCCCATGATGATCGCCGTCGAAAACATCGGGTTTGCCTATGGCAGCCACGAAACCGTATTTGACGATTTCAGCTTTACGGTCGCGCGCGGTGAAATTCTGGCTGTCATCGGCCCCTCCGGCGGCGGGAAGACCACCCTGCTCTACCTGTTGGCCGGCCTGCGGATGCCCCGTTCCGGCCGGGTATGCATCAATGGCCTGCCGCTGACCCGGCCGCGTCCCGGCAACGGACTCGTTCTGCAGGACCATGGCCTTCTGCCCTGGTCCACCGTCCGGGACAATGTGGCCCTGGGCCTCAAGATTCGCCGCTTCTATGGCCCGGACGGGCGGCACAGCCCGGATGATGCCACCATCGACCCGGCGGTGGCCGACCAGAAAATCGCCCACTGGCTTTCCCGCCTGGACATCGCCGATCTGGCCGATAAATATCCGACCCAGATCTCCCGGGGTCAACGGCAGCGCACTGCCATTGCCCGCACCATGACCCTCGACCCGGACGTCCTCCTGATGGACGAACCCTTTTCCGCCCTGGACGCCCCCACCAGCGAAAACCTGCAGGACCTCGTGAGCGGTCTGGCACGCGAATCCAATCTCACCACCGTCATTGTGACGCACCACATCCAGGAAGCGGTCCGCATGGGTCAGCGAATCCTGGTGGTCCGCCGGGGGGTCAACCGTCGCCCGCAGATCGTGGCCAATGCGGGCTGCGATGATAGTGTGCGGCAGGACCCGGCCGCCTTCAACCGCCAGTGCGATCAAGTCCGGGCGCTGCTGGGAGCCCCCCGATGACCCGGCGGGCAAGCCTATCGTCCGCCCTTGTCGGGACCGGCATGTTTTTCCTACTCTGGCAAATCGGCGCCTGGATCGTTCACCGACCGATCCTGCCGCCGCCCCTGGAAGTGCTGCCGATCTTCGCCAACCTGATGGCCGGCGAACTGGGTCTGCATTTCGCGGCCAGTGCCGGCCGGGTGCTGGCCGCCGTGGCACTCGCCGTGGTCACCGCCGTGCCGGCCGGTCTGGCCCTCGGCCAACTCCTGCTGCTGAACCGTATCTTCGCGCCCTTGATCGCCATTCTGTACCCGATCCCCAAAATCGTACTGCTGCCCGTGATCTATGTGCTCATGGGGATAACGGATATTTCCAAAATCTTCCTGATCGCACTGATCATCTTCTTCCAGATCATGGTCGTCGTAAGGGACGAGGCGGTCAACCTGCACCCGGAGCTGATTCTCTCGGTGCGCTCCCTCGGCGCCGGAAGGCGGGCCCTTTTTCGCTATGTCTATTTTCCTGCCTCCCTGCCGGCCGTATTGACGGCCCTGCGAATATCCATCGGAACCGCCGTCGCCGTGTTGTTTATCGCCGAACAATCCTTGACCAATTACGGCCTGGGCTACTACATCGTCGTTGAGACCTATCAGGTGCTCCTGTATCCCCAGATGTACGCCGGTATTCTGGGCATGAGCCTGCTGGGTGTGCTGCTCTATTTCGGTGTCTATACGCTGGAAAAAAACGTCAATCGCCACCTTCATGAAAACGGAAAACCTTAACGTGATACTACCGGATGACAGGGTCAAGGCCGGAACGGTCAAACATATGTTCGGCCGTATTGCCGGCCGCTACGACCTGATGAACCGTCTGATGACGTTCGGGCTCGACCGGGCCTGGCACCGTGAGGTGGTGCGCCGCGCCGCCCTGCCGGCTGGCGGGTGTTTGCTGGATATCGGCAGCGGCACCGGCGGGATTGTCTGGGCTGCGCTCGAGCGGGACCCCGGCCTGTCGGCCGTGGCCGCGGATTTCACTTTCGAAATGATGGCCGCCGGACAGGCCCAGCACGGCCGCCGCTCCATCCAGTGGTGCGGGGCGGACGCACTGGCCCTGCCCTTCGGGGACAACACCTTCGATGCGGTCACCTCCGGCTACCTCATCCGGAATGTGGTGGACATCCGGCAAGCCTTCACGGAGCAGATGCGCGTCGTGCGCCCCGGCGGCAAGGTGGTCTGCCTCGACACATCGCCCCCGCCCCCCGGCCTGCTGCACCCCTTCATCACTGTCTACCTGCAGACCATCATTCCCCTGGTCGGGCGTCTGATCAGCGGCGACCGCTATGCCTATCGCTACCTGCCCGAATCGACACGGCACTTTCATACACCGGCGGAATTGGAGATCATCATGCAGGCGGTCGGCCTTGAAAAAACCAGCTATCGCCGTCTGATGTATAAGACGGTCGTGATCCTGCAGGGCACCAAGCCTGGAGCCACTTACCCATGAAGCCTCCCCCCGAGGCTGTATCAGGCCTTAAAGCCTGGTGTCTGGCCATGCGCCCCCGAACCCTGCCGGCAGCCGTTGGCCCGGTGCTGGTCGGCACGGCCGCTGCCGCCGCCGACGGGGCATTTATGGGCGGCCCGGCCCTGGCGGCCCTTTCAGGCGCCCTGCTGCTTCAAATCGCCGTGAACCTTGCCAATGACTATTTTGACGGCCGCCGCGGGATCGATACGGAACACCGCGTGGGGCCCATCCGCGTCACCCAGAGCGGCCTGATTGCCCCTCAGCGGGTATTCCGGGCCATGTGGATCGTATTGGCCCTTGCGGGCATCTGCGGCGCCTACCTGGCAGCCGTCGGCGGGTGGCCGGTCATTGCCATCGGCCTGGCATCCATCGCCGGTGTGATCGGGTACAGCGGTGGACCTTACCCTTTGGCCTCCCATGGACTGGGGGATCTGTTCGTATTCCTTTTCTTCGGTCCGGTGGCGGTCTGCGGCACCTATTTCGTGCAGGCCCTGACCCTCACGGGAACCGTCGTGATATGGGCGATTCCGCCGGGGCTGTTGATCGCCGCCATCCTGGTGGTCAACAACCTGCGCGACCGTGATACCGACCGCAAGGCCGGCAAACGAACCCTGGCAGTCATCATCGGTCCCCACGCAACCCGGATGGAATATACGCTCCTTATCCTTTTGGCCTATGCCTTGCCGCCGGCTATGCTGGCCAGTGGCGCTGCCTTACCGATTATTTTACTGCCGCTTTTGACGCTGCCGCTGGGGACGCATTGCATCTGGAAGATTTATCGTGAAACCGGGCGCGTCCTCAACGTTCGCCTCGGAGCCACCGCGATGCTTTCCCTGTGGTTCAGCCTGCTGCTGGCCATCGGTATTGCAGTGGCCTGAACTGCCGCCCACAGCGCCATTATCTCCGGGAGTTCCACCATGGTGGGAATCGACCTGCTCTTATCAGACCATCTGCTGCTGATCATTTTGATTCTGGGATGCGCCAGTTTCGTCCATGGCCTGTTGGGAATCGGTTTCCCGCTTCTTTCCACCCCGCTGATCGCGCTGTTTACCGATGTCCGAACGGCCATGCTCCTGCTGCTGGTGCCCACCATGGCCATCAATATCGCCAGCATGATCCGGGGTGGGCGCTGGGGCGAATCCATCGGACGCTACTGGCCGCTGGCCGTGTTCGTGGCGCTTGGCAGTATCGCCGGCACCTACCTGCTCGTCCTGGCGCCCCAGATTCCCTATAAGCTTTTAATGGCCGCCGTACTCCTGATATACTTAAATGTTCACCGCATGGGAGGGCGCCTGCCCTGGATCAACCGCTGGCCGCGGGTTTTCATGGTCCTGTTCGGTCTGTTGGCCGGGCTCCTGGCCGGCACCGTCAACGCGGCCATACCGGCCCTTATCATCTACGCACTGGAACTGCAGCTGCCGGCCAACGCCATGATCCAGGTGTTCAACCTGTGCTTCCTTTCCGGTAAGCTGTCCCAGGCCGCTGCGTTCAGTACGGCCGGATTCTTCACCTTCGAGGTCATACGGGCCACCCTGCCCCTGGCGCTCCTGGCCCTGATCGGGCTTTCGGGCGGGATGGTTCTCCGCAGCCGCATCGATACCCGCACCTACCGCCGCTGGCTGCGCTACGTGCTTTTGATCATTGCCATTCTGCTTATGGTTCAGTATGGGCTGGGAAGGATAGCCTGAAACACCGTTTTCTTGACTGTCATGACGCTTTCCCGTCGTCCCGCCCGGACAGATCCTCGGCGAGCTCTTCGATCAGTGCCGCCAGTTTCCTGGAATCGTGGCGCACCACCCCGCCGGTGGTATCCAGCAGATCGGCCGCCACCAATCGTCGATCGGCCCACCAGTCGTCGGTCGTGTCCACGACGACAACCTCGGCCTTCTGCTCACGATAGGCCGTCAAAAGGGAAGCGTTGGGTTTGGCCGAATTGATGATGATGCCGTCCAGTCGTCGCTGGAGAACCTTTTCAAGCTCGATGACAAAGTCCCGCGCTTTGAACCGATGGGTTTCACCGTATTTGGTCATCACATTGATGACGAAAAAGATGGGAGCCGTGGCAGACCGCAGCGCCTCGGTAACACCGGGCACGATCAAATTGGGCAGGATACTGGTGAAAAGGTCGCCCGGCCCGAGGATGATGAGTTCCGCCGCCTTGATAGCTTTGATAACCGGTGGATAGACACGCACCTGGTCACTGTGGTGCGGCACCAGGTAGACATCGCGGATTTTTTCGCGCTGGGTGCCGCGCGGCATGTCGATGGCCTGCTCGCCGTAGATGCGGCTGCCGTCGGTCAGTTCCGCCACCAAGGTGGCTTTGTCGGTCGTGACCGGCAAGATGCGGCCCTTTACGTCCAGGATTTCCGCCAGGGCTTGAACACCGGACGTGAAGCTGCCGGTGTAGCGTGAAAGCATGGTCAACAGCATATTGCCGGCGTTGTGTCCGCGCAGGCGCCGATCTTCGCGAAAACGTTTCAGCAAAAAATAGCGCGCGAACTCTTGGTGGGGCGAAAGGGCCAGGATACATTTCAACAAATCCCCGGGGGGCAGAATGCCGTATTCACCCCGCAGGCGGCCGGTGCTGCCGCCGCTGTCCACCATGGAGACGACGGACGTAATCGCAAACCGGCCCGAAATCCGCAGCCCGGAGAGCAGCACAAACTGACCGCTGCCGCCGCCAATGGTTACCGTTTGCGTTTTTTTCACAAGCCCCATCCTTTCGTCAAACCGTTATCGGCATCGGGCTTTTACCTGACAAGCACCGGGTTGCCCGACACAACGAGCGGGGATTGCCGCCGCCGGCGGGCCCGGATAGCCCCTGACGGGTGGATCCGCAGGGTCTATTTTACCATGAGAGGGCGATCGCCGGTCAAGACTTCACGCTCCGGTTCGGAATGCCATCCGGAATAGCCAGCAGCGCCGTTCGCAGGTTGCGCCGCCGTCCCTGGATGCCCAGTTTCGCACGCAGCCGACCACGATAGGACTCAACCGTGCGAACGGATAGACCCAACTGGTCCGCAATCGCCCCCGAACAGACGCCATTGCGGATGAGACGTGCGATCCTGATTTCCTGGGGCGTCAGTCCATAACGATGCAAATCAAGACGCGGCGCAAGCTCTTTGGTCAAGGTATCGATTCGGTAGGTGAGGCCATCGATCCAGCCCCGTTGAACAGGGGACCGAACCTCCCCCTCGATCAACCGCACCAGGGGTTTCAGGAGCGTTTGGATATTGTGAAGCGCATTTTCTTCCAATTCCATTTGATCCTCGCTGCTTTTCCGCATCAGGATCTGCAATTCCCGATTGTGCCTTTCAATTTCCCGCATTTTTTTCACCAGCGCTTTCTGGTGCGCCTGCAATATCGCCATCAGATCCCGGTGTTCTGCCAGAAACTGGTCCATATCCGCCTTCAGTACCCCGATCGCTTCATAGACCGGATGCAGAGCGCTGCGATGCGTGATGGCGGGATCTTCCGGAATGCCGGGTTTTTCCAGATCGATGGCCCCCAGATGCGCCAGAAGACCATTCACTTGAACGCTCAGGGTATCTTCCGAATCCATGGCCATTAGAGGTTCGGATGCTGAAAGATCCTGCGTGGTCTTCGGCAGCGCTCCGGGTCGTCGGCGTGCAGGCAGGGAACGCACCGGCATGTCGGCCACGCCATGATCGCGCAGCATCGCCAGCGCCTTGGTCACGGCATCCTCGTACCGCGCGACCATGCAGACCTTGTACCGATGCAGGTGCAGTTGACGGGATAGATTAAAGCTGAGCCGAAAAAAAGGCGGCATACCATAGGGAAACGATCCCAGGAGACCTTTCAGGGTGTTGGTAAACTGCAGATAGCAGCGACGCGCGCTGGCAGAGCCCCCCGTTGTATGCTCGAAGCTTTCGATAAAAACAAAAGGCGCGTCTCCGTGAAGCGTTTCCGCCTTGATCGCGGCCGCCAGGGCGACGGCCTGCTGCATGTCGGCTTCGGTCACGTAGCCACGCGGAATGACCCAGAAAAGGTTGCTGCCGATCCGGGCAAAGGTTGTACGATAGGTATGCGCAGGGTTCGTATAGACCCATTCCGGGCGGGATCGAATCGGCAGGCCGGTATGGGGGCAAACAGGTGGCAAGGCTTCCGGGGTGTTCGGCACGAGACTGTTGCCGGGGCAGATCATGGCATTCTCCCGGCAGGCGCCCGACCGCCCGTTTCTGACCGGGTCAACCAGCCTTGCAACGTCGCGTGGCGTCCCTTCAGACCCGCTTTGCCCCGCATGCGCTGGCAATGGTTCTCGATAGTGCGTCGTGAAAGCTGCAAAAGTTCGGCGATCTCCCGCGGCTTGAGTCCGGAGCTGATCAGGAAGGCTATCAGGTTTTCCCTTGCGGTAAACGGTGTTTGCAGCCGATGGGGGTCGTATGGCGGGCGCGTTCCGATCTGCGCGGTCACATCCCGCAGCAGGCGCATCAGAACACGCTGTCGAGGCGACGGTGATATTCGGTCGAGTTCATTCACCAGCGGCGCCAACAGATCGTAAAACCGATCTTTGATGCGCATCGCGAGGCGCTGGCGTTCTTTTTCCCGGGCGGCCAGCAGGATCTGGCGGGTGGTGTGGGTTTCGCTGAGCATCACCTGTTTTTCGATCAGTTCCTTTTGCTGCGCTTCCAGGTTTTCGCGGGCCTTTCGATGACGGTGAAGGATCGCCTGCATATCGTCACGCAGCAGGGATAGCGCATCAAAGACCGAACGAAAGGGGTGGTTCCGGGGAATCTCCCGGAAGTTCGATGCAAGGCCGTATGTCTCCAGGTTGATGTTGCCCACATATTCCAGCAATTCTCCTGTATAGCGGGCAATAGGCGCCGCGCCCCCTGACCGGTGGACCGCCGCCGCGGTGTCGGCGTCATAGGGGGAGATTTCGGACGTCATTTCTGGCGCGTCCACCTCGGGCACCATTTGCCGCAACCGGTCATGAGCGATGGCGACTGCCTCCGCATAATTCGCAGCAACCCGCACATCAAAATGGAACAGACCGAGGCGGCGGCTTAAATCGAACCCCAAGCGAAAAATGGTCGTCGGATGATAGACGATGTAAGCCTTCAAGCGCTGTTGTCGGCGCAACGTCCGGATAATGAAGCGACGGGCATCTAACGTCGCCCCCGTAACAGCTGAAAAGTCGTCAATGGCAATGAAGGTGGATTTCTCCGGCAGCATGGTAAAAAGAACATCCTCGACAAGGGCCATTCCTTTCTGCGCATGCCGCAAAAGCACGTACCCCTGCGGTTGCAACCACACGATCCGTTCACCGATAAAACTGACCCGCAAGCGGTAACCGCCTCCCGGGCTGGTATAGGTCCAGCTGGAATGGCTGAATACCGGCAAACCGGTGACAGGGCAGTGATGCGGGAGGGGAACGTCAAGATGTGGCGTTACACGGGATGAACGCATGTATGGGGCACCCTAAAAAGATTGTGCTTCGACCTGCTCAAAGATCACCACCTGCCCCCCTTCAGCACGTGCAAAAGCCATTGCCTGATCCCGGCGGTCGAAGGCGATGGCTTCGGTCCCCATCGGGCCCATTGTGCCAGAACCGATCACGTAATAGGCGGTCGATCCGCTAATCCAGCGCCCGGAGGCATAATCGGTGACCCAGATCATGCCGGATCGTTCGGCCATTGGCCGACGATTCTGGGGGGCGGCCAACCAGCCAAACAGGCAATGGGTCGAGCAGAAATGGTCGATATGTCCGTTTTTGGAGGCCACCTGGCTGCGATGGCGCGGATACCGCGCGGGATACATGCGGCACACCACGCATTCGTCCTGCATATCAGCCGGGAGAACGATTTTGCCTTTGACAAGACGCTTGCGGTCGATCATAGCGTTTTCTTTGTCGAGTGCCTGGCGGGCCAGTTGGAAGGTCGTCCCGTAATCGGCAACCTCGCCGCCACAGGTGCGCGCAAAGTCGTCTGCGGCGGACCGACCGAGGAAAGCCGCTTTGCTCAGCATGGTCATGGTGCCGCCGGCCGACGAGCCGACCACGTACCAGGCCGCTGCAGCAGGCACCATGCCGCGCGGCTGAAGATACAGGGCCGTCTGAACGTCCTGCGGGGCCTGGCCGGATTTCACCGCCATGTCCGCCAGACAGTGGAAGGAACAGGCCTCACGCACGCCGTCCTCCAGGCGAAAAGTCTTCCATGTGCGCGCCCACATGGATTGCACCATGCCGCAGTTGGGGCATCGCCCGTGCAAGGCGGGGTCGGGAGGCGACAGCGGATGTACAACCCGGCAATCCGTATCCGCAACCAGCGACCAGGGGAAAACGAGTGACGCAATTGTTAAGCAGGTTCCATGGGCGATAAACAGCCGACGACTCATTCGATTCATTGCGATCTCCCTTCGTTTGCGATAATCCGTCATTTTTCTGTTCAGGATAACCGGATATGATCCAAAAATACAACCCGGGGGTGCTCCAGGCCGGTGGCAAAAAAGCCCACGGCCATCACGTTCCACAAATCCATGGATCGCTCATGAATCAAACTTCAGGGTTTTCAGGATGGCCAGGCGCGGGTCGACGTCATCCCCGCGGCAATCGCAAGGCCCGTCGTTCAGGTTCGCCCCGCAGCGCGCGCACAGCCCATGGCAATCCTGCCGGCAGATCGGCTGCATGGGAATCGCCAGGATGACCTGCTCCTGAATGATAGCCCGGAAATCGATTTGATCGCCTTCAAACAGGACCACCCCCAATTCCTCCGCCTGCAGTTCTCGGGCTTCAGGCGGCGAATCCGTCTCGTCGCCGGGAATGTGGCGTGCGAAGGTCAGCCGGAACCTATTCCGCAAGGGGCATTCGGTATCCGCCAGACAGCGACTGCAGGCCAGGATCACCTTGCCCGTGATGCGACCTTCGACCTGAAACATGCCGACCGACGGCATTACCCGCAGGCTTACCGTCAGCGGTCCTTCGAAACGACAGTCTTCATTTTGCTGCAGGGCAGCCAGATCCGGCAACTTTCCGGGATCGATGCGATCTTCCAGCCGAAGCCCTTCGGCAGATAAATTCGCGACATGAATTTGCATGACCCTACCTCGATATAGCAGTTGGCGGCGTCCCGAACCGATCAGCCCCTGGCGTCCCGGCAGGGGCTCAAGGGTCAGGGCACCGTGGCCAGCCTCAAAAACACCAGCACCACCCCAAGGAAAAGATACGCCAACACAACGGAGACGAGGCCGAATTTCAACCAGGCACACCCGGCCGCCAGAACCGCATGCCAGTCTTCACCGCGCCCGACCAGCAGCTGGATCAACGCCATGTTTTCGACCGTATCCAGGCAAGCGGCACACCATGCCCCGCCCGCCATAAGGCAACCCAAGGTCCCCATCCATGGTCGACGAGGCCTCATCCGAGCGGCGACCATGCGGCAGGCAGTGGCGAGTGTGCAGGCGTATGCCATCAGGAAAAAAAAGTCGATCCCCAGGCTGATACCGGCCTGAATGCGGGCCGGGCCGTCCCAGGACCCCATGATCTTTTCCGCTCCGGCCAGCGTGCCCGCCAGCTCAAAGGATATAATGCCGGCAGGTGCTTCAGGGGTCTTCAAGGCGTTGTCCAGAACGGTCATGCCTAGTATCAGCAAAAAGCTCAGCCCTGCGCCGACGACCAGCGTGAATCGCGATCGTTTATCGGCATCACGCCGGTCCGGCAGTATCGGCTGCTTTGATGCGCGCGTTGGTGACCCCGGTTGATGGTTGCATGATTTCGGCATGTAGATTTTCCAGATGACCACCATCTGCAGATGGCGGGCGTCGTCAGCGGGGCAGGAGGTGTTCCGGCACCTGGACCGCCACGACTTCACCGGTGGCGCAAACCTGGCCGGCGGCGATCAGGCGGGACGCCACCACCACCTTGCGGCCCTTGATCTCTTTGATAACGGCGCGGACTTCAAGCGTTTCGTCGATCGGCGTGGGTTTGAGATAGGTGACATGCAGCGATGCCGTCAAAAACCGTGTCGATGCGTGCGCTTCACTGTCGGATACTTCCGCGCGTCGGGCGGCGGCCGAAGCCGTTCCAGTGCTGTGACAGTCGATCAAAGATGCGATCAACCCACCATAGACATAACCGGGGATCGCGGTGTGATAGGGTTCGGGGGTATACCGGCAGACCGCTTCTTCGCCTTCCCAGTAGCTTTTTATCTGGAGTCCGTGCGGGTTGAGCCGGCCACAGCCGTAGCAATGGCTTACATCGTCGGGATAACTGTCCTGGAAGGCCTCTGTCGTCATGTTTCACCCCTTTCATTGCTCATGACATATCGGTGTTGTCATCGATCAGCTCACCATCCAAGCGGAACGCCGTGGGGCCCTCCTAAACAGGGTGCGTCGATGTTGCTATTTCTGTATCGCAAACACAACGGAATGAAAAGCGGAAGGCAGGCGATGGGCGGGAAAAATGTCGACAACACTTCCGGTGGCGGTCGTTTCGATCCAGGCAGCGTCAGTCGGTGCGGCACTCCTTGCGGAAACGATTCAGGCCGTTGCGCACCAGTTGAACGACTGCGGTAATGCGGCGACGCGGCTGACCGGCACCATTACGGAATATTTCCTCCAAAGAAATATGGGGGTCGCGGACCGGGCTGCGCATGTAGGCCCTGAGCGCCTGCAACCGCCGGACAATCTCTTTTTCCATATCGTCCCGGAGCTCGACTTTTAAGGCCAGGATCTGTTCTTTCAAGGCCGCATCCGGCCGCTTCCGTTGGCACTTGGCCAGCTTGTAATGAATGCGGGTCTCGATCAACTGCCGGACACGATCGCCATGCGCCTCATCCAGCAGCAGGACTTCGGGCACCAAATCGCCGAAATTGGTCACGCCCAGAATATCTTTATCCTGGAGCCAGTAGTTTTCGAGATAGTCGATCTCCAGGTCTTTGTAGTTCTGCAGCGGCATATACATGCGCCGCAGGTGCAATAGGACTTTTTCCGTTTTCTTCTTATGCCCCCCGATAATCACCGATCCGCCGATTTCACCCTTCTTGGCGCCCCGGGTCCAGGGGGCGCCGGTCACCCCGAAGTCATTGAAAACCGGAATCATCAACAGGGCCGAAAGGGTGTTCAGGGCCAGGGCATAACCGGCCGACGGCCCGCCCACATTGTAGGAGGCCGTCAGCAGTTGGTGGTGAATGGTGTAATGATCCAGAAACTCGCCGAACAGCCGCGGGATGCTGATCCTGGGCTGCAGGTGCTGGAGATAGTTCTTTACCAGTGTCAGGGCTTCCTGGGCGGATTGCTGGGTCATTTTGACCGACATGTCCAGTTCGGCCGCACCGGGGGCCGATGTGGATACGGCACCGGTCACGAGAACCTTCTCGGGCGCCATCTTGTAATTCAGGCTGGTGGCAATGGGCAGCAAGACCCCGGTGACGTCATTGGCCCCGACGCCGACGATAAAGCCCACCTGGGGCTCTTCGCTGAGCTCGCTTTCCAAAAATTCATCCAGCTGGACTTTACCCTTCTTGGTCGGACTCTGGGAAATCTCACTGCGGGCGGACTCCAAGTGGGAAATGCGCAGGGGATATTGGGCTTCATTTTCAATCCCCGCGATCAAGTCCAAAACGACCGCATGCTGCGCAATAAATCGATCCGGATCCTCCCGCACCATCGTCTGCACATCACTGGGGGCGTTCAGCGCGTTCAGCATGCCCAGGAGGGTTTTCAGGTTGAATTTGATGAAATTCCGATTGTCCTTGTCCGACATCTCGGGGATCTTACGCATCCGTAGAATAATTTCATATTCCGTGCTGCGCAGCGAACGCGCTTTTTCCACAAAGGCGGTGAAATCGGCAGGCGTATTACAGATTTTCTGGGCCGTATCCACCACGGTTTCCAGGTCAAGCCCCGGTTCCAGCGGGACGTCCCCCAGTGCGGCCGCCACGATGGCGGCGATATCGTTTTTGCGTAAATGCCCGGTCACCTCCAGCACTTTCAAGCGCTTGGACCGGATGAGGGCCGGATCCAGAATGTCGAGCCGGTTGGTGGTCAGAACGGTAAACACCTGGTTCAGAGGGACTTCGCCATCGATCAGACTGAGGAATTTATTGGTCAGCTTGTCCTGGGGAGAGCCGCCGGTACTGCTCCGTTTGGGGGCCAGGGCATCTCCTTCGTCAAAGAAAATAACGGTGGGGGCGATCATCTTGGCAATATCATAGACTTTTTCCATGTTATCCACGGCCCCCTCCACCGGGTTGACCGGATCCTGCAAGGCGCTGGCGCTGGTGGCAATATCATGGATAGTGTTGTTCTCGCTAAGCCAGGTGCGCACAAGAAACGTCTTCCCGCCCCCGGGCGGCCCGTTGAGCACGACGCCCTTTTCTTCGCTCAGGCCATATTGAAGACAGTTATTGGCCATCTCAGAGAAAACATACTTGATGTCACCGATGTATTCTTCCCACTTGACCCGTCGATCCATACGGTCGACGACCTTTTTATAAAGATCCCCATACGTGTTCTTGGCCACCAGTTCAAAGGCCCGCCGCACCAAGTCGGCATCGTCCAGATCGGCCGCGTTGAAGGTTTTCCGGATCTGGATGATGGAGTGCACCAGCTTGCGGACATAGGCCGGTGTAAGGGTCAAACTCCGCTCCCGGAACAGGCGATAGATGGCGTCGACACTTTGATCCAGATCCACCGTGCGGATATGATGGGCATGTTTCGGGGGTAAAGGATCCTCGGGAGCGACAATGCGGATGTCGTTGCGCTGGAGTTCAATTCGGATGACCTCGCGCAGGTTGTTTTTACTCTTCCAGTAATCGCCCAGGTCGATAATGACGCCCTTCTCCACAAAGCGTCGGTAAATGGCACCGTCGATGCGCTCGGGCTGATCGGTCGTGGCCACCAGGATACAATCCCGTCGGCCGCTGGCGATTTCATCCAGCACGATGTTCGAAGCATCCACGAGGGTGCGCTGCTGCCGCTGGACGCCACTCTGGTCTTCGCTGGCCTTGCCGAAGGCGCTGTGCGCTTCTTCGATATGGCGAATCGTTGTTTTCTTGGGATCCCCCATGGCCTTGCGGAAATAATTGCCGGGTTCACCGGCCAGGGCCGTCTGATACTCGTTCGGCGTGACAACGGCATAGTCCACTGTGATGCCATGTTCGCCTAACTCGGTCAGGTTGAGGGCAATCCGTTTTTTAAACACCCATCGGAGCAGTGGAATCCGGCTCAAGCGATGGTAGAAAAGGGTCTGGCGTCGGCGGGTGATCTCGAAGGCGAGGTTCGGATCGACCTCTTCGATGGTTTTCCAGAACGGCAGATCTGCCAGGATCGCCTCTTTTTTCTGGTTCAGATCGATTTCGGGAAGGATTTCATTGGCAAAGATCCCATCTTCGATGACCCGTTCCACCGTGGCGCTTTTACCGCTCCCGCTCGTTCCCACAATCAAAATCAGGGGCGACTTGGGCACTTCGGGATCGGACAGATATTCTTTGCGCAGGTGGGCGCGATAGATTTTATCGAAAAGGGAGCGGAATTCATGCGGCACATGGATATCGCACAGTTTGCGATCCAGCAGCGACAACAGGTACATATGGTCCCGCGCGGTGATCTCCTTGTCCAGAATTTTGTTCCAGGCGTCCTGGGGATTGCGTTGACCCGATATTTCGAAGCGTGTCTGCCAATCGGTGATGACATCCGGATCATTGATTATTTCAAAATGTTTGTCCTGATCGCCAATGACTAAAAACAAAAAATGGTCCACCAGATAATTGAAAAAACCGGTCCGGGGTTTGTACTGGTTCAATCGGGCGCGCATGAAGGCTTGTGTTTCGTGGGGCCACGAGGAAACCAGTGCGTTGATCTCTCGGATACGTTTTTCCGGCAAACGAACATATTTGACCTGCCGGGTGATGCGACGCGCCATCGCTATTCTCCGTCGGCCGGGCTTTTCAGGGCCGGGGCTGGAAGGGCCACAGTGGGATTCCCCTGGGTATTCTGGAGCACCATGGTATTCTGACCGGTTTGATTCTTTTCATAGGCCGAGGCCCAATGCTGCTGGACCAGGAATTGCAGCAACGCGGTATCTATTGTAGCATCCCCGCGTCCCAGCCCTTTCTGCAGGGCTTGGATCCCCTCCAGGTAGGCCGCATACAGTTTGCGGATGCGGCTGGCCTCCTGGTCCGCGGCATAATTCTCTGCTTCGGCGATCAGTTCGCGGCGCTTTTTCTCCTCGGTCGCGGCCACCAGTTTGTCACCAAAACGGGTTTCCTTCAGTACGAAACTGACCACCTCGATGCCATACTTTTGCTCAAGCGTCGGACCGCCTTCGTTGATCGGTCGATCCTTGAGGGCTCGAAAAATCTTCTCTTTGATGGCCTCGCGATCACTGATGAGCTGATTGACCTGCTGGGCCTGGAGAATGTCTTTGACGATACCATCATAGTCTCCGAGGAGGAGTTCCTGCGGGTGCAAATTCTTGATCGCCCATGTATGGAGGTTGAGAATCCGATAGGTCAACAGGGCCGACGTCCATAAGGCCACATTCTCCTGCGAGATTATGCGCATGGGTTCGGGAGATCCGCCCAGATAGAGCACTTGGTTCATCAAAGAGACCTCCTGCTCGATGCGTGTAAAAAAAGGTAAACGGACATGCCAGCCAATGGTCGTGACGGCTTCACGCTTGCCCCCTAAACGTTCCAGTACAACCGCATAGTTTTCTTTGACCTTGTAGATCGTCTTGGAAGCGTATACCAGGGCCACCAGACCGTAAATCATGCCGCCTAACGCGACGATGGCAAATATTCTTCGCACAACGGTTTTGACAAATGCTCTGCGCATAATTTTGTTGGAAAGCTGATCGGCCATAAGCTCCTCGATATGATGGGGGCGGTTGGACAGCACACGTTGCCATTCATCGTGAATACCGGACGGCAAGCATTCTCACACGGGTTATATTTACCGGGTCGTGCCGGACTCGAAAGCTATGCATGGCATCGGCCCGGGAATCACGCGGCCCTGTTGGCCATTGCCACGATGGTCAGGAAATCGAGACGTTGATGTGACGCATATGCGCGATTCGCAGGCCTGCAAAAGGGAACGGGTAATGAGTGTATGCCCTTCTTCTTCCCTGCTGTCGCGGTTCATATGGATTTTTCTGCGTGAACGATACCCACGAATTTAGGAAAAATCAAATAATGAATTTAATTTTTTTTGATTATTCTTATTGTTCAGCGTTTTTTTGTGGATTTTATGGTTGTTCACTTTTCTGATTGATGGCCTTATTCTCTTTTAATAACTGTTTATATTACAGTTTTATAAATTTTTAAATACGCTTGCCACCCTATATTAAAAAATTTTAATTTATGAATAGAATTCACTTGACAAATTCTGTCCAGTAAATGTATTCAGTTTAACAGATTTTTTCCCATTCATGCGACCAACAGGTAAAGTACACCTATGATCAGGTTGCGCGCACCTTTTGCACCACCGTTCACCCGCAAACGATTTCAGCATGGCGCTATGCATGCACCATGATGCTTTGAATGCAGGACGCATTGACTTGCGCGTTCCTCTTTTTACTAACTACCAACTTAATGGGGGTGGGGTATGACGGAAAAGGCAAATGTCGAGACCTCTGAGGCTGAAATTGCGGTGCACATGCAGGAAGAAGCTTATTTTTATCCGCCCAGAGATTTTGTGGCCCAGGCCAACATGACGGACGAAACCATTTACGATCGTTTCAGCCTGGACAATTTCCCTAATTGTTTCAAGGAGTATGCTGACATGCTGGACTGGTACGAGTATTGGGACGAAATTCTCGATACCAGCGACGCACCCTGCTACAAGTGGTTCAAGGGCGGCAAGATCAATGCCAGCTACAACTGCATCGACCGCCACCTGCCCAAGAACAAGAACAAGACCGCCATCCATTTCGTTCCCGAGCTTGAAGAAGACGCCGTGCAGCACATCACCTATCAGGAACTCTACGTGCGGGTGAATGAAATGGCCGCCCTCCTGCGCGACTTTGCCGGCCTGAAACGCGGCGACCGGGTCACCCTGCACCTTCCCATGAGCGCCGAACTGCCCATCACCATGCTGGCCTGTGCCCGCCTGGGTGTCATCCATTCCCAGGTCTTCGGCGGGTTCAGCGGCAAGGCCGCCGGCGACCGTATCGAAGACTCCGGCAGCCGTGTTCTGATCACCATGGATGCCTATTACCGCGGCGGCAAATTGCTGGATCACAAGAAAAAAGCTGAGGAAGCCGTGGCCAAAGCCGCCGAAGACGGCCAGGTCGTGGACAAAGTGCTCATCTGGCAGCGTTATCCCGGAAAGTACTCGGCGGCAACCCCGATTGTCGAGGGCCGGGACTTCATGATCAACAATGTCCTCAAGGATTTCTACGGAGCCCGTGTGGAGCCTGAAAGAATGAACGCCGAGGATCCGCTCTTTCTGATGTATACCAGCGGCACCACCGGCAAACCCAAGGGCTGCCAGCACGGCACCGGCGGTTACCTGGCTTATGTAACCGGCACCTCCAAATACGTTCAGGACATCCATCCGGAAGACGTTTACTGGTGCATGGCCGATATCGGCTGGATCACCGGACACTCCTACATCGTCTACGGCCCCCTGTCGCTCTGTGCTTCTTCGGTCATTTACGAAGGAATTCCCAACTATCCGGATCCGGGCCGCCCGTGGCGCATCGCCCAGAACCTGGATGTCAACATCTTCCACACGGCACCCACGGCCATTCGCGCCCTGCGCAAGATCGGCCCGGACGAACCGGCCAAGTACAACTACAAGTTCAAACACATGACCACCGTGGGCGAGCCCATCGAGCCGGAAGTCTGGAAATGGTACTATAAGGTTGTCGGCAAGGAAAAAGCCGCCATCGTGGACACTTGGTGGCAGACCGAGACCGGCGGCTTCCTGTGCAGCACCCTGCCGGGCATCTCCCCGATGAAACCGGGCAGCGCCGGCAAAGGCATGCCGGGCATCCATCCCATCATCCTCGATGACGAGGGCAAGGAACTGCCGCGGGGCGCGGGCAAGGCCGGGAACATCTGCATCCAGAACCCCTGGCCGGGCATGTTCCAGACCATCTGGGGCGACCGCGACCGTTTCGTAACCAACTACTTCGAGCGCTACTGCAAAGACCCCAAGAGCAAAGACTGGCGCGACTGGCCCTACCTGACCGGTGATGCTGCCATGGAGGCGCCCGACGGCTATTACCGGATCCTGGGCCGCATCGACGACGTCATCAATGTTTCCGGTCACCGCCTGGGCACCAAAGAACTCGAATCCGCCGCCCTGGTGGTGGAGGAAGTGGCCGAGTCCGCCGTTGTACCGGTGGCGGACGATATCAAGGGCGTGGTGCCGGATCTCTACGTGGCCCTCAAACCGGGTTTCGAGGCCTCGGAAGAACTTTCGCAGAAAATCATTTCGGCCCTGATCAACGAAATCGGACCGATTGCCAAACCGCGCAAGGTCTGGATCGTGCCCGACATGCCCAAGACCCGTTCGGGCAAAATCATGCGCCGGGTGCTGGCCGCCCTTTCCAACAAGAAGGATGTGGGCGACGTGATGACCCTGGCCAACCCGGATGTTGTCGAGACAATCAGGAACCAAGTGCAGAAATAATTGCGCTTTACCCCTCGTCGGTGGACCGTTTCCCGGCCCACCGACGATAACGCTCATCCGGACATCCACAAAGCGTAGCCGCCACATTTGTCTGGATGGCACTCTTCTCGGGCAGCCACCACGCTGCCGGGGAAGACAAACAATCTTGCGACGGGTCGTCCGTTGCCTCGGCAACACGACGATACCCAATTTGCCCCATCTATAGACACCGGCCGGCCATCAACGCCGACCCAATCGAGATGGGCGCCGGCCCTTGAAAGGAGGTGATACTCAGTCGACGGCTATTATTGATGGCTGCTAACGATTATGCCGATTGCCTGGTGACAACTGTCAACCGGAAGTGGCATATGAGGAAACCATTGGAGGTATGGTATGGAATCAAGCACAACCTGGGTCTACGTATTTCTTGGCCTGTATATCGTGTATTGCTTCTACTGGGGGCTCAAGGGGTATTTTACCGAGAAGACATCCTCCGGTTACGCAATCGCAGGCCGGTCCATTCCCTTTTTCGCGTTTCTTCTCGCCGCCACGGCCGCGTCTTTCAGTGGATGGACTTTTATCGGCCATCCTGGTCTGATATGGCGTGACGGCTTAGCCTATGCGTTTGCATCGTTTTATGTGCTGACCATTCCCATCACCGGCACGTTCTTCTCCAAACGCACCTGGCTCATGGGCAAGCGCTATGGGTTTATCACCCCCGGCGACATGTATGCCTATTATTACAACAACGAGACACTGCGCTGGCTGGTCGTCGCCACCGCCGTGCTCTACTCCATCTTCTACTCCGCCGTACAGCTGATGGCGGCCGGCGCCCTTTTCAACGTCATTGCCGGCGTCCCCACAGCCTACGGGGCCATCTTTCTGGCCTTCATCGTGTGGTTTTATGTCTGCACCGGCGGCCTGAAAGCCTCCACCTGGGTCGGCGTTATCCAGTTCGTCCTGCTGGTGGGTGGTATTGTCATCCTGGGCTTTTTCGTCATGCGCGCGCCCGAGTTCGGCGGCTGGACGGCCTTCTCCAACTCGATCAAGGCGCTTGACCCGAAATTCCTGGAGGTCCCCAAGGTCATCAATTTCGGCCTGGGCGGCGGTTGGACATCGGTCATGATTCTGACCTACATGTTCGCCCTGATGGGGATTCAATCCTCCCCGGCCTTCACCATGTGGACCTTCGGTATTAAATCCCCGAAACCCCTGGCCTGGCAGCAAGCCTTCATGTCCACCTTCGTGGTCGGCTTCGCCCTGTTCTTCTTCACCGCCTTCCAGGGCATGGGCGCCAAAGTCCTCCAGATGGCCGGTAACCCGGCTTTCGTCGATATCAACCAGGCCACGGTCGTACCGACCCTGATGAAAACCTTCCTGCCGCCGGTCATGTTGGGCGTGGTTTTCATGGGCGCCATTGCGGCCATTCATTCCACGGCAGCTCCCTACATCGGCACCGGTGGATCTATCCTGCTGCGCGACGTTTACTGGCGCTATATCAAGAAACAGGAAGCCAGCCACGCGGAACAGATCTGGGTCAACCGCCTCATGGCCACCGTTCTGACCATCGCCGCCCTGGCGGTCGGTCTGACCTCCAAAGCCGCGCTGGTTATTCTGGGGGCCCTGGCCACCGCCTTCGGCTTTCTCATGTATCTGCTGCTGGCCGGCACCCTCTGGGGATTTCGCTTCCCCGCCGTGGGGGCTGTGGTCGGTATCTTCTCCGGCATGATTGCCGTGGCGCTGACCTACAAGGTATGGCCGAACCCGCTGTCCATGCACTGCGCCTTCTGGGGTGTGTTTACAGCCGCTGTGATGGCCTACCTCTGCCGCGGTGTCGGTATCAAAGATGACGAGGAAACGATTGAGCGTCAGAAGGAAGTGCGCACTTTCCTCGATAGCATCGATGAGCCCAGCGAGTCCGGCAAAGCCTGGCGCAAAGTCATGAAAGTTGCCGTGCCGGTATGGTATTTCTTCGCCATCGGGCCGGCCTGTATTTGGGGCAACACGGCCTTCTCATTCGCCGGCTTTCCGAGCCTGTGGTCCTGGCAGATCACGTGGTGGATCCTCGGCATCATTATGATGTGGGCCCTGTGCTTCAAGGCTGAAATGTCCACCACCAACGAGACCCAGATCCAGCGGGCCGAAGTGGAAACCATGAACGTTGTTAGAGAGGCCTGATTCAGGCCATCGTTATTGCTCGCGCATTAACCTGTAATCCAAGGAGAATGCACCATGAAACAAGAAGATATCTGGATGATCGTCCTGGTAGGTTTTTCAATCTTCTGGACGTCGTTGTTTGGCATGGGCGTCTTCGGTTAAGATCGCCCTGCCGTAGCACACGGATCCTATAAAAACAGCGTCCGCCGGCCCACCTGCCGGCGGACGCCCCCAGGACCCATTACAACAAACCGATACCCATCCGGGCACTGTCCCTTCATGGGCCATCAGATCGATTCACCAGGCAATCTTAAGCGCCGGCGGCATGCACCCAACCGATACCCCCGCCGGCGCTTTAAAAACTGGTTTCCCATAATCGTTTTGGTGCGCAATCAAAGGGGCTGCGCCCCGGCATAACCATCTTTCGTGATGGCCTATTCCTACAGGGCTCTTTATGGCCACGGATCGACCGGATTCAGCATCCCGCCCGCAAAAACGCATTCTGATTGCGGACCACGAACAGGGGACCACCATTCCGCTGACTTACCTCATGACCCAAAGCGGGTACGCCGTTCGCACCGTAAACAGCGGTGAGGCAACGCTTCAGATGGCGGCCGCTTATAAACCGGATCTCATCCTGCTCGAAGCCATGCTCGCCAATCCGGACGGGTTTGAAATCTGCCGGACCATTCGCGAGACCCCCGAACTGGCGGCCACCCGTATCCTTTTTGTCTCCGCCATGGCGCGTGACATCGATGTCGCCAAAGGCCTGGCCTCCGGCGCGGACGGCTACATCACGAAACCATTTTCCAATTCCGAGATCATGGATCACGTTCGAAAACTGCTGGAAATCGCTGATGGATCCAACGAATAAATTCTGGTGGTTTGCCGGTGTCTCGATTTTTGTCACCCTGCTGATTTTTATCGGCATCGCCGTATTTTTCTGGCAACAGCTCCTCCCGGACCAGCAGGCCACCCTCATCGAGATCATCAAGATCCATTTCATTTACATTTTTATCGCCCTCATTCTCTTCATGGCCGCGATCGGGTTCGGCCTGGACGGCATTTTCCACAGTTACATCCTCCCCCTCAACCGGCTTCCCGAAGAAATCGAGCTGATCCATACGGTCAATTCCGCCCACCGGATCAAGCGCGATGGCAGCAAGCTGGTCAATCTCGTCATCGATGCCATCAATGAAAATGCCGACCACTACCAGCAACTTGAAAACGACATCGCAACCCGTGTTATGGAAGCCAAGGCCGACGTCGAAAAAGAAAAAAACATCCTCGCCGTCATTATGTCGGAACTCCCCGAAGGGGTGCTGATATGCAATCGCGACGGACAAATCCTGTTTTTCAACAAGCAGGCCAAACGCTTCTTCACCGACAAAAAAAATGACCCGCTCGACGGTACGCCCCGATCCAACGACCAGCCGTCATTGCCGTTTGCATTTTTTGGACTGGGGCGCTCCGTATTCGAAATCATCGATCGCAATCTGGTATCCTATGCCCTGGACGACATCACTGAAAAACTTGAAAAAGGGGCCAGCGGCGCGGCGTCCTATTTTATTGCCGTTGGCAAAGGGGGGTGTCATCTGCGTGCTGAAATGGTGCCGGTATTGAATTACCAACGTCGTTTTACCGGCTTTATCCTGATTTTTTCCGATATCACCGCTCAGCTCGAAACGGACAGCCAGACCGATTTGTTGCTCCAATCCCTGAGTGGCGGAATCCGAACCCCGCTCGCCGGTGTCCGCGCCGCCGTTGAAACGATGATGGAATTTCCCGGTATGGCGGCCGCTGACGTTCAGGAATTTACCCGCATTATCTACCAAGAGTCTCTTAAAATCGGAAAGATGCTCAGCCAGCACGCGCGGAGGTCCCACGACCGCCCACGCTCCCAATGGCCATTGATCGAAACCCGCGCCGATACCATGCTGGAAAAAATTACGGTCAAGGCCAAACACCTGCTGCAGCTTCAATTTGTGGCCGAAGCCTATGACGAAGACTTGCAGCTCAGTACGGACAGTTATTCATTTTCTCTGGCGGTCCTTTTCCTGCTTCAACGCATAAGCCGTGAAGCCGCCGTGCGGGATTTTGCATGCCGCGTTCACAAAATCGACGGATTGATCAATTTTGACCTGCGCTGGCAGGGAACGCCGGTTCGCATGGACAAGGTGCACAGCTGGGAGGAAAAAGTGCTCAGTCTGCCCGACCTGGGCTTGCCGCTCACCCTGGGCGACGTCATCCGTTACCACAACGCCGAAATCTGGCCCACCACCGACGCCAGCGACGGATGGTCCGGGTTGCGAATGATCCTGCCCGCGCTCCCGTCGGACGCTATGGCGTCGACCCGCAAACCCACGATCATTCCCGACAGTCGGCCGGAATTTTACGATTTCGACCTTTTCAATCAGCCCGGTCAACACCCTTCCATCGACAATTGCCTGTTGACCGAACTGACCTATACGGTTTTCGACACCGAAACCACCGGCCTCGATCCACGCGGTGGCGACGAAATCATATCCATCGGGGCGGTACGCATCGTCAACAATCACCTGGTCACCGATGATCGATTCGATCAGCTTGTCAATCCCATGCGGCCGCTGCGCTGGGAGTCCATCCAGATTCACGGGATCCAGGAAAGCGCCCTGAAAGACCAGCCGGTCATTGCAACCGTTCTGCCCCGCTTCCATCAATTCGCTGAAAACACGATTCTGGTGGCCCACAATGCCGCCTTCGACATGCGTATGCTGCAGATCAAAGAGCAGGATACCGGCGTTCGGTTTATCAATCCCGTGCTGGACACCATGCTCCTGTCGTCCATCGTTCACCCGGCTCAGGAAAACCACAATCTCATGACGATCGCCGAGAGGCTGGGGATCGATGTCTCCGGACGCCATACCGCCATGGGCGATGCCATGGCCACGGCCAACATGTTCCTCAAACTGATTCCGCTGCTGGCCAAAAAAGGAATCCATACGCTGGGACAAGCCCGGGAGGCTTCCGAAAAAACCTATTTCGCCCGTCTGCGCTACTGAGACAGCACCCGGACCGACACCAAACGGACCGCACCAGGAACATCGAAGACCACGAATGCCCCACTAAAAGGGCCCGTCAAGAAGGAAGCAACGGCATGACAAAAAAACCAGCCCGTAGTGCCCTGTTCAAAGAGGCGCTGAAACGGTATTCCCGGGTCAATCCGTTTCGACTCCTGCCCGAAGACGCCATCGAGGAACTGGCCGAATGGACCACGGAGATCCGGGCCCCAAGGGGCCAGCTGGTGGCGGAGCAGGCCAAGACCCAAATCGGGAAGATTTTCTATATCCGCAAGGGTGCCATCGAGTTGTACTATGAGCGAGACGGTGAAAAATCCCTGGGCGGCCGCATGGTCGGCGGTGAGACCTTCGGCGGCATCTCGATCCTGATGAATGCCGGTGTGGCCGTTCGCACCGCCAAGGTCGAAGACGATGCCCTCCTCTATGCGATACCCGCCGATCGTTTTCTGTCTCTGTGCGAGCAGCATCCGCGTTTCCGCGAATACTTTACGGAAGAGTTTCAGCAACGCAAACGCAATGAAAATTACGCCTCGATTCTGGTCACCGGCCAGGCCCGTGATTTTCTGAGCCGGGTTGTGCCGTTTAGCTTTCTGTCCGAAACCGATCTGGACGACATGGTCAACGCCCTGTCCCTGATTCATCACAATGCCGGAACAGTCTTATTCGTTCAGGGACAGTCGCGCATCGACTACCTCTACATCATTCAGAAGGGCGCCGCCGAACTTTATTACGAACAGGCCGGTGAAAAGAGCCTCAAAGGCTATTTGGGGGAAGGCGATTCCTACGGTGGCATATCCATGCTGCTGAACAAGGGTATTTCCATCCGGACCTTGCGGGTCGAGGAGGCGGCCTATCTCTATGCCTTGCCGGAAAAAAACTTCATGCATCTGTGCCATCGCTGCCCCACGTTCATGGAATTTTTTACGGACACCTTCGGTAAGCGCATGCTGGATCGCTCCTACGCCGAAATTTTTGCCCGCCGGATCCTTCCCAAAGACGAAACCGTCCACATCTTCAACGTCTCGGTGGCCCGCCTGATGAATCGCGACCTTCTCTCCTGCAATCAGCATGTGCCGGTCCAACAGGCGGCCATCCTGATGAGCCGACGAAAATGCAGCTCGATCTTTGTCCAGAACGACGAGGGGCAGCAAATCGGCATCGTCACCGATACCGACCTTCGCAACCGCGTCATTGCCCGAGGTCTTGAAATCAACATCCCGGTATCCGCCATCATGTCGTCTCCGTTGAGCACGATCCCGGAGCAGTTGTCGGTTTTCGAAGCCATGCTGGAGATGATGCAGAAAAAGCTCAAACACCTCGCCGTTCAAGACAGCAGCGGCAAAGTGGTCGGCACCATTACCAGTCGTGACCTGTTGGCCGCCCAAGGCCAGTCGCCGCTCTTTATTGTCCGTGAAATTGCCTCGGCCCTTTCCCGCGAGGAACTCAAAGCTCAGCAGGACCGGATACCGGGCCTGGTTCAAAATCTGATCAGCAGCGGTGCCAAAGCAGAGAACGTCACGCGCCTGATTGCGACCGTTTCCGACGCCATCCTGCAACGCCTGATCGAAATAGCCCTCGAACAGAGCGGGCCGCCACCGGAACCTTTCGTCTTTATGATTATGGGAAGCGAAGGCCGCCGGGAACAGACTCTCAAAACCGATCAGGACAATGCCATCATCTTTCGGGACGTCCCCAAGGACCGACTGCCGGATGTCAAAAATTATTTCCTGAATCTTGGTGAAACCGTCTGCACCTGGCTGGATGAGACCGGCTACGCTTTCTGCCAGGGCGGCGTCATGGCCATGAATCCGAACTGGTGCCAACCCCTTTCGGTCTGGTGTGACAAGTTCACAAGCTGGATTCACACGGCCGAGGCCGAGGATCTGCTGCATTCAAGCATCTTTTTTGATTTCCGCGGCGCATATGGCGACCTCAGCCTGATCGATCAACTCCGCCGGCACCTTTCGGATTCCCTCAAGGGGTGGTCCGGCTTTTTCCGGCACATGACGGAAAATGCACTCCATTTCAAGCCGCCCCTCGGCTTTTTCCGGAATTTTGTAGTCGAATCCAAAGGAGAGCACCAGAATGCGTTCGACATCAAGCAGGCCATGCTGCCGGTGGTGGACTTTGCGCGCATCCATGCCCTGAAAAACGGCATCGCCGAAACCAATACCATGGCACGCCTCTACGAACTGCATGAAGGCGGCCACCTCTCCACCAAAGACTACAATGATATTACCCGCGCTTACAGCTTCATGATGCAGTTGCGGTTCGTGCGGCAGATTACCGCCATCATCGAAGAAAACGGCAAACCCGACAATTACATCAACCCCAAGAAGTTGTCGCGCATCGAACAAACCATGCTGAAGGAAATTTTCAAACGGGTAGAGGACTTCCAGACCAAAATGAGTTTTGAATTCACCGGTCAATAACGTCTGAAACCATGCTGCAAAAGCACTTGACAATCCCTGTGAACCATGTCAATCATCAGCGGACACAACGATCCGTGGTATGAAAGTCAAGGCAATGCGTTATGCAGAGGAACAACGATTGATGGGACAACGCTGGTGGTGGTGGCACCTGACCTGAGGCGCACCGCCGGTTACCGCACCCTTCCGACATTATAAGATCAGCGCAACCGTGGGCCGCCTCAATTGCCCGCGGTTCTGTTTTTTAGGCCGTGGTCATACCAACCACGGCTTTTTATTTGTTGGCAAACGCCCATAGGCCCAGGGTATGGCCGGACAAACCGTGTACCACTATTCTCCCGGAGGAGATCACGATGTTGTTGAATCAGTTTCCAACCCGTGAAAATTTCTACGCTGCCTGCCAACAGGCCAATGTCATTCCGGTCTGTTCGGAAATTCTGGCCGACACCGAGACCCCCGTTTCAATGCTTGGCCGGTTCTATCGGCAGAATGCCGATCTTTTCCTTTTTGAAAGCGTCGAGGGCGGCGAGCGCTGGGGGCGCTACAGTTTCATGGGAACATCGGCCCGCTGCCATGTCCGCGTTTTCACCGACGTGGTGACGGTCCAGGAAAACGGACACGAAGAACGGATCCTTCATGAGGGCCAGCCACTTGCGATTTTAAAGTCCCTCATGGCCGCCTACCAGCCGGCGGTCATCCCCGAATTGCCGCGTTTCTGGGGCGGCCTGGTCGGCTACATGACCTATGAAGCCGTCAGTTTTCTGGAAGCCATCCCCCATCGATGGCCGGCGGACAAAGCCCTGGCGCATTTTGTGATTCCCGACGAGCTCTTGATCTTTGACAACGTAAGCCACACGTTGACGCTCGTCGCCCTCACCTTTATCAAAAACGGCATCACGCCCGAGATGGCCTATGACGAAGCCCGCCAGCGACTGGATCGCCAATTGCAGCGCCTGGCGGACCCCCTGCCCGCAGCCCCCTCGATTTCCGCCGCTACCGAAGCCGGCCCGTTGGAACCGGTCTATCCCGATGCCGACTTCAGGGAAGCGGTCCAGACCGTCAAACGCCATATCCGGTCCGGGGATATCATCCAGGCCGTCATTTCCCAGCCTTTTGTCTGTGATTCGCCTCCCGACCTGTGGTCCCTCTATCGTTCCCAGCGCTATATCAACCCCTCGCCCTATCTCTTCTATTTGAACCTGGACGGCATGGCACTGGTGGGCTCGTCTCCCGAAACCATGGTGCGCCTGGAAAACGGATCCGCAACCCTGCGCCCCATTGCCGGCACCCGCCCGCGCGGTGGCAATGACCGTGAGGATCGACAACTGGCCAGTGAACTGCTGGAAGATGAAAAAGAGAAGGCCGAGCATTTGATGCTGGTCGACCTGGGGCGCAACGATCTCGGGCGTGTGGCCGAGACCGGCACGGTCCAGGTGACGGATCTGATGGTGGTCGAGCGCTATTCCCATGTCATGCATCTCGTATCGAATATCACCTGCGATCTGCAGCCCGACTGTGACGCCTTCGATCTGCTGGCGGCAACATTTCCCGCCGGCACCCTGAGCGGGGCGCCCAAGATTCGCGCCATGGAAATTATCGCCGATCTGGAAAAACAACCCCGGGGACCTTACGGCGGCGCGGTTGGCTATATCTCTTTCAACGGCAACATGGACATGGCCATTACCATCCGCACGGCCTGCATCGAAGACAATCGCCTGACCGTTCGGGCCGGCGCCGGTATTGTAGCGGACTCCGACCCCGAAAGCGAACGCCTTGAAACAGTCAACAAAGCCATGGCCATGGACCGCGCCCTGAAGATGCTGCGTCCGCTGACGGCGAAAGGAGCCGGATCATGATCCTGATGATCGACAATTTTGATTCTTTCACCTATAATCTGGTCCAGTATCTGCGCCAACTGGGCGCCGAGGTGCAGGTGGCCCGCAACAACGCCCTGACCGTTGACGCCGTGGGCCAGCTGGCGCCGGAGGCTATCGTGGTATCCCCCGGTCCCGGGCAACCCCAGGCGGCCGGCATATCGATGGATACCATCCGCACCTTTTCCGGACGCATTCCGATCCTCGGCATCTGTCTCGGCCACCAGGCCATTGCCGCCGCATTCGGGAGTAAGATTATTGCCGCCCGTCAGCTGATGCATGGCAAGACATCCACCGTGACAGCCGACGGACAGGCGGTCTATCGCGGCATTACCAAACCGTTCAAGGCCATGCGGTATCATTCACTGGCCGTCGAGCGGGCCAGCCTGCCGGACTGTCTGACCGTCACGGCCGAGTCCGAGGATGGCGAAATCATGGGAATCCGGCATCGCAGCCACATGACGGAGGGGCTCCAGTTTCACCCTGAATCCATTATGACCACGGTCGGTAAACGCTTGCTGAGAAACTTTTTAAGGGGTGCCACATCGTCCCGACCATAAAAACAGGAGGGTACGCCAAGATGTTTCGTGATCACCTCAAAAAAATCATCGAAGGTGTCCATTTGGATGAAAACCAGATGGCGGACGTCATGACGGAAATCTTTTCGGGCAGCCTCACCGATGCTCAGATCGGGGCCTTCATGGGCGCCCTGGCCACCAAAGGCGAAACCGATCAGGAACTGGCCGGCGCCGCCCGGGCCATGCGCCGCAAAGCTCACCGGATCCAATCTTCGGCCGGCACCATCGTCGACACCTGCGGGACCGGAGGAGACGGTGCCAGCACGTTCAATATTTCGACGACCACGGCCTTCGTGGTGGCCGGATGCGACATCACGGTCGCCAAACACGGCAACCGCTCGGTATCCAGCAAATGTGGCAGTGCCGACGTACTGGAAGCGCTCGGTGTGCGGCTGGACGTAGACCCGGAGCTGGTGGAAGAAGCCGTGGAAGATATCGGCATCGGCTTTCTCTTCGCGCCCCTCTACCACAGCGCGATGCGGTTTGCCGCAACGGCCCGTAAAGAAGTGGGCCTGCGCAGCATCTTCAATATGTTGGGCCCCTTGACCAACCCGGCCGGTGCCAACTGTCAGATCATCGGCGTCTATGCACCGCAATTGACGGAGATGTTTGCCCATACCCTGCGGCTGCTGGGATCGCGCCAGGCGTATGTGGTGCACGGCCACGACGGCCTGGATGAAATATCGGTCTGTGCGCCTACCCGTATATCCGAATTGAAAGAAGGGCAGGTGCGCACCTTCAATCTCAATCCCGAAGCGCATTTCGATGCCCTGGCCGACCCGGGCGACCTGGTAGGAGGCGATCCGGCCACGAATGCGGATATCACGCGCCGGATTCTGGAAGGCGAGACAGGTCCCCGTCGCAATGTCGTGCTGCTGAACGCCGCCGCCGCCCTGACCGCCGCCGGCAAGGCAACCGATTTTGCCGACGGTATCGAACAAGCCGCGCAAGCCATCGACAGCGGCGCGGCGAAGGATAAACTGGCGGCCCTGGCCGCATTCACCCAGGAGCATGCCCCCTGAACCGCTTCATACCATCGACATGCCGGCAACCTTCTGTGACCGGCTGGAGACATAGAACACCGTGGATATTTTGACTCGAATCGTAGCGCGCAAGAAAGAAGAAATCGAAGCGGCCCAACGCCGGGAGCCACTCGACAGGCTGCGCGAAGCCGCCACGCATCGCCATGATCAGCGCTCCTTTTATGACGCGTTAAAACAGCCTGGACCCAGAGGCGCCAATATCATCGCCGAAATCAAACGCGCATCGCCCTCCAAGGGACCATTGCGGATCGATTTGGACCCGGCGGATCTGGCCCGGGCCTATGCCGCCGGCGGTGCCGTGGCCCTTTCGGTGCTGACCGATCGCGATTTCTTTCAGGGCAACCCGGAAGACCTCAGGACCGCCCGGAACGCCGTCCCCTTACCGGTCTTGCGGAAAGACTTCCTCATCAACGACTACCAGATCTATGCGTCAAGTGCCATGGGGGCGGATGCCGTGCTTCTGATCTGCCGTATCCTGTCCCGACGGCAACTGACGGATTTGCTTGCCCTCAGCCGATCATTGGGCATGGATGCCCTGGTTGAAATCCATACAATGGAAGACCTGGAAATGGCGCAAACTTGCGGCGCCCGCCTGATCGGCATCAACAACCGGAATTTAGCCACTTTTGAAACGGATATCCGCACCGCCATGGTCATGGCGAAGCAGCTGTCTGCCGGACAAATCCCTGTCGCGGCCAGCGGTATCGCAGGAATCGAGGACGTGGAAGCCAATCTGGCGCAGGGTGTTTTTAATTTTCTGATCGGCGAAAGCCTGGTTCGGTCGGACAATCCTAGCGCCCGGCTGGCGTCGTTGCTGCCGCTTCCGCCAGGACCTTGAATTTGAGCGAGAATGCGAACGGTGAATACGATCTTCCCCCTGTTCCCACCCCAGATTAAAATTTGCGGTCTTACCTCGGCCCGCGAAGCACAAGCCTGCGTTGCTGCCGGGGCCGATGCGATCGGGTTTATTTCCTATCCGAAAAGCCCGCGCCACCTTGAGGACGCGGCCATCAGGCGCATCACCGCGCACCTGCCGCGCACCGTCTGCCCCGTCGGGGTATTCGTCAATGAGGACTTCGAGCGGATCATGCAAGCCGTCGACATGGGTGGCCTTAAGGGGGTTCAATTGCACGGCCAGGAGGATCCCGGCCTGGTGGAAGCCCTGACCGCAGAGGGACTGACCGTCATCAAGGCCGTGTTTGTCAATGGAAACCCGCCCCTGGAAGCCGCAGCGCGCTACCCCGCCACCGCCTTTCTGGTGGAATGCGCTGGCGGCCCCCTTCCCGGGGGAAATGCCATGGATTGGAACTGGGCCGATGCACGCCAGCTTCCGGCGGACCGCCCGGTGATCCTGGCCGGTGGATTGAACCCGGACAACATCGCCATTGCCATCGCCGCCGGAGGACCCGCTGCGGTGGATGTCAGTTCGGGGGTCGAAATCAGCCCCGGGCGCAAGGATATGGCTAAAGTTGCCGCCTTCTGCCGGGCCGTAGCCGCGTGTGGGGCAACCACCTGTTTAAAAATCTTCGGTTGACCGTTGACGCCACGCGAGTTCAGCTATCCGCGCCCATCCGGTTCGACACCAGACCGATACCGCCGGCTTCCGCAAAACGCCACCCACCTTGCCGCGTAGGCTGTTTCAAGGCCAACTGCAGCTCCTGCATGAACTGACTCCGGGGGATTTCCCGGGCGCCGAACTGCATCAGGTGGTCGGTGGTCACCTGGCAGTCGATTAACGCAAAACCGTCATGCCGCAAGCCGTCCGCCAGGCTGACCAAGGCCACCTTCGAGGCATTGGCGACACGCGTAAACATGGATTCGCCAAAGAAACAGCCCCCCAAAGAAACGCCATACAACCCACCGGCCAACGCATCGCCCTCCCAGGCTTCCACCGAATGCGCTAAACCGGCGGCGTGCAGCCGCTCATAGGCCGAAATCATTTCCGGCACGATCCAGGTCCCGGGGTGGTCTGGCCCGCGGTTTCCGGCGCAGGCCCGTATAACGCGGCCAAAGGCGGTGTCCATCGTGACGGTAAAGCGGCTGCGGCGCATGAGTTTGCGGAGGGAACGCGAGACATGGACGGCTTCGGGATAGAGCACCAGGCGGGGGTCCGGTGACCACCAGAGGATCGGATCGTCTTCGGTGTACCAGGGGAAGATTCCCTGGCGATAGGCCTGCACCAGGCGTTCGATGCTGAGGTCCCCACCCACGGCCAGGAGGCCTTCTGCGATGGCCATATGGGCCGGTGGAAAGGTAAGTTTGCGGGAGAGTCGAAAAACGGGCATAGGCGATCACATCAGCCGCATATCGCTCGTTGAAGGAGGGAGACACGGTGGCGCGTTATCGTGACGACAAAGGCTGACTGATTTTCGACGAACGATAAAAGGCTGCCACCGTTTCGAGTCATTCCATCTTGAACGTCAACCCCTCATCATTGCGATCCACGAAAACAACCCCACCCTTGACCAGCTTTCCGAAAAGAATTTCATCCGCCAGCCGGTCCTTGATTTTTTTCTGGATCACGCGCGCAAGGGGACGAGCGCCGTAATTGGGGTCGTATCCTTCACGGGCCAGCCAATTGCGAGCCGCGTCCGAGATGTTGATGTAGATTTTTTTGCCGGCCATCTGATCGTTAAGTTCAATGATGAACTTGTCCACGATCTGCTCCATGATCTCAACCGTGAGCGCATGAAAAAGAATGGTGCCGTCAAGCCGATTGCGAAATTCCGGGCTGAAAAAACGTTCAATCGCTTTTTGCCCCTTGGCTTTGGTATCTTTGGTTTTATCCCCGAAACCAATGGTTTGGTTGCCCATCTCACGTGTGCCGGCATTGGACGTCATGATGAGGATAACATTGCGGAAATCCGCTTTTTTCCCATTGTTGTCGGTGAGGGTGGCATGATCCATCACCTGCAGCAGGATGTTGTAGACATCCGGGTGCGCTTTTTCAATTTCGTCCATCAGGAGGATACTGTGGGGGTGTTTGCGGATGCCGTCGGTCAGCAAGCCTCCCTGGTCGAATCCAACGTAGCCCGGGGGCGCGCCGATCAACCGTGCAACCGCGTGTTTTTCCATGTACTCGCTCATGTCGAATCGCAGGAATTCGACCCCCAAGAGGCGCGACAGTTGCAGGGCCACCTCGGTTTTACCAACCCCGGTGGGTCCCGTGAACAGGAACGACCCCACCGGTTTGCCCGGTGTTCCCAATCCAGCCCGCGACCGTTTGATGGAGGTGGCCAATGACGCAATCGCCTCATCCTGTCCGAAGACCACCTCTTTCAAATGCGACGCCAGTTTTTCAAGCTTCACCTTGTCGGTGGTCGACACGCTCTGGGGCGGTATCTTGGCCATCTTAGCCACGATTTTTTCAATGTCCGCCGGATTGATCTTGGTTCGACGCGAGGACCCGGCCAGACGCACGAAGGCCCCGGCCTCATCGATCACGTCGATGGCCTTGTCCGGCAAAAACCGATCGTTGACATATTTGGCCGACAGCTCGGCCGCTGCTTTGAGCGCCGTATCCGTGTAGCTGATGCCGTGATGGTCTTCATAACGGCTTTTGAGGCCCTTCAATATTTTGACGGTTTGGGGAACCGACGGTTCCGCAATTTCAATTTTCTCGAACCGTCGCGAAAGGGCGCGATCCTTTTCGAAATGATTTTTGTATTCTTCATAGGTGCTTGACCCGATGCAGCGCAATTCCCCGGATGTCAGCACCGGCTTCAGAATATTGGAGGCGTCCATGGAGCCCCCACTGGTGGCACCCGCGCCGACGATCGTATGGATTTCATCGATGAACAAAACCGCGTCGGGCCGTTTTTTGAGTTCGTTGATGACCCCTTTGAGACGCTTTTCGAAATCCCCTCGATATTTGGTCCCCGCTAACAGCCCTCCCAGGTCAAGGGCATAGATCCGCACATCACGCAGCAGGTCGGGCACCTCACCCGCCTGGATCCGCTGGGCCAGCCCCTCGGCAATGGCGGTTTTACCCACACCGGGATCACCAACGAAGACCGGATTGTTCTTGCGGCGGCGGCAGAGAACCTGCAGCGTCCGCTCCAGTTCGGGTTCCCGGCCAATGAGGGGATCCAGCCGCCCCTCGGCGGCTTTTTCCACCAGATCGACCGTATAGGCTTCGAGTGGATTTTGAGATTCTTTCTTTTCTTTGCCGTCGGCGCCTTTATGGGGGTCACCCAGACCGGGCTGCAGGGGATCCACTTCAGCATCGTGGGAGATATAGCTCAGGACGTCAATCCGCGTGAGCCCCTGCGACGATAAAAAGTATTCGGCAAAAGAGTCTTTTTCAAGAAAGATGGACGCCAGGATGTCACTGACATTGACCTCTGACTTTTCCGCCGATCGCGCGTGGTTGACGGCACGTTGAATAACGCGCTGGAACCCCAGCGTCTGCTGAAGAACGTACTCCTGGCCTTCCGGAATACTTTCCACCCGCTCTTCGAAATACTTTTCAAGCTCGCGTTTGAGTTCCTGGACAACACCGCCGCAGCTTTCAATGATTTCTATCCCGGTGTGGTCGAAGAGGATCGCAAACAGGATATGTTCGGTACTGACATATTCATGTCGGCGTTTTTTGGCTTCCTTGACAGCCAATCCGAGTGTCGCACTGAGTTCCTTGCTGATCATGGTTTATTCCTTTTCCATGGTGCATTTTAACGGGAACCCATTCTCACGGGCCAGAGTGTGAACCGTATGAACCTTGCTTTCGGCCACTTCAAATGTATAGATGCCGCAAAGACCGGAGCCCTCATTGTGCACATGCAGCATGATCCGCGCTGCTTCATCGTAATGCTTGTGGAATACCTTTACCAGTATTTCCACGACGAATTCCATGGTCGTGTAGTCGTCATTGAGCAGCATCACCCGAAACATGGACGGTTCGCGCACTTCAGTGGCATTCTTTGGAAATAATGCAATATCGGAATCGGAATGGCCCTGACTCATATATGTCGATTACCTCCAGAATGATTGCCCGACATCATAAACCCGCAGGTGGGAATTGAATAAGACGTTTCAATGATAAGCATCACTCACCGCCGTTGTAAAGGTCTATGACCGCATGTAATGGCGTAAAACAATGCGAGGCCCCGATCGCTGGCGGAAGGCGGTATCCTCACCCTTCAAAGCAGGCGGGGCGTCAGGGAATCGTTCAGCGGTGAATGTATGATGTCATGAGATGATCCGCCGCGGGACCGCGCTGCTACCGGCCGCAGCATTGCTTGTACTTTTTGCCGCTGCCGCAGGGACAGGGGGCATTGCGGCCAATCTTTTTCTGGGGATTGCGCACGGGTTTCTTTTTGGGCGGCGGGCCGTCGCCACCACTGGAAAACACCATTTTCTGTTCCTGGGACTGACGCAACTGCTCAACCGGCTCCGACTCAGCCAGTTGCACCCGGTAAAGGATGCCCACGGTCTCTTCCTTGATGCGCGCAATCATATCCTGAAACATCTCAAACCCCTCCTTCTTGTAAACGATGAGGGGGTTCTGTTGGGCATAGCCACGCAGGCCGATGCCCTCTTTGAGATGATCCATGCTGAGCAAATGGTCCTTCCACAGGCTGTCCACGGTCATCAGCATGATATGGCGCTCAAGGGACCGCATATTATCCGCACCGATGTCGTCTTCCCGCTCCTGGTAGATCTTGAGGGCCGCATCTTCGATGTATTGGGCCAGGCCCTCCGCCGTCAGACCATCCAAGGTGTCGGCGTCGGGCGAATCGATACGGAAATTGAACTGTTTCAGAACGGCTTCGTTCAAACGCGACCAATCCCACTCTTCAGGGTGCTGCTGACTGTTGGCGATACCCATCGCCATATTGTGTGCCATTTCGCCGATAATCGTTTCAATGGACGGTCTCAAATTTTCACCGGTCAGCGTCTCGCGTCGCTGCTGGTAGATGACTTCCCGCTGCTGGTTCATGACATCGTCATATTCCAGCAGCTGCTTGCGAATTTCAAAGTTATGCCCTTCCACCTTGGATTGCGCATTTTCAATCGCACGGGTGATAAGGGCGTTTTCAATGGGCTCGCCCTCCTCCATGCCCAGCTTGTTCATGATCCCGGAAATGCGCTCCCCCCCGAAAATGCGCAGCAGATCATCCTCCAGCGCCAGGTAGAATCGACTGGAACCGGGATCGCCCTGGCGCCCGGCACGCCCGCGCAACTGGTTGTCGATCCGCCGGCTTTCATGACGCTCGGTACCCAGAATATGCAACCCGCCAAGGTCGGTGACCCCCTCCCCCAGCACGATGTCCGTACCACGGCCAGCCATGTTGGTGGATATCGTGACCGCCCCTTTCTGACCGGCCTGGGCAATGATCTCGGCTTCACCTTCATGATTCTTGGCGTTCAATACGGTATGAGGAATACCCCGTTTTTTCAGCTTCTTACTGAAACTCTCGGACACATCGATAGAGATGGTCCCCACCAGCACCGGTTGTCCCGCTTCATGGCATTCGACAATCTCTTCCAAGGCGGCATCGAATTTTTCCTTGCGCGTTTGGTAGATAACGTCGGAAAAATCGGTGCGACGCATCGGTTTATTCGTCGGGATGACCACCACGTCCAGATCGTATGTTTTCTTGAACTCGGCCGCCTCGGTATCGGCCGTACCGGTCATGCCCGCCAGCTTTTCATACATCCGGAAATAGTTCTGGAAGGTAATGGACGCCAGGGTCTGGTTTTCATTCTCGATCTTGACGTTCTCCTTGGCCTCCAGCGCCTGGTGCAGGCCTTCGCTGTAGCGTCGCCCGGGCATCAGGCGTCCGGTGAATTCATCCACGATGATGACTTCCCCGTTCTTAACGATATAATCCACGTCCCGTTTGAAGAGGGAATGGGCCTTCAAGGCCTGCTGAACGTGGTGGAGGAGATCGATATTTTTGGGGTCATAGAGGTTTTCGACCTTGAGCAGGCTTTCGGCATGGGCGACACCCTCTTCCGTCAAAGTGACACTGCGCGCCTTCTCATCAATGATATAGTCCGCCTCTTTTTTCAGGCCAGGGATGACACCGTTTACGTGATAATAAAGCTGGGTGGATTTCTCGGCCGGTCCCGAAATGATCAGAGGTGTGCGCGCCTCATCGATCAGGATGCTGTCCACCTCATCCACGATGGCAAAATGGAGTTCTCTTTGAACAAGACCATCCCGCTGGAATTTCATATTGTCGCGCAGATAATCGAACCCGAATTCGTTGTTGGTCCCGTAAGTGATGTCGGCACCGTAAGCCGCCTGCCGCTCGGCATCGGTCAACCCATGGACGATGCAACCCACGTGAAGGCCTAAAAAACGGTAAATCTGTCCCATCCACTCCGCATCACGGCTGGCCAGGTAATCGTTCACCGTAATGACATGGACACCGCGCCCGCTGAGGGCATTCAGGTAAGCCGGCAATGTCGCCACCAGGGTCTTGCCCTCACCGGTTTTCATTTCGGATATCTTGCCGTCATGCAGCACCATCCCGCCGATCAACTGACAATCGAAATGCCGCATGCCCAGCGTACGAATGGACGCTTCCCGGACCAGTGCGAAAGCTTCCGGCAGCAAGTCGTCCAAGGGCGAACCGTTGGATAGGCGTGTCTTCAAATCACCCGTCTTGGCCCTTAGCGCATCGTCATCAAGTGATTTGAGTCCGGCTTCGAGCGTATTGATTTGATCCACAAACGGGGTCAGCTTTTTGAGGACCCGTTCGTTTTGGCTTCCGAATATTTTGGTCAAGAATTGTCCCAGCATGTGAAAGAAAAATTCCTTTCTGATCAGGCATAACGGTTGGTAATGATGATTCCCTTACTCTGCCCCTATGGGGATGTCAACTCGCTGGAAGGGGCATGTCCATCGGCATCAGTTGAGGTCAGCAGCTGCCGCTGTCCAAAAGGCCTCGTCAACGGGCTTGCCATCTGCATTCGTTGTCACGGCCAGCGATATAACTGAGGCAAAAATGGAAACAGAAACAGCGACGGGAAGACGGGAAGCATCGTGTGATGGATTCCTCTGGTTCGTTGGGGATGATACCAGAGCCGTGGAAAAATAGACGGGGCATTTCCTCAGCCGCAGGGTTTTCCCCGGCATGGGCAATGCCCCGTTAGATGCGTTAGCTTCTAATTCAGGATATACTTTTCGGGGTTCACGGGCACGCTGTTTAATCGCACTTCATAGTGAACATGCGGACCGGTGCTGCGTCCGGTGCTGCCCATCTTGGCAATGACGTCACCCCGTTTGACTTTCGATCCTTTTTTTACATCCATTGTCTTGAGATGGCCATAGCGCGTCACGAGGCCATAACCGTGATCGATGATAACCAGATTGCCATAGAGCCCCTTTTTGCCGGCAAAGGTCACAACACCGTTGGCTGGTGCAATAATGGGACTTCCTTCGCGATTGGCAATATCGTATGCCGCATGGAGTTCCCGTCGACCGGTGAACGGTGAAATACGATAACCGAAGCGGGACGAAATCCAGCCCTTGGCAGGCCGGATCGAAGGTGTGCAGGCCAACAAATTCTTTTTCTCTTCCAGTTGGTCCAGCAGGGAGGTAAAGTCCTGTTCCTGGCTGAAAGAAGCACTTTCAAGCTGTTCCACCTGATCGTGCATGGAGCGAATCAACCCGGATTGGTCACGCCGCAAGGATGCGCTCGTGTCCAAATCATCCGGCGTGGCCCCGCCGACACCGAACAAATTGTCCTGTTCGGCCGGTTTTTCCAGATTCGCTATGACCCGTATCTTTTTTTCAAATGTATCCAGGGCAACCAGATTTTGCTTGAGTTGATTAATCTCATTCGCAAAACACTCGATCTGACGCTTATGGTGACCAATTTCCGCATCGCGGGCAGCCACTTGATTGCTGAGCTGGGCCACTTGGGCGGCGGCCTGCTTCAGATTCAGATAATCTTGAATCAGCAGCCCCATCCCAGCGAAAAATACCACGCTGAGCAAAGCACCCGCCGCCAATGCCAGTTTGGAATAAGAAAACTGGCGGATGCGCGAACCATTACCACTTAGCAAAATAAATGTCATTTTGTTTCGCATGATCAACCTGCCGCATTCCCTTGGATTAGCCCGATCGACATTCCGCCATCTCGGTGGCGGGCCACATGCCCTCAAAAAGCCGGACGCAATCGGGTATTTCTATTAATTTAAGGACGATACCATGGGGTACCCCGGCTGTCAATGTATCCCCGTGGTCGCCGTCAGGGCAACCCTGCCAAGCCAACCGGTGTCCACCTGCTCGTCGATATAAGAAACGCCCTCGGGTTAGTTTCTTCCCGAAGGCGTTGTGAATTTAACCTTCGGCGACCCGGCTGTCCTGGCCTTTCAGCTTTAGACCCGTGGTTATGCGTCCCCGCTTTTCAGCGGGTTTGCCTTTTCGTGGTTACACGTCAATGGCGACGGTTCATTCTCTATCGGACCTGAAAATCGTCTATAGATTCCGATAATGATGATATTACATCAATCCTAACTTGAATTTCAAGCTTTTTAATGTATTTTTCATCAGCATGGTGATGGTCATGGGGCCAACCCCTCCTGGAACCGGGGTAATCGAGCCCGCAATTTCCTTGGCGGCATCAAAATCCACATCGCCTTTCAGGACCGCTATTTTCTTACCGGTCTTTTCGCTGATCTTTTCCCCCACGCGGTTGACGCCTACATCGATGACACAAGCGCCCGGCTTGATCCATTCCGGCTTGACCAATCCCGGCACCCCCGCCGCTACGATAAGTATATCGGCACGCTGGCAGTGCGCCTTTAGGTCTTTTGTACCGGTATGAACGATGGTCACGGTGGAATTGGCTCCCGGTCCCTTCTGCAGCATCATATTCGCAATGGGTTTTCCCACGATATTGGAACGACCGACCACGACCACCTCGGCACCCTTGGTTTCAACGCCGGCCCGCACGATCATTTCCTGAATACCGGCCGGTGTACAGGGCGGAAATTTCACTTCATTGCCGCCGATCATCAACCGTCCGACGTTGACCGGGTGGAATCCATCCACATCCTTGTCCGGATCGATGGCATTCAGCACTTTTTTTTCATCGACATGTTTGGGCAGGGGTAATTGCACCAGAATACCGTTGATGGAATCGTCTTTGTTGTATTTATCGATCAAAGCCAGGAGATCTTCCTCGGAGATATCCACCGGTTGCGTATCCTGTATTTCGGTAAAACCGACCCTGTGCGCCGTTTTGATCTTGAGTGTAACGTAGGAGATGGATGCCGGATTCTCTCCCACGAGAATCGTCACCAGTCCGGGCACCACACCATGTTTTTCCTTAATTTCAGCTACCTCTGCTGTAATTTCCTCGAGAATTTCCTCGCGGATATCGGTTCCCTTGATCAGCTTGGCGGTCATGTTCGGTCTCCTTTCACCATGTGGATCGTAAATTTGAGATACCCTGCCGGGTAAGTTAGGACGGCTAACGATTTCAGTGTCTATTCAATCTACAAGATTTTGTCAAGAATTCAAACCATTAGACCGCAGTTTTCTCTGGCATGATCCAGTCGCCGTCTATCACGCAACGGGCCGGCCCCCATTGCGGTCAGAGGGGATACGGTACCGACATGAGACCGGCCCGCTCATCGAGACCGAGCATCAGGTTCATATTCTGTATGGCCTGGCCCGCCGCGCCTTTAACCAGGTTGTCGATAGCGGACATCAAAATCAAGGTTCCCCCCACATCATCCAGTCGGAAACCGATATCGATAAAATTCGTACCCCGTACGTTGCGGGTATCCGGAATGCGGTCGTTGCCGCACAATCGCACAAAAGGGCAGGTCCCGTAGCAATCGTTCAAACATTCCATGATGTGGCGATACCCCACGGAGGGCATGATTTGAGCGTAGCTTGTGGCCAGCATGCCCCGGCTCATGGGGACCAAATGGGGAACGAAGGTGATGTGAACGGTGTACCCTGCAACCAGGCCCAGTTGTTCGTCCATCTCGGGGTTATGCCGATGCTGCGCCACCTTGTAGGGTTTGAAGGACTCGCTGACCTCACAGAAGTGGGCGGCCAGACTCAGACTGCGACCAGCGCCGCTGACACCGGATTTCGCATCGGCCACCAGATTGACCGGGGATACGAGCCCGTGCCGGATCAACGGTATCAGGGGCAGCAGAACACTGGTCGGGTAACAGCCGGGGTTGCCAACCAGCCGGGCCGAACCGATGCGTTCCGCATACACTTCGCTGAGACCGTAAACCGCCTGGTCCAGCAAAGCAGGTGCCGCATGGGGCTGGTAAACCGCCTCATAACGGCTGACATCGCTGAATCGGAAGTCTGCCGACAGATCGATCACCCGCAGCCCATTCTGGAGCAGCTCGGGAACCAGGGTCATGGGAAGTTGATGGGGCAATGACAAAAAGACGACATCGGCCCGGTCTTTGAGTCGGGTAATGTCATAGGCTTCGCACGCCAGATCGGTCATCCCCGTCAAGGCCGGATAAATGGTTGAAAACGGCTTACCGGCATACTGGCGCGATGTAACCGCCGTAAGCGTGACGTCCGGATGCCCGGTTAGAATCCTGACCAGTTCGGCTCCGGCGTACCCGGTGGCGCCCACCACAGCAACTCGGCTCATAAAACCTCCTGATTTTCAATAGGAACGGTAAAAACCTGTCTCAGGACCGTCTATCAGAGAAGCCATACGGATTCAAGGCGTATGCTTATAATGGTTGCCATACAGTCCATTTACCATATATAGTATAGTTATTGACGCGACACCCCATAAATTGTATAGAGGTGGCGATCCACTGCCGATCGTTTTTCGTGGCAGCCGATCGTCGGCTTTTGCAATCAAGACGGGCAATATGATCGTTTTCAGCGGGTAGGATATGGATCGGAGAGCGTTTCTCGTCAAATCGATCGGATGGACTCTGGCCGGCATTGCCGGGCTCAATCCTTTTGCAAAAGCCTTTGCCATGGGCCAGCGCCCCCAGGACGCCCGCATGGCCGTCATTATCGATGATATCGGGTACAGCCGGCGCCAGGCGGCAGCCTTCATGGAAATCGGTGCCGATCTGACCTATGCGGTTTTGCCCCACCTACCCTACTCCGCCGCGTTGGCCTGCACTATCCATGAAAAAGGCCACGAAATTCTGCTCCACCAGCCCATGGAACCTTTCGATTGCCAGCTGGATCCCGGCCCCGGGGCCCTCTATGTCGGCGATAGCGCCGCCCGAATCGAGAAGGTCGTGCGCACCAACATCCGGGCCGTACCGTTTGTAACCGGGGTCAACAATCATATGGGCTCACGGTTTACGTCGAACGGCGACGATATTCGCTATGCGCTGCAGGCCATCAAAAGCCGGGGACTCTTTTTTGTCGACAGCCTGACAACCCATCGTTCCAAAGCCTATCACACCGCTTGCAGCCTCCACATGCCCCGTGGCCGCCGGGATACCTTTCTGGACAACCACCGCCACCCCCAGGCCATTCTGAACCGCCTCTACGGCGTGATGAACCAGGCTTTGGTCCACGGCCATGCCATTGCCATCGGGCACCCTTACCCCGAGACTGCCGCTGCCCTCAGGGTCTTTTGGTCAGAAATTCAGGACACACCCGTCCATGTGGTTCCCGTATCCCGTCTGCTTACCAAAGAGGCCTGATGCGGCGGTTCGCCCGTACGACAATCCCGTTAAGCCAATGAAACGAGCGGCAGCGTCTTTCGTGATAGGGCGTAAAAGCGTCGCCGCCTACCGACAAGAACTGTTTGGGAATCGATATCGGCTATCGACAATCCGGCGTCAACCCGATATATAGCCTGTGTGGGCAGGTGCCGCCGCTCGCACCGCGAGTGTCTGGCCTTCTCCCTGCAACCACCGCATGCGGCGAGAAGCATCCACCCCTCATAACGTCAATATCCCCCAAACCATCGAGGAGATCGCATGACTCGCGAGAATCTGCCAACGGCAATCCTCACGCCGGAAGAGGGGCAATACCTCGTGCGGCTGGCCCGCGCCACCATTGCCGAACAGCTCAAATCTCCGATAGACAGTGACGATCTGCGGTCTATCCAAACGGCTTTGCAGGCCACCGTCTTCAATACACGATGTGGTGTTTTTGTAACCCTTAGCCTTGAAGGCACCCTGCGGGGATGCATCGGCAGCCTTGCCGCCTCCGAGCCCCTGGCCGAAACTGTCCGCCGCAATGCCGTCAATGCCGCCTTTCATGATCCGCGCTTTCCACCGTTGGATCTGGGCGAACTCGACCGGATCGCAATAGAGGTGAGCGTTCTCAGCCCGCCAGCCGCCTTGTCCTACGACAACGCCGACGATCTGATGTTGCGGCTGCGTCCCGGGATCGATGGTGTCATCCTCCGCAAGGGCTCGGCCAGCGCCACATTTCTTCCCCAGGTATGGAAACAGCTTCCCCGTTGCCAGGACTTTCTGTCACACTTATGTTTAAAAGCCGGCCTTTCGGCCAGCGCCTGGTATGATGGGAATTTGCAGGTTGAGACCTACCAGGTGCAATCCTTTGAAGAGGGTCGATGAACAGCGTTTAAGAAGGGTGTCGATCGGCAGTGACGAGGGAGGGATGGCTCACGGGGTAGTGACCGGTGCTTTGCGTCGGCGGATGACGGTGCCGCGGCTGGCACTCTGGAACCATTGGCGGTTCAACTCTTCTTTTAGCAAGGCAAGAAGATCAGCATGGGCTTCACGCCCTGTGAGTCGATACCCCATGGCGCGCAGCTCCTGCCGCAATTCACGTTCACTATGTTGACGCTCATCTGCCGAGCGGTCTTTGACTTTTTTTTCCATGGCAACGACCTTTTGTTATCAATGATATACTATGCCAGCAAAAACGATTCGCCTGGGGCGCAATTCCGTTAAAGGATCGTGTTGATGCCGCTTTTATATGAGTCACAATAGCCCGTCAAGCCGAAAAGCGCCTCGGACAGGAAATGCGCGTTCATCATGACACACCGGCCGATCCGCCGATATCTTCAAAGTGACGTCTGCACCCCCCCGACAGATGGTGGCGCAGGCCCGTTTGCCAGAGGCGCCATCAATTCATAGAGTGCATCGAAAATGGCAATATTCTGCTGAATACGCGCAATGCCTTTTTCGATGAGAGCCAAAGCCTGGGGATCGCGGATAAACGCATCATACACTTTGATGGCAAGAATCAAATCCTCTGATTTCTGGCGGGCATCCGCCACGTCCCGCGCGCGCAGGGTAAAAAAATCGGACCGCGCGCTGTCGCGGATGTATTCGGTAATCGAAAGCAGCTCCCATTGGTAATAGGCAATCAGGTTGGCTTGCGTAATAAACCGTGCCGCACTTTGAATTTCGGCCAACTGCTGACCCGACTGTTCGATATGCCGACGCGCGGCGGCATGCAGGTCGCTGTCGACAGCCTTCAATTCATGGTAGTTCAGATAAAGCGCTTCTACTTCTGAGCGCAACGGGCCAAAATCAGGCAAGGCGTTTGTTTTGGCACACCCGCCAAGGAGTATCACGAGAAGCAAACTCGTTGGATAAAACCATCGTTTCAGTTGAATCGGCATGTCGCCCCCCGGTGTTGCCCATCTTCCACGATCAATTTTTACGATAGCGGCAGCACGGCGTGTACCGCATCGCCGTTGTTATTAAATGATGGTGATCTTTCGACTACCCCGTCGTCGCAGTGGCGCCTGCCGACTGGAAGACGGCGTCAACAATGTGCCGGGCCTCGTTCTGAATCCGCCGGAGATAGTCCTGCCCCTGGAAACTCTCCGCGTATATCTTATAGATGTCTTCCGTTCCGGGTGGTCGCGCCGCAAACCAGCCATTGGCTGTCACAACCTTGAGTCCCCCAATGGCGGCGCCGTTGCCCGGAGCCCGGGTGAGCTTTTCGATGATGGCCTCACCGGCCAGCTCATCGGCGGCAACCTGATCCGGCGTCATTGCGGCCAGACAGTCCTTTTGCTCGGCCGTGGCCGGGGCATCCAGCCGCTCGTAATACGGTGTCCCAAAGGTGCGGGTCAGCTCGTGAAAGCGCTCGCCCGGATCTGTTTCGGTCACCGCAATGATCTCGGCGGCCAGAAGGTTCATGATCAAACCGTCCTTGTCGGTCGTCCAGACGCTGCCGTCCCGGCGCAGAAAACTGGCCCCGGCACTCTCTTCGCCACCGAAGACACAGCTGCCGTCCTGCAGCCCGTCGACAAACCATTTAAAGCCGACCGGCACCTCCCACAGCGACCGTTTGAGTTGGTTGACCAGCCGATCGATCATCCCGCTGCTCACCAGCGTCTTGCCAATACGGCCGTCCGCTGGCCAGCGGGGGCGATGGCCAATGAGATAATGAATGGCAACGGCCAGATAATGATTGGGGTTCATAAGCCCCGCCACCGGTGTAACGATGCCGTGGCGGTCCACATCCGGATCATTGCCAAACGCGACATCAAAACGGGACTTCAGGTCGATCAGCCGCGCCATGGCATAGGGTGAAGAACAGTCCATGCGGATACGGCCGTCCTTGTCCACCGTCATGAAGCGGAAATCGCTTTCGACCGCATCATTGACCACCTCCAGCGTCACGCCGTAGCGCTCGGCGATCACGGACCAGTAGTCCACCGCAGCCCCGCCCATGGGGTCGACGCCGATCCGGACACCGGCGTCCCGGATAGCCGCCAGATCCACGACGTTTTCAAGATCGTCGACGTAAGCCCCCAGGAGGTCGGCTTCCCGGACCGTTCCCCGGCGGCGCAACCGGCCACCGGCCATGCGTTTCACGCCACGGTTGTTTTGCGTGAGAAGTTGATTGGCCCGTTTTTCGATCCACTGGGTAACGGAACTGTCCGCCGGTCCGCCATGGGGCGAATTGTATTTGAGACCGCCGTCTTCCGGCGGATTGTGGGAAGGGGTAATCACAATGCCGTCGGCCAAGCCTGCACGTCGCCCCCGATTGTGCGTCAGGATCGCATGCGAAATAACCGGGGTCGGCGTGTAGGGACTGCGTCCGCAGATAACCGTCGTTGCCCCGTTGCCGGCCAGAACCTCCAGGGCCGACTCGAAACTGGGCATTGAGAGGGCATGCGTATCCCGCCCTAAAAAGAGGGGGCCTGTCAGCCCCTCGCCCTGTCGGTAATCACAGACGGCCTGTGTAATGGCCAGGACGTGCGCCTCGTTGAAGCTGCCCTTCAAGGACGATCCCCGATGACCGGAGGTGCCGAAACCCACCCGTTGCGATGCAATCGACGGATCGGGGCATTCGCTGTAGTATCGGCTGATCAGGGTTGTCACATCGACCAGAAGATCACGGGGGGCTGGTTGGCCCGCCAAGGCATGAATGGCCATAACGATTTACAATTCCTTTTTTTCAATTGAGGGCCGTCGTTGCATCAGCGCCCGGAGAAGGTCACTGGCTTTGACGGACACCGGGAGACTATCCACCGTCCGTCTGCGGAAAAGCCGTGTTGGCGTAGAGATACTCCATTTTCTCTTTGTGCTTCAGTTCCTCGTTGGCGATTTTATACAGCATGTCGTGAACGGCATCCCCCGCATCGTAGAGCATGGCCAGTTCACTGTAAAATTTGTAGGCCCGGAATTCCCGATGGGAGGCCACCAGAAAGATGTCCGCCCGGCTCATATCCTCTTCGACTTCGGGCTCATCGAGGTGCTCGGCAATTTTGTAATACACCACATCCGACAATCGCATGGCCTCGGGTCCGGCACCGTCGGCACGAAATTTCTCCAAATACGCTTTATGCTTCTTTTCCTCCTCGCCGATCCAGGTAAGGGCTTCGCGGGCCGCCCCATCCGTTACCCTTCCGGCAAGGTCCGTGTAGAACCGAAAGGCCTCCTCTTCCCTCGAAATGGCAATGTTGATGTACTCCAGCAGTTTTTCATCAAGCATGACGGCATATCCTTCCTGCGGTTATTGCGTCCATTGGGTGTTGGCCGGCAGGGTCTTTCCGGTACCGCACCGAAAGAATGGCCAGGCCGGGCATCGCGAAAAAACAGCCATTGGGGACATCCAGTGAAAGCGCCTGTAGAACTCATCTTAATCACCCCGCCGCTTTTTGGCAACCGTTCCGAACGCCGACTTGCCCCTACGCGCCATGATCCGCCGGATCAAAATGGTGACATGCTGTTTTGCGCGTAAAGACCCGTATCCGGGTGCGGCCGCAGTCGCTATGGATAAAGAATCCCGTCAGGCATAGTGCGCCTCGTTGTAAAAGGTGCTGGCTTCCTCCACGGAGTCGAATATCAACCAGTCTTTCCAGATGACCCGCCCGCCGCGCTGGCGGGTGATTTCAACCGTGGTGCTGCCGTGGTATTCAAACGCTTCCTGGTAATCCGGGTAAAGGGTCGGTCGCTCCATGGTTCCTCCTTATGATTGAAATTATTAACAGATTCCCATATTAAATGGTGTGGTATCTGTCGTTGATACCTTTCGTACCATGGCGGTGTGACAGATCCGGTCACACCCTTCGATTTTTTTTTTAGGATTTCCGGCAAACCGCTGAAAATTTGCTGCGACCATCAACACGGGAGGCGCCGATGGCGAGGGGGGATCAACTGGCCCGCCAATGGACGATCATTCAGAACCTGCTGTCATCCCGGACAGGTAAATTGGTGTCCGAATTAGCCGCAACGTTGGGCTGCCACCGCCGCACGGTCTACCGCGACCTGGAAGCACTGCAGTCGGCCGGCTTCCCGCTCTACAGCGACCAGGAAGACGGCCGTTCACGCTGGTATCTGATCGAAAGCGCCCGCCAGGCGGTCCCGATTCCCTTCAGCATAACGGAGTTGATGGCGCTCTACTTCAGCCGCGACTGGTTGCGCATGCTGGAAAACACTGTATTCCACGAGTCCTTGGAATCTCTCTTCCAAAAAGTTCAAGCCACCTTGCCTCCCGAAACCAACCGGTACCTGGAAACCTTCCGCCGCACGGTCAAGGTGGGTGCCCAGCCCCATAAACAATACGGCGCTTTCCGGGAAACGCTGGATCGCATCAACCAGGCGATCATCCAGCAAACCATGCTTCGCATGGCGTATTACACCATGAGCCGCAAACGCCTGAGCCGCCGCAACATCGCCCCCTACCGGCTATGGTTTTTCGACGGAACGTTCTACCTGATCGCCTATTGTTATCTCCGGAAGGCTGTCCGGGTGTTCGCCGTCGACCGCATTCGCTCGCTGGAGGTGTTGGAGGAAACCTTCCGTCTGCCGGACGAAAAGGTTGTGGATGGCTTCATGGAAACCAGTTTCGGTGTCTTCCGCGGGGAAAACGTGCACGTGAAAATTCGCTTCGCCCCCAAAGTGGCCGGCTATATCGCCGAAAAAACCTGGCATGCCACCCAGAAACTGACGCCGCAGAAAAACGGCGCCCTGCTTTTTGAGGCTGACGTGGCCGGAACCGAAGAAATCAAGCATTGGGTAATGCAGTGGGGTGCCCATGCCGAAGTACTGTCACCGGAGACACTGCGCCGGGAAATACAATCGGAGGCGACGGCCATGGTAAACTGCTATAGCGATGGCGATCCTGCCGGCAATTGATCGAAGTGCTATCCACCGGTTAGGGCGTCGGCGGACGTATGGCGACCAGGGATGCTTTGCGGGCCGGAGCATCCTTGTGGCGGCTGGCCCCCTCACCGTAGGCGATGGTTTGCAAGGTTGGAAAGGCGTGGCGTAATTCGCCGTCTTTCAGAAGGTGATGCCGGCCGAACTTTCGACCGGGACGTTTCTGCTTATCCTGCAGGTAGGTTTCGAAAATCAAAACCCCGCCGGGCGCAAGACCTTCCTGAATGGCGGGAAAGAGGCGCCGCATCAGAAACCGGGTATTGACGATCAATTGGTAGCGGCGAGGATGAATCCGAAAGGCGTCCATATCCTGGCAGATGCGGTTGATCGCAGGCGAACGGCAGACGAAACGCTGCAGGCCTTCCTCGGAAATATCCACCGCATCGACGTCAAATCCCCGGGCGGCAAGAAAACAGGCATTGCGCCCGTTGCCGCAGGCCAGATCCAGGGTACGGCCGACCGGGGCATGATGGTAAAAGGCCTGCACGATCCGCGAGGCCGCCGTCGGAAATTGGGCCTCCCGGTACTTGCGGTTCCATTTGTCACGATCAGACGTCATGGCGGTCGGCGCAACCGAAATGATAGCGACCTGACAATAACTGCCGGGTGGGGAGACTCACGTCAAGGCCGGCCATCTCAGCCTCGGCAACCCAGCGCGCCTCCAAGGCATCGTCACCGGAGCTTAGGGCGCCGCCTTGATAGGTCGCATCCAGGTCGACAATGACATAATGATAGCGAATCCGGCCTGTGTCGTCGCGCTCGACCACATCGAACACATAGGCCGGTTCACCGGCGGCAATGCGGATACCGGTTTCCTCCAGGATTTCCCGCTCGGCCGCCTGGGTCAGGGATTCCCCCAGAAGCACACTCCCTCCGGGGATCGCCCATTGACCGCGTGCCGGTGCCTTCCCCCGCCGCACCAGCAGGATGCGATTGTCCTTGAAAACGACGGCGCCGACAGCCACACGCGGTTTCGACGGATACCCCGCCGAAGCGTTCTGATCTATATCGGATTTCCGCTGCACCCCTTCCCGCCTCCCGGAACCGTTTTCCAACAACCCGCCATATCTGGTGGCCGGCGACCTTCAGCGGCCGCCGCTTGGACAATCAACTCCCCACATCGGCCGGATCGATCTTGGCGTTGTCGGACGGCGCATTGGCCCGCCGTTTCCGAGGTTGTCTGAGAAAATGATACGCCACGGCAATCGATGCGATAAGGGTGGCAATGCCGATGACGGACAACCCCTCGTAATCTTTCACATCCATTATGATCACCTTGCGGGTAATGGCGATCAGGGCGACTTCCAGGACGATTTCCGAATGCACGACCTTCTGGGCCAGATAGGCCTTGATGGTTTCCAAAAGCTCGACACCGATCAGGATCAGCAGAAAAAAGCCGAATATGTCGAGCAAATCATCGATTTCCAGCCAGAAAAGCGGCGGCGTAAGAATATCGGCAACAATGAGATAGGCCAGTTCGACGGTCGAAATCAGGACCACCACAATCATCATGAAAATCAACGAAACGATGATCCCATGTTCGAATTTTTGTATCAAACGGGTTACCATCAAGAAGTGCTCCTTGTCTTTCACTGTCAGGACGAGGTTATGTCAGGGCACCACCCAGAGAGCCATGCCGTCGGCCTTCTGGAGGAGGCTTCGCGATACACTGCCGGTAAACATGCTTTTGCTCCTTCCGCGTCGGCCCATGACCACCGTCCCATAGGTATGGTCTGAGGCATAATTCTGAATCGATCGCGCAACGGACAGCTTCCCGTCGAGGGTGTCCACCTTCAGGCGGTCTTTTTCCATACCGTTCTTTTCCAATAGGGCCAGGGCCTGTTGATAAAAATTCTCCATGCAGTGCCGGTCGTCGTTCAGCAGAACCGTTTCGGCGTCCTGGGTTGTTGCCGCTTCCATCTCGATCTCGCAGTAGTCCTGAAATCGCGGGCGAATATGAAGGACATGGATGGCGTGCGTCGAATGGCCGGAGAGCATGAACGCCATATGGTCCAGAGCGCGCAGCGCAGATTGGCTGCCATCGGCGGCCAATAGAATTTTATCCGAAGATACCGTTCCATCCACTACCCATATGGGGATCAGCTCGGAGTGTTCGACAAGGTTGGCGGTGACACTGCCCATAAGCCATTTCTGCAGAGAGGATGCCCCCCGGCGGGCAACCAGAATGGCATCATAATGCTTCGCCGTGCCCAGCGCAATAATATCATCCGCCACCCCGGTGCTCATGGGCATGGTAAGAATCTCGATCCGGCTTTCGTCCACACCCTGACGGGCCATCCGCCGGGCAGCCGCATCCAAAACTTCCCGGGCCTTGGAATCGTTTTTGGCCATCATTTTTTCCAGTGTCCGCCTTGCACTCTCTTTCCGCCGCGCCTCATCCGTCAGGTACTGCGACAGGGCCGGTTGAACATGCAGCAGGACAAACCGCGACGGGGTAATAGTTGCGGCCATGCGCGCGGCATAGTGAACCGCCTCCATGGACTGGGGTGAATGGTCAATAGCGACAAGTATCTTTTTTTCCATGGCATGTCCTCGCTTTCATTAGTTGCCAACCGTACCCTGAAGAAAGGGGCTATCCTATTGCCAAACAACCATTGATTGCCGTGTAATCGTAAAACGGGGTCCATTCGCGAGCCAGCTGGTCTAAGGCTGGTTCCGCTTCACTTTCTTTTCCATATCGTCGTGAAGGTGGTCCGTCCAGGTCCGGGAAGACAACTGCATTCCCGAACGATAAGCAGCCCGACCGATGAGATGGGCCCCCACGGGGGCCGTCATATAGAGAAATACGAGCCCCAGCAACGCCCGCAGCAGAATGCCGGCATCGGCAAAGAAAACCGCTACGGCGGCCATGATCATGCCGGCGCCCAATGTTCCCGCCTTGGTGGCCGCATGCATGCGCGTCAGGGTGTCCGGCAGGCGAATAAGGCCAACGGCTGCCACCAGGCAGAACAGGCAACCCGTCAGAATAAAAATCGCCACGATCCATTCACCCATGGGGGTCACCCTTCCGCTCCGATGCGTCATCATGGTCTCGATTGGTGTTCGATCGCTCCAGATAGCGGGCAAAGGCCACGGTTCCCAGAAAAGCCACGAGGGCATAGGCGATCGCGACATCCAGAAACACGGACTCCCCCGTAAAAATGGAAAGCAGGGCGACCAGGGCGACCACAAGCACCGACATCAAATCAAGGCCGATGATGCGATCGGCGTTCTCGGGACCGCGGATGAGCCGGTAAACCACCAGGGCCATACTCGATGTCAGAATGAACAGGCCGATGCCGGCAGCGCTTTGGACCACTGTGGATTCCGCGATCGTCATCGCAGCACCTCCAGTACCCGACGTTCCAGCCCATCTTTAAGCTCCCGGCGGACAGCATCCACATCATCCAGAAACATGACATGGACGTAAAGATAATGGCGATCGTCGGAAAGATCGATACTCAGCGTTCCGGGGGTCAACGATATCAGGTTGGCCACCGCCATGATTTCCATGTCCGTGCGAGCATCCAGAGGAAGTCGAATGATCCCCGGACGGCTTATATGTGACGGCGTCACCACGTCCCAGAGCACCCGCAGATTCGAGACGAACAGGGCCTTGATAAAAAAAACGACCAGACCGATAAGGGTCGGAATCCGCTGGAAGTAGCGCTTGTCGCCATAGAGCGGACGCGTCAGCCACAGGGCGCCGTATCCCACCACCAGGCCCGCGACAAGCGTTTGCAGGGTGAAGGACTCCAACGCAATCATGAACCCCACCGCCAGCAGCACGTTGATCAGGAACAGGTTCATGGACGGCCTCCCCCCAGGACCGCCTCGACATAGACCTGGGGCGCCATCAGTTCCCGGGCGGCGGTGTCGGCCAAACGGTAAACGGGTTCGGCGCCGATACCTATCACCAGGGTGATTAACGCCAGGACGCAGACCGGCGCCATTTTCCATCCGGAATAGGACACGGCGGCGTCTCCCGCACCGGAAGACGGAAGCGGTTTCCAGAAGGCCTCGATCCAAATTTTGACCATCGAATAGACGGTCATCAATCCCACCGCCACGGCAATGGCAGCCACGATATAGTGATCCACCTGGAGACTGGCTTGAATCAGGAGTAATTTGGCCCAGAAACCGGACAAGGGCGGAAAACCGGCCAGCGAGAACGCCGGGATGAAGAACAAAACCGCCACGACCGGATAGGCCTGATAGAGCCCGCCCATGCGGTTCAGGTCCATGGTTCCGTTGATATCGCGGCCCAATCCGCTCACCAGAAAAAGGTTGGCTTTGACGATCATGTGATGAACCAGATAAAATACCGTGCCCGTCAGCGCCAGGGGCGTCCACAGCGCCAGGCCCAGCAGCATATAGCCCACCTGGCTGATGATATGAAAGGAAAGAATACGGCGGAAAGCGTTTTGGGCGGCGGCCCCCAGCACGCCGGTGACCATCGTCAGCCCCGCAATGACCAGCAGCACGCCATGGGTCGTGGCCATGTCGTGATGAAAGACAAGGCTGAAGGTGCGGATAAGCGCGTAAACACCGACTTTGGTCAGCATACCGGCAAAAAGCGCCGATACGGCAACCCCTGGTGTATGATAGGAGGCCGGAAGCCAGAAGAAGAGCGGAAACATGCCGGCCTTGATGCCGAAAGCCGCCATGAACAGAAACGCAATCGCCGTCAAAAGTCCCTGGGCCTCATGGGTCAGTATTTTCTGGTGCAAATGCGCCATATTAAGGGTGCCTGTCAGACCATAGAGCAGCGCCAGGCCCAGAAGGAACAGCAAGGTCGCCAACAGGTTGATGACCACGTAAGGAACGGCGCCCCTGAACTGGGCACGTCGCTGGCCCGCCGTCATGAGGCCAAAAGAGGCCATGAGCATGACTTCAAACCAGACATAGAGGTTGAACAGGTCACCGGTTAAAAAGGCGCCGCTGAGGCCACCGAGCAGGACATGGAAAAGGGCATGAAAACTTTTAGCGCGCGAATGGGCCGTCAGCTCCCCCCGCGCATAAAACGCCGCCGCCGTGCCCAGAATGCCGGTGACCATCAGCATCAGGACGCTCAAATGATCGGCCACCAGCGAAATCCCATAGGGTGCCGGCCAGTTGCCCACCTGAAGCACCTGGATGCCATCCTCCGCTACAGCCGAAAACAAAACGATGCAGGCGGTCAGATGACCGATGACACCGGCCAGGGAAACGGCCTGCTGCAAGGCCGGTTTGCGCCACAACAGCAGGCTGGCGGCAGCTGTGCCAAAAGGCAACAGGATCGGATAGATGAGGAGACTGCTCATAGCCCCCCCTCCTGCCGGGCAGTGGTCGTATCCGCCGCATGGGGCTGCTCAGGGTCGCTTTCAGCCATTTGCCGGGTATCGATCGTGCCCAGGATTTCATAGCTGCGATAGAAGAGAACGAACATAAAGACCAGCAGCGCAAAACCGATCACGATAGCCGTCAAAATCAGGGCTTGGGGCAAGGCATTGGCCACCGTCGTGCCGGGCACGGACCGGCCGGCTTCGATCAAGGCCGGTTTGGTGTGCGTTAGGCCGCCGGCTGTAAAAATGACGAGATTCACCGCATTGCTCAACATGATCAGCCCGAAAAGTATGCGCACCAGGTTCTGGCTGAGCAGCAGATAGATGCCGCCGGCAACCATACTGCCACTGACGATGGCCAGTGCCGTTTCCATATCAGCTCTCCTCCAGAGCCAGCAAAACGGTCAATATCGCTCCCAGCACCACCAGAAACACCCCCGCGTCGAAAAAAAGCGGCGTGCCCGCCACGGCAGATGTCGATGGCCACCAGATACCCGTCAAAAAAGGCTGCTGGCGGATCATCCCCACTAAACCGGCCCCCATGGACAGCGCTAGGCCGGCACCGATCAGATACTGCGGCCGAATGCGAAGCCCGCGTCGCACGGCACCCGGTCCCTCGGCCAGGGCCACCAGGGCAAATCCCGTCGCCGCCACCAGCGCGGCGATAAATCCTCCGCCGGGGGCATGATGACCGCGCCAGAGGAGATAAACAGAAAGTACCAGCACAAGCGCGCCTACCAGTCGCGTAGCGGTTTTTAGAATGATGGATGTCATGAGGATGACTTCTTTCCACGAATCAATGCCAGCGCTGAAAGGGCCGAGGCCGCCACGACGATAATTTCCCCCAGCGTGTCCAGGCTTCGAAAATCCACCAGAATGACATTGACGATATTGCGGCCATGGGCTTTCAGATAGCTGGCTTGCTCGTAAAACGCCGTGATGGTGCGATCCACCTCGGTGTGCTGTATGGCCAACATCAAGCCGGTCACCAGAGCGCCGCTGCCAACGGCCACCAACAGGCTGAGGGCCATCCGTGAAAAACCGGGGCGATGATGCCGTTCGATGGGCGGCAGCCGCAACAGGACGATGGCGGCGAAGATCAAGGTCAGGGTCTCCACGAGGAGCTGGGTCAAACCGACATCGGGCGCACCGTAGGTGAGAAATATGACCGCCATGCCGGTGCCGATAACGCCCAGCCCGCAGATGGCCAAAAGACGGGATCGCGTCCGGACGACAATGCCGATCCCAACCAGCATGCAGACGAGCAGCAGGCCCAGCCAGACCGGCAAGGGAGGTCCGGACCAGCCGACCTGCATGGCGCCCGAGTGCAGAAGCGCCCCGCCCACGCCGATCACCGTGGTGCCAATAATGACGGTCAGGTATTGGAAAAGCGAGCCGCTCTGCAGTCGCCGCGTCTGCCACCTGGCGAAGGCGAGCGTCGCCTTGACACCCCCTTCGTAGACATTTTCCATGGTCATGGGGGCCGCTGTCAAAAGGCGGACCAGGGTGCGACGCAACCGCCGTCGCGCAAGATAGAAAACGCCCCCCAGGGTCATCGTAATGACGCTGAGCAGCAGCGGATAGTTAAAACCATAGAATAGCTTGAGCGTGATATCTTCTTTGGTGAAATGGAAGGCCCGCACGGCCGGTTCGACCAGCCAGCGGGACACCCAATCGGGAATCAGGCCGAACCCCAGCCCGATAGCACCGACCACCATCGGACCGAACCAGATCGGCCATGAAGCTTCCCGGGCGGTGCGGGCCTTCGGCGTCTCCCGGCCCCAAAACGGCCGCAGCGCAACGGTGGCGGCGACGGCCGCCATGAGGGCATTGGACAAAAGGGCGGCGGTCGTAGCCAGACCTGGGAAGACATCTTCGGTGAGGGCGCCCTTGTACATGATCTCCTTTCCGATAAACCCCAGGAAGAGCGGAAAGCCGGCCATGGAGAGGGCCGCCATCAAAGCGGCGGCGGCGGTAAACGGCATCCGCCGGCCGATGCCGCCGATCTCTGCGAGTTCCCGAGTGCCGGTCTGGTGATCGATGCTGCCCACCACCATGAAAAGGGAGGACTTGTAGAGGGCATGGACCAGAAGAAAAGTGATGGCCGCCGTCAGGGCCGGTGTCGAGCGGCCGCCCAGAAACATGGTCATAATGCCCAGCGCCATGATCGTGGTGTAGGCCAAAACACTTTTCAGGTCGGTCTTGGCCATTGCCACGACAGCCCCCCATAATGCGGTCACCGCGCCGACGACGACCAATGTCGTCATCCAGGCGGTGGTGCCCCCCATGACCGGATGCAGCCGGGCCAAAAGATAGATGCCGGCTTTGACCATGGTGGCGGAATGCAGAAACGCACTCACCGGCGTCGGCGCGGCCATGGCGTTCGGCAACCAGAAATGGAAGGGAAACTGGGCCGATTTGGTGAAAGCCCCGGCCAGAATGCAAATCAGGATGGGGAGATAGCGTGGATCACGGTGCAATCGTTCCGCGTGTCCCAGTAATTCGGATAAAGCGTAGGTTCCCGTCACGTTACCGACCAGCAGGATGCCCACGAGCAGGAGCAGACCGCCGCCGCCGGTAACCAGCAAGGCTTGTCGGGCACTATCGCGGGCCGTTGCCGATTCATTCTCAAAACCGATCAACAGAAAGGAGAAAAGAGTTGTCAACTCCCAGAAAACAAACAGCAAGATGAGATTGTTGCTGAGAACCAGACCCACCATGGATAGGAGAAAAGACTGCAGATAAACAAAAAAGCGGTTCATCTGCCGGTGACCCGCCAGGTAGGCATCGGCATAGATCGTCACCAGAAAACCAACACCGGTGATAATCAGGACAAACAAAAGGCTCAGCCCGTCCAGGACAAGATCGAACCGGACGTTCAGGCTGGGCACCCAGTCGAAGGCCATCGCCATGGCCCCGTTTTTTTGGATCTCAGGGACTTGAAAGGCTGCTCCGATGAATAAAACGAGGGGTAGCAGGGCCGAAAGACGGCCGGGCCAGTAAATGGTCGAAGGGGCGTGGGCAGAATGTTCCTTCATGCCGTTCCTCACAAGATCTGCTGCTCCTCTGTCGGTTTGAGGGAATCTGCCCCTCAAAACACGCCGGGCAATGAATCAAAGGCCGTCAAATGTAAGAGGATATCGCGCGATAGGCTGTTCCAGGACGCGCTCCGTCAGGACAAAACGGAAATCGTTGGTTCAATTTTAAATATTACACACCAAATGTCAATTTTAACTGATCTGGCGACAACCGGAAGGGGAAAATGACCGGCATTTTTTCCGGGGCACCGCTGCCGGTTTAAAACACCCCGGCAGGGATGCCATTTCCCCCTTGCCTGTCCCTGCAGGATATGGCATGAAGAAAGAGAGGTGATACGCATCATGCAGCCCGTACCCTTCAATCCCGATAGCGATCTGCCCCCGATCCCATTTGATAGTAACGTATGCACACTGGCGCAGCAACTGAAAGGCAGCGGTTTGCCCTGGGTGCCCCATGTCGGGTGTTTTGTCTGGGATCCCGAGCACGTGATCAAGCCCACGGCTCCCTTCCCCAATCACATCTACTTTATCCTCAGCCTGCCACGATTCGTGGAAATCTTCGGCTCGCTGACGGCGATTCAGGAGAAACTTGTCTGGCTGCCAACCTGGCATCAAGCCTACCTCCTTTGCCTTCGGCATGGCCTTGCCCCCCACGCCATACAAAAGACTTCAAATCCTGCCGAAGAACTCCAATCACTCTACCGTCTGCTGCGCGACGCCCTTACAAAGCCGTAGACCGTTCCCGGTTTTGGCGTTCCGTTGGGAATGGACACCCAAGACGTACACTCAACAATTTTAGAGGAGACAGCTTCATGTTGAATTTTTCCCTGAGTCCCGAACAAAAAGCGATCCAGAAAGAAGCCCGTGAATTTGCGCTGAAAGAACTGCTCCCGGTGGCGTGGGAATATGACCAGCGCGAAGAAACGCCCATGCACATTCTGCACAAAGCCTACGACGCCGGCCTGGTCAACGGCGACATCCCCAAAGCATACGGCGGAAAGGGGTACGGGGTGCTGGACGGCGTCGTGGCCACGGAAGAACTGTCGGCCGTCTGCCCCGGCCTGGCCACCAGCATCTTCGACAATTCCCTGGGAATGGAACCGCTGATTCTTTGCGATAATGAAACCGCCAAGCAAAAATACCTTACCACCATCACCCGGGACCGTAAATTCTTCGCCTTTGCCACTTCCGAACCCACCATGGGATCGGATGTCTCCAGCCTGCGCTGCCTTGCCATGCCGGACGGCGACGATTATATCCTGAACGGCACCAAATTCTGGATCACCAATGGCGGCATCGCCGACTATGTCACCGTGTTCGCCACAGTCGACCCCAAATCGGCCCATCAGGGCATTTGCGCGTTTGTGGTGGAGACCAATTGGAAAGGCGTTTCCGCCGGCCGCCACATACCGAAATTCGGCCAGCGCGGCTCCAACACCACGGCCATCAATCTCAAGGATGTGCGGGTGCCCAAGGAAAACGTCATCGCCACGCCGGGCCAGGGATTTGCCCTGGCCATGCGCACCTTCGCCCGCACGCGGCCCTCCATCGGGGCCTTTGCGGTGGGAGCCGCCCGGTCCGCCATGGAATTTGCCATCGACTATGCCAAAAAACGCCGCGCCTTCGGCAGCAAAATCGTCAATTTCCAGGCCATCCAGTTTAAAATTGCGGAGATGTATCAGAAAGTGGAAACCTCCCGCCTGCTGATCTGGAAAGCGGCCTGGGAGGCCGATAACGGAATGGATCCCAACGTGAGTGCCTCCGTGTCCAAACTCTACGCCACCGAGGCCGCTTTTGAAGTGGTGGACCAGGCCCTGCAAGTCATGGGCGGCTATGGCTACACCCGGTTCTTTCCCATCGAAAAGCTGTTGCGGGACACCCGGCTCTTCCGGATTTACGAGGGCACCAGTGAAGTTCAACGGATGATTCTGGCCGGACATGCCCTCGGCAGCTACCAGCCGGTCATGCCGTCCCTGGACGATTTGCCGATTCACAACCGTAACGATTTCGACGATGTGGATGTTGAAACAGCGCCCGCAGTCTGGCGTTGCCGCATGTGCGGGTATGTCCATTTCGCCGAAGCGCCCCCCGAGGAATGCCCCTACTGCTTCTTTCCGGCCAGCGCGTTCAAGGAAATCGAGCGCCCCTGAGACTCCCAGGGATAAAATGGGGCGGCATCCATTTCTAAATCGCCCGCCCGAATATCGGGCACCGTCCGTTCACACGAGCGGACGGTGCCCCCGCATTTTGACTTTCATCGGAACGTCATTACGTTTCTCGAAATCAACCGCGGTGGTCGGCAGTCTGATCCATTTGCCGGCGCATCGCCCCAGCGTGAACCCGAATGGACGACAGCGTCAATGATTGAAGCGATTGAACTGAACAAAACCTACACGATTGACGATCGACGCATCCAGGTCCTGCAGGATGTCTCCCTCAACATTCAGCCCGGCACGTTTGCCGTGATTCAGGGCAGCAGCGGCAGCGGCAAATCGACCCTGCTGAGTCTCCTCTCCGGCCTCGATCGGCCGGACAGCGGCACCGTCCGCATCCAGGATCAAGACATTACCGATCTGAGTGAAGACGATCTGGCGCCTCTCCGGAATCGAACCTTCGGCTTCGTGTTCCAATCCTTTTATCTGGTCCCGTCACTCTCGGCCCTCGAAAACGTCATGTTCCCGGCGGAACTGGCCCGGTCGCCGAACGCGGCCGCCGATGCCGAAAAGCTTCTGGAACGCGTCGGGCTCAGCCACCGGCGCCGCAACATGCCCCACCAGCTCTCGGGGGGTGAGCAGCAGCGCGTGGCCATCTGCCGGGCCTTGATCAACCAGCCGGCCATCATCTTTGCCGACGAACCGACCGGCAACCTGGATTCCCAGAGCGGCCAGGCCATCCTGGCGTTGATGCTGGAATTCCAACGGGAATTCCACACCACGCTCCTGATGGTGACCCACAATCCCGACATCGCCCGCCGGGCCGACACCCGTTTCCAGCTGACCGACGGTCGGCTGGATCGGTCAGGGGATCTGTGATGCCCAGCGGTATGCTTTCCAAAATGATCATCCGCGAGCTGCGCCAGAACCGGCAGCAAACAACGGTGCTTTTCCTTTGCATCGTTTTATCGGTCGTCGGTCTGACAGCCCTGGGCGGCTTTCAGGCCAATGTCCATCAGGCCATGCTGCGCGATGCCCGACAGCTGCACGCCGCCGATGTCATCGTTCGCTCCAGTTTTCCATTTTTACCCGCCATGGAATCCAAACTGGCGGGGCTGACATCCCGCGCGGATGTCGCCATGGCGCGGGTCTGGGAATTCTACACGGTTGTCCGAACGCCAGACGCATCCGCTTCGCTGCTCTCGGCGGTCAAGGTGGTGGAGCCGGGTTATCCGTACTATGGTCGCGTGGTGCTGGCTTCCGGAGAGCCTTTCCATGAGATGCTGGCCCCGGGGGACATCGTGGTCGAACAAACCCTGCTGGATCGATTGGGCCTTGCCATCGGCAGTCGCCTCTTTGTGGGTGACGCCGAAATGACCATTCGTGATGTGGTGATCTCCGAGCCGGACCGTCCGGTAACCGTGTTTACCCTGGGACCGCGAATATTCGTCAGTGCGCGTGACCGCCAGCGACTGGGGTTGATCACCCAAGGCAGCCGCGTGCGCTACATGGCGCTCCTGCGATTGCCGGCAAGCCTTTCACCGGAGGCTGTTCAGGAGGAACTCTGGTCAGCAGCGGATCCCACCCAGGAACGTGTCGATACCTTCCGCAGCGCGGATTCCCGCCTGAAGCGGTTTTTCGACAACCTGCTTTTTTTTCTCAAACTGGTGGGGATTTTTACGCTTCTGCTGGCGGGCATCGGCATCCAGAGTGTACTGACGGCCCTCATGCGGGCGCGTGTCAAAACCATGGCCACCATGAAAGCCCTTGGCGCTCCGAACCGTTTTGTCATGCGCCTCTATCTCGGTGTCGTCCTGCTGCTGGGCATCTTCGGGACGACCTGCGGCATCGCGGCCGGCCTGGGGTTGCAGGAAGGGCTTACGTTCCTTCTGGCCGACCTCATCCCGGCCGATGCCACGTTTGGGGTGGCCTGGGGCGCGGTGGGCCAAAGTCTTGTTATCGGATTGCTGGCGGTGGTCCTTTTTGCCGCCCGTCCCTTGATGAACCTGAAGCATTTCAAGCCATCGGCCCTCTTCCGGCACGAAAAGCAGAAAAGCCGATGGCTTCCCGGTGAATGGCTGACCGTTGTGCTGACCACCGTCTTCTTCGTGGCTTTGGTGCTCTGGCAACTTGAAGACCTTCGTATCGGGGCGTATTTCATCGGCGGCCTCCTGGTGCTCGTCGGTGTCGCCTTCCTCGGCACCTGGCTTTTTCTGAAAGCGCTGCAACGCCTTGCGGTACGCCATCTGGCGATGCGTCAGGCCATCCGCGGGTTGTTCCGGCCGCGCAACGCCACCCCGGCCATCCTGGTGACCCTGACGGCCTCCCTGACCATCATCTACGCCATTTTCCTGATCGAAAAGAACCTGGATGCCACCTTTGTGCAGGCCTATCCCCAGGACGCTCCCAATGTCTTTTTTCTCGACATCCAGCGCGACCAGACTGACGCCTTTACCCAACTCGTGGATCGCCCCCTGGAATTCTACCCTATCGTGCGGGCCAAGCTCATGGCCATCAACGGCCAGGCGATCGACCCCGGCCGCGAGCGCCAGCGCAAGAGCGACAACCTGGCCCGGCCTTTCAACCTGACCTACCGCCATCACCTTCTCGATGATGAAAAATTCGTGGAAGGAAACACCCTGTTCACCCCGAACGGCGGCACCTTCCAGGTCTCGGTCCTGGACCGGGTGGCGGATATCGGCAACATTCGCATGGGCGACCGCTTGCAATTCAAGATCCAGGGCGTGCCGCTGGAAGCCACCGTTTCCAGTATTCGCACCCGCACCCGGGAAAGCATGCAGCCCTTTTTTTATTTTGTCTTCCCCGACGCGGCCCTCGAGAAAGCACCCCAGGCCATCTTCACCGCCCTGCGGGTTGACCCGGCCGAAATGGCCAGCCTCCAAAACCGCATCGTGCAGGCCCTGCCCAACGTGACGGTCCTGGATGTCAGCCAGTCCATCCGCCAGATTGCCGGTGCCTTGGATCGATTCTCACAGGCCATGCGGTTTTTCACGTTGTTCAGCATGGCGGCCGGTATCCTGTTGGTGGTCAGCTCCATTATCGCCACCCGCGCGGCCCGCATCCGCGAAGCCGTTTACTATAAAATCCTTGGCGCACCGGGTCGGTTCGTGCTTTATGTCTTTTCGCTGGAAAACTTGCTGCTCGGTGGGGCCAGCGCCGCCGGCGGGCTGTTGTTGGCCCACCTAATCAGCTGGGTAGTCTGCGTCCGGTATTTCGACATCGCCTACCAGCCCTACCCGGCCGCGTCACTTGCCGGACTGATGGTCGGTATCCTGGCCGTGGTCCTGGTCGGTTTGAGCGCCTCGCGCAGCATCATGCGGCGCAAACCCATCCAATTTCTTAGAACCCACGCTGCGGAATAAGAGGGGGCCTAGACGCGATTGTAAACGTGCTCTCCGCAAAGACGGACCGCACCATACGGGGGAAGACAACCATGATTTTCAAAACAACACGCACCATCGGCATCATGCTGCTCGTATGGTTCGTCCTTTTCGGCTGCGACAAGACACCATCGGAAAGCGCCGCACCGGCAACCGACCCGCCGCCACCTGCCGCCGGGGTTATTGTCTGCATGGGAGACAGCCTGACCGCCGGCTACGGGGTGGATGAAGACCAGGCCTATCCCGCCCTGCTGGAGACCCGGCTCCGTGACGATGGAATCGCCTATCGGGTCATCAATGCCGGCGTCAGCGGCGAAACCAGCAGCGGCGCACTGGCCCGGGTGGACTGGATGCTGACGCTGGACCCGGATATCGTCATATTGGAAACCGGGGCCAATGACGGCCTGCGGGGTGTGGACCCGGCCCTGACACGACGCAACATCGACGCCATCGTCGCCAAGCTGCAGGCACGGAATATCACCGTCGTCCTTGCCGGCATGCAGATGGTCCGCAATCTCGGGCCGGATTTCACCCGGGCCTTCGGCGCCATCTATCCGGACATCGCCCGGGCCGCGGACCTGATTCTGATTCCCTTTTTTCTGGAGGGTGTCGCCGGCCGGCCAGATTTGAACCAGCCCGACGGCATCCACCCCACGGCTGACGGCTACCGCATCATTGTAAACCACATCCATCCCTACATCGTCCAAGCCATCGATCGCCATCGTCAGAAATTGACCAACGGCGCCTAATATGCGATAGGGCCGGTTCCGACCGAATGGTGGAGGCTTGGAAACCGTTCCATCCAAAACGTGAATGAATCGAGATCCCGTCATGGCATTACCTGACCAGGCCCGCGAACGCCGTATTCTCCTCGGACTGGCCCACGAGTGGGAACTCGCCTGCAGCCAGCTGGCCCCGGCCTATCGCGCCCGCATGCAGAAGCCCTCCTTTCGCCTGTCGGACACCACCCGGCAATTGGGACAATGGTCCCCGGTGCGACGGGAAATAAGCCTGAGCCGACACCTGGCCGAAAACCACCCCTGGGATGAAATCCGGGAAGTTCTGCGGCATGAAACCGCCCACCAGCTGGCCGATGCCCTACTGGGCGCGGACAACCAGCCGCCCCACGGCCCCGCTTTTCAGCAGGCCTGTCTGATGCTGCGTGCCGATCCTTCTGCTTCAACAACCCGCCGGCCGTTGCGCGCACGACTGAAACAGCACGAGACCAGCGGCCGCGGTGGTATTCAAAGTCGCATCCACAAACTCCTGTCTCTGGCGCAGAGCCCCAACCGCCACGAAGCGGAAGCCGCCATGCTCAAGGCCCACGATCTGATGACCCGCCACCACCTGGATGCCCTGCAGCTCAAACAGCGCGATTTTGTCAGCCTGTTTCTGGGCCAACCGGCCCTGCGGCATTTCCGCGAAGCCTATGTCCAGGCCAATCTGTTGCAGGATTTTTACTTCGTCCAGGGCATCTGGGTCTCGGCCTTTGTGGTGGCCAAGGGCAAACCAGGACGGGTTCTCGAAATTTCCGGCACCATCGCCAATGTCCAGCACGCGGCCTATGTCTTCGATTTTATCCGGCACTTTACCGAACGCGAATGGACGTCCTATCGCCAGGGCCGGCGCCTGAAGCGTTTTCAACAAACCGATTTCGCCATTGGCATTCTGGAGGGGTTTCGCAGCAAGTTGCAGACGGCTGTCGCAAACACGACATCACCGGACATACGCGCCCTGGTCACGGCGGACGATCCCCAGTTGAGCCGCTATCTGCGTCATCGTCATCCCCATACCCAAACCATCCAGCGCGGCGGCAGCCGCCAGGATCCCTCCGTCTATCAAGACGGCTGCGCCCTTGGCCGCGACCTCGTTATTGCGCGGGGGATTCACCAGACCGGAAACAAGTCCCGCCGAAGACTGCCGCCTGCTTGAGAAAAATCGATGCCGTCAGGCCGGCCGGGATCTCTTGGCCTTTTCAATTCGACGTTCTCTTGCTATAACATGAGCCCATCGTCATTCGACCAACGGCTTCGTCGTCGCACACATCATCCAACCCTGCAACCGAAACGGCACATCGTGAATGAATTGGACCTCAGCCTGCGCGAAAAAGAATTGCGCTGCCTGCTGGATTTATCCCGCCTGGTGGAAACACCGGGCATTGCACTCGACGACATCCTGGCCGGGACGGTCCAAATTCTTCCGGCGGCCATGAAATTCCCCGAGATCTCTTACGCCCAATTGAAACTGATGGATCAATGTCATCAAACCGCCAATTTCAGAGCGACCGAATGGTGCCTCTCGTCACCGGTCAAAATTCACGGGGAAGTTCAAGGAAGGCTGACGGTCGGTTACCTGGAAGCACGTCCCTCCCTGGACGAAGGCCCCTTCGCCGTTGAAAAGCGCAACCTTTTGGATGCCGTTGCCGAACGCGTCGGTAAAATCGTCGAGCGCAAATTGGCCACGGCGGCCCTGGCCAAAAGCGAAAAGCGCCTCAACGACATCGTCGAAAATGCCCTGGTGGGCATCAGCATCGTTCAGGAAGGGCGCGAAGTGTACCGGAACCCCGAATTGCGGCGGTTGATAGGGGAAGTGCCGGACGGCGCCACTTTTCTTGAGCTGTCCCATGTCCACCCTGAGGATCGTAAAAAGGTCGAAGCGTCTTTCGAAGCGTTGATGTCCGGCCAGTTGCCGCGGGTCGACATGGTATGCCGGTTCTACCCGCGCATGCATCAGAAGTCCTCCCTGAAGTGGCTCTATTGCCGTGCCACCCGGATCGATTATCGCAATAAGGATGCCGTGCTCATGAATCTGATGGACATCAGCCCGGCCAAAGAGATGGAACGGATGCTGCGGATCCAGGACAAAATGTCTTCCCTGGGACGGGTGGCGGCCGGCATTGCCCATGAAATCCGCAACCCCCTTTCCGGGATCAACATCTACATCAACACCCTTGAAAAACTCTTCCGCAAACCCGGACAAGAAGAAAAAATCGACGGCATTCTCGCCCAACTCAAGTCGGCCTCCACCAAGATCGAAAACGTCATCCGGCGTGTCTATGATTTTGCCCGGCCCACCGAACCCCAGTTCGAATCGGCCGATATCAATCACCCGGTAAGAGAAGCCATCGATCTGGCCGCCGCCATCCTCCGGAAAAAAGGCGTTCATGTGGAAACCGATTTGACCGATGGCCTTCCCTTGTGCCGCTTTGACGCCCAACTGATTGAACAGGTCTTGTTGAACCTGATCACGAATGCGGCGGAAACCCTCAACAAGGAGAAGACACCCGGTCGCATCGGCATCCAGACCCGGCAGCGGGACAACCATGTCCGTATCCGCGTCGAAGATTCCGGTGACGGCATCCCCGAGGACCTGCGGGAAAAAATTTTCGACCCCTTCTACACCACCAAGCACGGCAGCAGCGGTATCGGGCTGAGCATCAGCCAGCGTATTGTCGAAGATCATGGGGGCACCCTGTCCGTAGGGCCAGGGAAATGGGGAGGCGCCGCATTTACCATTACACTGCCCATCCACGAAGGACGGACATGACCACCATCCGCTACCACCTTTTCATCGTCGATGATGAACCCACCATCCGCGAAGGCATCGCGCTGGCTTTAGGGGACGACTACCGCATCACCGGTTTTGCCAATGCAGAAGACGCGCTGGCCAACCTGGAAAAGGCAGCGCCCGATCTCGTGCTGCTGGATATCGGATTGCCGGGCATGAACGGCATCGAAGCGCTGGCGGACATCAAACATCGCAATCCACACATCCTGGTGATCATGATCACCGCCTATGAAGATATTGACGGCGTGATTCGATCCATGAAACTCGGCGCCCACGACTATGTGGTCAAACCCCTCCAGATGGACCAGCTCGAGCTGACCATTACGAATGCCCTGGAGACCATCCGCCTGCGCAAGGAGGTGCAAGCGCTGCAGGCCCGGTGCCTTAGTGAAAACATGCCGCTCTTTATCGGGGAGAGCAATGCCATCCAGGGGGTCATGGACCTCATCCAGCGCGTCTCCCGCAGCTCCGACACGCCGATTCTGATCGAAGGCGAAACCGGCACCGGCAAAGAGCTCCTGGCCAGCGCCATTCATTACCACAGCCCGCTTTTCAAGGGCCCCTTCGTGGCCGTCAACTGCGCCGCGATCCCCAAGGAGCTCGTGGAAAGCGAACTCTTCGGCTATCGGGGCGGGGCCTTCAGCGGCGCACGGGAGTCCGGCAAAACCGGCCTGGTGGAAACCGCCCACAACGGCACTCTTTTTCTGGATGAAATCGGGGACCTGAGCCCCGAATCCCAGGCCAAACTGCTGCGTTTTCTCGAATCCGGTACGTTCTACCGGGTCGGCGAAACGAAATCCACCCAAGTTGCCGTGCGTATCGTTTCCGCGACCAACCGGGACTTGGCCCAGATGATGGCCGACGGTCTTTTCCGCCAGGACCTTTACTTTCGTTTAGGCGTCATCAAAATTCAGGTGCCCTCGCTCAAAGACCGACCGGATGATATCCTTCCACTGGCCAAACACTATCTGGCCCATTTCAACACGAAATTCAGAACCGCCTTCCGGGGGTTTTCCCCGGAAGCCGAGCAGGCCCTGCGCCAGCATCTCTGGACCGGTAATGTGCGCGAACTGAAAAATATGACGGAAAAAGCCGCCCTGACCGGCCGTTACGAATACCTGACACCGCAGGACCTGGGTTTGGAACACGCCCATGATGCGAATACCTGCGATCCGGCAACCTGGATTCAAATCCTGCCATCCCTGCCGCCCGAGGGCATGAATCTGCCCAAAACACTGGAACAAATTGAGCGTCATTTTATCCTTCAGGCCTTGCAGCGCAGCCAGAACAATGAAAGCCAGGCTGCGCGTCTGCTGGAACTCAACCATCACACCTTCCGCTACCGACACCGGAAACTGGTCCCTTAAATCCCGCTCCGGTTCCCCTGTAGGATACCGGCAAAGCGTGTCCACGCGCCACCGACCGATTACCATCTGCGCCACTGCGCCGTTTTCGCAATCCTTCAATTTGTGAATTCGCACTTTTGCTAAATCATGCCGTCCCCTCCCTCCCCCGCACCACCATCACCTAATTTATCTGACTGTATTTTTTGATAAATTTAATATTTTTCTACAATGGCACATTTTCTGCTCAAACACCTAGTCGGTATTCCGGAACGCAGCGGGAAAATGCCCGTATAGATCGCTGAAAATGGCCATGCCGCCAGACAGGGAGTTGTGATGACCAGTCCACTTTTCGAAAATTTCTTTTCGCCAAAATCGGTCGCCGTGGTCGGGGCCAGCGACACGCCCGGACGGGTCGGCTACGCGGTGATTCGCAATATGATCGCCGGGGGGTTTCCGGGCCGCATCCATCCCGTCAACCCTGCCCGGAAAAAGGTCAATGGCATCAGAGCCTATCCAAATCTCACGGCCGTGGGAGAGGCCATCGACCTGGCCGTCATCGCCACGCCCATCGAGCGTGTCCGGGACGTTATCGCAGACTGCGCCGCGGCCGGCATCGGCAATGCCATTGTGCTCTCGGCCGGTGGAAGAGAAACCGGCCCCGCCGGCGAACGCATCGAGAAGGAGATTCTGAAGGCGGCCCGCCAGGCCTCCCTGCGCATGATCGGACCCAACTGCGTCGGGGTCATTTCAACCGCCGCCCACCTGAATACGAGCTTTCTGGGCCGCATGCCGCCGGCCGGCAATATCGCCTTCATTTCCCAGAGCGGCGCCATGTGCCTGGCCATCCTCGACCGGGCGGCCCGCGAGCGCATCGGATTTCGTCATTTCGTCAGTATCGGATCCATGCTGGACGTGGATTTCGGCGACGTGCTCAATCACTTCAGCGGCGATGCCGATGTGCGCGCCATCGTCCTGTACGTCGAACATATCACCGCCGCCCGCAAGTTCATGAGCGCCGCCCGGGCGGTCTCCCGCCTCAAGCCGGTCATCGCCCTCAAGGCCGGCCGCTCAAAGTCGGGCGCGGCCGCGGCTTATTCTCACACCGGTGCCTTGGCGGGTGCGGATGACGTCTATCGCGCCGCGTTTGCCCGGGCTGGTATCACCCAGGTGGACACCATCGAAGAGCTCTTCGATTGCACCGAGTTGATTGCCAAGCAACCCTTGCCGGCCGGGCCCCGCCTGGCCGTTATTACCAATGGCGGCGGTCCGGGTGTCATGGCGATGGATGCCATCGAACAGTTGGGCCTGCAGCCGGCCCGGCTTTCGGCGGAAACCATGACCAAGCTGGATGTAATTCTGCCCGCCTTCTGGAGCCGCGGCAACCCCATCGATATCATCGGCGACGCCTCCCCGGAACGATGGCGTCAAGCCGTCGAAATCTGTGCCGCCGATCCCGCCATCGACGGGTTGGTCATCATCTTTATCCCCCAAGCGTTGAGCAATGCCGCAGCGGTATCCGATGCGATTATCGACTATCTGCAGCGAAAACAAAAATTTCCGGTTTTTGCCGTATGGATGGGGGGGGAATCCGTGGCCCGGTCGGTCTATCAGTTCAATGCCCAGGGCTTCCCCACGTATGAAACGCCCGAGCGGGCTGTAGCCGCCTTCCAGCGTCTCCATACTCATCGCACTCGCCAGAAAATGCTGCAGGAAATACCCGGCACCTTTTCTTCCGAACTCACGGTCAACCGCAAACGGGGCCGGGAATTCGTCGAGAAGATGCTGGTCGACGGCATCTCTTCCCTCGGAGAACTGGATGCCAAACCCATCCTTGCCGCCTATGGCATTCCGATCAACCCGGTCAAGCTGGCCGGGACACCGTCGGAGGCCGTCCGCCTGGCCGATCAGATCGGATACCCGGTCGTGCTGAAAATCGTATCGCCGGATATCGTCCACAAATCCGAGGCCGGTGGCATCGTTTTGGGTGTCGAAAACGCCGTCGGCGTTCAACAAGCCTATGACCAGCTCTTGGCCAAGGCCGCCGGAAGCAATCCCGGCGCCGTCATCACCGGTGTCTCGGTGCAGCCCATGCTTCACGGCGCGGCCTACGAACTCATTTTCGGCAGCCGCCGCGACCCGGTGTTCGGTCCGGTCGTCGTCTTCGGTGCGGGCGGTATTTTTACCGAAATTCTGCGTGACCGCGCCATCGGTCTGCCTCCCCTCAACCGCGCGTTGGCGCGGCAACTGATCGAATCAACCCGCATCGCCGCCCTGCTCAAGGGATACCGGGGACAACCGGCAGTCTCCCTGGAACATATCGAAGAGATCCTGATCCGGATAAGCCGCCTGGTCACCGACATCCCCGAAATCGCCGAACTCGATATCAACCCGGCCATTGTCGTGGGGGACCGCATCCGGGCCGTGGATGCCCGCATCCGTCTTGACGCCGCCACTGAAAAAACCCCCGATCATCTCGTGATCAGCCCCTATCCGCATGAACTGGAGGAACGGGTGGTCACCCGCAAAGGGCTGCACCTGTTGCTTCGACCGATCAAGCCGGAAGACGCGCCGCTCTTTGACCGGCTGTTCAGCACCCTTTCTCCGGCAAGCATCTACTTCCGTTTTTTCAGCCCCCTGAAGCGCATCTCGCCTGAAATGCTGGCCCGGTTCACACAGATCGATTACGGCCGGGATATGGCGCTGGTGGCCATCTCCGAATCGGGTCAAACAGAAGAAATGCTGGGCGCCGCGCGGCTGATTCGGGAACCCAGTTTAACCAAGGCCGAGTTTTCCATCATGGTCGCAGACGCCTTGCATGGCCAGGGCATCGGCGCGGCGCTCCTGCAAAAATTGATCACATCCGCCCGCACCCTCGGCATCAAAACGCTTGTTGGCTACGTCCTCCAGGACAATACCCAAATGCTGCGTCTGGGCCGTAAAACCGGCTTCAGCCAGCGAACCAACCGCGAAATGGGCGCCTTGGAATTGACCATCGACATCCCATCGGTGGACATCGGCGCCACGCCAAGCAGTGATGCGTCCAGCCATCGCCAGCAGGCGCTGACCGTTTGAAGGAAATGGACCATGACATCCCAAGCGAATCTCAGAAATCTCATGAAACTGAAGGACAAGCACATCCTATTGGTGGACGACGACGCCTGGATCAGGGACGCCATGTCCATCTCCCTGGGCTGCGAGGGCTGCCGTGTCACGACTGCCGAATCCGCCCGGGAAGGCCTGAGTGTTCTGCGCCAGGGAGGGGTCGATATTCTCATATGCGACTACCAACTTCCTGACCGCGACGGCCTCGATCTGCTCAGTGAAGCCAAAGGACTGGCACCGGACGTTCCCATGATTTTGATAACAGCCTTTGGATCGCGGCAGCTCTATGCCAAAGCCGCCGCCATCGGCGTGGATATCTTCATCGATAAACCCTTCAACTCACAAACGATCGAACACGCCATTATCAGGCTGCTGGAAGATCGACCGGAACCGGCATCCTAACCAAGGAGGAGAACCATGCTTGTACGCAACTGGATGAATCCAACCGTCATCAGCATCGAGGCCCAGGCATCCATGGCCGAGGCGCTCAATCTTTTAAAAGAAAACCAGATCAAGACACTCCCCGTCTTCGATCGCGAAACCCTGGTGGGCGTCGTGACCGACCGGGACCTCAAACGCGCCTCCGCTTCGGATGCCACCCTACTGGAAATTCACGAGTTGCTGCATGCCCTCACACGGATCAAGGTCCGCGACATCATGAGCCGCAAGCCCATCACCATTCCAGATACCTACACGGTCGAAGAAGCGGCCGAGGTGCTGCGCGATCACCACATTTCCGGAGCGCCGGTGATGGACGCCAAAGGGCGTATGGTGGGAATGATATCCCAAAACGACCTGTTTAACGCCCTGATGTCTTTGACCGGGGTCAAACGCCGGGGCATCCACCTGGCGTTCGAGGTCGAAGACCGGCCGGGTTCCATCAAGGACCTGGCGGACATCATCCGGCGTTACGGCGGCCGCATGGCCAGTATTCTGTCGTCCTACGACCGGGCCCCCCAGGGCTTCCGCCATGTCTACATCCGGGCCTATCAAGTGGACCGGGATAAAATCGGCGCCATGCTGGAAGAGCTGCAAGCCGCCGCCAAGTTGCGCTACCTGGTGGATCATCGCGAAAAAAGACGGGAAATTTTTACCCCCTGAGAGGTCACTTGCAGAGAATCTGCAAAAAACGAAAAGTGTCCGCAATACCCACCAAAGCGAGGGAGGTTCGACATGAAAGATATCCGAAACATCATGGTGGCCGTGGATTTTTCCCCTATCAGCCAGCATCTTGTGGGCTACGCCTGGACCTTGGGCCAAAAAATCAATGCGGCCATCGATCTTGTGAACGTCATCAATCAACGGGATGTCGAGGCTCTCAGCAAGGTGGCCGATGTCACGAGTACCTTTTCTTTCCCGGACGAGCTTAACAGGATGCGGGAAGACCGATTGACCGCCTTGATGGCGCTGCTCTCCGATCTCGACATCCCACTGGACGCCATCGGTCGCCATGTCCGGACCGGTATTCCCAGCGAAGTCCTGATCACGGCTATCAAGGAATTGGATATCGATCTGCTCATCATGGGAACCCGCGGACGGGGGCAATTCGCCGGAATGCTGTTCGGCTCGACCGCCGCCCGCATGCTGTCCAAATGCCCGGTGCCGCTGCTGACCCTGCGCAACGACATATAGATATTTCAAAAGCGCTTGCTCAGTGTGGCACCGAAGCCACCGTCTGCTGGCGCCTGAAGAGGATAGATAGAAACCAACATTATTTTCCGCCGGGTGACGTTTTTAAACTACGGGGTTGGACGCCGTTAGCATAAAGGGTTCCCAGAGGAAGACACGCAACCAAATCATTTAACCTGAGAGGCAACGATGAACGAAAAGAATAAAGTAATGGTGGCAGTGGATGGTTCGAACCAGGCATTCGACACAGTCCGCTATGCCGGCCGAATGCTGGGGGGATGCGGGGCCCGCATCGTTATTTACCATGTCCGCATGAATGTGGACGAAGCGTTCTATGATATCGGCATCAATTCCGCCGGACGCCAGCAAATGGCGGGTATCCGTGCCTGGGAGCACGAGCAGCAAAAGGCCGCTGACGAAATCCTTGAAAAGGCATGTCATATCATGGAGCGGGCGGGCGTTGACCGCACGCGCATCACGGTTAAGGCCGAACCCCGCAAGATCGGTTTCGCGCGCGACCTTATCAAGGAATCCTATAACGGCTATGACGCCGTCGTGATCGGGCGCAAGGGCCACCGACGCTTAAAAGGCCTCGTCCTCGGCAGTGTGGCCAACAAGATGATCGAACGGCTGCGCCACGTGCCGTTGTGGGTGGTAGGCGGCAACCCGGCACCCGACCGCATCCTCATCGGCCTTGATGCTTCCGAAGGTGCCATGCGGGCTGTCGACCATGTGGTTTCCACCCGGAATGGTCACGACGATCGCCAAATCTACCTGGTGCATGTGGTGCGCACCTGGGAAACCCTGCCGTCACCCATTATCCGGCAAATTGAAAAAGAACAATTCGAGGCGCTGGTCGCCGAGGCCAAAGAAATGATTGAACCGGTCTTCCAGGAGGCCACCCAGCGCCTGGAAGCCGCCGGGTACGCTCCGGACCGGGTGCATCATGAGGTTGCCTCCGGAGCGGATAGCCGTGCCATGGGATTGATCCAGTTTGCCCGCCAGAATGACATCGGCACCCTGGTGATGGGACGCCGGGGTCTTTCGCGGGTGGAAGATTTTCTCATGGGACGTGTGGGCCACAAAATCGTCAATACCGTTCGCAACCGGGCCGTCTGGATCGTGGCCTGACCCGAACGGACCATGAATAATGCACACCGCCGGTGATGCCGCGAGCCCAACAACCTCACATGGTGTTCGCGATGGCGGCATCCACCGGCCGGGGCGCGCAGGAAAGGAGGCGTGATGTATAAAAAAATTCTGGTGCCGCTCGACGGCTCCAAACGTGCCGAAAGAATTTTACCCTATGTCGAAAAACTCGCTCATGACAACGGTGCGACAGTCATCTTCTTAACCATCGTCAGCGCACCCCGGATTTTCGGATACGATGATCTGCAGTACGCCCACTTCGAAAAACAATTCGAAACGTTCATGGAGGAATCCGAGACATATTTAAAGGGCGTGCAGGGGGAATTCAAGGCCAAGGGTATCGAAGCCCGCCACCATGCCGTGACAGGCCCCGTGGTCAAGGAGATCCTCGATGCAGCCGAGCGTGAAAATGTCGATCTGGTGGCGATCTGCAGTCATGGTCGGGGCGGGCTCTCCCGATTGTTCTATGGCAGCATCGCTTCCGGTATTCTGAATCGCGTGGACCGTCCCCTGCTCATTATTCGAGCCCGGAGAGACAATTGAGCTGAGAGGTTCACCCATAGCGTCATCATCATAGCATGCCAACGATGACGGAAAGGAGGCTCTCATGGATGTTCTGCTCATCGTGGTACTGGCGTTTGTCGGATACCTCGCCATGTACCACCTCTACGGCCGCTTCATCGGGCGCCGCATCTTCGCCCTGGCCAAAGAGGCGCAAACGCCGTCCGTGGAATTCGAGGACGGCATGGATTACGTTCCCACCAAAAAGGAAATCATCTTCGGGCATCACTTCACTTCCATCGCCGGCACCGGACCCATCGTGGGTCCGGCTATCGCCATTATCTGGGGATGGGTGCCGGCCCTGCTGTGGGTCTTCGTGGGAAGCATTATCATGGGTGCGGTCCATGATTTCGGCGCCCTGATCATCTCCATGCGCAATCAGGGGAAATCCATTTCCGACTACACGGCCAAATATATCAACCCGCGAACCAAATTCCTGTTCTTCCTGATCGTCTTTCTGGAGTTGTGGATCGTCATCGCCATTTTCGGACTTGTGATCGCAGTGATTTTCGCCATGTACCCCCAATCCGTGCTGGCGGTCTGGATCGAAGTGCCCATCGCCATCGCCCTCGGTTACCTGATCTACCGCAAAGGTGCCAACGTGATGACCTGGTCCATCTATGCCGTTCTGGCCATGTACGTCTGCGTCTTCCTGGGTCCCTACCTGCCCTTTAAAATGCCGGCCATCGGGAGCATCCCGCCCACAGGGGTCTGGACGATCATTCTTCTGATCTATGCTTTTTGCGCTTCGGTGCTGCCGGTCACCACCCTGCTCCAGCCCCGTGATTTCATCAATTCCCACCAGTTGCTGATCGCCATGGTACTGCTCGTGCTGGGGGTGTTGTTTGCCGGTTTGGGCGGTGACCTTCAGTTGGTGGCACCCGCCGTGCAGACCATGCCGGCCGAAGCGCCGCCCATGTGGCCCTTCCTGTTCATCACCATCGCCTGCGGTGCCATATCCGGTTTCCACGCCCTGGTGTCTTCCGGCACTTCCGCCAAACAGGTGCGCAGTGAAGACGACGCCTTGTTCGTGGGCTACGGCTCCATGCTGATGGAGGGTGCCTTGGCCACCCTGGTGATTATCGCCGTCGCGGCCGGGATCGGCATGGGTTATACCACTAAAGACGGAACGACCCTGACCGGTGTAGCGGCCTGGACCACCCATTACGCCTCATGGGCTTCGGCCGCCGGATTGGGATCCAAAATCAGCGCCTTCGTGGATGGCGCCGCCAATATGATCATGGCCGTTGGTATACCCAAAACCTTTACCCTGGCCATCATGGCGGTATTCGTGGCGTCTTTTGCCGGAACGACTTTGGATACGGCCACCCGTATTCAGCGCTATGTGATCGGAGAACTCGGCAGCAGCTTGAATATGCCCTTTCTGATCGAGCGTTACACCGGCACCTTGGTAGCGGTGGGCAGCGCCCTGATCCTGGCTTTTGCCACCGGCGCCAGCGGCAACGGTGCCCTGAAGCTCTGGCCCCTGTTCGGGGCAGTCAACCAGACCCTTGCCGCGCTGGCCCTGATCATTATTACGCTTTACCTCAAAACCCAAGGCGGGCAGAAATGGCTGGTGGCGGGAATTCCCGCCGTGTTCATGCTGATCATGACCATCTGGGCGGTTACCATGAACCAGTTTACATTCGGAGCGAGCCATAACTTGCTGTTGCAAATCGTCAACTTCATCATCCTGGTCATCGCCGTCTGGATTGCTATCGAGGGGGCCATCAAGTTTTTTGCACCGCAGGATGAGTCAAAAACCCCCGCGCCGGCTGCCTTGTGAACGACACCGACAGGCATGGCGCCTTGCAAGGCACCATGCCTGCCGATAACGGGGTGATACGCTGTTTACAGGAATCGGCTTAGTACGACGATTCATGAAGCCTCTATCCTATCGAAATACCAAACTGTTTTAACGGAGTACGACATGTCGAAAATCAAGCCCAAAGCCAAACCGCAGCGGCGCCGGGTGGTGTTCTCCTTCCGCGCACCCGAAGCCGATATCGTCGCCCTTGTGGGATCATTCAACGACTGGGATCCCCACCGGCATCCGATGGACAACAAAGGTCATGGGCTTTGGAAAAAGTCCGTGACCCTGCCGCCGGGAGAATATGAATATAAGTTCTGGATCGATGGGCAGTGGCGGGAAGATCCACGGAACCATCGAACACTGCCCAACGCCTTTGGAACCACGAATAACATCGTCACCGTGAGCACCGAGTAACTGTTTTCCCGGGCATGCAAGGTGGAGAAAACGGTACAAAGGCTATTGGTTGGCCCGGTATCGACCCGGCCGCAATGTTCTGCAGACCGGACAGAGGAGACACATCATGGCCGCAAAAAAAACAATCGGGATTTTAACCGGTGGCGGCGATGTGCCGGGGCTGAATCCCTGCATCAAGCAACTCGTCACCCGCGCCGCCCACTGTCAGTTTTCCGTTCTGGGAATCCGCCGGGGATGGCAGGGCCTGTTGGCATACAACCCGGACGATCCGTCTTCGTATGAAAAAAACCTGCAACCGCTGCCCCCTGCCGACGTTCGCACCATCGATCGTTCCGGGGGAACCATCCTGCACACCTCGCGCACCAACCCCAGCGCCGTGGCCTTTTCGGCCGCACCGGATTTCCTGAAGACCCGGTATCCGTCGGAAGAGCAAAAAAAAGACTTTACCACCCACATTATCGATAACCTGAACCGCTTGAAAATCGACGCCGTTGTCCCGATTGGGGGCGACGACACCCTGTCTTTCGCCGTTCGCCTGCACCGGGAAGGCTTCCCGGTGGTGGCCATTCCGAAAACCATGGACAACGATGTCGTGGGCACCGATTACTGCATCGGCTTTTCAACGGCCATTACCCGCAGCGTCAATTTTATTCATGCCCTGCGAACCTCGAGCGGCTCCCATGAGCGCATTGCCGTGGTGGAACTTTTCGGGCGCTACTGTGGAGAAACGTCCCTGATCGCTGCGTATCTGTCCGGGGCCGATCGGGCCGTGATTTCCGAGGTGCCATTTGAGCCCGATCGGCTGGCGCGCTTCCTGGTGGACGACCGCGCCCACAATCCCAGCCGCTATGCCATGCTGACCATCAGTGAAGGGGCCAGCGCCATCGGCGGCGACATGATCCTGAGCGGTCGGGCCGATGCTTTCGGTCATCGTAAACTCGGCGGCATCGGGGCCTGGACCGCCGAAGCCATCAAAGAGCTGACCGGCATCAACATCATCTACCAGCCGCTGTTTTACCTGATGCGCAGCGGATCACCGGATTCGCTGGATCTGATGGTGGCCCGCAATTTTGCCAATCTGGCGATTCAGCTGATCGACGGACAGCAGACCGGCCGCATGGTGGCCCTGCAGGGCGGTTGCTACACGGATATCCCACTGGAGGACATCAGCAAGGGGGTCAAACGCGTCGATGTAGATGCCTTTTATGACCCGGCCGAATACCGGCCCGACATTCGGCAGGTGGCCGGCAACCCCATGTTTCTCTACTAAGAAGGGAGACCTCCGCAATGAAAACCACCATCACTGCCTTCCGGGCCGATCTCGGCGGTATCGGCGGCCATCTGCAGCCCAGTTCCCGGGTCTGCACCGCAGTTTCCGACTACGTGCGAAGTGAACTCCATTCCCTTCTGAAGGATACCGATATCAGTTTTACGGGCGACGACATCACCATCGTCGCGACGCATACCCAGGGGTGCAATGACCGCGCGGTGCACGAAGGGCTGATGGAAGCTTTGCGCTGCGGTGCCCGCCAGGCAGCGGAAGAAGGCCTGTACGGCGCTGGTCAGGACCTGTATCGCGAGGCCTTTTCGGGGGCTGTCAAGGGATTGGGGCCGGGCATTGCTGAATTGTGCTTCGAAGAACGTCCCAATGAAGCGTTTCTCGTTCTGACCGCCGACAAGACCCGCCCCGGCGCTTTCAACCTGCCCCTCTACCTGGCATTTGCCGATCCTATGGTTTGTGCAGGGCTGTTGCTTTCCAAAAAACTGCACCAGGGATTTCGCTTCGTGATCATGGATGTAGCGTATGCCGCGCATGACCGGGTCGTGAGCCTGGAAGCCCCGCAGGATCTCTACGACATGGCGGCCCTTCTGCGGAGCCCGGAGCGCTTTGCCATCGAAGCCATCTTTTCACGCACCACCGGAGACCAATCGGTGGCCGTCAGCACGGCCCGTCTGCACAATATCGCCGGATTTGTCACGGGCCGCGACGACCCCGTAGCCATCGTCCGCGTGCAGGACCACTTCCCGTCCACCGGCGAAGTTTTGTCGCCCTACGCCATCGGCCCTTTCGTCCCGGGTTTTTTGCGTGGCAGCCATGCCGGGGCTTTACTGCCGGTTCGTCGCAATACGGGGGTTTCGTTTTTTGACGGCCCGCCGATTGTCTCCGGTGCCGCATTTTGCGTCAAACAGGCGCGCCTTACCGATGCGGTGGATGTTTTCGACCACCCCTTCTGGGATCACGCGGCCCAGCAGATTGCCGAAAAGACATTATCGATTCGGCAACAGGGATTTTTCGGCAATGCCATGCTGCCCTTGGATGAACTCTCCCAGAGCGATATCATTAACATTATCAGGGAACTGGATGATCGCTTTCTCACGCGCAAACCCAAAGCGAGCTGACGTATGGGTCGTGACACCGGACCATCATCGGCAGGGTGGCCGATATCCTGCCGATGATGCCCTTCATAAGAATTATCGTACGAAAGAAAGTCGATCGAAATGGAAGAGCCGTTAAAACGAACCTATTTCCGGTGGCTTACAGCCGTCGCACTCGTGTGGACCGCCGGTCGCATAATCCAGCACGTCATGCCCCGCTGGTGCGCAGCACCTCACGTGTGGGCATCCAGTGGGCCGATCCTATTCATTCTCACAGCGGTATGCGCGCTGGCCGGCCCGATTCTCTATCGCACCCTCTTTGCCCACAGCAAACGAAACCATACCCGTATCGCCGCCGATACCTTTTTCACCTTTGAACGCCACCTGATCCTGATCGGCATGGCCGCCTTGGGTCTTGCCATGGTGGCGGATTTCCTGGCAGTGTCTTTCTTTTACCGATCCGGCTCGCTGCTGATCGCGCTCTATGCGGTCTATTGTGGTTTCCCTTCAAAGAAACGGCTTGCGCTCGATCGGCGCATCTATCGTGCTGCCGGCGGTTCCCGCAACCCACCGGATCTGGTCGTGTACCACAATCCCCGCAAACGTCAGCCGAAAATCCCAAAGGTGAACCAACAATGATCGGATTCAAACATCATCTGCAATCCTGGTGGGCAAGCGCCGATGCCGTCATGCGCAGCAAGGCCGTTGAAACCGTCGAATACGAAATCGATGAATTGGCCAACATCTTCGGCATCCTGGTCTTGGGGGCCTTCATCGGAATTCCCTCGCCACCGGTGCATGTCAGCATGGAACTGCTGCCCCTGATGGACGAGGAGTTGGCCGTCATGCTCGATCGGATCATGACAGCTCATGATCCACTGGGCGATCTGTTCTCCGTATTCTCGATCGATTGATAAGGAACCCCATGCCCCCAATCCTCCATTTTTTTATCGGTAAAGGCGGTGTCGGCAAGTCCACGACATCCGCACTGACCGCCCTTCATCTTGCCCGCTCGGGCCGGAAAACGTTGCTGGTTTCCCTTGACCCGGCGCACAACCAGAGGGATATTTTCAGGCGGCCCTTTTCTGAGAAACCGGTCTCGGTTTGTCAGAACCTGGCCGTAAAAGAAATCGATGTCGACCAGTGGATAAAGACCTATCTGAAAAAGAGCACGAACCTCATCAAGCGGGCCTATGCCTACCAGAGCGCCTTCAACATTCAACGATATTTCAACGTCCTCAAACTCTCTCCGGGTTTGGAGGAATACGCCCTGCTGCTTGCTTTCGACGACGCTCTCACACAAGGTAAGGCCCTGGACGACATTCTCTTCGACATGCCGCCCACCGCCTTGACCCTGCGCTTCTTCTCGCTGCCCGTTATTACGCGCCTGTGGCTGAATGAATTGCTCTCGCTGCGATCCAGGATATATGAACGTAAAGAAATTGTCTCTAAAATCAAATTTAAATCCATCGCCATCGAACAGGATAAGGTAAAAGCCCGACTTCAGGATATGATCGAAGACAGCCGGCACCAGAGCGCACGCTTCACCTCCGACGCCACCCGTATCGATCTGGTTCTCAACAACGAGCCTCTTTCCTGTTCAGAGGCCGTGCGCATCAGCGAAAAAATGAATGAGATTGGCATCCCCATCACCCGCCTGCTGCTCAATCGATGCCGCCCGGGCGAGACCATCGAGAATCACAGCCGGGCACTTGAAGCCTATCCCATATGGCGGTTTCCCCATAGCGATACCCGATTGACAGGTCTTCCCGCCCTGGAAGATTATCTTCATCACCATACGGGTCTGTTCACCATCCAGGACATGGCGGTAGCCTGATAAACAGAATTACCTGCTTGTCCATATGGCGTCGCGCCCTTATCGAAACCGCAGTCCTTGTCAGTTAAAAACAGTGCCCTACTTCGCAATTTTTCGAAACCGGGTGTGACAAATCTTCTAACACAAAGGGAAAGCCGTTCATGTTATAAATTGTAATTTTCTATCTATTTGTTATTTTTGGTAATTTTTTTATCCTCGAGCATGGCACTCTTCCTGCAGATCAAATCACCAAGGTTCAAATCATATCCCCCTATGCCGACGCGCTTTACGCGTCGGTTCCGACCCTACCTACCAAAAGACGGAGGTGTGTCATGACGACGACAGGTTCCGGCAGCCGCTTTCTTCCCGGCACTTACACACAAAAACGGCATGATGCCGAACAAAGAGCGCATCAATATGTAGTTGAATGGGAGCAAAGAGAAACCCAGAAACGACGCACCAGCCAGGAACCTTCGATTCTGCAGCCGACCATTTGTTTTTCGCGAAAAATCGGTGTCGGCGCGCTTGAAATCGCGGACATTCTTGCCCAAAAAACCGGTCAACGAGTCGCCGACCGGTTGATCCTCGACAAAATCGCTACCGATGCGGAATTGGGCCAGAAGACCGTTTCTTTTTTCGATGAGCGCCATCCCGGCAAAATGAGTGAACTCGGGGCGCTTCTTTTTGGCGAAAAAGCCTTCATCATGAGCGATTATTTGCGCAAGCTCTTCAGCGCCGTCATGACGTTGGCAGACACGGAGTCGACCATTTTCGTGGGGCGCGGGACCCACCTCATTCTGCCGAGGGACCGTGTTCTGGCAGTACGCCTCATCAGTTCGAGGGCATATCGCATCCGACGGGTGTCGGATATTCTTGGTGTATCGGAGGACGACGCCCGCAAGGAACTGGATGCTGCCGACAAAGAACAGCGACGATTCTTCCAGAAAGCCTTCGGGAAAAAAGATGCGCCGCCCAGCGAATTCGATCTCATCATCAATTGTGATTTCCTGCACCAACCGGAATGGGCCGTGGATGTCATCCACCAGGCGTTTCTCAATAAATTTCATCAGGGTTGATAGCGGACCTCCGGGGCAACCGTTTGTTTATCGTCACCACTGTCTTGAGCTGCTTTAATTACCTCAATTTGGAAAGGAGATGGCCATGGATAACAGTGTCTATAAGATTGTCGAGGTTGTCGGATTTTCTGAAACTTCATGGGAAGATGCCGCGAAAGTCGCGGTATCTACGGTTGACCGCTCCATTCGCGATATGCGGGTGGCCGAAGTCGTAAAAATGGATATGCGCCTGGAAGATAACAGAATCGTGGGCTATCGCACCAAATTAAAAGTTTCCTTTAAATTGGAATGAATGACGTAGGCGTCCATTTTGAACCCGACATGCAGAGGTCTTTAACCCGCGAATGATGATAGTCCTATAAGCATTGTGTCGGGTGCATAGCGACTCCTTTAGTAAAAGGAGGTGGCCCATGGTATCTCTGCCAACGATTCTTGTCGCCGTCGACGGCTCTGATCAATCCAGGCATACGATTACTTACCTCAGCCGCATCCTCTCGCCCAATGAGGTTGCCCTTGAATTGTTTCATGTGCGGGCCGAAGTGCCGGAAGCGTTCTTTGATGAGGGAGAAACAGCGGCAACCGCGGCTTACGAGACCGAAATCGAAACATGGAAAAGCAGCCGCGGCACGCAGATCAATCGGTTCATGGATGATGCCCAAAAAAGCTTTAAGGATGCGGGATTCCCATCCGGTAGTGTTTCCGTTTCCGTCCAATCGCGAAAAATCGGTATTGCCCGCGACATCATCAGAAAGTCTCAACGCGGCTACGCCGCAGTGGTCATCGGCCGCAACGGTTTCGGCACCCTGCCCGAGTTCATGCTGGGCAGTATTGCATCCAAACTGGCAGATGCGGTTGCCCATATCCCACTTGTCATAGTGGGCGGTCAGCCCGAAACCCGAAAAGTCATTGTGGCCTATGATCAATCCTGGCGTGTCCGCAAGGGTATGGATAAGGTCAGCCTGCTTTTCTCCCGGTCACTTGAAGAAATCCTGTTTTGCCATATTGTGCGCCCTCTGTCCGAGCATCACCCGGCCCGGCAATCCTTTTTCACAAGTAGAAATGAAGCACACTGGCTGGATGAAAACTCGCGTAAGATCGTGCCGGCTATGGTGGCGGCCAAGAAGCATTTGACCGGCGCAGGATTCGAACCAAAGGCGTTTCGTACCGCCATTTTGAAAGAAAAGACCAGTCGTGCGAACGGGGTCTGCATGGAAGCCGATGCCCTCGGGGCCGGCACCATTATCGTCGGTCGCCGCGGAACCACAGTGGTGGAAGAATTCGCCATGGGGCGTGTCACGCGAAAAATTCTTTACCTGGCGTTCAACAAGGCCATCTGGATCGTGTAAGACCCCGATCTCCGCTGTTCTGGTGTCAACGCCGCATCGCTTAACTTTCGACAAAGTGAGTTGGCCATGGAAGCGCTGAAGGAAACCTCGATTAAAGCCAAAGATGAAACTTCGAAGCGTGCCGATGATCCGCGCTGGCGCAGGGTCAACCGGGTGATGCGCTTGCACGGCTATAGACCCAATGCCCTGATCGAGACCCTCCACATGGTACAGGACACCTTCGGTTTCCTGGAAATGGAGGCACTGAAATATGTGGCCAAAACACTTCAGGTCCCCCTCAGCAGAGTCTATGCAGTGGCCACCTTTTATCATTTTTTCTCCCTCAAGCCGCCGGGCAGACACACCTGCGTGGTCTGTATGGGAACAGCCTGCTATATCAGCGGCGCAGCGGAAATCATGCATGAAATGCAAAAGGCCCTGCACATTGAACCGGGCGAAACAACCGCCGATGGGGCTATTTCACTTGTGACAGCGCGTTGTTTGGGGTCATGCGGTCTGGCACCGGCCGTCGTCCTGGACGGCGAGATCAAGGGAAAAATGACACCCGCGGCCGTTCTGGAAACCATAGAAAGGTGGCAAACCGATGCGTCTGGATGAGATACGCGAGATTGCCCGAATCGAAGCGGATCGCGAAGACGGCTACCGGCACCGCATCAATGTGTGCGTGGCGGCCGGCTGTCTTTCATGTCAGAGCGCTTCCGTCAAAGACGCTTTTGAAAAGGAAATCGCCAAACGCGGCCTGGAAAATTGGTGCCGGGTCAAAGGGGTGGGCTGTCTGGGACTTTGCAGCAGTGGACCGCTGGTGGCCATCGAACCGGCCGGTATTCTCTATCATACGGTTTCGGTTTCCGATGTTTCCGATATCCTGGAGGCGCTTGACGACGGTCCGCTGGATCGTCTGGTCTGTTCCGGTGAGACGCCGTTTTTTAAACGCCAGAAAAAAATTGTTCTGGAAAATTGCGGACGGATCGATCCGGAACGGCTCGAAGACTACATCGCGGCCGGCGGATACCAGGCCTTGCATACCGCGTTGACGCTCATGACGCCGGAAGAGATTACGCGTGAAATCGAAAAAAGCGGATTGCGGGGACGCGGCGGGGCTGGTTTTCCCACGGGGTTGAAATGGTCCACGGTGGCCAAAGCTGATAATGAAACAAAATTTGTCATCTGCAATGCCGATGAAGGGGATCCCGGCGCATTCATGGACCGCAGCGTACTGGAAAGTGATCCCCATCGGGTTCTCGAGGGCATGGCCATCGCAGCCCGTGCCGTCGGTGCCAATCATGGGTTCATCTATGTGCGGGCGGAATATCCGTTGGCGGTCAAACGCCTTAAAAAGGCCATCGCCCAGGCCGAACACGCTGGATTTCTCGGCAACAACATCTTTCATACGCCTTTCCGCTTCGATATCAACGTCAGGCTTGGCGCCGGAGCCTTCGTCTGTGGCGAAGAAACGGCCCTGATCGCCTCTATCGAGGGGCAGCTCGGGAGACCCCGTCCGCGTCCGCCTTATCCCGCCGAGGCCGGCCTGTGGGGATATCCGACATTGATCAACAATGTGGAAACCCTGGCCAATATCGTGCCGATTATTCGTGAGGGCAGCCAATGGTTTGCGGGCATCGGCACTGAAAAAAGCAAGGGCACCAAAGTTTTTGCCCTGGCCGGCCGGGTCAACAACACAGGGTTGATTGAAGTGCCCATGGGGACCTCGCTGCGGGAAATTGTTTTTGAGATCGGTGGCGGGATCAAGGAGGGCAAACAGTTTAAAGCCGCCCAGACCGGCGGCCCATCGGGGGGCTGTATCCCGGAGCATTCGCTTGATTTGCCGATGGATTACGAATCCCTGGCCCAGGTCGGCTCGATCATGGGGTCGGGCGGCATGATTGTCATGGACGAGACGTCCTGCATGGTGGATGTGGCCCGGTATTTCATGGAATTCTGTCGATCGGAATCCTGTGGCAAATGTGTTCCCTGCCGGGTCGGGACGACGCAGATTCACGAGTTTCTGGGTAAGATTACAAACGGAACCGGCACGGCCGAGGATCTGACCAAACTCGAAGAACTGTGTGACCTGGTCAAACACACCAGCCTGTGCGGTCTCGGACAAACCGCACCCAATCCGGTCATGAGTACCCTGCGTCATTTCCGCGAGGAATATCGGGCCCATATCGAAGACCGGTTTTGTCCCGCCGGCGTCTGCCGAATGGGCCGTGGAAAGGAGGGGGAATGACCATTCCGGCATACCCGACATTCCCGAGAGGCGATTCTGAACTCGGCAAGCCGGTCGGTATCCTGACGTTGAAAATCGACGACCGCGATGTCAGTGCGCGCCGGGGCGAAACCATTCTGGAAGTTGCACGTGACAATGATATTTTTATTCCCACGCTCTGTTATCTGGAGGGCCTTTCCAGCTTGGGTGCCTGTCGTCTGTGTCTTGTAGAGATCAAGGGGGTTGCCAAGCTTTTGCCGGCCTGTGTCACGCCGGTCCGGCAGGATATGGAGGTCGTCACGGATTCGGAACGCCTGCAGCGGTATCGGCGCATGATTCTGGAACTGATTTTCAGTGAGCGCAATCATGTCTGTTCGGTGTGTGTTTCCAATGGTCATTGTGAACTGCAGACGTTGGCCCAAAAACTCGGTATGACCCATGTGCGTTTCGATTACCTTTATCCCCGGCTCGCCGTCGATGCCTCCCACGAGCGGTTTTCAATAGATCATAATCGCTGTGTGCTATGCATGCGGTGCGTCCGCGTGTGCGATGAAATCGAAGGGGCGCATACCTGGGATATCATGCATCGCGGCATTTCCGCCCGGATGATCACGGATTTGAATCAACCCTGGGGGGAATCGGAAACCTGCACCGGTTGCGGCAAATGTGTGCAGGTATGCCCGACGGGGGCGCTTTCCAAAAAAGGCAAGTCGGTTGCTGAAATGGTCAAGCATAAGGAATTTCTGCCTTATCTGCAGATCATGCGTCGCAATGAACGTTAGCCAACAGAGGCACCTATGGGCAAAATACGGATGGCGACAACATGGCTGGACGGCTGCTCCGGCTGCCATATGTCCTTGCTGGACATGGATGAGCAACTTATCGATATCCTTGGTAAAGTTGACATCGTGTATGGCCCCCTGGTGGACGCCAAGGTCATTCCGGAAGGGATCGATGTGGTATTGGTGGAAGGCGCGGTCAGCACTGACGCGGACGTGGAAAAGCTTCGGTTGCTGCGCGAGCGATCGGCCATCCTGGTCTCGCTGGGCGACTGCGCCGTAACCGCCAATGTCCCGGGGATGCGCAACCGATTTCCTCTCGCGGAAGTGCTGAAGCGCGGGTACGAGGAAAACGCGCCCCTGAACGCGCAGATACCCCGGGAAGACCTGCCGCATCTTTTGGATAAGACCCGGCCGCTGCACGAATTCGTCCCAGTGGATGTATTTTTGCCGGGCTGTCCGCCACCGGCGGATGCCATTGTCTTTATGCTTCAAGAGCTGCTTGCCGGCCGGATCCCTGATTTGAGTGATAAATCCCGGTTCGGCGCCTGAAAGCGACGGAGGTTTCCCCATGGGAAAACAACTGGTCATCGAGCCGATCACGCGCATCGAGGGACACGGTAAAATCACCATTACCCTGGATGACCAGGGCAACGTCAGCGATGCCAAGTTCCATGTGACCCAATTCAGGGGATTTGAAAAATTCTGCGAGGGCCGGCCCTATTATGAAATGCCCTCTTTAGTGGAACGCATCTGCGGTATTTGCCCCATCAGCCATTCGCTTGCTTCGGCCAAAGCCTGTGACACTATTCTGGGCGTGCGGGTTCCCGAGACCGCGGTTAAGCTGAGGCGTCTGCTCAACTGCGGCGAATTTATCGGGTCGCATGCCCTGAGCTTTTTTCATTTGTCTTCGCCGGACTTGCTGTTGGGCATGGATTCCGATCCGGCCGCGCGCAATATCATGGGCGTCCTTGAAGCCAACCCGACCCTGGCGCACAACGGCATTCAGTTGCGCAAGGTGGGCCAACTGGTCATCGAAGCCTTTGCGGGCAAGCGCATTCATCCCTCGTGGGTGGTTCCGGGGGGTGTCAATGCCGCGCTGACCCGGGAAGATCGCGACAAAATCGTGGGATTGATCCCCGAGGCCAAGACCATAACGCTGGCCACTTTGAACTGGTTCAAGGATGCGCTGAAAAACTTCCGTGATGAAATTGCCGCGTTTGCCAACTTTCCAACACTCTTTATGGGATTGGTCAAGGAGGACGGCAATTTGGCGCTCACCGACGGAACCCTGCGGGTGATTGATGCCAAGGGCCAACTTGTGGCGGAGCATGTCGATCCGCGCGATTACCAGGATTATATCGGGGAATCGGTGGAAGCGTTTTCGTATTTGAAATCGCCCTACTACAAACCGCTGGGCTATCCCGAAGGAATTTACCGGGTGGGGCCGGCCGCCCGCCTAAATGTTTGCAGCGGGTGCGGGACGCCCCTGGCTGACCAGGAATGGGCGGAGTTCAGAAGCTACGAACGCGGGCCGATCTTAAGCGCCTTCTACAACCATTATGCCCGGCTGATCGAAATCCTGTACTGCCTCGAAACCATCGAAACGCTCATGGCGGATCCGGCCATTCTCGATCCGGAGGGCATCAGGGCCCATGCCCAACCCAATTTCGGTGAAGGCATCGGTTGCGTCGAAGCGCCGCGCGGCACCCTTTTTCATCACTATCGCGTGGATCGCCACGGACTGATGACCTGGGCCAACATGATCGTCGCCACCGGCAACAACAATCTGGCCATGAACCGGGGGGTCCAGCAGGTGGCCGAGCGATTCATCAGCGGCAAGGAAATTTCGGAGGGGGCTTTAAACCGCATGGAAGCCGTGATTCGCGCTTTTGACCCCTGTTTGAGCTGCTCGACCCACGCCGTTGGCCGGATGCCGCTTTTGATCGAGCTGATCGCCGCCGACGGTACCTGTCTGGACACGGTGCAACGCGGCGGATGAAACCCATACTGGTCATCGGATGCGGCAATTCGCTGCGGTCGGATGACGGCGTTGGCCGGTACGCCGCCCGGCAAATTGCGGCAACCGTTCCGCAAGACGATGTGGCCGTGCTGGTCCGGCACCAGTTGACGCCGGACTTGGCGGAACCGGTGCGTAAGGCCTGTCTCGTGATCTTCATCGATGCCAGCTGTGAAGACCCGCCGGGGAAAATTCATTCCCGCCGCCTTGTCCCGGAAGCGGCGTTGCCAGGCCTGCTGATGCATCACCTGACACCCGCCGGCCTGCTGGCCTGTACAAAATCGCTTTATGGCAATTGCCCACCGGCTGTGCTCTATTCCGTGGGCGCCAGGTGTTTCGAATTTGGCGAAGTGCTTTCCGATGAGGTATATCGCTGTTTACCGAAATTGCTGACACGTATCCGCCGGCGGATAATACGGCAGACCGCCCAATCGAATAATCCGGGCTAACTTGTAAGATCAAGGGTGTCCTGAGAAGACTTTCACTTCCACGCAGTCTGCCCTGTGATGGTAGGAATAAATTGAGCGTCAAAGGCCATCAGGGCTGCCGAAGGCGATCGTGTTACGAATTGAATTAAATCGAAACGCTGTCTCTGGCACTTGGGCAATTATTGACGAATCCGCAGAATAAAAAGATAGGAGGACTATCATGCCAAGGGATATCAAGAGGATTCTTTATGCCACCGATTTGTCCTATAATTCAGTCAATGCGTTTGATTATGCCGTAAACTTGGCTATCAAATTTGACGCTGAGATTACCATATTGCATGTGATGGATGAAATTGTGGGAACATCGTTAAATATGGTCAGTTTATATCTTCCAGAGGCGCAGATGGAAGAAAATTTACAAAAAAAGAGGGCGCGCATCCGCGAAGAGATTAAAGATCATTTGAATGGATTGATCGACCGAAAAGCTGCCGATAATCCTGAAATCGCCAATAGAATAAAATCGATAGAGATCTGCAAAGGTTACCCGGCGGAGGAGATCATCAAAAAAGTCGATGATTTTCACTGCGATGTCATCGTGATGGGAACCCATGGGAAAGGTATTGTAAGCCAGGCCTTTTTCGGAAGTGTCGCCAAAAAAGTCCTGAGACGAATTCGGAAACCAGTTTTTATCGTCCCTTTGCCCAAGGAATAGGCGGGCGAATTGCCGTCACCCATAAGCGACCCTGCCGTTCACTGGAGGGTCGCTTGTCAAACCATCACGACGGCATATTTCCTCTCTGATGCCCTGCCGGAGGGCTATCTCCTGTTTGACAAGGAAAATGTTCTTCTGGCACCCCACGTGGCGTTCGCCACCGAAGAAGCGTTTGTCCGTCGGGCGGAGATGGCATTTAAGAATATAGCGTGTTGGTTGGAAGGAAAACTCCAGAACAAGATTCTCTGAAACCCACAAATAATGGATGTTTTTTAAATGCCCGGACCTTATCCAACGTTATCGACCGAGGAAGCCGTAACCCATATTCAAAACGGCGATATGATTTCGTTCAGCGGCTTTACGCCTGCCGGATCGGCCAAAGCGGTCCCGATGGCCTTGGCCAAACGCGCCACTGAAGAACATGCCAAGGGACACCCCTTCAAGGTGCGTGTGCTCACCGGCGCCTCCAGTGGCTACAGTATTGATGAAGCGCTGGCCAAAGCCGACGCCATTGCCTGGCGCGGGCCCTATCAGGCAGACGGCACGCTGCGCAAACAGATCAATCGGCAGGAGGTGGAATATGTCGACATGCACCTGTCTCATCTCCCCCAGGCCGTTGCCGAAGAATTCTTATGGCAAATCGATACCGCAGTTGTGGAAGCAACCGAAATAACACCGGATGGCCGGGTGTATCTCACCACCTCCATAGGTGCGTCACCGACCTATTTAAAATATGCCAAAAAAGTGATCATTGAAATCAATCGGCACCAGTCGCTCCGATTGAGGGAAATGGCGGACATCGTCGTGATGCCACCACCACCCTACCGATACCCGATTCACATCTACGACCCGTTGACCCGAATCGGATGGCCCTACGCCCAGGTGGACCCGGAGAAAGTCATCGGTATCGTCGAAAGTGATGAGCCGGATCGCCTGGGTGCCTTCAACCCGCCGGATGACACCAGCCTCAAAATCGCAGCGCATGTCACCCGTTTCCTGCTCGATGAACTGCGGGCCGGCCGTATCCCGCCGCGTTTTCTGCCCTTGCAATCCGGCGTCGGCAACGTCGCCAACGGCATCATGTCTGTTCTGGGAACACACCCGGATGTGCCGCCGTTTATGATGTATTCGGAAGTCTTTCAGAATTCCCTGGTGGATATCATGGCTGCCGGGAAACTCTTGGGCGCCAGCGCCACCAGCCTGACCATAACAGCGGACAAGCTGCAGCAGATTATCGACAATATCGATTTTTTTGGTCCGCGGATCGTCCTGCGGCCCCAGGAAATTTCAAACCATCCGGGCATTATCCGCAGATTGGGGGTCATCGCGATCAATACGGCCATCGAATTCGATATTTACGGGAATGTGAATTCTTCGCATCTGTTCGGTACGGATATCATGAATGGTATTGGCGGCAGCGGCGATTTTACACGCAACAGCTATATTTCTATTTTTACAGCACCGTCCGTTGTCAAGGACGGCCGATTATCGACCGTCGTTCCCATGTGCACCCACGTCGACAGCAACGAACACTCCACCCAGATCATCGTCACGGAGCAAGGCTTGGCGGACCTTCGTGGTCTGGGACCGGTCCAGCGCGCCAAGCTGATCATCGAAAAATGTGCCCATCCCGACTATAAGCCGTATCTGGAAGAATATGTCCGGAAAGCACGGGTCGGCCACATACCGCATGATCTTGGCAAATGTTTTGAGCTGCACCAAAACTTCCTGGCATCCGGCACAATGTTGCCCGATTAAAACCCCAAACCAACGAGAACATAAAGGTTGTTTGAGTGCGCTAACCCGGATATTTCATAAAAAAGAAGGCAAAACCTCCATAAATGTGATATAAT
>JAHLLS010000022.1 GCA_020444045.1 Deltaproteobacteria bacterium
GGCCAATTTGCCCGACCCGCCGAAGGCGGATAAATATCGGCGTTGCGCGAAAAATTGAATCCTCGGAATATCAAACATATGCCTGCGGTTTAATTTTTCGCGCGCCTTGATCTCAACCAAATTTACCGATTTATAGATGGGCAATAGGCAGACGGCACCGTTCATGGAGATTGTGGATAACGGACGTCGCGCCGTGCATTTAAGGCCCGGCGCGACAGGTCATTTTTCCCCCGGTGTCGGCTATGCGCCGCCGCCGCCACCGCAGGTATGCTCCTGGCTGAATTGCGGGAGTTTGTCTTCGATAAAGGCATTCACAGCCTCGCCCACGTTTTGGGCGTCGCCGCCGAAATAGACGGAAATGCCGACCTGGTTGAACCCCATCAGCGGGCGAAATCCCATACCGCCAGCGATGAGGGCTTGGGTGCCATTATCGGCAAGGTATTGCACCGGCGCCATACAACCTCCCTGCTGATGTGGGACGTTGGGGATGACGTTGACGGATTGGATGGTTTTGTCTTCTATGGTGACCAGCGTGTAGAGGTCACAATGCCCGAAATGGGCGCCCAGCATGGCGTCCAGTCCGCCAGGATTGGAAGATGGGATGGCTACGATGGTACTCATTGAATCTAACTCCTTTCAAAATATGTGCTGTTTGAATAAATGGATCACTCGTCGGCCGCCCGTTCGAGGGTCTTTTTGGGTACGGCCAGCTTTAGAATGTTGTCCCAAATGGTTTTAACTGATTCGCGGACACCGTTAGACGAAAATTCCGTAATGGTCAACCCTCGAATCATGGCCTCGGTGAATTCAGTGAGGTGGGGCAGCTTTCCAATGAGACTCAGATGGTGCTCCCGGCAATAGGCCTCAATCCCGTCCGCCTGCTCCTGGTTGAGGTCGCATTTGTTGATGATGACCCCGGCCGGGATGTTAAAATGCTTGCATAGTTCCAATACCCGTTCCAGGTCGTGACGGCCGGATACGGTGGGCTCGGTAACGATGATTGCCAGGTCGGTTCCCGACAGCGCACTGATAACAGGGCAGCCGATGCCCGGCGGTCCGTCGGACAGAATCAGATCCAGCCCCTTGGCCTCGGCCATGGCCCGGGCCTGCTGGCGGAGCAGGGCCACCAGGCGCCCCGAATTTTCCTCCGCTGGAAACAGCTGGGCGTGCACCATAGGCCCGAAGCGGCTCGTGGAACGGTACCAGTCGCCACAATGGTTCGGTTTAAAATCGATGGCCTTGGCCGGGCAGATTTCGACGCAGAGCTTGCAGCCCTCGCATTTCAAGGGATTGATGACCGGCGGATCTTCGCCCTGGATGGCGTCAAAGCGACAGGCGGCGGCGCACTGGCCACAGCGCTCACAGTCGTCCGGGCGGATAACCGCCTCATGCCCGGATATAAAATGTTCTGTTTCCCGGTTTTCCGGATGCAGAATCAGGTGCAGATCCGGGGCATCCACATCCAGGTCACAGATGATATGGCCGCTGGCCAGATGGGCGAAGGCGGCTGTCAATGATGTTTTGCCTGTTCCGCCTTTTCCGCTGAGAATCAGGATTTCACGCATGCTGGACCTCCCTGGTCATGCTCGACTGCCCGTGCAGGGTTTTGATTTGGCCAACCAGTGTTTCGAAAAGGGCCCGAGTGGACGGAACCGCATCCGCGATAATCTGACCTTTGGCATAGGCTTCGGCGATGTCGCGTTGGTACGGAATTTCGGCCAGGATGGTCAGACCGGTTTTTTGGCAGTGGTCATAAACGTCCCGCGTGCCGATATCGGCCCGGTTGATGACGACACCCATGGGTTTTCCCAGGGGCGCAAACGCTTTTTGGGCCAGCGCCAGATCATAGAGGCCAAAGGGGGTCGGCTCGGTAACCAGGATGATGACGTCGGCATCCATGACGGCATTGATCGCCGGGCAGGAAACACCCGGGGGGGCGTCGATGATGATATCCCGGTCCGCATAGCTGTCGTCGCCGTTCAGGTGGCGCTTCACGTCCCGCATGAGCGGCGGGCTCATGGCTTCACCGACCCGCAGGCGCCCCATGACAAATGCCGATGGGCCGGATGTCCCGCTCAGGATTTGCCCCAACTCACGTTTGCCGGGGGTAATGGCCTTTTCCGGGCATACCGTCCAGCAGGCACCGCAACCATGGCACATTTCCGGAAAGGTCATCACCACCTCCCCGAAGATCCCGATGGCTTTGAACTGGCAAATATCGGTACACGCCCGACAGCGCGTGCATTTCTCGTCGTCGATCTCCGGGATTTCGATATAGGAAGGTTCCTGCGCGCTGATATCGGGATTCATAAAGAGATGCAGGTTGGGCTCTTCGACATCCAGATCGACAGCCACCACGGGGGAGGGCCAGACCGATGCCAGGGATGCGGAAACAGTAGTCTTGCCGGTGCCACCCTTGCCACTTGCTACGGCCACTATCATGATCGGTGGCCTCGGCTGTTGGGGGCATCGGCCACCGGGACGTCACCGGCCTGAAAGCGCTGGACCGCCTCGCGAACGGTCAGGTTGTCGACATTCTGGCCGATCGTAATACCGGCGGCGTTCAGGGCCTGAAAGGCTTTGGGTCCCACGAAGCCGGTCAGCAAAACGCGGGCGCCGGTGGCGGCAACGATTTCGGCGGCTTGGATGCCAGCCCCTTGCGCCATGACCTGGGAGGAACCATTGTCGACGTACTCGAATGCCATGGTATCCGGATCGATGATGATAAATCCGGCTGCCCGCCCGAAGCGCGGATCGACACGGGCATCCATGTCCGGGCCTTCACTTGAAACAGCGATTTTTTCCATTTGTCACTCCTGTAAATACGTTATTAATGAGAATATACTCATAAATAAAATAGGCGTGACAGGTGAAATTGTCAAGTAAATAATGAGATCGGTTCCTAAAAAGTAGAACGAGGCGTTAGGATGAGAGTGGCGGTCATTGCCATACGATCAGGGCTTTATTTGGCGTATTGCGTCGATGGCGTCAAGAGCGCCCCGGTCCGAGCGTCCGGTACATTGATTCGAATGCGGCAGAATCGGAGGTCGTGCGGTTTCACGGCCGGACAGGCAAAGGGTCAAGCGATCGTGGTCTGCATACTGGCCAGGTGTTCTCCGCCGGATTGAATGATGACAAGAGTGAGAAGCTGCTCGACACTGACCTCGCCGCCCACCAGGGCCAGATGCCCTTTGCGGTCCAGGTCGTCATCGCTAAGGCCGGCGGCAAAGGCCACCGCGGCAGCGCCGTTTTCAGCCAGGAGCTTTTGGACCTCTTCCGGGGTGCAATCGGCATGGTCGCGTGCATGGGCGTTTCCCTGTTCGATCACCTTTTCCATGGTCAGTTCGGGCAACGGCTTTCCCTGAAGCATGGTTTTTGCCAGGCGGGTCACCTGAAAATGGCCTTCAGCCACGTGGCGGGCAACCACGCCGACTTGCCAGTCTTCGTTGGGGCATGTTTGCCGCCAGGCCTCTTCCGGGCAGCGGTCCACAAATGCCATCACGGCATCGTTAAAAACTTGAATCGTATCGGCCAACAATTGCGCGCGTTCACTCATGATACCCTCCTACCACCCGGGATAAGCGCGCTATCGACTCTGCCCGGCTGTCACGGCAGCACCGGTGACAACCAACTGCTTGAGCCACAGTAAGCGGCGCAGTCCGATGGTCACGGTTCCGCCGGTGGTTTCGGCTTGGATTTGGGGCGTGCTCCATATGGTCACACCATTATCTTGCATGGACTGATACTTCGTAATGGCACCAGCGGGCGGGCGGCCCCTGCGAACTGCAGGGATGCGGGTTTCACCGCATCATCCCCCCACCGTCACGACATTTAACGAAATCTCCCCCCCCTTTTCGTGAATATAATCCCTTGCCGCGGGGGTCAAAGTGATCTTCATGGTCATTCTCCTAGCAGGCGGGTGTTTGAGGTGGTCGGTGGAAATGCTTTGCGCCGTGAACATAATCATCAGCTAATCACGGATGCATAAGCTAAGGATCCCGACCCGTACAATCAAGCTGCGGATGATCAATTTGGATAATAGGGGAACAGAATGTGCCCCGTCTGAGATCAGGGGCGATCGGGGCTTGAAAAGCTGACAGGGATTCCCTGATTGGCAAAAAGTCCATCGACTGTCTGTCGCCTTAAAAGCGGGCTAATGAAGCGTAAATACAGGGTCACTGGCCCGCAATTAGGGTTGACGACAAAAATTTAATTGAATATACAGTTAATAATGTTTTAGAGACCTCGCTCTTCAATGTTGTATCCTCAGAATATGAACACCATCTAAGCAAGAGATATCTCAAAGGAATCATGCGGAAAAATCAAAGCGCAGAACTTCGCAAACCGGAAATTTTAGAGAGCTACTATCAGGTGCTCATCGAAGAAGGGCTGGAAGGGGCCTCCATCGGTAAGATCGCTGATCGTCTGAACATCCATCCCAGCCTCATCATTCACTATTTCAAGACCAAGGAGCGCATGAAGCTGGCGCTCGTAGACCTTTTGGTTGAAAAATACAACGCCCCGGAATTCCTTTCGCTCACGCACATCGAGGACAACGAAGAGCGCTTCCATGCGCTGATGGATACCCTTTTCTCGTTTGAATGGTCGCGGACAGTGGATCCCGGGGTGCATTTCGGGTTTTACTATCTGAGTTTTCGCAGTGAAGCGATCCAGGAACGTTTCAAAGAAATGTTCAGAGCCCTTCGCGAACATCTCAAAGACCAGATGGCGTATTTTTCATCCAACGGCATCATCAAGGTCCGTGATCCGGAAAAAGCGGCGGATATCATCGTTACGCTGATGGAGGGGATGGAGTTTCATTCCCAGTTTTTATCCACGGGGAAACCCTTTCAAGCATTTGCGCAAACCGCCAAAGAGACCGCCATACTGGCGCTAAAAAGCGGGCAGCTGTAGCTTTCCAGCTAAATGAAGTCGCACCGGCCCAGGGGTAGGCAGCGGGGCGTATCTGTCCAGGGAATCGGCTCGGGTGCGAGCCGCATGGCTTAATATTAAATGAATGTTCAGTTGAAAGGAAAATCGAAAATGGCAGAAAACAATGAATCGGTTCACGATGACAACCAAACGGCGGCGCGTCGGGATGTCGATCAGGCGTTTTCAGAGGCAAACCGCATGGTCGATCTGATCCTAACGCCGGAATCGGAAATGCAGCAGGAAGACCGGACCTGGGTGGCCGAGGAAACCTACCGCAATTTTGCCAACCACATCAACAAAGGCTTTCTGGAATACCGCAAATCCGTGACCGAAACGGACGACTTCGCTCTGACGGACTGGTGCGGCCGGGGATCGATTCTGCGGGATGTCATGGGACGGGAGTACATCGATATGCTCGGCGGATTCGGTCTTTATTCGCCCGGTATCCGCCACCCCAAAATTATTGCGGCGGTCAAGGCCCAGCTGGATCGGAGCCCCCAATACAGTCAGGAGATGCTGGATCCGCTGCGGGCCCATCTGGCAAAGGTGATCGCGAAACTGACACCGGGCGATATTCAATATGGCTTTTTCGCCAACAGCGGCACCGAGGGGGTCGAAGGGGCCATGAAACTGGCCAAACTCTACACTGGGCGCAAAGGGTTTATCTCCATGCTGCAGGGGTTTCACGGTAAAACGCTGGGCGCCTTGTCGCTGCTGGGTAAATCCGTCTACCGCGAGCCGCTGTTACCCTTGCTGGAAGGCGTGCGGCACGTTCCGTTTGGCAATGCCCGGGCCGTTGAGCAGGCCTTGGCCTCGGCCAAAACCGTTGGGGCCGATATTGCCGCCGTGGTGGCGGAACCCGTTCAGGGGGAAGCCGGCGCCATCGTTCCCCCGGATGATTTCTGGCCCCGGTTGCGCGAAATTTGTGATGCCTATGACGTCCTGCTTATTGCCGACGAAGTGCAAACCGGTTTTGGTCGCACCGGGAAGATCTTCGGTGTGGATCATTGGGACGTCACGCCGGACATCATGTGCTTCGGCAAAGCATTAGGCGGTGGCGTCGTACCCATGTCGGCCTTTTTCTCATCGGCCAAGGTCTGGAAGTGCATGGAGCCGAATCCGTTTATGCATACCACCACCACGGGCGGCAATCCCTTGGCATGCGCGGCGGCCCTGGCCCAGATTTCGGTGTTGATCGAAGAAGACCTGGCCGGACAGGCCGCGGAAAAGGGCGCTTACATCCTGAAAAACCTAGCGACCTTGCAGCAGAAATTCCCTGGATTGCTGAAAGAAGCACGGGGGCTTGGCCTGTTGATCGGCATGGAATTCCCGACGGACAAGATCGGTTATAAAGTGGCCTCAGGCCTTTTCAGCCGGAATGTGTTGACGGCGGGAACACTCACCAACGCCAAGACCATCCGGATCGAACCGGCTCTGAACGTGCCCTATGACATCATCGATGAAATGCTCAACCGACTGCAGGATACCTTCGCCAGCATAGCGTAAGGAAACGGTATCGTGTTTATGCATTGATATCTTCCAGCGATTGCTGCAAAAGAAGTGAGCGTTTCAACCGGCGCCAAAAGACCGTCAGCGCAGGAGGTTTGTGATGACAACCATCAAAGTCGCTGCAACCCAGATGAAATGCAGTGAAGACAGGCAAACGAATATCGAACGGGCGGAGCGGCTCGTCCGGCAGGCGGCCGTGCAGGGCGCCCGGATCGTCCTGCTCCAGGAGCTTTTTGAAACGCTTTACTTCTGCCAGAAAGAACTGCCGGATTATCTCGACCTCGCCACGGAGGTCCATGCCAATCCCGCCATTCGACATTTCTCCAGATTGGCTGCTGAACTGGACATTGTCCTGCCGATCAGTTTTTTCGAGAGAAAGAACCAGGCGCGCTTCAACAGCATGGCCGTCATCGATGCGGATGGCCGTCTCATGGGGGTTTACCGCAAAACCCATATTCCGGACGGTCCCGGCTATGAAGAGAAGTACTACTTCAGCCCTGGCGATACGGGCTTCAAGGTGTGGAATACCCGTTACGGCAAGATCGGCATCGGCATCTGCTGGGATCAGTGGTTCCCGGAGACCGCGCGCTGTATGGCGCTGATGGGGGCCGAGATTCTTTTTTATCCCACGGCCATTGGTTCAGAGCCGCCCGATCCCCATCTGGACAGCAAAGAGCACTGGCAGACCGTCATGCGGGGTCACAGTGCCGCCAATATCATGCCGGTCGTCGCCTCCAACCGTATCGGGAAGGAGACCATTGTCGACTCGACCATTACCTTTTACGGGTCCTCGTTTATTACCGACCATAAAGGCCAACTCGTTGCAGAAGCGGATCGGGAGACGGAGGGGGTTCTGGTGGCGGAATTCGATCTGGCGGCTTGCGCCGCCGAGCGGGCCGCCTGGGGGCTGTTCCGGGATCGCCGGCCGGAGACATACGACGCGTTGCTGACCCTGGATGGCGTCACGCGGTCGTAGAGACGGTCATCGATGACAAGGGTTGGCAAAGACAACCGTGTTTCAATCTAAGCGGCCGAAAGTAGATGATGACGCTGTTTCTATTTCGCTTGCAACAGGGTCACGATGGCCGCAAAGCCTTCACTTTCGGCGATGTCTTTGGCGGTCCGTCCTGAAGAATTGGCAATCTTCGGATCGGCGCCTTTGTCCAGCAGCAATTTCACGACTGCTTCGAGATTTTCAGAGGTCGCCAGAATGAGAGCCGTGCGTCCCAGCTTATCCTGAAGATTGACACTGGCGCCTTTGTCCAACAGATAGCGCACTGTTTCCAGGTGCCCGTTGGTGGCCGCAAACATTAGACCCGTGGACCCGTTGACGCTCTGGCCGTTGAGTTCCGCGCCGTGGTCCAGCAAAATTTTGACGCTTTCAAGATGGCCAAACTGGGCGGCCTGCATCAGCGCCGTCCATCCGGCCCGTCCCTTGATGTTGACATCCGCTCCCCGTTCAATCAGTTCCTGCACGACGGCCGTATGGCCTTCCATGGAGGCCTTCATCAGGGCGGTCCATCCGGCCTCATTTTTAGCGTCGACCGGCACACCGCCATCCAATAATTGACGGACCTGTTCCAGGTTGCCCTGGGAAGCGGCGACGTACAACGCTTCGGCCGGATCTGCGGCTAAAACCGCCGCAGGCAATGACATCATGACGATCAGGAGACATAGAATAACGCGTCGCGACATTCGTTTATTTGACATGATCCCCCTCCGCATGGATGGTTAGTGGCTGGCTAAGCGACCGGCGTGAGCTTACGCGTCCATCGTTTGACGTGCTGTCAACACCGTTCATAGTGATTCTTCTCATCGAACCATATAGCAGAAAATAACTGTTAAAACAATATGTTCCCTTAAATAAGCGACGGCATAAAAAAGTGCCGCCCAGCATGCCGGCCGTTTGGTTGTGGTCACTAAGTTGCATTCACACGGCGCACGCCCTATTTTGTTTTGTCAGACGACCCTACTCTAAAAGGATACCCGATGGCTGAGTTTGACCTCCATTCCTGCGACAGCGACGAAATCAGGGAGCGCTTGCGCTTGTCCATGAAAATCGTCGAAAAAAGCCCGGTGATTTTGTTCCGGCGGATGCCGGAGCCGGAACCGCGCCTGGTCTACGTATCGGAGAATATCAACCGCATCGGCTACAGTGCGGATGATTTTATCGAAGAACGGATAAAATTCCCAGATATTGTGCACCGCCGCGACCAGGAACGCCTGCGGGAGGAAATCGAAGACTATGCCCGACGGGATTTGAGTGATTACACCCAGGTGTATCGTATCGTTACCCGCGACGGTGAAACCCGCTGGGTCGAGGACACCACCACGACCGAGCGCGATGCGAACGGCAAAATCACCCATTACCAGGGGATTGTGGTTGACATCACCGAACGCAAATTGGCCGAGGAAAAGCTCAGCCGCAGCGAAGCCAAGTTTCGTCGCATTCTGGCGACCGCGGCCGAGGGGTTCGTGCTGCTGGACGACAAGATGCGGATCGTGGATGTCAACGAGGCCTACTGCCGGATGCTCGGCTATGACCGGGTCGAGCTGATGGGCATGTCGCCGCACCAGCTGGCCACAAAAGCGTTTAAACGTTTTCTGGAAGCGAATGCCGAGAGGCTTCTGAATACCAAGCACCGCACCTTTGAGGGCTCTTACCATGCCAAGGACGGACACCTTGTGCCGGTGCTGATTCACGGCAACACGCTCTATGACGATGACGGTCGGCAACTGGGATTCGTTGATTTCGTGACCGATCTCACCGAGCAAAAGCGCTCACTCCTGCTGGCCGGCGAGGTCCAGAAGAATCTGCTCCCCAAACATCCGCCCCGAGTGCCCGGCCTGGATATTGCCGGCCGGAGTATTCCCTGCGACGAGATCGGCGGTGATTACTACGATTTTTTGACACGCAAGGCCGCTTCTTCCGCCGACAACGATCTTGTCGCCGTCACCGTTGCCGACATCGCCGGGCACGGTGTGGATTCCGCCCTGTTGATGGCCACGGCCCGGTCGGCAATCCGCGAACGCTTTGCCTCTCCCGGCAGCTTGAACGAGGTCGTTGGCGATTTGAATCGTTCCCTGCTGGATGATTTCAGCACCACAGATCGCTTCATGACGCTTTTCGCGCTTCAGATCGACCGGCGTGACGGCCACATGTGCTGGGTCCGGGCCGGTCACGATCCTGCCTTGGTCTATTATCCCGCCGATGACAAGTTCGATACCCTGGGCGGTACCGGTTTGCCCCTGGGGATTTCGGGCCGAGGCGTTTTTTCGGAAAGCAAGTCCCGCCGACTTCCCGCCGGCACCATCATCGCCGTGGGGACCGACGGGATCTGGGAAGCCCGTGGCCCGGAGGGAGAGATGTTCGGTAAAGAGCGGTTCAAGCAGATTATCCGCAAGGAATCGGCCCATTCGGCACATGATATTCTGGATCGGGTCTACAGCGCGCTCTATCGCTTCGGCAGTGGCTATAAACCGGAAGACGATATTACCCTGGTCATCATAAAAATTGAGCCGATGAACACGTGATGTTGCCTTGTCGTCCGGAAGATAGACTTGCTCCCGACTGCCGCGAATCTCGCCTTCAGTCATATCGCCAGGGACAAGCCGATTATTTTCTGATAGGGCACGGCGACAAACCACGCCAGCGGCAGGAATCGTATGCGTCGCCTGGACTTCATCATGTCATTTCGGCTTGTTTCTTCTCGAAAACATGAATTTGGTGATCCGTGGCCGATGCCGTCTTCGGGATGCGGCCCTTGCCCCAGCGCGGCAAGGCGCTGGAATGGGTCAGTACGAAGACGGGGCTGGTGGTCCGGAGACCCATCTTCTCAACGGTGCTGCCGGCATACCATTTGCCTTGGTTTTCTTTGGTATGCGATCCGATCACGATGGCATCCGTCTGGCAGTTGGCCGCGCACTTGCACAGCTCCTGATAGGGAATGGCGCCACCCCAGCAGTGGACGCTGTGGGACACGCCGTCCAGGTAGGGCCGGCTGAACAGGGCCATCTTGTCCAGGGCGTTATCCCGGTCGGCATCGTAATCATCCCGCGCGTATTTGGGATAGGGTGGAATGGGAAGCATGTGAAAGAGGTCGATGTGCGCTTCGTAGAACCGGGCCAAATCCCCGGCGAAACCCAGGGCGCTTTCACAGGACGCGGAAAAATCCAACCCCACCAGGAGGCGTTTAAAGACCGGCTTGGGGTGGCACGGATGCTGATTTATCATGAGAACAGGACAGCGCTGGCGGGTGATCACACCCTTGACCGTGCTGCCGATGCGTCCCTGTACCGGCAAGGGGCCGCGTTTATCGCGGGCGTCGGTATGCGGCCCCATGATGATCAGATCGGCCGCCAGCAGGGAGGCCTGGCGATCGATTTCTTTCCAGGGGATCCCCGTGTCAATTCGGATTTCGAAAGGCGTTGACCAGGCAAACAGGTCACTGTAGGCACGCCGCAGTTGGCGGCGTATTTCCGAACGATAGCGGGCGGTGGCGTCCAACTCCTGGCCGGTGCGGAAATGCCGCACGCGCTCGTGATTGTCGGGGGACGCGGAGGCCAGGACATGCACGATTGACCAGGACGCTCCCAGGGCACTGGCCATGCGGGCCGCGCTGATGATGACAGGGTCGGGACCGGTAACACGGTCTGTTGCGGCAAGGATCGATGTGAACATGGCAGCCCCCTTTCTTTCAATTGAGCGGTCTTTGTTCCAGGGATGAAATCATGCAGGCGGTTGAGACGCGTTGGTCTTCGGCCAGGATGCGCCGCACGCATTCATCCGGCAAACAGGTGGTGTCAACCACGATATGGGCGGTCATACCCGCCCCTCCCAGGGGAACGAAACCTTGCCGGAACGATTCGAAATCCTGCAGGCGTGCCTGGGACAGGGACGGGTGTTGCTCCCGTTCGCGCAGACGCGATTTGATAACCTTTAATGGGGCCCGGCATTCGACGAAGGTCAGCCGGACGTGGCGATCCCGGGCCAGGCGTTTGAGTTCGCGTCGGTATTCCGGACGACTGAAGGTGGCATCCACGATCACCGATCGTCCGCCATCGACGGTTGCCTTTGTCTGGTCAAGCAGTTTGCCATAGGTCAGGCGCTTGGGGATCTGGCCATAAATCCCGGCATTGAAGGACGGCCCTGGCGGGTCGGATGGCTGAGAGCGAAAGAGGGTATGCCGAATGGCATCGGATCGAAGATGCGGGGCTTCGATGGTGCGGGCCATGGCCCGGGCCACCGTGCTTTTTCCGGAGGCCGGCATTCCGCTGAAGGCCCATATCTTGGGTCGCGAAAACGATATGGCATAGCGATAGGCGAGGGTGAGATAGCGTCGGGCATCATCGATAACCCCCTGGCGATGGCGGGCATTGCTGGTTGTCTGGAGAAGAAGACAGTTTACCTTGCAGCGCACCATGGCCCGGTAGCATTTGTAGAAGGGAAGCATTAAAAACGCACCCGGATCCGGTGTCAGCCGCGAGTAAAGATCCATCAGCTGGCTGCCGAGGTGGGGGCTGTCCTCAAAGTCCAGATCCATCGACAGAAATGCCAGGTCGGATACGACGTCGATTCGCCGCAAGCGGTCGTCAAACTCGATGCAGTCGATGATCTGGATGTCGTCCTCCGGGGGGGCATAGATGTGACAAGCGCGCAGGTCGCCATGGCCGTCCCGGATCCAACCGTCCTTGGCGCGATTCTCGAAAAGCGTGCTCCGGAGATTCAGGAAAGAGCGCGTCGCCGAACGCACGATGGCGAATAGGTGCTTGTCGAGAAAAGAACCGACAAAGGGAAGGGTTTGGTGAAAATTGTTTTCACATGCCGAGCGCAGGTTCTTGAAAGCAGCCATGGACTGGATGGTGTTGCAGGCGCCCTGGCGGGTATAAAAGGTGGTCAGGCGACTGACCAGTTTCAGCATGACATCAGACGTCAGGTCGGTTCCATGCAGGCGCTGCCGGAGGGATTGGCTTTCCGGTAACTGACGCATGCGCACGGCATATTCCACGGCAGGGCCCGGGCCATTCGGATGGAAACGGCCGTTGCAATGGGTAATCGGGATGACCCCGTCATAGACGTCCGTGGTCAGGCGGCGATTCAGGTCGCACTCGCGATGACAAAACCGGCGGCGTTTTTCGGCCGTGGAAAAATCGAGAAACCCGAAATCTACGGCTTTCTTGACTTTGTAAACCCAGTCACCGGTAAGAAATACCGTGGATATATGGGTCTCGCGTTTCTGGACGTGATGGACCGGATGCGGATAGAAGGACGGGGATGCCATCGCGCGGTAGAGATTTTCCTGCCGGTAGGCTTTCATCGGACCACCCTCCTTTTCCCAAGTTGACCCGGCCTGCTTTGCCCCACATCGGGAGTCGCGGTGAAGAGGGAAGCTGCGCGTGCTGCCTGATCCGTTCGGCCGGACCGATGGATGTGATAGTGGGTGCAGGACGGAGACGATCGGCGGCCTGTCGGGGTGGGATCAGCTTTAGAAGGTTTCGCGGTCAAAACGCCATGGTATCGGCAACAGCGCCTTCGCCGGTAAAACCGCCCCCGCTGCGGTACGACGGGAGAAAGAAAAGGTCAGCCAACGATCATCGGTTATGGTATTGGCCTTGATAATAAATTAAGGATAATTGGATGAAACACAAGCCGGGGAAACCCAGCGGCTGACGCTGGATCGGCAACAAACCGCGGTATTTACAAAAAATGGCGAATCTGGTACGGCTCTGCGGCGTCAGGACAGCACCACGGATTGCAGCGTGAGGCGTGCCTCCTGACGGAGGCCATCGATCGATTCATCCTGCCGCGCGACAGGACCATAGAAAGTGCCCATCCATAAATGACCAATTTACCCGACCCGCCGGAGGCGGATAAATATCGGCGTTGCGCGAAAAATTGAATCCTCGGAATATCAACCATAGGCCTGCGGTTAAATTTTCCGCGCGCCTTGATCTCAAACCAATTTGCCGATTTCTGGATGGGCACTAGATAGCAAAAAAGGCAGGGGCATGCGCGTTCTGACCGTATCGGACATCGTTGTTTCGTCACTTTATCCGGTGTCCGACCGCGACGCCTTCGGCGCTATCGATCTGATCGTGGCGTGCGGCGACCTGCCGCCCGAGTATCTTGGCTATCTGGCCCACGTTTTCAATGTGCCGCTGTTTTTTGTCAAAGGCAATCATGATATCCGTTTCGACAAGAATCCACCGGGCGGATGCACGGATTTGCATGGCCGTATCATCTCCTTCCGGGGGGTTCGGTTTTTAGGCCTGGAAGGGTCTATGTGGTACAACGGCGGTCCCTACCAGTATAATGAAAAGCAGATGAAAACCCATCTCCGGCGCCTGCGGCCGGCCCTCTGGTGGCGCAAGGGGGTCGATGTCGTGGTCACCCACGCGCCCCCGCGGGGCATTCACGACGGGGACGATCTCTGCCATCAGGGGTTCGCCTGCTTTCGCTGGCTTATTGATAAATACCGGCCGCGGCTTTTCTTGCACGGCCACATTCACGCCTTTTTTCAGGATGACACGGAAAGGACAACCCTCATCGACACCACCCGGGTCACCAACACCTATGGCTATCATGTCCTTGAAATATAGATTGCAGCAGATTTTCGCTAAGATGCGTGGGCAACCGCCGGGCGACCGTGCTGCCGAAGTGAAAAGTTTCAAGCACGACCAGGAGAAAGAAGCCGCCTACGATAGCCGGATTCGGGGCGTGCGGACAGTTCCCCTGAACCAGATCGTCGGCAGCGTGGGACGCTATCAGGATTTTGACAACCGTTTCCGGATGAAGCAGGCGGTTCCTTCGGAACGCTTGCAGCGCATCAAAATGGCCATGCGTGAAGGGCACCCCCTGCCGCCGGTGAAGCTCTACCAGATCAAAGACGGATTCTACATTCTGGATGGCAACCACCGAATCGCCGCCGCCAAGGAGTTGGGACACGATGAGATTCTGGCCCACATTGTCGAATTTATCCCGTCCGAGAACACGCTGCCGAATTACCTCTATCGCGAACGGGCGGACTTTGCCGATCGCGCCCAGCTTTCGCGGGAGATCAAGCTGACCGAGATCGGGCAATATGCGTTCCTGACCGATCAAATTCTGGAACACCAGGCCCATCTGAAAACGACGCAGGCCACGGACGTCTCTTTTGAAGTAGCGGCCCATGACTGGTACAAGACGATTTATCGACCCTTGTGCGCCATTATTAAACGAGGGCGGTTGATCGACTCTTTTCCCGAGCGAACCATTGCCGATCTCTACCTCTACATTTCACAGCACCAGTGGCAGAGCGGGCGCCAACGGCAGTACGGTATCGGGATCGATCAGCTGATTCCCAAAAACATGGAGGAATTCCGAAATAAAATGGCGGATATGAAAGAATGCGGCTACCCGGAAATGCAGCGGGGCATTACGGCCTTTATCCTGATGAATGTTCAGGCCAAAAGAGAATTCAAGATTGTTGAAAAATTGTTTGAACTGGACGAGGTGCGTGAAATCCATTCCGTCCACGGGGACGTCGATCTGCTGGTCAAGATCGAACTCACCCGGGACCTTTTGAGTTCCGATGCGGAAATGATCTCGCAGTTCGTGCACGATGATGTCCGGCAGCTCTCAGGGGTGATCAGCACCAAGACGCTGATTCCGGGTTTCTCGAAAAGCAAGGGATAGACGTACGTCGGCTATCGCAGCTTTTATCGGGTGCATTCGGGATACGCTTTCAGAAAGCGAAATGGGCTATCGCCAGTGCGGTGCCCGCGGCGATGATGTGAAAGATGATGGGGGGGATGATGCTCTGAGAGCGTTCCCGCACCACGCCCAGGACCAGCCCCAGAAGAAATGCTCCCAAAACCGGTTGCAGGTGCGTCAGGGGGTGCGCCAGAATGTTCGCCAGCGAAACGCCGGACGTATTCTGCCACAGGGAATAACCGGCAAATAGGAGTGCTGCGCCAACCAGGGGCCATGAAAGAAAAAGACGGCTCTTGGGGCGGCCTATACGAGCGGACTGGGCCAGCAGGCCATGCACCAGACTGCGAAACAGGAACTCAAGGGATACCGGAACCAACAGGAGGCCCAAAAGCAATAGCCCCCATAGCGGCTTGATCGCAGGCGTCAGGGGCAAGGGAATGCTGCTGCCAACCAGACCGCCCAGGGCCGCCAGCGGCAGAAACGCCCACCAAACTTTACCCACCGGCCAGGCCAGGCCAAATTGCCACGGACGACGAAAAGCCACCGGTAACAAGGCGACCATCGTGGCCAGCAGAATGCCTAAATGCATGCCGAAGGCGGGGTCTGCCATGATGTGGCCGCGTTGGAGACCAGACAACCAGGCTGTCGGTGGCCAGAAATAGCGCCCCGCGAGCGCGACCGCTGTGATCAGCGCGACCAGACCGGCAGTCCCAAGGAAACGCACCAATTGGCGGAAAAACCCCGTATCTTGAACGGCATCACGGCAGGCGTTGACGATTTCGGCCGGGGTCAGCCGTGTGCCGGACTCCCGCGGCGATCCGCCGATTTCCACGGAACCGCCCCACTGATTTTGCTGATCGCGGTATTTGACGGCCCCATCGATGAAATTGAGTCGGTCGTAGACGCGCTCCAGCGTGACAGGCATGAAAATATCCATTTGCCGAAGCGTATAGGTGTTTTGGCCCCTCTTCAAGACGACCCAGCCCAGTCGCTCGCCGTAGATGTTTTTGAGGAGCGGCTCGATTTCATAGATCCCCATATCGGCTTCCACGGCAATGACGATGCGCTTGCCATTGATGTCGGCGCGCGCCAGCTCCTTGACTTCCTGGAAATCGGAGAAATCGCTCGGTCGATAAATCATCCGGTCAATCCGGTGGAGGAGGTCGGCCGTGTAATCAAGAAAGCCGATGTCATCCCACAAGCCATCTTTTTTAAGACGAATTTCCTCCCGCCGCAGGTGGTCGATCAGGCGTTGCATGGCCGCGCTTAATTCGGGTGGCAGGCCGCTGAGCTCCTTCAACTCCAACCCCAGGGCATCGATGGTGCCCTCCAGCCGGACGAGGGTCAGCAGGCGCTGACGGTTGGTAAACTCCCGGTTTTGGATGCGGCGGTGATTCAGGAGGATCCAAATGGCCAGTACGGTATCGAGATCCGGTTCATTGGCCAGGATGTTCCATTCCCGTTCGCGCAGATCCAGGCCTTTCATACTCAGGACAAGCGCCTGTTCACAGGCCGCGAGTGTAAACGACCGCACACAGCCTTCATGATGATCCAGATTGTAGATTTGCTTTTCATGGTCCATGAAGGGTTCGCAGCGGGCCACTCCATCCAGAAAAATAGTTCCCGGGGCCGCCTTGCGGGCGGCGGAAGCGGATATGGAAAGATCGCGGTTGACGGAAACCTTGAGGTTCGGGGCGTCCGTGCATTGAATCACCCGCCCGCTGCTGGTTTCCTGAAGGCGGTAGCGGTCGGGTAATTGTCGGGCCAGCCCTAATGGATCATGGCCCGACATAACATCGGTGCCGGACAGTGTGCTGGTAGCGGATTGGGGTTGGTGATTTGGCATATTCGTGGCGCGCAATTGATGAATTATTTAAGCCAACCTTAGCAGTTGGCCGGTGGGGGGTCAACCGCAAGACGACCGATAGGGGAAAACAGGGGTATGGCAGCCCAATCCCACAAAAGGCCAGGTCATCGCGGGAAAAGAAAAGATTGTGAAATGTGGTTGCCTCCGGGTGTGTTTGACGTTATGGTGCGGTCGAATCGCGTCAGCTGGGTAGTTTTGCGAATGCAGTCCGAGTTACCGCAACGCAAGCCATATCGTCAACCGACCAGACGGTCTCATGCAATGATCCGGCCTACCTTGTCTTTCGTTTCATCACATACGTTAACCCAAACGCGTCACGCGTTTATTCATGAGGAGAAAACGATCTATGAAAACCATTGCACGGTCCGTTGTCAGCATTGCGCTGGTTGGTTTTGTAATGGCCCCGGTAGGGGCTTTGGCCGCGGAAAAGGCCGCATCCGAAACGGCGGCAGCGGTCGTCAACGGGACCACGATTACCCAGGAAGCGCTGGCTTTTGAAACCCAGCGCATGATTGAACAGATGGCACGTCAGCGCCAGGGGCAAGTGCCCGATGAAGCGAGCATGCCCCAGGTGCGGGAAGACGTCTTGAATCGGATGATCGAGGAAGAACTGCTTTACCAGGATAGCCAGTCCAAGGACATCAAGGTGCCGGAAGCGCGTGTCACCGAGGAAATGGCCTCTATCAAACAGCGGTTCCCCAGCGAAAAAGAATACCAGGACGCCCTGGCGGGGATCGAGATGAGCGAAGCGGATCTAACCCGCAAAATTACACGCGGCATGGCGATCGAACAATTGATCAAAGAGCATGTCATCCAGGAAACGGCGGTGAGTGACGCGGAAAGCCGTGCTTTCTACGACCAGAATGCGAGCATGTTCGAGAAACCGGAGCAGATTCAGGCCCGTCACATTCTGATCAAAATGGAAGGCGACGTCACGGAAGCACAAAAGGCGGAAGCGCTTGCCAAGATTGAAATGATTCGCAAGAAAGCGCTGGAAGGGGAAGATTTCGCGGCCCTGGCCAGCGAATATTCCGAAGGACCCAGTAGTGTCAAGGGGGGCGATTTGGGCCATTTTAGTCGGGGCCAGATGGTCAAGCCTTTCGAGGATGTGGCCTTTTCTCTTAAGCCCGGCGAGATCAGTGAAGTAGTCGAAACCCAATTCGGCTACCACATAATCGAGGTCACCGATCAGCAGCCGGCCTCGGTGGTCAGTTATGAAACCGTGCAGGCTCAGATTGCCGAGCGCTTGAAGCAGGAAAAAAGCCGTCGCGAAATCCAGCAGTACATCGAAACCTTGCGGTCCCAAGCGGACATTAAACGCAACTGACCGGCGACACGGCCAGCTGCCTTGCGCAAGGCGGTTGGCCGGGGGCACCCGCCATCCACCGGAAGAACGTCCCGGCGATTCCCATATAGGGTGCCGGGACGCCAATTTTCCCATATCGCCCCACGCAGCCCACGGGCGAGCCTCTGGATAATCTCCTGCAACACCTGCACGCCGGTCAGCCTTTTATAGCGTTGGCGACGCTTTGGCAGGCTTCTCCCATGCGCCTCTCGGCGCATGGCGCTCGTGCGCGCGGGGCGTCACGATACTAAACTGGCAGGAAATTCCAGAAATAGACCGCCACCAACCCCACCAACAGCTGAATGCCTATGAAGGCCTGCAGAACGGGTGGATTCTTTTTTTGGCTGCGGCGGGCAATGTGCCGGATGCGTGCCGGGTTCTGGTCAAAAATAGATGCAACACGTGGAGACATTTGAAGATCCTCCTGTTCAGATTCCAAAATGGGTTAACCGGTTTTCCGGTCGGACGACCCCATCCATAACAATTCCTATGCCAGGATGCGCAGCGATCATTTAAATATTAGTAACATACTGATATTAAACTAATAATAAAATTATTGGTGCGAAGCGAGCGCTGATGGGACCGGGGGTGAGGTGGCGGAACTACGACAAGAATGACATGGAAGCTTCTATTAAATTCACAACATTTTGAATAAATTATATTAATCTAATAGCGACAATATTGGCGCACTATACGGCACCGATGGCGTAGCTACTCAATTCCCAGGGATTTCATTTTGCGCTGCAGCGTCCTCAGCCCGATTCCCAGCGATCTGGCGGTGTGGGTTCGGTTCCAGCGGCAGCGGGCCAGGCAGTCGGTAATCAGTCGCTTTTCGACCTGCGCAAGCGCTTCCGGCAGGGGGGACGACGTGAGGAGGCCTTGCGGATCGTCCCTTGCGACCGGGTGCGACAGGGGGCCTGGATCAGACAGGGTTTCACCGGTCAGGTCGAGCCGTTTCAGGGTCACAAAGCGATAGAGCACGTTTTGCAGCTCACGGACATTCCCGGGCCAGTCGTAGGCCAACAGGGTTTGCATGACCTGTTTAGTGAATTGGGGACACATGTTGCGGTCGTAAGCTTTGAGAAAATGGTCGATCAGAAGCGGAATGTCGTCTTTGCGTTTTCGCAGCGGCGGGAGGTGAATCGGAATGACATGCACCCGATAGAAAAAATCGCTGCGCATCAATCCTTTTTGCACCAATTCCGCCAGATTGCGACTGGTGGCGGCAATGATCCGAAAGTCGGGTTTCTTGACATCGTTGCCGCCGATCGGCGTGTAGCCCCCGCCCTCGATGGCACGCAAGAGCTTCACCTGCAGATCCGGCTTGATTTCACCGATTTCATCCAGAAACAGGCAACCGCCGTCGGCCTCATCCAGATAGCCGGGCTTGTCGCTGACGGCACCTGTAAAAGCCCCTTTGCGGTGCCCGAAAAATTCCCTTTCCAGCAGGGTTTCGGGAATCGCCCCACAGTTCACCGGCACGAAACGGCCGTTCCGGCGGTCGCTCATATTGTGAATGGCGCTGGCCACCAGTTCTTTGCCCGTGCCGGATTCCCCGTAGAGAATGATATTGGCGTCCGAGGCGGCCGCCATGAGCATCAGTTCGTAGATTTCCTGCATGGCGGCACTGGACCCGACGATATCCCCGAATTTATTGCGCTGCTGGATCGTCGACCGGAGTCGCAGGTTTTCACGCCGCAAATGGGCCTCGCTGTCCCGTAAGGCTTCTTCCATACGCTTGCGCTGATCGATATCGGAAATCATGGCCTGACAAAAGACGGTGCCGTCTGCCATGCGGATGGGTACGTTGACGCTGTAATACCATTTTTTGTCCTTGGGGTTTTTCATTTCAAAGCGGATGCATTCCCCTTCGAAGACCTGCTCACTGGCGCACCACAGGCATTTGGACGGCCGGTTATGGAGCGCTTCATAACAGCGTTCGCCGGTGGCGTTGCGCCCGATGAAATGCACCAGGTTTTCATTCATGAATTCGATTCGGTAGTCTTTGGAGACAATATACAAAAGCCCCTCATACCCCTCCAGCATGGCACTGTATAGGGCTTCGCGTTCGCGGAGATGCTTTTCCGTTTCCTTGAGGGAGGTAATATCGATGAGCGAGGCAATACTGCGCCCGGGTTTCGGGAGCATGCCGACCTTGATAAAGATATCTTTGATGTTGCCGTCACGGTCTTTGATCCGGCATTCGTATTCGGAAGGTGCCTGGCCGCCGTCGCTGCGACGGGCATAATGGTATTGCTTCACCCGTTCGCGATCATCGCCGGTTATAAAGTCGATCCAGCGCATACGACCTTCGATATCGGCCTGCCGGTAGCCGGTCAGTTCTTCGAACTTCGGGTTGGCCATGGATATGGTGAAATCCTGATCGACGATAATGGACGGCGATCCCGAGTGGTTGAAAATTCGTCGGTATTTTTTTTCGGCTTGATAGAGTTCGGCGGTGCGTTCCTGCACCAGGGCTTCCAGATCTTCGTGATAGCGGCGGAGTTCGGCTTCGGTTTCTTTTTTTTGGGTAACGTTGCGAACAATGGCAAGCGCTTCATTATCGCTGCATTGAATCATGCGGGATTCATAGGCGCGGCGGGCACCGTCGAAACGCAGGCTGTATTCGAGGTACTGCACCTGGCGGGTTTGAAAGGCCTGGTCGATACGGGTCAGAAACAGAGCGGCGGTGTCGGGGGGCAGAACGTCCCGCAGATGTTTGCCGATATAGGCCTCGGCCGGCCGGATCAACTCTTCGGTGGCGCCCTCAAAACTCTGAAAAACACCGTCCCGGCTGATGCGGATGATCATGTCGGGGATGGCATCGACAATCGCCTGATACACGCGATGATCGATTCCCTTCCCGGTATCCTCGAAAAGGACCCGGTTCCGGGCCTGTGTGTCGCGGTTATCGGAGATATCTCCCATGGCGTATCGCTCCCCGTGGTCCTGGTGACAACTTGAGGTTGTGCACCATGAAAATCGGCCTTCTATCACGCGCGCGGTGAAGCTGTCCAGGCCGTCGCCGGGCTTTCCCGGGGCTTCCGCCGGCCGTCAATCCTCCGGCGTATCCGGCTGGGTTTCAAAAAGGTGGCCGTATTCCCCGTAGCCCTCGCGTTCAAGCGCGTCGAGCGGAACAAACCGCAGGGAGGCGGAGTTGACGCAGTAGCGCCGGCCGGTGGGGGGCGGTCCATCCGGGAAGACATGCCCGAGGTGGGAGTCGCCATGACGGCTGCGCACTTCGGTGCGGGCAACAAAGAGACGCCGATCAATACGCTCTATGATGTGGTTCACTTCCAGCGGGCGTGTAAAACTGGGCCACCCGGTACCGGAATCGAATTTGTCGATGGAACTGAACAGGGGCTCCCCGGAGACAATATCCACATAGATCCCCGGCGATTTATTGTCCCAATAGGGATTGTCGAAGGGCGGTTCCGTGCCCTCATGTTGCGTGACCTGATATTGCAGGGCACTCAGCTCCTGGCGCAAAACGGCATCGTCAGGCTTGGTGTAGCGGGGAGAGCGGGCGGGTGTTGCCGGAGGTGTCGGAACGTTGCGCCAGATGTGGGCCAACGCCTGGTCACGCCCCGAATGGGTGCGATAGGCATGGTAGCGTTCCGGACTTTTTTTGTAATAATCCTGGTGGTATTCCTCCGCCGGGTAGAAGTCGGCCAGGGGAACGATGGTGGTGACCACCGGCTTGGCCAAGCGCTTAGACTGGTTGAGCTGTGCCAGGGATTGCTCGGCCAGCCGTTTTTGTTCGTCGTCGTGATAGAAGATAGCGGTCCGGTATTGGGACCCACGATCCACGAATTGCCCGCCGGCATCGGTGGGGTCGATCATGCGCCAGAAGTGATCCAGAAGAGCCGCATAGCTCACCTGGTCGGGGTCGTAGTAGACCTGCACGGCTTCGGTATGTCCGGTTTTTCCCGAGCATACCTGGTGGTAGGTCGGATGGGCCTGGAGACCGCCGGTGTAGCCGGAGACGACCGCCAGGACGCCGGGCAGGTTTTCAAAATCGGATTCAGTGCACCAGAAGCATCCGCCGGCAAAAGTGGCGGTCTGGGTATTTGCAGGAAAATTCATCATGGGTTTTCGCCTTTCGGTTTTTCTACCAAGGTAATCCCAATCGGGACGGGGGCAAGTCTGAAGGCGATGGCGATTTGAGCGGTGCTATCCCGGGGCGCACGAATCGGCCGTTCGTGGGTTAAAAGGCAATGTCCTGGTGGGTGCCCGACATGATCGACAGCCGGTCGAATACGACCACGGTATCGGCCCGGGCCCACATGCCGACCTGGCCGCCGAGGGGGCGGTCGGCGGTATAGGCCATCACCGGGACGCCGTTGATGTGAACCTGCAGGGACAGACCTGATAGCCGGAGACGAAGGTCGTGCCAGCGGTCCCTATCGACAGGGTAGCGTTTGCGCAGACGCTTGAAGCGCCGACCATGAATGAATTCATACAGAATGATGCACTTGTGATGGGCGTCCAGACCGAGCATGAAGCAGTGGCCGGGATCACGGTATCCGAATGCCAATCCGCCCGCACAGGCCTGGCAGCCCGTCAGCAGATTGAAGGCCAGTTCGATTTGGCCTTCGTTGATGGGAGGCGCGGTGGCAATTGTCAGGGGGAAAAAATGGTCCCGGTAAAGCTGTTTGAGGAAGGTCTGGTAAGCGCTTCTCCGATTTCCGGCCAGTTGCTGCAGGGGTGGCATGGGTGTATCGGCAACCGCAGCCCCGTCCTGAACGACGACCGAGCGCCGGTTCAGGGTGGCCTGCCGCCAATGACCGCACAGCGTGCGGAAGGAAGACGGCAGATCCGCGGTTGCAGGCGGGCTGGTGACGTCCGCTGACATAAAGATGGTTCGCAAATCCTTGAGGGCCCAGGGGCCGATAAGCATCGGGTCGATTTTACGGCCATAGGACAGCAGACGTCCCGCCTGGTGCAGAAGCTCCAGGCAGTGGGCCCAATCTCCGGCGGCCACGGACGCCGCCAGCAGAGACCCGTTGATATGAAGTGAGAAACCGAGCTCGTCCAGGACCTCGGCCAGAAAGCGGGTGCGCAGACAGCGGTGGTAATAGGGGCCTGTTCCCCCCACGACACGTAGTCGGATGTGATGGGGCGCGTTCCCTGACGGTTGACAGACGTCGAGCACTGACGTTTGCCGTTCAAAAGGCATGGTCACGTAGAGGGACGTATCGGCGATGAAGGCATAACCGTCGATCAACAAGCGCCGGTCTGTTGCCGTCTTACGGTGGGACCACGATATCCCCGACCAGAACGCCTGTAGAAACTGGCTACCGGTAGACTTGCCGGTGGGGGTGGATGCGGTGTGGAGATTGAAGTCCGTGGCGGCATTCGCGCCGGTCCAGTGGATGACCTGAAGGGGATTCCCGGTTTCCGTCCGGCGGCTGTGCAACGTTTCCAGCGCGAAGCCACGGGCTTGTTTTAGAAGATCATGAACCGTGAAGGCCTCGTCGGACTGGGGCTGGCCATCCGAGGGGTCGTGGTGGCTATGGGTGATCCGGTTTGACAAGGCGCGCAACCGTCGACGTGGCGGTGATTCAAACGGGTCGGAAAGCGGTTGTGATGGCCTGACGACGCTGGTGGGGATACGTCCGGCATAGACCGACACCTTGTCCGCGTAGAGTGTGACCCGCTGTCCCTGAATCCATCGGTCGGTCGCCCGCCCGGTGTCCACGATCATCGGAACGCCGAATTCGCGTGCGACCGATGCCAGATGGCTGGCGGCACTGCCCTTGGTCGCGATCACGCCCCGCACCCGGGCGACGGTCGAGGCATATTCGGGCCCGGCTTTGGGAATCACGAGAATGCTGTCAGCCGGGATGGTTTCCGACAAGACGGAACCGGCGTGGTAAAGGCGGCCGGTGACAATCCCGCTGCAGGCGTTGCGACCGCCGATGTGAAGGACCGGCAGACTCTCGAGCGGCAGAACATCAGCGGCTTCGGATGGCGGGGGGACGTCCAATCCAAGGGATCGTGATTGCAGGAGATGAAGGTGCCGCGCGCTATCGATGGCCCATTCAACATCCTGGGGGGAACCAAAATACTGTTCCAGGCGTTCGCCCCAGTCCGCCAGACAGCGGGCCGACGCATTGTCGATCGGTGGATGCTTCTGGTCCTTCGGGGACAGGGGTTCCAAGCGGGTTCCGCCTTGGGGAAGCGTGGTGATCCAGTGGGATTGATGGGCCGCATGGTGGGGTGTGATGCGTCCGGTCCGGCGGCAAACACCGATGGCATAGGGCGCGCTGTCGCCGCTCATCAAGTATTCCCCCAGCCCCCGTATGGCGCTTATCTGAAGATCGGTCTGTTCCGGTTGGGAAGGGTTGCGCGTATAGACGACGCCGCTGGCCTGAGCGTCCACCATGGCCATGATGATGACGGCCATGGGGGTCGTCCGGTCATCCAGTCCGCAGCGCATGCGATAGAGTACGGCACCGGAATTGTACTTGCTGGCCAGCACTTCTTTGTAGGCGTTCAGCACCGATCGGGCCGGGACATTCAGGATCGTGGCAAATTGCCCGGCAAACGAGACCTCGGTATCTTCTCCAATGGCGCTGCTGCGCACGGCGGCTAAAACGGGTTGTCCCTGATCCGCCTGCCATTGGTTCAATTTGTCCTGAATGGCGCTTTCGATCCTGAAGGGCACAGGCGCGTCAAGAATGAGCCGGCGTATTGCTTCGCAGCGTTCATCGACAAGAACCGGGTGGTCCGGCGATAGATCCCGCAGGTAGGCATCGATCATGCCCGGCAATTCGTTTTCGGTCATGAAGTCGTCGAAAGCGCTGGCTGTCAGGACAAACCCCTGCGGCACGGGAAGATTCAGCATATTGCCGATCGCTGCCAGATGGGCGGCTTTGTGCCCGACAAAGGAAGCCATCTCGGTATGGATCTCCTTGAGGGAAACCTGAATCGGATGTTCGGGCAGGCTGAGGGCGGGATGAAAAAGCGGGGTCGTGTGCCGGTCAAACTGCTGATGGGCTTTGAGAAGATCGCCACAGCGCCTGTCGCCGAGATCGCCCAGGGCGACCATTGTCTTCTGGGCCGCCAGCTGCAAACGATCGTATAGGCGTTTGATGGCGTCCATATCGACCGCACCGCTGGTATGCTCGATACATTCGAATTCGGCCATGAGATCCATGGCTTCGTCATACGGGGACAAAAGATCTTGATAGCGGATGGCCGCATCCGACATGGGGCGTGGGGAGGGGGGCGGCATGACCTGCCGATGGTGTTGCTTGGTCGGACAGGTTTTTGGTTTGGCCATCGACATTCTCCCCAGCATAGGGCGGCTGAAAGGGTGCCCGGAACAAGAGCGGGGCGTTTAAAAAGCTGCGGTCCCTCATTCTTCTGAAGATAAGGCCTTTTTGTCAAATGATTTATGTGGAAACAGGGCTTGTCGGAACCGAGACAATCGCTTAAGATAGCGCGTAACGGGCTTGGACCATCTTTGACGAATCATGGATACCGAATATGGTTGCGGATGAACTGAAAGAAGTCGTCGTATCACGCGAAGAGGCGACATTCTGGCTGGATCGCTGGGGCTATTGGTGCAATGCCCACGGACGGTTTCAACACAAGAAGATTATCGACTACTTTCACGCCGCCATCGCAAGGGATGACAAAGGATATTTTGTTGCCCAGGTGAACGGGGATTGCCGTGAGAAGGTTTATTTCCGGTATGAAGACACGGCCCTGTTCGTTTTCGATGTTCTCCTGGATGACCGCCCAACCCTTGTCCTCAACACCCGGAAGCATATCCCGCTCGATCCCGATGCGCTGTATATCCATAACGATTACCTTTACATGCGCCAGGATAGCGATCTGATCAAGTTCAACGAACGCAGCATGCTGAAGATCAGCGCGCTGTTCGAACACGACGGGGACACCTGCTTCATTGCGATTGGGGGAGAGCGCAAGGCCATACGCGATCGCGATGCCGCCGTATCGCCCGGAGACGGCAAACGTCATCAGAATCCCTAAAAATGGCCCTGTCGTGGTAAATCCCAGATCTTGGAGAGGAGGCAACGGATGAAATGGTTTATTTACCTGTTCAGCATGGTATGGATCGCGGCCGGTGGATGTCTTATTCTCTACACGGATCAGTGCCGTGACATCATGGGAAAAGCCTTCGCGCGAATGGGGCGGGTGCCCATGGCCGTGACGGCTGCCGTCATTGGCCTTTTACTGGTGCTGTCGGCCCGCGGGAGCGCGAACGCCGGTGTGATCCTCGTTATCGGCCTTCTGGCGATCGGCAAGGGGGCGGCCTTTTTCTGGAACCCCAATCAGATTTATGAAAAAACCCTGGGGTGGTGGTTGACGGATGCCGCCGACCAGACCCATCGACTGGCCGGCATTATTGTCGTGGTTCTGGGGACGGCCCTGATCTCCTGGGCCTGATGGCGGCCATGCTTTTTTTTCAGCGAAATGATCAAACGTTTCAGACCGCTTCCCGAACCCGGTGGCAGTCGGGTCTCTTCTGTCTCAGCCGATCTGTCGGCAACCTATCCCTGCTGATCCTGATGCTGCTGGTTGTCCCCGTATCGGCCGACGATATCTATCGATGGCGGGATGCGGCCGGCGTCCTGCATTTTGCGGACAGCCCGCCCGCTTCCGGAAAAGCCGATCGGATTTCCTCCTCGACGGCCACCGACCTTTCCCGGATTCCGAAACCACAGCCTGCCGAAACCCTGTCGGATGGCCCGCCGGGCGGTGTTTTCTGGCGCATTGACAATGATCGATCGGCGCCAAGTTTTCTTTTGGGAACGATTCATTCCGCCGACCCCAGGGTGCTGGACTGGTCCGCCGAAATCGATAGGGCACTGATGCAGACGGGCAGTTTCGTAATGGAAATGGAGTTGAATACGGACAGTTTTTTCAAGATCGGCAGTGCCGTGATGCTTACGGACGGCCATGATCTGGCCGCCCTTCTGGGAAAGTCGGATTACCAGCGTCTGGTGACGGCCATGGCGTCACATCCCGTGCCGGAAGGCATTTTTCGAAAAATGAAGCCGTGGGTGCTGCTGGCCTTTTTGAGTCAACCCGCAAACGGTAGCGGGGAATTCATGGATTTGCGCCTTTACCGGCAAGCGAAGGCCCAGGGGAAAGCGGTTTACGGGCTGGAAACAGCCGAGGAACAGGTGGCGGTTTTCGACGGGTTGCCGATCGAGGACCAGGTGGCGCTGCTGCGGTCGACGCTGGATCACCTGGCGGATCTGCCTGTGATGCTCGATCAGATGGTCGATACGTACCTGACCGGTGATTTGGCGGCGATTGCAGAGCTGGTCCAGTCATTGATGAAAAAGGACGGCAGCGAGCTTGAAACGCGATTTTTCCTGCGGCTGAACGACGAGCGCAACATCCGCATGGTAGCGCGAATAATGCCGCGCATTGAGCAGGGCGGCGCCTTTATTGCTGTTGGCGCCCTTCATCTGGCCGGACCGACCGGCATCGTTCAGCAGCTATCAGAGCGTGGATACCGGCTGAGTCCGGTGGAGTGATATGAAAATGAAATGTTTCGCACTGTTGCAAAGGACCGTGGAGTGTGCCGGCAAAATCTTTCGGACCCAAAAGCTTCTCACAAAAGAAAGGCCACGTATAGCCTATGGAGCCTGCCATGGCGCGCGTCGAACCATCGGCCTGACGTGCCTGGCGATGCTGATCGGAGCGTCCGCCGTGACAGCGCAAACCGCGGCGCCCGATCGGGGGCTCGACGAAATCGCCCGGGTGAACGGTGTTGTCATTACCCGTCGCGAGTTCCAGATCGAATACCGGCAGGCGGTCGATAAGCACGTGGATGAGGGGCAACCCGTCAATGAGGCCTATATTGCTCCGATTCGCCGGGCCGTGATCCAGCGTATGGTCGAGGAGGAACTGTTATTTCAGGAGAGTAGACGCCTGGGAATCGTGGTGGCCCCCGAAGAGCTCGACGATCGCATTGCGGCGGCGCGCGCGCGATTCGATAGTGAAAGCGCGTTCGCCCAGGAGATCGCACGCCTGCATATGGACGAAAGCCAATACCGGCGTAAACTTGATCGCCAGATGGCCATTGACCGGGTTATTGAACGCCAGGTGATGCCTTCCATCACGCTTTCCGAAGAGGAAATCCGCCAGTTTTACGATGCCAACCCGCAGCGTTTTAAAACGCCTGAGAAAATCCGGTTGAGCCATATCCTCATCCGCTTTGAGCCGGGGGAAAACACGGATAAGACCCAGGCGCGGCGCAAGATGGAAACGATTGCGGCGCAATTGGCCCAGGGTGCGGATTTTTCGGATCTGGCCAAGGATTATTCTGAAGAACCCCGCCGGGAGCATGGCGGTGACTTGGGATATATCGAACGTGGTCAAATACTGCCGCAACTGGAAACCGTTGCTTTTGAGCTGGCGGTTGGGGAGACCAGTCCCATATTGACCACGGGACATGGATTTCACCTCCTCCGTGTCACCGACCGCAAGCCGGGAAAAGTGACCATGTTCGAAGAAGCCCAACCCGAGATCCGGCAAACCCTTTTGCAATTAAAACGCGGTCAAGCGGTGAAGGCCTATGTCGATACCATCAGAAAAAAGGCGGATATCCGCGCGGCGCAATAGCTACCCGTCGAGAATGCCTGAGGCCATCGACGCCCAGATTTTTTGAGATGATTTCCTTTCTGTCTTGCCATCAAACGAGAAATCCCCATCATTAGTCCATACACGGCAATCGCTGCCATGTGCACCCCTCGAACCGGCGGTTGGCGATCGATGAAACGGAAAGGACCCTCACGCATGGTGGATATCGCCTCTTTGACCCGACAGGTGCGCCGAAATTGCACCTTGTCCGATGCGCGTTTTGCCGGACACTATTCCGTATGCGGATTGGTCATGCGGCTGCGTGATCTTTACAAGTGGGAGCATTCCCTGGACCCTTATGAAGAACATGCGGCGTCGCTAGTTCTGGATTGGATCGGCAGGAAAGAAACGCTGTGGGAAGCGCTGCAGGAAAGTAAATTTGACGATCTGGTTATCGACGGTCAGCGGATCGATCCATTCGATACCGAAGCAATCAACCGGCTGATCGAACCGTTGAATATTTTTTATGGCGCCGGATACGCCCACAGCCTGAAACCGTCTTTTCTGCTGGCTACCATCGACCGTAAAAGCGCTGTCAACGGACATCCGGTGGTTTTCCTGTCCAAGGAGATGGCCCGGGACCTGCTAACCCTCCCGGCCTTGACCCAGGATGACACCGTTGTGGTGCGACAATCAGCCGCAGGGCTCTATGTCTGGGACCGGATGCTGTATTTGAATCAATCCGGGCGGCCTTTCTTCCGGTTCGCCTTGTCGGCCTGCGGCATTGCTGAAAAAGATTTCGGTTCGCTGCGGCGTTGTCTCCCGGCGGTGACGCAAGCCTTGCACGATACCTTTCTGTATCACGAGATCGGGGAATTGTCCGACCGTTGCTTCAATCGCGACATTTGGCGAGACATCATTACCGCGCTGCCCCACACCCCGACGGAACTGCTGGTGCGCACGGTCAAGGATATTTTGGCGGACACCGGCCCAAAAGGGACATTGCGCCATATCCGGAAAAACCAACAGGCCGCCGCCCTTGGGTTTTATGCCGCATTTTTGGACGGTTTAGGGAAGAAACTGTTTCCGGAAATTCGTGCCACTATCGCCGACTTCATAACGGATGGCGACTGGCAGTCGGTTGCGGCCATGGTGAGTGCCGTGCACCAGAAAGCTGAGACCATGGCACATGCGATCACCGCCCTCTATAGCGAGGGAACTCAGGACCACGATTCGGTTTGGGTGAATGAAACATTGAACCGCCTGTATATCGAACCGTTGACCGCCTGATGGTGGTCGACGCCGGAAAATTAACTTTTTCTGAAACGTCCGATTTTGCTGGCCTAGTCCTTTTCTCCACAGTTGATTCTTACACCTCCCTGATGCTAAACTCTCTTCATTATCGAAGTATTCTCCATTAGCTTACCCAAAAATCTATCGTTGGATATCGAACTTACGAACCACCGCGGATCATGGTGCTGATCCCATTCGCGCATCGCGGTGACGGGTTGCGGCGATTCATAGACCGTTACCCTGAGTTGGGAGGAAAGGGGTGCGTATGCGCACAGGAGCAGGGAAAGGGGCGGACGTTGCGGCCATGGGGCTGCGAACATCGGTGCGGCCCGATGGTCGTTTTCGGGTAGCGCTCCACCAACCGTCGTATCGGGTGGCCAACCTGCGACCATATGAACAAGTCTGTGAATTGGGGCGCTTCGACGACGGACGTCCGGTCACCAATCAAAAAAATTTCCCGGAAGGCGTGGTGGACGCCTTGGAAGCGGACCGCGTGTTTGAGATCGCGAATCCCTTTCCCTTTCGCGGAACAACGTATATTGGGAAAATTTGGGCCGACGATAAACGCCGCGATCCTTCCACCATCCGCCTGCCCCGGCGATCGGCTGTTTCCATGATGCAATGGCTCCGCGACCATTGCTCGGCGGCGGTGTCCACCACCACGACGCCGTCTGATTTGATCAAAACCATGCCGGGACCTGTCCAACTGGCGCTGGCTGTCAATTCCACCGATCCGGATGATCTGATTCTCCTGGCCGAGGCTGCCGGTGATTTTATATACGATACCGCCACCGGGTGTCCTGCTGGTTTGCGCTTCGCCAGACGATCGGACGGTTCCGTGCGCCCCCGGATTTATAATCGGACCCTTTTTGAAGCAGTGGCCAACAATGCTTATTTACCAGATGACTACAAGGACGCCATGGTGCTGCGGCCCGGTGCGCAGGGTGGCAGCGCCATTGTCGGTGAATGGCGTGGGGAAAGCGGCAGTCATGTTTTCGAATATCTGCGCCGCAACAGCTATATTCCCTGGGGGCACTATGCGGCGAATATGGCCAACGACGCCGTCCGCTATCAGCCGGAAGCACTGACGATGGACGATATGATTGGTATGCGCCACCTCTATTACCAGCGGACCTACGTTCGTCTGGCGGAAATGATGGGGCTGCCACTGCCTACCATGCGACAGACACTGAAACTGCAAGACCTGGAGCGCCTGCGGCGTCAAATTCTGGCACGCTTTCACGATACCCGTCACGCCCATCAAATACCGTTTAACGGGGGGCTGTGGGGATGGAACCTGGGGTTCGATTATGCCCCCAGCCGATATCGCCTGCACGCCTCCCATCAGCAGGTTCATCAGCAGTATGCCCTCATCCCCCGCCACGCGTCCCCCGTCGAAGCTTCGACGAACGATGGCGCTCATTCGCTGCCGACCTATGCCTGCGGCGATCTGATTCATGAGTTTATCCGGGCCTATCGGGACGCGACCGGGGTGGATTTCTTCACGGCACATATCGAGGCCATTCACAACAATCAAAGGACCGATGGCCGTGCCACGGGTCCTCACGAACTGATCGTCCACAGGGACGAAAACGTGATGCTTTTCGTGCCCAAGGCCCAGACCTCCCAGTGGGAGCTTCAACTGGTTACACTGGCACCGGTGGGCAATATTCTGGAAGCGGATGACGCCACACGACGATCGCTGGACCGCGCCCTGCTGACGGCTGTGCAGACGCTGGGACGCATGGGCGCCAGAATGATCACCACCATCGAGTATGCCAAGCGATTCGATGCCGGCGATACGGGGCAGCACCTGTTGTACAGTTTTCTGCCGCGGCTGCCGGAATCCCCCGGCGCCTTCAGCGAGGCCCAGATGCGGTGGATTATTGGCCATTATCCCGAAGATTTTGCCGCAGCCTGCCGGATGCACAGACCCGCTCTGCCATCGGAATAACATCGCCGAATTCTCAATTTACGTCCCACAGCATGACGGTGAGTCATTTTCGGGGTGACAGCTTATCGTTCGCCTTTCGCGCGCTGATATCCCAAAAGTAGCGCAGCAGGCGCTCTTACCGTTTGGCGGGTCCATTGCCGGGACCGTTCATCTATTTGCGCACAGGCGATCCTTCCCTATCAAACAGGGGCCGCAGCGCGTGTATAAAATAGCACGTGGTGCACATCGGTATACGCTTTCTGCGCTTTCCCGTGTGTCAAAACCGTGGCATCCGCTCGCCAGCAACGATTTACCCCCCATCTCAAACCCCCATGGCTCGAGGAGGACGCGCGGATACGCGTGGACGGTGGCAAACGCAGTGGGGAGCACCCGGCAATAACGGCGAGGGCCGTTTTCAGGCGCAAATTTTGCAGAATTATCAAGCGAACGCGAGATATTTCTGAAAGGAGGCCAGCTTATGCCGCTACGACTGAAAATTGCACAATCGACAGCCGCCAAGGCCGCCGTTTATCGCTTTCGTCACCATGTATTTGTGGAAGAAGAGCGACGGTTTCAGCATGCGGGCAATCATATTATCGATCAGTACGACAGCTTTGCCGAAACGATCAACGTTCTGGCCTTCGATGGCGAGCAGCCCATTGGCAGCATCCGCGTCATCATGGAAAATGACGTCGGGTTTCCCGCCGACGATTTCTATGATTTCACTGCTTTTCGCAGCACCCTGAAGGGCGCTTGTGCCTGCATCGGATGGCTGTGCTGCACCAAAAAATTCCGACGGCATCCTGGGTTGGTGGTGGGTCTCATCAAGATGTGTTTTCGTGAAATGCGCAAAAAAGGCGCCCGCCATGTCCTGGCGACGCTGCATCCGCCTGTCCTGCCGATGCTCGAACGGATTGTCGGCGCGCATGCGATCGGACCGGAATTTTACAGCGAGGAATTGCAGGTCGCCATGATTCCCGTGCATGTCGACCTCCACCAATTGCCGCCCGGCGGTCGGGAGACGTTTGATGACCCTTCCGATATGATTTTAGCCGATTCCAATGAGCGCCGTATCTACCGCAAAGGCGAAGTGGTGATTCGAAAGGGTGAGCCTGGTATAGAGGCGTTTTTAATGATGCGGGGTTCGGTGCGTGTCGTGGACGAAGACCTCACTGAGGCCCTGCCAACGGAAAACCCCATGTTCGGGCCCGGCCAGATTTTTGGCGAGCTTTCACTGCTTGACGGCGGTCCACGGACATCTACGTTGGTGGCCAATTCCGCCGAAGCCGACGTGATGGTCTGGAAACGCGCCGAACTTCTCCAACAGCTGCGATCCAACCAGGAAAAAGCATTACGCATTCTCGAACTGCTGGGAACCCGCTTGCGGCATCAAATCGAGGGACGTCGCGACAACCCGCCCGTTTCACTGGCGGCCCGCATTCTGGTGGACAGTTCGCACCGCGGGGCGTTGCCGGTCGATAGGCAGTGGCTGAGTCGCCAGTGCGGTATCGGCGGTCATGCCTTTCAGGACATTATGGCATCGTGGGAGCGGGCGCACTGGATAACGACGGATCCGGAGAATGGATGTTTGGCGGTCAATGATCACGACCGCCTGATGGCGCAGATCGGGATGCCTTGATGATGACATTGACGATGGACGGGCTGGCGACCGAATTTGAGAAAATGATGCCGAAAGGCATGGACGAAGGGCAGAGATAACGATGGAAAATCTATCCCATATCAGCAAGCTTCGCGCGCTGGGGTACCAGAACAAATACCATTACCTGGAAGAAGCGCTATCGCGCAATATCGGTTTCCTGACGCCGGCCGAGCAGGATCGACTGTTGAATGCCACCGTGGCCATACCCGGACTTGGCGGTGTGGGCGGGGAACACCTGGTAACCCTTGCCCGCCTGGGGATCGGTCGCTTTCACCTGGCGGATTTCGATGTATTCGAGCCGGCCAATCTGAACCGCCAGTATGGTGCCAAAACCAGTCACCTCGGGCGTCCCAAGCTCGATGTGATGGTCGAAGAGGCACTGAATATCAATCCCTACCTGGATATCCGGAGATTTCCGGACGGTGTCCAAAAACAAAACCTCGATTCATTTCTGGATGGGGTCGACGTGGTGGTGGACGGGATCGATTTTTTTAATTTTGATATCCGGCGGATGGTCTTCAATCGGGCGCGGACACGGGGAATCCATGTCGTCACGGCGGGCCCCCTGGGCTATAGTGCCGCGATGCTGGTGTTTGCACCCGATCGGGGTATGGGATTCGACGCGTATTTCGATATCCGTGACGAGATGACCACCGAAGAAAAGCTTCTGTCTTTCATGATCGGTTTGGCACCCCGGGCAACCCACCGGCAGTATGTCGATCCGGGGCGCATCGACCTGGAAAATCAATGCGGGCCATCCCTGGGAGCGGGTTGCACCAACTGTGCATCGGCGGCGGCCGCGGAAGTTGTCCGCATCCTGCTGGGGCAGAAGGGAATTCGTCCGGCCCCCTATTATTTTCAGTATGATCCGTATGCCAGGCGGTTTCAACAGGGTTATCTTCTTTTCGGCAACCGACATCCGCTGCAGCAGGTGAAGCGCAAAGTCATGAAGCGGGGCTTGGCTAAATCGACGGGCCGTTATTGCCCTGTGCAGCCCCGTTCACCGCTTGTTGACGACCAGGGACCGGATCTTCCCACGGCTGTTATGGATTATCTCCTGCGTGCCGCGATTCAGGCCCCATCCGGTGACAACTGCCAACCATGGTGGTTCCGCACCGGCAAAAATTGTATCGATATCGTGCTCCGACCGGATGCCGACCGCTCACTGTTCAACGTCAATCAAACAGCCTCGATGATTGCGTGTGGTGCGGCATTGGAAAATCTTTTGATCGCCGCATCGCGCTATGGCTTCGAGGGCAAGGTTTCCTACCGGCCGGAAGGTGAGACGCATGATTGCCTGTCCAGCGTTGTTTTCCAACGCTCGGAAATCGAGGAGGATCCGCTGCAGCGGTTCATTTGGGAGCGCCATACCAATCGAACCCGCTATCGCCAGGGCGCGTTGTCGCCGGCCTTGTTGATCGAGCTCATCCAGAGCCTGAAGGCGTTTCCCTCGATGGAATTGAAGCTGTATCATTCAAAGGAAGATATTCGTGCCATTGCCGGACTCGTCTATCGGGCCGATCAGATCCGGGTGACGTCGCGTGCCTTGCACGAGCACCTCATGCGCATGATCCGCTTTACCGATGACGATGTCCTGCGGAAACGCGATGGGTTTCCGCTGCAGAATCTGGAAGCCGGCTGGGGCGGGGAAGTATTCCTGCGGATGACCCGAAGTTGGCGGTCCATGACACTTTTCAATCGATTGGGAATTTCCCGGATCGTACCGCTGATCTCCTATCGCGGTATCCTGCAGGCGCCCTTGGTCGGATTGCTCAAGTGCCCGGACACCAGTTCCGAAACCATGCTCAAGGGGGGTCGAGCCCTTGAGCGTGTGTGGCTGACGGCGACGCGCATGGGGCTTTCTTTCCAGCCCATGACGGCGGTAACCCTTTTCTGGATGCGCTGGCGGATGAACCAGATGGAGGCGTTAGGCGGAAAACACGAACGAATGCTGCAATCCCTCTGGGAAGCGTATCATCGGATTTTTGAAGTCGATCCGGACAGCGAAGAAGGGCATGTGATGCTTTTCCGCATCGGCGTTGGTGATCGTGTTGCTTGCCGCACCGCCCGTAAACTTCCGGAGGCCTCGATGCTGCCGAATTAGCCTGTCCACATCCCTCATCTGAATCCTACTGCCCGATCGTTGGCCAACCAACGCCACAATCGTTCGAGAACCTTTGAACGGTTTGTTAAAGACGGCCTTTGGCGATGGGCAAACGCAATTTTTGATTGACAAAGATACGATTTCCCCGTTTTGACAGATTATTGGCGGCAACCACGTCGCCGACGGATAGATTGTGTCGCCGGGCAATGGAGGAGATTGTGTCGCCCTTGCGCACACGATAGACCGGACAGGGCTTTTGGTGCATGCTTAGGAGCGTATGCGGAATACGGGCGTTATATGCCAAACGGTATTGCCATTCATGGGACGGCAGGCGAATGGGATACCCGGCCGGGATATCCTGAAGGCCCCGGATCACGGACGGTCGCAAGGCGGGATTGAGGTGGTGCAGGAGGCGGCTATCAAGCTTGAAATGCGCGCTCACCGCTTTGAACGGTGTGAAACCATCCGGGGTGACTTGAAATGTGGGGTGCCCGACGGAGGGCGGCAGGTCATCAAAATAACGATGGGCATTTTTTGCGGCTTCCCGGGCGGCGAGAAATTCGGGGTAGAAATTGCGGGAGGCAAAACGAAAGCGGCGGCTACGGTAGTTCTCGAAAATGGCGGCATAGGTTTTGTGACGTCGTTTGGCCCGCCGCATGCCGGAAATGCCATGGTTATAGGCGGTGATCGCAAGGGGCCAGCTTTCCAGGCGCCGGTAATTGGTTTTGAGCAGATCTGCTGCGGCCTCGGATGCGCGTATGGGGTCGAGGCGTTCATCGAGGGCGGCATTGATTTGCAGATAATGTCGCCCGGTCCGGCGGGTAAACTGCCAGATGCCGACCGCTCCTGATTTGCTGTGGGCTTGATAGTTAAAGGAAGATTCCACATGGGGCAGGTAGGCCAGATCTTCGGGTAAGCCGGCGTTTCGGAATATGGCGCGAATTGCATCGATATGGACCGCGGAACGAATGAGGCCGTCGCGAAAGCGATCACGCTGCCCAACTTGACAGCGGATGCGTCGTTTTGCTTTTTTAAGATGATCCGGCGTAACCGACGGTCCGAACATTTTGGTGACGCGTTTCACTTCGGGGTCGTCACAACCGGGGGTTTGTATTAAGCGGTCTAAGATGTGGCGGTAGGTGGCACGCGCCCGGCGCATACGATGGTCATTGATACGGTAGGCGCCCGCTGCGTCGGGGTGCTCCAGTTCGATGACATCATATACGATTTCGGGATAGCGGCTGTCGTGGATCACGCCCTGGGTGAGGGGGTAGCGGGTATAAATCGAAAGCCAGAATGATACTGTGGATTGCGTCACCGGTGGATTGGAAAACGTATCGGCCGAACATAATGACGCGGCGAGGCACCCCGCTAGGACACCAGCTATCAGGATAAACCTAACTCGGGTCACAAGTCGATAAACGATAATCATTGCCAAAAATCTCCGTAGGCATCAACACCAGAAAACGCGGGTGAACGTTTACGATGAGCAGCAAAAATCATTCCTCACTTGCCCAATAAATGTATTGTTAAAAAATACAATGGGATACATTATTTAAAATATGGGCTTCGGTATGGAGGTGGATCAACTTGCGGGCTCAATGTGCACAATTTGTTACGATCTAAAACGCCACCGTACGAAGATGGAATGTCATGAATGATGTTTTTCAAGCCGCATTAGATATCCTGCCACGAATCGTTGCGGATCTGGAAGTGCACCATCCGCGAACGATCGTGCTGTTCGGCTCGATGGCACGCCTCCAGGCGGGTATCGATACGACACATCGACCGCAAGATATCGACTTGCTCGTGGTGGGAGACCAGATCCCGATCAATTTTGAAACAAAAGCATACGGTTTCCCCACCGAGATAACGCGAATGCGAACCTATGTCTTCGTGGAAATTGCGCGATCGCTGCGCTATGACAGTCGTCCTGTCGCTCTTTCCAAACTCTATGGTAACCAGCTCATAAAACAGCAGGCCCACCGTGTCATCGCGGCCAGTCTTCTGTTAGGTCCGGATTACCGTTCATTTGGTATTGAACAGATCGAGGTGGACGGTCTTGAGGACCCGCGTGATTATTCCGTCCACCAAGTACTACTGGGCAGGGCATGGTGGAGACAGATCGTTGAATTTGCCCGCGAGCGTCGCGGACCATTGAAACGATTCAGCGACAAGATCGTCCAAAGGGACGTTTTCGTTGCGGACTAAGACGTAGAGGTACTACAGCAGCCGTACTGTGCGTGAAAAGACAGGTCGAAACGGGGAGGGGGATGGACTTAAGATTCCTGGATGTTAAACCAATCGGTTAGCAGGGTTTTCGTTTCCTGTGGGTCCGGGATAACGGGATCATCACTAAAAATGCCGACACGCAGGGAGAATTTATCGCCATCGCCCCACGGCCAGCAAGTGGCGTACAGCAGCAGGCCGGTCGCGTTGTCATCGGCGGCGATGAAAAGGTTTTGACCCGGCATCAGACCAAAGCCGGATTCGATGAAACTGCTCACGAGACGTGAGGAATTCTCGATCGTGGTAAAATCCCATGTCTGTTCGAACTCAAGGGTGATCGGAAGAAGAATGAGTTCCAAGTCTTCTTTGTTAAAAACCACGAGGGCGTGGTTGTATTTATCATCCCATTCCCAGAGGTTTGACGCCGGGATGTTCAAGCCGATGCGGTTGCAGATGGCCTTGAATTTTGCCAGATTAACTGAATTCATGATATAAGACCGTTTAACCTCAAGAAATTCATACCACTTTCAGGTCAGAATAGGATAAATAGGAAAGCATGTCAAACCATTGTAATGTTATCGAAAGTGCTTTAAATCGAGGCCTGATCGCTTGCCGGCAGAAACGGTCGATGTGGATCGCGTGATTTCCCTGATTGAAAAAATGAGTTGGCTTTTGCCCCTCACGCTGATGTTTGGGTTGCTGGTTCTCATGCTGGCAACGCTCCAGCACTTCCTGGCCGACATCCGTTCCAAGTCCAATGTGCGCTATCTGAATATACCGGCCCGACGCAGTCCGGGGGAATCCACGCGCCGCCGGATCGATCGAACCAATGGTGAGATAGGGGCCTTTGCTGTGGCCCTTGGAACCATTCCGCTGGTTCTTTACGCGGCGCTGCTCTCTTATGTCCATTTCCTGTTTCTGGAGCTGAGTTGGATGGATACCGGCTATTTTGGCGCCATCAGTTTGGGATTCATCCTGTACGGATCAAACAAAATCAAACGCTTGAAGGCCAGGCGCCGACGGCTCTATGTGACCTATGAAGGTCAAATGGCCGTCGCCCAGGAAATCAACCGCCTCACACCGAATGGATATCAGGTGTATCACGATTTTCCCACGGATCGTTTCCATATCGACCATATCATTGTCGGTCCCAACGGCGTTTTTACCGTGACCACCCGGGTGATCTCTAACTTCGGCCGCCGGAAGGGAAAAATTTTGACATTGGATGGTCAGCGCCTTCTTCTTGGTAAAAAAAGCGATGGCCGTACGATTCCTTTTGCTGCTTTTCAGGCCACCTGGTTGGCTAAATGGCTTTTGACAGCGACTGGTGAAGCGATTCCGGTTCAGTCTTTGCTGACCGTTCCGGGGTGTCGGATGAAGACCCTTCGCAAAACACCCCTTTTGGTCGTGACGCCGGAAAGCATTGGGGAAACGGTCAATTGTTTTCAGGGGTATCGGTTATCACGCAAGACCATTCGCCTGGTGTGCGAAGCGCTTGACACGAAATGTCGCCTATCACCAATGCCATAGCGCGCCCTGATCCATTGTGTGCCCGATAGAGCATTGTCCAGCATTTGGTCGATGTGATTCCCATGACTTGACATATTGCTTCGGTAAGCGCCCCTTCCATCTCCCGCATCCTGCCCTGTTCATGAAATAAAAATCAAACAATGCGTCCAAGCAACAGCTGAGGAACGCACCATCGATCGGTTGTCATCGACCACTTCGCATGAGGACGGAACGAGTGCGAAGGACCGATCGGCGCTATGACAGTGCTATGAATATGAGATCGTGCGACCGTGTTTGAGTTCAAGATAGCGGTCTTCCAGGTGGCGTTCCCGCAGGGCCTGGCGTATAGCCATCGGGGGCAAATGCACGGGTTCATCCCCCAGTCGAAACGTTCCCCAGTGGGCAATGGACAGGTGACGAGCCTTTAAATCCAGGAAAGCCGTCACAGTTTCCTCCGGGTTCATATGGCTTGGCGCCATGAACCAGCGGGGTTCATAGGCACCGAGATTGAAAATGGCCAGATCAATATCAAATTCTTCCCCGATTTGCTCAAAACCGTCGAAAAAACCGGTGTCGCCAGAGATGTAGACACAGGCGCCACTTTTGGTGCGAATAATGTAAGAGCCCCACAGGGCGGTATTGGGGCCGACGAGAGGGTTGCGCATGGTCCAGTGGTTACAGGGCAGAAAAATGATTTCCCGGCCGTCTTCATAATGGTGCTCGTACCAATCAAGAGGGGTGCGATGGGTCATTCCCAAATCATTGAAAAGGTCATCATACCCCGGCGGACAAATAATATGGGTTCCGTTTCCCCAGGTGCCCAGGGAAGGGGTATCCAGGTGGTCGTAGTGTCCATGGGTAACAAGAACGTGTTTAGGCTGCGGCAGGGTGGCGGCGTCGAACGCCAACGGCGAAAAGTCTTCGATAAACCAGAACAGTCCGCCGAACACCGGATCAATCAGAATGAATGCGTCGCCATCCTTGATAAGGATTCCGGCATGTTTAAGAAGGGTTATACTCAGCCCCGTTCGATCCAAAATCGCGCCACGATTTATGGCAACCGGAGTGGGGATGTCATCGGAATAATATTTTTTAAAATGGTTTTTCGTAAACCACTTCCATTTCAGGACCCGGCCGAGGCCTCCTTTGGGGATGTCGCTGAACGGATTCAGAAACTCTCCTTGCCGATGGTGCAATTTACGTGTTGCCAAGTCGCGCATTCGTGTTCCGTTGAGGGGACGGTAGGCTAACACTGTGTCGTCACCATAGCCATTGTTGGCCGGAGGGCGCGAGGCGCATGCCCCCGGAATACCCATTAGGGAAGCACTGGCGGCGCTTTGCAGCAGACGGCGGATGAAGTGTCGGCGGGTCATGTCTTTGTCTCGCTTTCCGACCTGTTCCGTGGTTTCTCTATAAAATTGCGCCAAAGTCAGTTCACAATTTTAATGGCTTAGACACCTGGTGGGAAAAGCGTTCAAGTGCATGAAAACCGCGCATATTCCCCACTTTTGCAACGCAGACGGACGGGATGCTTGGGCGTTTAAAATGTGAACCTGCTTTTACATAATTCCAAGTTGTCCAGATCTGTAAATCAGGCACAGTTACTTTTTAGTAAGCATTCCGGTTGCGATGATCAAGCAAAGCCTTCGACGGAATGTGCCGAACATTATGACAGAATTCGGCAGAAGCCATGACAGATTGTGTCATGACCGCGATTAAAGTCATCGGAGAAACGATGGAATCTGCAGGAAATGCTCGACTTAATGCTTTCTCGAATTATGGAATGAATCCTGCATGATGACCATGCTCATCAGACATGCAGGGATGTCATTTTTGATCGTTAAAAGCCAAACCTGTTGCGAAGCAGGGACGGAAAGCCACGGGTCTCACGGGAGACCGCCGGGTTGCCATTTGACAAGGCAATGCGGCTGTTTGTGTTCGAGCCCGGTAAGGTCGGCATGCAGACCCCCCATGGATTGTTTGGAACAGATACCCGCTTGAAAGACCTGACCAGGTGTGCCGATGTCAAAACCAAGCGCCAGCTTTAAAATGCGCGTTTTTCGATGTTCAGGCGATGTTCCTAAAAACGACCATCGCCTCGATGACAATATGGTAAAAATCCTGAGCGTTTTAGATGGCCGGAAAAGTATTGCGAGTATCGCATTTGCTTCCGGAATGACCATGGGCGATTTTCAAAAGGCCATCAAAAACCTGATTGAATTGGATTTGATTGAGGCCACAGAGCCCGATGAAATCCTTTCTGTGTGATGCGTTCCGCCATTCCTCCGGAAAATTCACAACCGACCATTTTCATCCAACGGTCATTTTCTTGCGGCATCTTTTCATCAGCATGATTACTGGTCGAACAGCTTGGTATAAGTGTAAAGAAGGTTGACGGTCGATATGCCGAAACAAATCGACGGTATTCATTGATTGAGGCTTATACACCATAATTTGTCGATCCCGCAGATCGCGGCCAAACGAGGAAGAATAAATGGAAATCAACAGGGTTGGTTATTTTGAAAAACCGGAAAAACGGTGTCTTCTTAAATATGCAATAATAACGAATGGTAGAAGTTTATTATAATGTGGCGTTGCTTTTAAATGCCAACCGGCCAACAAATTTTGAAGTTGAAATGTGCGACTGGACAGCACGCCATCAAATTGCAGGCATACTTTTTGCTTTGCTTATTTGGAACTATTGCAGCTGCGGTGGCCGGGCAGCCTTTCATCGGGGACCATCTTGTTTTATTGCTCACGTGCCATTATCAAATGAAATCGGAATATTCTAAAATGAGAGAAGCAATGCTCGATTTAGCCAACCTCGCTTATGAACGTGAGCTGCGGCGTGAATTATCCCGTGTTCAGCGTCACATCGATCAGTATCGCGAGAAGGAGAGCAAGTTTTTCAATTTGCATGACATTAGGTTGAAATTCTATCGCGAAGCATCGGATGAGATCTGGCACCTGTATGATCGCCTTGAGCCGGACAAAGCGGTCGAGCGTGCCGTGGCATTGGGCTTGCTGGCCGCCGATGAAGTTCCGGATGATATCCAACATACCCTGCGACATGCTGTTCGCCGCGTGTCATAATTTCCTGAATATTTTCCCGCCCTATATCCTTGCGACCCATCTTTTGATATAGCCTTGCCGTCCTGCGTATTACCGAGGGTGACGGCTTGCGGCCGTCTTGAAGACCGAATTGGCAGGAATGGACATATGTAAATGGCGTTTTCCCACTGGTGAAGCCGGTACAAGCGACGGGAACGACGATGAAAAAGATGGCGGTAGGGCTGCTGTTGATGGGGGTGGTCTGGGCGTTGTTCAATTTCCATTTCATCCTTTTCGATAACCGGATCAAGATTCTGGGCAAAGCGCATTTCACATTGGATAACACCTTTGTGGACGCAAGAGGGGCCAAGAAAATCCGGTTGCTCCTGAACCCTGACCTTGTAAAAGCCGGGTTTAAGGATATTCTGAAGGAGGTGAGTCGGTGATCGGCACCGATATCATGATACCGTTGTGCCGCGGGAATCTCATGCTGTGTTGTCGTTTTTTGATACCGTAGAGAAAACCACGTGAATCAAGATGATTCCCGGCGTGAAACGCCGTTGATACGCGAAAGGGTTGTTTAATGAATGTGTTGGCATCACCGCTGGCCAGCCCGTCGATGCCGGTGATCGGGGTTCCCGGATACTGGCACGAAAGTGAGGCGATTTTGGGCCGCCAGGCGACAGCCGTTCCAGACAGTTACATCCGCGCGCTTTTGAAGGTCGAGGCAATACCACTCATTATTCCGGTGCTGCCGTCCTCTCAAATGTTGGCGCAATTTTTCAACATGATGGACGGTTTGCTGCTGGTCGGCGGACCGGATCTCGATCCCATTCATTATCACCAGGCCGCTCACCAGGGGCTTCGTAAGGTGACGCCCCCGCGAGACCATGTGGAACTTCAGATATCCCGCTGGGCGCTGGAAACCGACCTCCCGATCATGGCCATTTGTCGCGGCATCCAGGTCTTGAACGTCGCTGCGGGAGGAACGTTATGGCAGGATATCGCCAGCCAACAACCCCATGCCGCCAAGCATGACTACCATCCCAGTTATCCGGAAGATTTTCTAGCCCACACCATAACGCCTTTGCCTGCCAGCCGGCTGGGCGAGATTATCGGTTTTGACACTGCCGCCGTGAACAGTTTGCACCATCAGGCCATCGATCAACTAGGCCAGAGGCTTCGTCCGGCCGCGTATGCACCGGATGGGATTCTTGAGGCGGTCGAAGGGGTTGATGCCGATTGGGTCATCGGTGTCCAGTGGCATCCGGAATGGCTTGTCGAAAGCGATCCGCGCATGCTTGCCTTGTTTAAAGCGTTTCGCGAGGTTTGTGCATCTCGGGATCGCGCCATGCGACGAAAGTCAATCGTCGAACCCCGAAGCGATGATGGGGACCGCACTTAGAGCTCGGGCAGAATCTCATAGCGGGTTTGAATGTCTGCCACGCCGCTGACGGTAGCCGCGACGGAACAGTACTTTTCCGTGGATAACTGAATGGCCTGCGAAAGGGCTTTGTCTGTCAGTCCGCGGCCCTGGGCGTGATAGATTACCTGAATCGTTCGATAGGGCCACGGGGGATCAGGGTCTCGCTCACCGGTGATGACCACTTCCAGCTTGGTCAACGGTTTGCGTTTCTTTTTCATGATTTCAACCACATCAACGGCTGAACAGGATGCCAGGGCGACCAGTAGCATTTCAGACGGCCTGACGCCGTCTTGCTGATCATCACCGGATAGCACCATACTATGACCGCCCGAATCGGTACCGACAAACTGCAGCCCATCAACCCATTTTACACGTGCTGTCGGCATACCTGACACTCCTTTATTACAACTCGAAATACATGTCCGCGGCGACGGCAAAGCAGTCCATGGTATGCCCTTCGGCAGCGATCATTTTGCGGCAGTTTTCGACAATTTTATCAATTTCTTCATCATTGCGCTCCTGGCTGTGATGAAAAAGGCCAAGGGTTTGGACACCTGCCTGGAGCGCCAGATCAACGGCTTCAGTGTAGGAGGAATGGCCCCACAGCACCTTGGATTCATATTCCTCGGGCGTATACTCCGCATCGTGAAATAGAAGGTCGGCGCCATAGGCAAAATCGACGTAACGGTCCCTGGGCAAGCCCCCGGGATGAACAAATCCTAATTCGTTATCCGTCAGAAAAACAAATGTTTTGCCGTCTTCAATGAATTTGTAGCCGCTTCCCATATTGGGATGGCTCAGGGGGATCGGTTCCACAGCCATCGAACCGACTTCGAAACGGGTGGGGTTTCCATCTTCGTAGACGATTTTGGCCCGCAATTCGGAAGGTCGAATGGGGAAATTCGGCGGCGTCATCACCTTGGAAACCATATTTTCGACAAATTTTTTTGGAAACGGGCACCGGTGAACCCGAATGGTGACGTGATCGAGGTAAAGCGGTTTGAAAAAGGGCCATCCCATCAGGTGGTCCCAGTGACCGTGTGTAATCAGGAAATGGTAGGTGTAGCGTTGGTCTTCGATAAGCAGATTGCCGAGTCGGCGAATACCGGTGCCGGCGTCGACAATGAAAATGTCATCGCTTTTGGTACGGATTTCCAGGCATGTGGTATCGCCACCGTAGCGGAGGTATTCCCGGCCGGAAACCGGAATGGATCCCCTGGACCCCCACACCCTGATTCGCATCACAAGCCTTTCTTTACGGGGCGCTGCATGCTAGCGCAACACAATGGCACCGAAACAGAATCAAATCCTTGAATGATTGGCCAATTTCCTGCTTTAATTCATCTTTCCTAACACAACTCGGCTATCGAGTCCATCCTCAATTGATCAAATTGCATCGGTCGGGCAATACGAATTCATCCATAATGAGGCCGCTGCAAAGCGGTGGTGTGGCCGATGATCGGCACCTTTGGCAACGGTACTCAAGATTTGGGGCGCAATCGTGGTAATTAGATATCGATTCGTTTTAATGCGCTGACCTCTTGGGTGAAAAGGTCGGCAGAAAGTTGTCGCCACGGTTGTTGAGGAGAAAATTGGAGGGTGGACTTAACGTCCGGTACGAATAATTTCCCGGAGCTGATCTGCGGCGCTATCAAATGATATTTGAAATCGCCGCCGAGATCGAGGAGAATATCCAACGTGTCGTTTTCTTCCAGCAATTCGATGACAAGAAGGTTGGAGGCCATGCCCCGTCCCTTTATGTGGCGCTTTCCCTGCGGACTTTTGGCAATTTCGATGACCGGATTTTCCAGTGCGATGGCGAATTTGTCCGACGAAACGAGATACGCCTGCTCAACCCAGTATTCACCCTCGGCAAATGGGATCCATTCGGTCATGGTGTTGTTCCTTTGTTTGGCGGTAAGGGGCGGGTGCCATCGATCGGTAGCGATCGCATTTCTTCCAACGACCTGAAAAAAACTATATCAAGATAGCGCCGTCTGGCAAGGCCCATTTTTATTCTCAATGCGGTCGTTGTTCAACGGGGAGGCGACCGGTTTTGTTTTGTGTCTAAAGTTCTTGACAAGCCTGAAAGGAGTTCGGTAGATATCCTATAAAGACAAGAACAGGGTATGAAATGATGGCACCAAAACTACAACGATGGATTTGCTGGCAGTGGTGGCGCAATGGCCGAAAGGGGCGCGCTGACCGGTATTGACCGCCTGAACCAGCAACAATAGGCAATCAAAAGGACCGTGGCTCCCCAAACGCCACGGTCCTTTCTACTTAAGGGGCGTTGGCGTATGTCAGCGTCCCTTTTTTTAGGCATCGTAGCCGCGGTGCTTCATGAAAAGAAGACACGTCGTAGATGGTTTTAGAGAAAAGAATTGGAATCCACCCCGACACATCATTTTTAAGGAGATGAAACCATGCTGATCGTAATGGAAAAAACCGCGACCCCTGACCAGATCAAGGCTGTTGAGGCTGCTGTGACCGCGCGTGGCTATGAAGCCAGGCCGATTCCCGGCGGTGAACGGATGTCGATCGGCGTTCTGCGGAACAAGGGCGCTGTGGATGCCTCGTTCTTTGTCGGCCTGACGGGTGTAAAGGATGTTATCCCGGTTACCCGGCCCTATAAACTGGTCAGCCGCGAGACGCGTGCCGAAGATACGGTCGTGCGTGTCGGCGATGTCGCCATCGGCAACGGGCACATGACGATCATTGCCGGCCCTTGTGCCATCGAGAGCGAAGCGCAAGCCCTTACGATCGCCCGGCATGTGAAGGACGCCGGGGCGCATATGTTTCGTGGCGGAGCTTTCAAACCCCGCACGTCGCCTTATTCATTTCAGGGCTTGGGCCTCGAGGGGTTGGAAATTCTAGCCAAGGTGCGCCATGAAACCGGCTTGCCGGTGGTGACCGAGGTGATGGACATGGCAACTTTTGACCAGGTGGAAAGCTATGCGGACATGATCCAGATCGGCACGCGCAATATGCAGAATTTCAGCCTGCTGCGTCGGGCCGGCCGCTCGACACGGCCGGTATTGCTCAAACGCGGCATGGCCGCCACCATTGACGAGTGGCTCATGGCCGCCGAATACATCATGGAGGGGGGCAATACACAAGTCATCCTTTGTGAGCGCGGGGTGCGAACATTTGTTCATCACAGTCGCAATACCCTGGATTTGTCGGCCGTGCCTTACGTGCGTCGGGAGAGCCACCTGCCTATTATTATCGATCCCAGTCACGCGGCCGGACGACGGGACCAGGTGATCCCCCTCGGTCGATCCTCCATTGCGGTTGGCGCCCACGGGTTGATGGTGGAAGTGCACCATCAGCCGGATCAGGCGCTGAGTGACGGTGCCCAGTCGCTTTACCCGCAACAATTCGTACAGCTTTGCCGCCAATCACAAGCCATTTTCAACCTGTTGGGAAAAGACGCGACCGCTAAACCGTGACGACGCTAAAGAGCATCTCCCGGGCGAAATGCCGGATCCGTTTCAGGTCCGGCATTGGCACGCTCTGGATTCGGAAAATGCCTGACAAAAAAACATTGATCAGATTGGATGAGGCGATAACAATGCTGCTGAAACGATGTCGTGGCTAAAGGCGCTTTTATGGGTGGACGTCGACGTTTCAGTGCGCTATTTCTGATGTGCCAAATACCGTGGACGGTCCGGCGACCCATGACCAACCTGAAATCAATGGAGTTTTGAGGGCTTATGCGAACTTACGCGACGTTACTGGCAATCGTCTGTTTGACCTTGTCCCTTGTCCCTGCGGACGGCCTGACACAGGGGGACCCGCCGCCGGTCGCTCCCACAGATATGGCCATCCTCCAACAACTGGAGGTGCTCGACCTGGAAACCGCCCAACGCATTGCCTTGGCCAACAGCCCCAGTCTCATGGCCGCTGCCGAACGAGCCAACCAGGCCGGTGAGAGGGTCAAACAGGCCCAGGCGGCCTATTGGCCGACCCTGGATGCGGATGGATCGGTTTCGCGCGTGGACCTCTCCAACAACGCGGAGGACGCCCAACTCAGGCAATTGCAATTTTTCAACCCCAACGCATCGGTGGACAATCCCGAAGACTATTACCAGGCCGGTCTGGTGGCCAGTTGGACGGTGTTTGACGGATTTCGCAGGGAATTCAACAATGCCCTGGCTGCGTATGGTGAGGATGCCAGCCAGGCCGCGCTGGTCGAATCTCGCCGACTGCTGCTTTCCTCGGTGGCGGACAGTTATTATATTGCGCAACTGGCGCGTAAAAACATCGCCATAGCGGATGCCGATGAAGCGTTCAACCAACGCCAATTGGAAGAGGCCCAAATTCGCTATCGGGTGGGAACGGGTACGCTAAGCGATATGTTGAACTTCGAGGTTCAAGTCAACGCAGCCCGCTCGGCGCGCAACGATTTTCGCCGAAGTTATGAGACCGCCCTGGTGGGGCTGGCCGCGTTGATGGGGCTTCCCGATGCCTATTTGCCGCCCGGGCTCGATCTGGCCAGTCTGGAGGAAGAAACTGCAAAGGACATGGTTCCCCCTGATCCGGAAGACTATATCGATTATGCGTTGCTGCACCGGTCGGATATCCAGCAGAGCGAATCGATTCTTAAACAGACCGAGGCCACGGTCGGGATTGCCCGATCGCTTTTCTATCCAACCATGCAGGTGGCGGGATCGATCGATGGTGAGCGGGCCAATTCCGGGCGTTTCGAAAGCGATGATTTCGGCAACACCATCGGACTTTACCTGACCTATCGGCTTTATTCCGGTGGTGAGCGGCGGGCGCGCCTGGCAGAGGCGAAATATCAGGAGCGGGAGGCGGAAGAAAATCTTCGTTCCACTATAATCGGTGTATCGGCAGACGTTCGTGAGGCTGTGGCGAACGTCAGGAGTGCCCAGTACGAACTCGAGCTGCAACGAAAAAATGCTGGGCTTGTGAGGGAAAACCGGGATCTGGTCGAAAAGGAATACCAGGCCGGCCAGGCGTCGCTCGTGCGGCTGAACGAAGCCCAGCGCGACCTGAATCGAGCACAGGGCCGTTTGGCACTGGCCCTGGTTGGGCTGCGCCAGGCCCTGAAAAATCTCGACGCTAGCACGGGACGCATTCTCCTGCCCTTCGCTTCCCCCTGACGCGTATCGATCTGTCGCGATGGTCGCGGAGAATATCTCCCAATATGTGAATGGCATGATCGATTTCAACCGTGCCGGGCATGGTGAAATTGAGGCGCATGGTGTTCAGGCCTTCGCCGGACTGAGGGAAAAAGAAATGACCCGGTACAAAGGCGACCTGCCGGCGCACCGCGGCTTGGTATATGTCGGCCATATTGGTTCCCTCCGGCCCCTCGACCCACACGAACATGCCCCCTTCCGGGCGCGACCACTCAAAACCTGCCGGTAAATGACGACGCAAGGCTTCCAGCATGGCCTGCTGTTTGGGGCGGTAGAGGTCAAGAAGGCGGGGCAGGTGGCGTTGCAGGTGGCCGCCTTCCAGGTATTCGGTGGCCAAGGCCTGGTTGAAGGTGCTGGTATGCAGGTCGACCCCCTGTTTGACGAGCACCAGCCAGTTGCGGATGGGTTCCGGTGCCACGCAGTAGCCGATCCGCAGCCCGGGCGCAAAGACCTTGGACAGGGTGCTTACATAGACCACGTGATCGGGAGCCAATGATTTTATCGGTGGCAGGGCGTGGCCTTCATAGCGCAGATCGCAATAGGGGTCGTCTTCGATCAACAGCGTGTCGTAGCGCTCGATCAAAGCGGCAATGGCCCGGCGGCGAGCGAGGGGCAGGGTTCGGCCCGAAGGGTTCTGAAACGTGGGGACGAGGTAGATGAATTTCATGCGGCCTTTGGCCAGCAGCGGCGCCAAAGCCTCTGGAATGACACCCTCTTTATCGCAAGGGATCGGTGTGTAATGCGGTTCGTAGGGGCTGAAGGCCTGCAGCGCCCCCAGATAGGTGGGCGATTCGACACCGACGGTGTCGCCGGGTGAAATCAGGATCTTCCCGGCTGCATCGAGAACTCCCTGGGAGCCGCTGGTGATCAGGATCGTTTCCCCCGGCACATGGATATCACGCCCGGAGAGATGTGCTGCCAACGCTTGCCGCAGGGGCATGAAGCCCTCGGTCAGGTCATATTGAAATGCCCGATCGGCATATTTTTGGATGACGAGGCCACTCAGATCCCCGATGAGATCCAACGGAAAACTGGCCGGCGTTGGTACGCCGCCGGCCAGGGAGATCATTCCCGGCTGGGAGGCGACTTTCAGAATTTCCCGGATGGCGCTGCGTGACATGTGACGGGTGCGGTGGGCCAACAGTTTTTCGAATGGCATGGCGTTTCCTTTAAAATAAAGACCGGTTGGTATTTAATTTCGAAAAAAGTTGCTGCTGATTTATCCCCGGATTAAACTCGTCGCAATTGCTGGATATAGAATTGAAGTTGTCCGGCCGTCTGTTGCAGCACGCTTTTGTCGCGGCTGGCCACATAGAGGGTGGCCGCCCCGTTGAGGGTGATCACCAGGAAATTGGCCACGTCTTTGAAGTTCAGGTTCGGGCGCAGCATTTGCTGCTGATCGGCTTCCACCAGCCAGGCCTGAAAAAGTTTGGAAAAGCCCACGAACCCCCGCAGGATGTGGCGGCTCATCGTAGCGGACTGGCCGGGCAATTCCACCAGCATATTGACGAAAAAACAGCCGCCGTCAAAGGTATCCGTGGCCAGATACCGTTGCAGGACGTTTTCGCAGGTGCGCTCGATGCGCTGAATGGGATTCTGGATGGTCCGCATGTCCTGGAAAACGATCTTGCGCCAGATGCCGACGGCTTCCTCGTAGACTGCATACCAGATGTCTTCCTTGCTTTGAAAGTGGCAGTACAATCCGCCTTTGGTCAATTCGGTGGCCTGGAGAATATCGCTGATCGCGGTATGGAAATATCCCTTGACGGAAAACAGCTGCAGGGCGGCCTGGATGATTTTTCGACGGGTTCGAGCACCTTTATCCGGCATGGCAGATCTGCTCAATGGTTGGTCATGGTATATGCCCACAAAAAATACCGACCGGTCTTAATTGCATGGGAAGGATCTATCTGTCAAGTCATAATGGGTGGGGATGATGTTCTTTTCGAGAAGCCGGCCATAGACACCACATCGGCATGGAAGGCATCACCTTGCCCGGTGGTTGCGGGTTGATCTGCCGGCCTGCAAGAGACTCAAAGCGGGTATCGATTTTCTTTCTCAAGGCACACCCATTTTTATGACAATCTTTGGATTGGGCGTCAACTCCTCATCCCGGCAGATGCACAATGGGTAAACCAAGAGGACGATCACGCTTATCACATGGATAATATACCATTTTATGTCGACGACCACCAGTGGACGTGGGTGCCGTATATCAGCGGTTGTTACAGCGTGAAAAACAGTGATGTTGTGTCCGCTTCAAGGGCTGCTCGTCTGTCGATGAAAATACGAATCGTCTGCCAATTGGAGTTTTTCTTTCAAGGTATTCAAAGTGAAGGGTTTGAATAGCAGCCCGTCCACAATCCCGGAGTGTTCGAGCATCGCGATGAGGTCCGGATCGCGGTGGCCGGTCATAATGATGATCCTCGTGCCGAAATACTTTTCTCTGATCTGGTCCGCCAGTTGATAACCGTCCATGTGAGGCATGGCGTAGTCGGAAAGGACCATGTGGTATCGCGTGTCAGCCAGACACAACAGGGCATCTGCTGCATTCGCAGTGGTGGTGGCCTGATAGCCCAGCCGCGAGACCATCTTGGCCACAAGGTTCAAGACGCCCTGATCGTCATCCACGATAAGGAGACGGCGGATGTCGTAACCGCAATCCAGTCGTGAAGGATGCTTATCGGGGAATGCCGGCAAGGGATAGCCAGACAAGGATTCCGGTTCGTGTTGCCTTTTGGTAACCATGGATATCCTCCTAATTGTTCATGGGATGGTTCCGAGGGAGCGGGCAGGGCAGGTCAATGGTCAGCCGGGTGCCCTGGCCCGCTTCGCTGACGATGTCGATCGTTGCGCCGATCATACGGCAGCGGAGGGCCATGGCCGAGAGACCCATTGCGCGGTTGCCATTGTTTCGCTCCGATTGTTTCTGCGTATCAAACCCGATGCCGTTGTCCTCGATTCGGATCAGGATGTCCTTTCCTTCATGGGTGACGGTTATTAAGACCCATGTGGCATGCGCGTGCTTGTGAATATTGGTCAACGCCTCCTGGAAGATCCGAAACAAACACACCTGGGCCTTTGGATCGGTGACGCGGTCAAGTGAATCGATCTCGGTTTCGACCTGGACATTCTTGTGTTGCACGAATTCGCGGATAATCCCCTGGACGGCGGCGGCCAAGCCCAGCGTTTCCAATGCCGCCGGTTTCAAGCCGTGGGAAATGCTGCGGATGTTATCGATGATTTTATCGGTGTAGGACAGCAATTGGTCGCATTGTTCAATTAAATCGGTCGCGTCCTTCGGCAATCGATTTTGGATGGCTTTCAGGCGAAGCTTCAAGACATTCATGTCCTGGCCGCACCCGTCGTGGAGTTCCATGGCAATGCGCTGCTGCTCATCCTCCTGGACCGTCAGCAGATGACCGGACAGTTCATGCGTGGCTTCCACGGATTCACGCAGCTCTTCCTGCAGTTGAAGCCGCTGGAGCGCCATACCGAGCCGTGTGCTGGAATTTTCCAGTGTTTCCACCATCCGGAGGGGGAAGATGTTTTCGCGACGGTCGGCGATGTGAACCAGACCCGCGATGATGTCGTCAATGACAATGGGGATCAGTGCCACGGATTCGTAACCGTGGGTATGGCACGCATTGCAGGTCATGCCTATATCCTTTGGCGATAGCGCTGCCAGAAAACGGCTGGTGCCATTGGTGTAAAAAGACCCCTTATCCGTGACATAGGCGCGATCCAGGGCGATGGCGCCTTTCATGACCGTGGTGCACATGCACCGATCGGTATCCAGGGATAATAAATTTTCGGATTCGTAGAAATCCCGGCTGAACCCGATAGCGGCGTGATAGGGAATATGGCCGGCATCATCGCGGAAGCGAATGCCCACCGCATCGCATTGCAGATAAGATTGAACCAGTTGAACATAGGCTTTCAGAAGGGTCTGCATGTCCGTGGCCTGGGCGGCCAGTTCGAGGCAGTTTTGCTGAAAGGTATAGCTGGCGGAAAGTTGCACCTGTTCGCTGATATCGATAAGCACGACGCTGTAACGCATATCCCTTGAATTGATCGATAAAACGGGCTGCAGCTGGATCTGGGCATCGAAGAGGAACCCATCCGTTTTTCGCATTCGCAGTTCGAAGGTTGTCGCTTCCGTGTTTCGATGACAGTTCTTTTTTTGAATATAGAAGCGGTCCTGATCGTCCCGGTGGATGAATTCGGTGATGCCATGGCCAACCAGAGTGCCCCTGGGGGCATTGAGCGCAATGGCCGCCGCCAGGTTGATTTCATGAATCTTCCCGGCCTCATCGATAATCATGTATCCAATCGGCGCAAAGTCGAACAGATTGACATATTTGCGATACAGCGCCTCGTATTTTTTCCCGGCGGCTTCGATGGCGTAACGGTTTTTCAGAAGTTCCTCATTCTGCAGTTCAAGCTCGGACTGGTTTGCCATGATCTCGTGCATCAGGTGGCGGATGCCATCGCTGGCCGGCCCTTTGCTGACGGGTAATTGCTGCATGATGCGCGCCACCCGGCGTTGCAGGTCCGTGCGATCGGTCTCGTTGGATTTGGGGGCGGTCATGTCCCTATGTCCTGAGGCATCTGTGACGGGCTTATCGGTCTATCGGTCTCTCAAAAGTTGCGAAATCGGCCGGTTGATGGTTGCCGGCCACCAATGTCGAAGCATACACCCAGACGGATATCGGCGCTCCATTTTTGGGGATACGGACGGTTTTAAAGGGGGCCACTTTTTCCCCACGCTGAAGCAAACGCGTTTTGGCCGCATAGTCGTGGCGATGGTTCTCGTCGGTGATGTGCGTGATGTGCATATGGGTGGCTTCTTCTTCCGACCAGCCGTAGAGTTTTTCCGCAGTCATGTTCCATGAAAGGATATGGCCCTCGAAGTCCTGCACCGTGACGGCGTCGGAGGAGCGTTCAAACACGGCTGTAATCCGTCTGAGCATGTGGACGCGCCGCAGATCGGTGATGTCGATAAACGCAATGGTCACCCCGTCGATGACATTGTCGATGGTGCGGTAGGGCATCAGGCGCATTTCATACCATCGGTTGCTTTTATCCCTGACCTCCAAGGTTTGGCGCTCCAGTTTGTCAAGGACCTGATGCGCCAGGGCATGCACGTCCACGGATTCCATCAGGGTGGTGATGTCGCTGACGGGGCGCCCGATATCCGCCGGGCGCAGATTGACGATGCGGCTCACTGCCGGCGTGAAACGGCGCACACGCAGGTCGAGGTCCAGAAAGAGAGAGGCGATTTCCGTGCTTTCCATCAGGTTGCTGATATCGCTGTTGGCTTTGGTCAGTTCATTCACTTTTTGGAGATGTTCGGCGTTGATGGTGACCAGTTCCTCATTGGTGGACTGGAGCTCTTCCCGAGAGGTTTCCAACTCTTCGTTGGCGCTTTGCAGTTCCTCGTTGACCGACTGCAATTCTTCATTGGCCGCCTTGTAAGCCTCGTTCGAGGTCTCGAGTTCCTCGATGGTGGCCTGGAGGTAGGCGCGGGTGGCGTTCAGTTCATATTCCAGATGTTTGACGTCCGGGGGGGCCTGATCCGCATCGCTGGACGATGGCGGGCGGCGATTTTCGCGATCGCGTTCGGGCGTCTCCTGGAACAAAACAATCAGGCGTTGCTTGCCCGCCGGTTTATCCTGCAATGGCCGCACGGTAATCGTGGCAAGAATGAGGTGTTGGGCATATTGAATGGCCACACCTTCGGCCCGCTCCGTTTTGCCGGAGGTCAAGGCCCGGCGGATACATTCGGCCAATTTTGGGGCCAGCCCCTCACGGGCCATTTTCAGAATGTTGAAGCTGGCAAGCCCCTGGGGCATTTTCAGATAAGGGTCGGTATGACCGAAAAATTGCAAAATTTCGAAATAGGGGTCGATGATCACAGCGGGTGGCGCATACTCATCCAGAATGATGCGTTCGATGTCGTTGGATAAGTCCGGCAATGTCGGGCTTGTTTTCACGTGGACCGGCAGATCGAAATCCGCATGCCCCATTCCCCCGGTGCGATGGTTGATCCCGTGGCGACTGGGTTCCGCCCTATCGCGATGGCGAAAGAGTTTATGTTTGAGGGACACCGTCGCGAAACAATCCGCGACGTTTCCGATGGTCTCGGAAGGTCCCAGAAAAAGGATGCCATTTTCGTTCAAGGCGTAGTGGAATAGTGACAATATCCGTTGCTGCAGCTTCGGTTTAAAGTAGATCAGCACATTCCGGCAAACCAGTAGATCGATATTGGCAAAAGGGGGGGCGCTGATCAGGTTGTGGGTGGAAAAAACAATACTGTCCCGGATGTTTTTCTTGATGTGGTAGCGGCCGCCGCTGTGGTTGAAAAACAGCGACAGACGGCTAGGCGAAATCGCCTCCGCGATGTTTTCCGGATAGGACCCGAGGCGCGCGGTATCGATGGCCTGGGGGTCGATGTCGCTGGCGAATATCTGGACCGTCAACTGGATACCCTGTTGCGCCATGACCTCGGCAATCAGGATGGCAACGGAATAGGCTTCCTCTCCGCTGGCGCATCCCGCCACCCAGACCCGAAGGCGGTCTCCGGGTCCCTTGGACCGGACCAATGGCGCGATGGCCTTTTCCTGGAGGGTGGCAAAAGCCGGGCTGTCTCGGAAAAAACCGGTGACGCCAATGAGCATGTCCTTGACGAAGCGGCCCGCTTCGGCCGGATCGCGGGCAACCAGTTTGGCGTAGTCCGAAAGCTTATGCAACTGATGGATGGCCATGCGGCGGGCTATGCGGCGATGGATAGTACTGGGTTTATAGCCGGAAAAATCGTGTCCTGTCTTGCTTTGAATCAGAGAAAAAACCCGCGCCAGCGCTCGATCTCGATGCTGATTATCGACCGGTGGGGTGTCGTTGGCGCTGATCCACGGGTGAGTGACCACCGCGATCAACTTTTCAGCAATTTGGTCGGCGGGCAGGATAAAATCGACCATATGGGTGGCCATTGCGCTTTCCGGCATGCTGGCATACGTGGCGTCGTCCGGCGATTGGACAACAGTAAGACCGCCGACGGCTTTTATCGCCTTCATTCCCAGGGTTCCGTCACTGGCCGAGCCGGAAAGAATGACGCCGATGGCTTTCTCCTGCCTTGCCTCGGCCAGGGCGGTGAAAAAATGATCGATGGGAAGAGGCACGCCGCTGCCAAGCGATCGCGGTGGCTGCACACGAAACCGGCTGTTGATGAGGGAAACGAATTTTTCGGGCGGTGCCAGGTAGATGCAGCCGGGGCTGATCGCAAGGTTGTTTTTGATGGGGATAATGGGCAGATCGGTGGCGTGGGACAGAAGCTGATCCATGGCGCTCTTGTAACGTGAACTCAGATGCTGGATAACCACAAACGAAAATCGGCTGTCGGCGGGTAAAGGCTTGAATAAGGCTATCAATGCTTCCAAACCGCCGGCGGAAGCGCCTATGCCTGCAATGGGAAAGTCCGGGCCGTGGCCTTTTGAGGCTTGCGGTTTCCCCCCGGTTGACGTCGGCTTTTTGGACTTTCCGGGTCGGGCGCCCTTTTTTTTTGAAGCGCCAGTCTCGTCTTGGCCTGAGGTGCGTTTCTTGGGGGTGGTTTTGCCGGGCACTGGAAATATCCTCGATGGACCTGTCGGATTGATGCAACAGATGTTTGGCGATCAAGAAGCCGTCTGTTTTTCGGCGCCTGGGTATGGTTTATGGCTCCTCCTGGAGTGTGGTGGTGCGCGCAAAGCTGAAACGGATGGCACGCACGCGGACGCGAAAAACACGATCGAAAGCAGGTCGGAAATGTCAACGCATCTCATATCGACCGTTGCCGTTCAGACAGGGTTGATGGTGCTTGGCAGGGCTGACTTCGCAATGGTGCCGTTCGAATGAAAACCGTTTGCCCTCATGCCGCAGCGGCCGGCGCAGCATTTTTTCATAACGTTGCATATAGCGGTCGGGTGCCGCGTGTTGGGTGGCGGCGAGCGCGCTTTCCGACATGACGCGGTGCATCCGGTGATATTGATCGGTCACCGGCAACGGGTAAAAGGCATGCGCACGGGGCACATCCTTGGGCCACCCCTCCGGATGCGCGTCGTCAAACAGAAAACCACCACCGTTGTGGGCGGCCCGCAGCAGCGCTGCGGGGGGGGAGCCCATGTCGATGGCATTTCCCGCCTCCCATTTTTGACTCAGAACCCGCCGTAATCCATCGTCTAAAAAGGTGGAACGGCCCGCGACGATGTCGCGCAACGAGACCGGGCTGTCCATGCCGACACAGTCACTGGCCCAAATGCCGCTTGCCATAAAATCGACGGGGATGTTTTCCCGCGTGGTTTCATAATCTGACGGGTACCGCTCGTAATAGAGGTGGTGCCAGAAACCGGCGGCATCGATGCCCCGGTCTTCGATGGCGCTTAGACAAGCTTTACCCGTATCTAATTTTGGAATTGAAAACAGACAGGGGATACCGCGCTCGCGTGCCATGGCCGGAATGAGGCCGGTCATCCAGCCCATGCAGTGGATCAGGTCCGGTTGAACAAGGGGCACGATATGATTGATGACTTCCCGTTGAAACGCCAGGGCGATGGTGATCGCATCGTTGGCATTGCGGTACACGTTGGGCTTCCAGTAAAAAAGATGCCGATCCTCAGCCAGATGCACGCGATTTTCGCATACGGACAGACGCTGCCGGGATTCTCCGGCGCGGGTGCAGCAACTACGGGTATGGAACCAGCGGCGAAAGTCTGGAAGGGCGACATGCACGTCAACACCGCGCCGAAACATTGCGCTGACCAGCGTTGCCGCTATTTCGGCCGGTGGTCCGGTCCCTATCCTGATCTCGCCGGCATTGGCGGCAATTCCCTCCGGGAGATAGGCGATTTCCGGGGTGACGATCAGTACGCGGGGGGACCCCGCTGGCGGTAACGGCATGGTACCCATCCTATGGATTGAAGCGGGTTTTAGAAGTAATGCACACCGTTGACAAATCGGGGGCCGGGGAGGTCGTCGTCATCCCGGCACCATTTGACCTTGGCCAGGGTCGTGGTGCGGAGACCACCTTCCTCCTGTCGCACGGCGTCACTCTGGGGGCAGTGGGCGAGCCGGATCAGGACGGTCGTGCCGGGTTTGAAGAACCGGTCTGTCCGGAAGCACATTCCGCTGGAACTGAAGTTCACCATCTGGGCGTCATGATGGTCGGTCCCATTGAATTGGCTGCAGATGACCGATCCCGGATCATAAAAACGCGTTGTCGATCGTTTTTCCATGGGACCTCCTCCGTGGTGAATCGCCTGCGGGTATCCGGCTGCGCCATGCCGCTTCACTGGGTTGGACATCCCTCGGGGGCGATGGCCTGCGCGTGAGCCCCGGTGAATATAACGCGTGAGGTGATGTGGGGATGCGCACTGAATTGTTTCTGAAACATTTCACGACCAAACGGCGGCAGGCTGGCGAGTCGGTCGGTGTGAACAATGACGCGCTTTTCCCGGTCAAGGGCTTTTTGCAGGCAATGCTTCAATTCGTAGGCGGATGATCCGTCGAAATCGCCGATCAGGTTGATATGCAGACCGCCCTCCCGGCGGTGGTGTTGAATCGTGAAATTGGATGCCATATTGGTACCTCATTGACGCGAAGCCTGCACGTGCAGGATATTGTTATTGGTGCCGAAACAGTTGGTGCACTGGCGTGGGTTGTTGGGATCGGTGCGCCACTGACCGTCCACGAGAAATTTGTATTCGTACTGTCCGGGCGGCAGCATCATGACTTTTTGCCACTGACCCTTGCCGTCTTTTTTCATGGGGTGGGAGGCACGGTCCCACGTGTTGAAATCACCCACAACGGTGACTTCGTGTGCCTGAGGATCCTCAATGGAAAACAGGATGCGACGACGTTTGGCGGTTTTCCGTTGATGGGTGTGGCGCATACCGGGCTCCTTTTTTTCTTGACCGTTTTGGGGGGCGGGCCGGTCGAAGAGACGGAAGCGCAGAAAACACACACTTGTAGGGAAGCAAAAAACATCGACCAGCAAAATCTTTGCTTGCTTACTATAATGCTTGATCGGTGGCCGGACAATAACTCGAACTGATCATATTCTTTTGTCGGGATAGCTACTTCTGGCTATTTTTAACAGGTCCGGGCACGGTTTGCTGTTCGTCTTAAGTTCGCTGACGCGACCCCTAGTGATAAGAACGGCTAAGGCAACTTCCCGAAATCACACCAGATGTCATTACGGCGCGAAAGCAGTCTTTAAAGCGAAAAACGTTTTTTTGCTTCAACGTCTTCGGGCTGAAAAATGACGTCAAAACTTTTCCGGTATTCAGCCCCGGCTTTTATGCCTCGATCAACACCATCCGCGAGGCACGAAAGACAAGCTCCGGCCACTGCGCAATCCTACATCGAAGCAATTGGTGTGCCAACGTCGGACGCAATAGATTAAGGTGTGTTTTTAGGATATTAACCCACCGTTCAATTACGACACTGGGGTTTGCGGTGTCCGTTTTCTTTCCAGACTGTTAAAAATGACGTCAAAAAAATGTTGACGCACAGGGACGCTTCCCGACCCCCAAGCTTTGATTTACCTGCAATGCGGCGGTTTATCTGAAAGAAAAAGTGGTTTGATAGGAATGGCACACAATATGCTGGCATTATCATTAGATTTCATGAAAGGAGGCCGTCATGTATCGGACCATACTTGTTCCAGTGGACGGATCGAAGCGTGCGGAAGCAATATTCCGCCATGTGGAGAACTTGGCCAGGGGTAATGATGCCACGGTTGTGCTTCTCAAAGTGGAGGAAGAGCCCATCAATCTTGAGCATGATGAAATTATCGACATCGAGAATTACAGGCAGGAATATCGGAACTTGGTCGGACGTTCGACAACGTACCTGGAGACCCTCCAAGACCAGTTGGGTGCGAAAGGTATTCGCGCTGTGCCGCGGTTGTCGTACGGATCAGTTGTTAAGACTATTTTAACCGTAGCGGCCGAGACAAGTGCCGACCTGATCGCCTTGGCCACGCACGGGTTGGGTGGGCTGCCCCGGGTATCCTATGGGAGTGTGGCCGCAGGCGTGCTGCAAGCGGCCGACATTCCGATCTTACTGATCAGATCCTGCAAAGACAAAAAATAGGAGCCTTACCATGCCGCATAAATGGGTTTATCTATTTGACGAAGTCGAACAGGCTGAAAAGGATGGCGACGGCGAATGGGAACGCGTACGGGGTCTCCTGGGCGGCAAGGGCGCCAATCTGGCGGACATGACGCGTATCGGCGTGCCGGTGCCGCCTGGTTTCACCATCACCACCCGGGCCTGCAATGCCTATCTGGCGGGCGGGGAGACCTTTCCCGAAGGAATGTGGGCGCAGGTGCGGCAGGCGGTTGCCGCCATAGAAAAAAAGAGCGGGAAAAAATTTGGCGATCGGGAAAATCCCCTGCTGGTGTCGTGCCGCTCCGGTGCCCGGTTTTCCATGCCCGGCATGATGGATACCATTTTGAACATCGGCCTCAATGATGAAACCGCCCTCGGGCTGGTGGAACTGACCGGCGATGAACGTTTCGTCTATGATTCATTTCGCCGCCTGATTCAAATGTTCGGCTCTGTGGTGACGGGCATCCCCGATGAGGTCTTTGAAGAAAAAATGCATCGCTGTCGCTCCCAAGCCGGCGTTAGCACCGACGCCGGTCTGTCTGCAAAAGATCTAAAAGGCTTGACCGACGCATTCCAACGGATTTTCAGGCGCTATACCACCACGGACTTTCCGCGCGAGCCCTACGAACAACTCAAGATGGCCATCGACGCTGTCTTCAAGAGCTGGAACGGCAAACGCGCCGTCGATTACCGCAATGCCGCAGCGATTCCACACGATCTGGGAACGGCGGTCAATATTGTCAGCATGGTTTTCGGCAATGCCGGTGATGATAGTGTGACCGGGGTGGCCTTGACCCGCAATGGCACCACCGGGGAAAACCGCATCGAAGGGGATTACCTGAACAACGCGCAGGGTGAGGATGTCGTGGCCGGCATCCGTCAGACCAATGACTTGTCCCAGCTGAAAGACGAACTGCCGGGGGTCTATGCCCAATTTGAGCAAATTGCCAAACGGCTGGAGACGCATTATCGCGACATGCAGGATGTGGAATTTACGGTTGAAAAGGGTAAGCTGTGGATGCTGCAAACCCGCAGCGGAAAGCGCACGGCCCAGGCCGCTGTTCGCATTGCCGTAGAAATGGCCGAAGAAAAGCTGATTTCCAAGCAGGAAGCGGTTTTGCGGATCGCACCGGAACAGGTTGATTTCTTTTTGCACCCCCAGTTTGAGCGTGACGCCAAGGCCGTCGCAAAAGCCCAAGGGGCGATGCTGGCAACCGGTCTGAACGTGTCACCCGGTGCGGCGGTGGGAATGGTTGCCTTCGATGCCGATTTAGCGGAAATGTGGGCCAAAGAAGAGGGTAAAGCCGTCATTATGGTGCGCCCCGAAACCAAACCGGACGATGTGCATGGGATGCTGGCCGCCCAGGGGATTTTGACCAGTCGGGGCGGACGCACGAGTCATGCGGCGCTGGTTGCCCGGCAGTTCGGCAAGCCTGCCGTGGTCGGAGTGTCGGCGCTGGTGATCGATATGGGCAAGCGCCATATGAAAATTAACGATACCATCATTAAAGAGGGGGATTGGATCTCCCTGGACGGAACGGCCGGAGAAGTGTACGGCGGAAAAATTAAAACCGTGACCCCCGATATCATGGATACCTGGCTGATTAAGCTGCTTGCCTGGGCCGACAGCTTTCGACGTCTGGGCATCTGGACCAATGCGGACAATCCCGACGATGCCAAACGCGCGCGGACCTATGGCGCCGAAGGCATCGGCCTGTGCCGCACCGAACATATGTTTTTCGAAGCCCGACGGTTGCCTTACCTGCACAAAATGATCATGACGGACCTGCCCATCGAGCGGCGTGAAGCTCTGGAGGCCCTGCTGCCGTTTCAACGAGATGATTTTGCCGGTCTTTTCCGGGCCATGGATGGGCTTCCGGTCATTACCCGGCTGATCGACCCGCCGCTGCATGAGTTTTTACCCAATCATATGGATTTAAACCACGAGCTCATGGATCTCAAATTCCGGCTCAAGCATGCCGATACGCTCGAGAAATTCGATACCCTGTTACAGCAGATCAACGAAAAAGCAAAAGTTTTAAAAAGAGTCGAGAGCTTGCACGAGAGTAATCCCATGCTGGGTCTGCGTGGCGTACGATTGGGGATTCAGATTCCGGAACTGACCACCATGCAGGTACGTGCTATTTTTGAGGCCGCCTGCCTGGTTTCCAAAGAAGGTGTCGCGGTGCATCCCGAAATCATGATCCCGCTCACCTGCCACGTCAATGAACTCAAAGCCCAGCGCGCCATTCTGGAAGCCGAGGCCCAAGAGGTGATGCATGAACAAGGCATCGAAATCGACTACAAGTTCGGCACCATGATTGAAATTCCCCGCGCCGCGCTTACCGCGCATCAACTTGCGCAGCATGCGGCGTTCTTTTCATTCGGCACCAATGATTTAACCCAGACAACCTTTGGTATGTCCAGAGATGATGCCGAGGCAGGGTTCCTGATCCGATACATGCGAACGGGCATTTTACCGGAAAATCCCTTTGCCACCCTCGACCGGGACGGCGTCGGCCAGTTGATGGCACTTTGCCTGCAGAAAGCCCGGTCCGTCAATCCTGATTTGGAATGCGGGATCTGTGGCGAGCACGCTGGAGATCCCCAGTCGATTTCATTTTGCCATGAGATCGGTTTGACGTATGTGTCGTGTTCTCCTTATCGGGTGCCTGTTGCCCGTCTATCCGCCGCCCATGCCGCCCTGCGGGATAAACCTGTTCACGGTTAAGGCAACCAAGTGGTGCTGCATCGTGTTTTTCAAAAGAGGCCTAAAGGGTGTAACCATGTTGGAGGGCATACTTCACAAGGTCCGCGTTTTTATGGATGTCCAGTTTCTGTTTGATGTTTCTGCGGTGGTTGTGGACGGTATGAATGCTGATGAAAAGCAGTTGGGCGATTTCTTTGCTGGTTTTACCGTCGGCGATCAATTGGAGAATTTCACGCTCGCGGGTGGTCAGGGGGTCTTCCGACAAACGGTCCCGGTTGCTGAGAATACCGAGGGGGTCATCGGACAATTCCTTCATCATCATCGGGGAGAGATAGCTGCCACCCCCGCGTATGGTCTGGATGGCATGGATAAGTTCGCTGCCGGAATCCTCCTTGACGACATAGCCGCGGGCACCGGCGGCCAATGCTTTTTGAAGGTATTCGCGGCTTTTATGCATGCTCAGAAAGAGAATGACGACCTCGGGGAATTTTTTGTGGATTTCCTGGGCGGCTTCGATGCCTCGGAGTTTCGGCATGGCCACATCCAGAATCACCATGTTCGGCACCGCTTGCTTGAGCAGTTTTAACAGCATCAAGCCGTCGGAGGCCTCCCCGATGACTTCCAGGCCTGCCGTGTCATCGATGATTTTTTTGATGCCCTCGCGCAGCATGGCGTGGTCATCGGCCAATATGATTTTGTAGTCCGTCATTTTTCGCCCTCTTGCCCGGAAATCGGAATGGTCAGAGCGACACACGTTCCGCGCCTCTTTTGCGAGGTGATCGTGAGCTGCCCGCCCAGCATGTGGCTGCGCTCCTCCAGAGCGGCCAGCCCGAGACCCCTCTCGGCCACGTACCGGTTCATGGCGTGATCGATATCAAAACCCCGGCCGTCATCGCGGACCTCGATTTGGACGTCCCGCCTGTTTCGCCGGACGGTTAGCGCAACAGACCGGGCCCGGGCGTGTTTATGGATGTTGTGCAGGGCTTCCTGCAGAATCCGGTAGATGATGATCTGTTGATCGTATGAGAACAAGGCGTCGATGTCATCCATCTCCAGCGTCGTGTCGATGGCGGCATATTTCTGAAAATCACGCACCATCCACCGAATCGTGCCGCAGAGTTTCAGATCCTGGATGACGGTTGGGCTGAGGGCTCTGGATATACGGCGTGTGGTGTCAATGAGCCGGTCGATAAATGTCTGGGCGCTTTGGCACTCCTTTTTGAGTTCCGTCTGATTTTTCCCCAGACGTTTGGCCATGGTCAGCATTTGAAGTTTCAGCGCGGCCAGGTCCTGCCCCAGGTCGTCGTGGAGTTCCAGTGAGATGCGTCGGCGCTCCTCTTCCTGTGCGACCAGTAATTTGGAGGACAGAAACCGCAGCCGGTTTTCGGATTCACGCAGCGATTTCTCAAATTGCTTGCGTTCGGTAATGTCATCGATAAAGCCTTCCAGGTAAAGAAAACGATTCTCCCGGTCTTTGACGTTCCAGGCGTGAAAGTCTCCGGTGAAAAACGTACCGTCCCGGCGGCGAAAGCGCGTCTCGATCTTGATGGGGGCTTCGCTAGTCGTTATCAGGCGGATAACGCGTGTCCGATCCCGGCGATCGACATACAGGGCCGCGGCGTCATTTCCCACAGCAGCCAGCAGATCCAGCGGTGCGGCATAGCCGAACATCTGGGCAAAGGCCGGGTTGACGTTCAGAATGACGCCGTCTTTGGTCGATTGAAAAATGCCCAGCGACACGTCTTCGAAGAACCGGCGGAAGCGTTCTTCACTTTTCCGCAAAGCGGCTTCAGCATGCTTCCGTTCGGTGATATCCAGCATGACGCCGACGATGCCGGCCGGCTTTCCGTTGGTGTCCATGAAGGTCGCCTTGTTGAAGAAAAAGTGCCGCCGAATGCCATCCGCACATTGCACTTCCGACTCGTAAAACTGTGTGCCGGCGTCTTCGAGCATGGCGGCATCCTGTTGGGCATAAACGTCAGCCAGATGACCCGGGATCGCTTGCGGCAGGTCGAAGAGGGTGCATCCGATAATCGACGATTTGGGAAGACCGAGAATCTGTTCGGCAAAGGCGATGTTGCACCCCTGGTAGCGTCCCTCGCGGTCCTTGTAGAATACGGGGTTGGGGATGGTATCCAGGAGGGTTTCCATGATCATTGTAGGACCACGGGCGTGCTTGGTGTTTCTTTTGCCCGTTTTTTGGCGGGCGGGGGAACGTGTCTGGTCGTCTGTCATACGGCCTCCTGCAGCGACTTGGTTTCTGGAAGAGCTGCATGGAGCGTTTTAGGATGAATAGGCGGGTCGCATCGATCGGTCAGATGGTTGTACAGATCCGTTGGGGATGGCGCTGAGTGGATAGCTGTCAAACATTTAGCCCATCACCGCTGCCGAATGCAAACAATAATTGTCAGTAATAGCTGCTGCCGTCCCAGCAGTGGGTGCAAAGTTTTTCCTTGGGCAACCCAATGGCCGCAACGAGGTCGTCCATGGTTTGGTATTTAAGGCTTGTCAGGTGCAGGCGGTCCCCGATTTTTTCGACCATGGCCTGGTGCCGGGCGGTGCCGGCCGTGGCATATTCCTGCATGATGGCTTCCTGGGGTGTTTCAATGCCTTCCAGTTCGGTGATGGCCCGCCGCCCGGCAAGGTCCAGGGTGGAGCGTGAGGTGGAAAAATTGAGGAAATCGCAGGGGTAGATCAAAGTCGGGCAGGCGATGCGCATGTGAACTTCGGCGGCGTCACCGGCGAAAAGGTCTTCGACATTGTCCTTCAGTTGGGTGCCGCGCACGATGCTGTCGTCGCAAAACAGGATGCGCTGGTCGGCGATGAGGCTTTTTAGCGGGATCAACTTCATATTGGCCACCAGGTCGCGCATTTTCTGATTCTGGGGCATGAAGCTGCGCGGCCAGGTGGGGGTGTATTTGACATAGGGGCGTTTGTAGGGAATCTGCTTGCAGTGGGCATAGCCCAGGGCATGGCCGATGCCGGAATCCGGAATGCCGGCGGCGTAATCCGGTGTAATATCATCGTTCTTGGCCAGGGCGCAGCCGCAGCGATACCTTACGGATTCCACATTGATGCCCTCGTAGCTGGAGGCGGGATACCCGTAATACACCCACAGAAAACTGCAGACTTGCATCGCATCCAAAGGGGGGCGGCGCTGCTCGATGCCATCGGGGGTCACGAGAATGATTTCGCCCGGTCCGATTTCCTGCCGGCTCTCAAAACCGAGGTTGGGAAAGGCGCAGGATTCCGACGCCACGGCAAATCCTTCCGCTTTGGCCCCGATGATCAGGGGGGTGCGGCCCCGGCGGTCTCGGGCAGCATAAATACCCTTCTCGGTCAGCAGCAGCAGGGTGCAGGAACCCTGGATCTGTTCCTGGGCGTGTCGGATGCCGTCTTCGAAGCTGCCGGCCTGGCAAATCAGGGCGGCCACCAGTTCGGTGGGGTTGATGGACCCACCGGTGGACTCGGAGAACTGCTGGTGCCGTCCGTAGGCCTGATCGGTCAAAGCGGCAATATTGGTGATGCGGGCCACCGTCACAATGGCAAAGGTTCCCAGATGGCTACCGATCACCAGGGGCTGGGAATCGTTGTCGCTGATGACACCGATGCCGAGATTGCCGTTGAATTTCTCGAGATCCGGCTCGAACTTGGAACGGAAATAATCGTTTTCGATGCTGTGGATGGTGCGAACGAACTGGCGTCCGGTCCAGACGGCCATGCCGCCGCGCTTGGTTCCCAGATGAAAGTGATAATCGATGCCGTAAAACAGATCCTTGATACAGTCGTCTTGGGAAACCGTTCCGAATACCCCTCCCATACGTCACTCCTTCCAGATAGTGCTGGCGTTCATATTGGCAGACCGATATCGGATGTTTTGTTAAGCGCAACTAATAAATGTATTGGCGGGAACGTCCCCCGTGACCCGATGCCGGCGGCCCATTCAATCAGCCTTGAAACAGCCTGTCAACAGAACAAAAAAGTTCCATATAGCCCGTTGGCGGGTTGGTGATGAGGGCCGGCGATAAAACGCTTTACATTTTAGCGCACATACTTTTTAAGTAGGTCTAATCGTTCATCGACCGTTCGTTCGGCGGGTGCAACGCCGACATCACCCCTTACCTCAGCGCACATGGAGGAGCATCTATGCCCAGACGCGACGATATTCACAAAGTTCTCATCATCGGCTCCGGCCCTATTGTCATCGGACAGGCCTGCGAGTTCGATTATTCCGGTACCCAGGCCTGCAAAGCCCTGCGGTCCCTGGGCTACGAGGTCGTACTGGTCAATTCCAACCCGGCGACCATCATGACGGATCCGGGCATGGCCGATGCGACCTATATCGAACCGCTCAACGCCAAGGTGATTAAGGAAATCATCGCCAAAGAGCGGCCGGATGCACTCCTGCCCAACCTCGGCGGCCAGAGTGGCCTAAACCTTTCCTCGGAGCTGCACCAACTGGGGGTGCTCGAGGAATATGGCGTGAAAATCATCGGGGTCAATATCGATGCGATCCAACGGGGCGAGGACCGCCTGATTTTCAAGGAAACCATGGACCGACTGGGAATCGAGACGCCTGCCAGCCGGATTGTCGGCACGGTGGCGGATGCCGAAACCGCGGCCGAGGAACTGGGATTCCCGGTGGTTATCCGTCCGGCCTATACCATGGGCGGCACCGGCGGCGGCCTGGTTTACAATCGCGAAGAGCTCAGTGTGGTCGCGGCACGCGGCCTGGCCGCCAGCCTGGTCAACCAGGTGCTGGTGGAAGAGTCCGTTCTGGGGTGGGAAGAACTGGAGCTCGAGGTGGTGCGGGATGCCAAAAACCAGATCATCACGGTCTGCTTCATCGAAAATGTGGATCCCATGGGAGTTCATACCGGTGACAGCTACTGCACCGCCCCCATGCTGACCATTGCGCCCAATCTGCAGGAGCGGCTCCAGCGCTACTCCTACGCTATCGTCGAGGCCATCGAGGTGATCGGCGGCACCAATATTCAGTTCGCGCACGACCCGGCCACCGGTCGGGTGGTGGTGATCGAGATCAACCCGCGGACCTCGCGCTCATCGGCTCTGGCGTCCAAAGCCACGGGGTTTCCCATCGCCCGGATCTCCTCCCTGCTGGCCGGTGGCCTGACCCTGGATGAAATACCGTACTGGCGGGATGGCACCCTCGACCGATACACCCCCTCCGGGGACTATGTCGTGGTGAAATTCGCGCGCTGGGCCTTCGAAAAATTTGAGGGCGTCACTGATGAACTGGGCACCCAGATGAAGGCCGTGGGCGAGGTCATGAGCCTCGGACGCAACTACAAGGAGGCGTTTCAGAAGGCCATTCGCAGTCTGGAAAACGGCCGCTATGGGCTCGGTTTTGCCAAGGATTTTCACGAACAGCCCCTGGAAAATCTGCTCCAGATGATCCGCACGCCCAACAGCGAGCGCCAGTTTCAGATGTATGAAGCGCTTCGCAAGGGGGCCGATGTCCGGACGCTCTACGACCTGACACGGATCAAGCCCTGGTTTATCGAACAGATGCAGGAACTCGTGGTGCTGGAAGAGGAGATTCGGGGCTATCGCGGCACGGATCTGCCCGATGAACTGCTGGCGCGTGCCAAAAAAGACGGCTTTGCCGACCGCTATCTGGCCGGTCTGCTGGATCGGCCGGAAAGCGCGATTCGAGCCCAGCGTCAAGGGCAGGGCATCGTGGAGGCCTGGGAGCCGGTGCCGGTCAGCGGGGTGGACGCCGCCGCCTATTACTACTCCACCTATAATGCACCGGACCGGGTGCCGGTCAGCGACCGCAAGAAAATCATGGTATTGGGCGGTGGCCCCAACCGCATCGGACAGGGCATCGAATTCGACTACTGCTGCGTGCATGCGGCCATGGCCATCCGTGCGGCCGGTTATGAGTCGATTATGGTGAACTGCAACCCCGAAACCGTATCCACAGACTATGACACCTCGGATAAACTCTACTTCGAACCGCTGACGGTGGAGGATGTGTTAAGCATTTACGAGAAAGAAAAACCCGAAGGAGTAGTGGTGCAGTTCGGCGGACAGACACCACTCAATATCGCCAACGAGTTGGCCCAGGCGGGCGTTTGCATCCTGGGAACTCAGCCGGACACCATCGACCTGGCGGAAGATCGTGACCGGTTTCGCGTGATCATGCGCGAGTTGGGCATCCCCCAGCCCGCCTCGGGAATGGCCAGCAGTCTGGCGGAAGCCCGGGCGATTGCCGCGGATATCGGCTATCCGCTCATGGTGCGTCCCTCCTATGTGCTGGGTGGGCGCGGCATGGAAGTCATCATGGACGAGGTGATGCTGGCCCGCTACGTGGAAGCGGCCGTGGCCCTTTCCCCCGAGCGGCCGATTCTGATCGACAAGTTCCTCGACAACGCGGTCGAGGCCGAGGCCGACGCCATTGCCGACGGGACGGATGCCTTTGTCCCGGCGGTCATGGAGCATATCGAACTGGCCGGGATTCACTCGGGTGACTCGGCCTGCGTGATTCCGCCCGTCAGCATCGCCCCCAAGCATATCGAGACCATCAGTGAATACACCCGTAAGATTGCCGTGGCCTTGAAGGTTGTGGGCCTGATGAACATCCAGTACGCCATTTTCGAGAACACCGTGTATGTCCTTGAGGCCAATCCCCGGGCATCGCGGACCGTGCCGTTGGTCTCCAAGGTGTGCAATGTAGCCATGGCCAAACTGGCCACCGAGGTCATGCTGGGGCGCCGGCTGGTGGACCTGGCACTCAAAACGCGCCCCATCCCCCATTGGGGCGTCAAAGAGGCGGTCTTTCCCTTCAACATGTTCCATGAGGTGGATCCCCTGCTCGGGCCTGAAATGCGCTCCACGGGCGAGGTTCTGGGTATCTCGAACTCATATGGCCGTGCCTTTTTCAAGGCCCAGGAGGCGACCCAGACCGCCCTGCCGTTCGAGGGCACGGTGTTGTTCACCATTGCCGACCGGGATAAATCCGCGGCGCTGGAACCAGTCCGGTTGTTCCGGGAAATGGGATTTCGCATCATGACCACCCAGGGGACCTATCAGTTCCTGAAAGACAGTGGAATCGATACCGTCCCGGTGCGTAAGCTGGGTTACGGGCGTCCCAACCTTGTGGATGTCATCAAAAGTGGTGAAATTCAGCTGCTGGTGAACACGCCCAGCGGCAAGCGAAGCGCGGAAGACAACTCACAGGTCCGCAAGGCGGCCATTCGCTATAAGATTCCCTACATCACCACCACGGCCGCGGCGATTGCCGCCGCCAAAGGCATTGCCGCTCGCCGGGAAGGGGCGCCGCAGGTCAAATCCCTGCAGGCCTACCACGAAGATATTCGCTGATGCCGAATCGCCGACATTCGCATCATAGACTTGAATAGGGTAGGGGTGCGGTAAGAACTAAAAACTTAGTAACGACGGGATGCGGGGGGAAACCGCATCCCGTTTTTCGTTTTACAGCGCTTCTGGATTGCAGAGGTTTTTCTGATTCACGGCCGAACGGCCACAGTTTTTGCAGAAGTGTTTGGCCGGCTGGATCAGCTTGATGAATTCGCTTGTATGGGATTCGTGATACTTTTCTTCTACCAGTGCGCAAAGCGTTTTATCGTCGGTCTGGTTCATTATCAGTCTCCTTTAGATAAGGATGATGTCGTCTACAGGTGGGTCACGACCCACCGGAACAGATAGGAAAGGGTCAGCGTGGCCATAAGGCCACCACACCACAACACGGCAAACCATGCCCATTGGCGTTTTTTGTCAGTAGGCGGATTCATGGGAGGCCTTTCCTCGGAAAACATAGTAACAGTAAGCCGTGTAGGCAAGGACCACCGGCAGCATGATGGCCGTTCCCACCAGCAGCAGGGATTGGGATTCCGGGGCGGCGGCGGCCTGCTGGTAGGTCACCTGATGCGGCACGAGCCAAGGCCACAGGCTGATCCCGAGCCCGAGATAGCCCATCAGAAATACACCGATACTCATGAAGAAAGGGCGGTACTCTCTGCCGGTATGCAGATCGCGCCAGATGAGTACGAACAGTGCCGCGGTCAAAAGGGGAATCGGCAGTAGGAAGAATACATTCGGCAGACTGAACCACAACTCACGAATGGATGCCTTCATCAGGGGCATGCTGACGCTGACAATTCCCAGGAACAGGCCCACGTATCCCAATACATACGATGCGCTCTTGCGGGCCCAGTCCTGCGTGGCATCTTCGGTTTTCATCACCAGCCATGTGCTGCCCAGCAACGCATAGCCGAATATAAGGGCGATCCCTGTCATCACGCTGTAGGCATTGATCCAGTCAAACGATCCTCCGGCAAAACTCCGACCTTCGACATCGATGCCCTGCACCACAGCACCCAGAATCATGCCCTGCATCAGGGTTGCCAAGAGGGAACCGAAGTGAAAGGCATAGTCCCAGATACGGCGGGAGCTTTCGGCCTTGAATCGAAATTCAAAGGCGACGCCTCTGAAAATCAGCCCCAGCAGCATGAGCGTCACCGGAATGTACAGGGCTGGCATCAGGATGGCGTAGGCCAATGGAAAGGCGGCGAACAGACCGCCGCCACCCAGCACCAGCCAGGTTTCATTGCCGTCCCAGAAAGGGGCAATGGAATTCATCATCCGGTCCCGGCAGGTGTCGGACGGCGCGAAGGGGAAGAGAATGCCGACCCCTAAATCAAACCCATCCAGTATCACGTATAGCAGAACGGCGATAATGATCAGGCTGTACCAGATCAGCGGCAGGTCCAGGAAGGGTTCCAAATTAAACATGCTCGCCTCCTTTCGCCGTCACGCGCGGCGCAACCAGCGGTGGCTTTGATACGCCATGGTCGCCATAGGCGGTTTCTTCGGCAGCGGGGCCTTTCGCAATCAGGCGGGCGATATAATATACGCCGGCCCCGAACACGACGCCGTACGTGACGACAAAGGCCGCCAGCGACAGGGCGATGGGTTGGCTGCCCACCGGTGACGCGGCTTCGGCCGTCCGCATGACATTATAGATGATGTAGGGCTGCCTTCCGATCTCGGTCACGAACCATCCGGCCAGCACGGCAATAAACCCGGAAGGGGTCAGGGCCATGCACCAGTACTGGAACCAGGGGGTCGTAAACAAGCGTTTGCGCAGATAAAGAACCAGGGCCATGACCCCGGTCAGAATCATGAGCATGCCGATGCCCACCATGATCCGGAACGACCAGAACACCCAGGCCACGGGCGGCTGCTCGTCGCGCGGCCATTCTTTCAGTCCTTTGACTTCGCCGTCCAGGTCATGGGTCAAGATCAAACTGGAGAGCTTTGGAATTTCGATTGCATAGCGGGTGGTTTGCGCTTCCTGATCGGGCCAGCCGAACAATACGAGCGGCGCACCGCGCTGGGTTTCCCAAAGGCCTTCCATGGCCGCCACCTTGGCCGGTTGATGTTTCAGCGTATTGAGGCCATGCAGGTCGCCGAGCAAAAGTTGCGTCGGCGCGACGAAAACCGCCATGATCATGGCCATGCCCAGCATGACGCGGGCGTGTTTTTCATGTTTTCGACGCCAGAGGTAAAACGCCCCGATGCCGCCCACGACAAAGGCGGTCGTCAGGTAGGTCGCCACGATCATGTGTGCAAAGCGATACGGGAAAGATGGGTTGAAAACGACGGCCAGCCAGTCGGTGGGGTAGAGAAGGCCGTCATCGCCCAGACGGAAGCCCTGGGGTGTCTGCATCCAGCTGTTGGCCGATAGAATCCAGAAAGCGGATATCAGCGTGCCGCAGGCGACGATTACGGTGGCGGCGAAATGCATGCGGGGGCTGACCCGATTCCAGCCGAACAGCATGACACCTAGGAAGGAGGCTTCCAGAAAAAAAGCGGTCAAGACCTCGTAACCCAGCAGAGGACCTAAGATGTTGCCGGATTTATCCGCGAAGACCGACCAGTTGGTCCCGAACTGAAAAGACATGACGATCCCGGAAACAACGCCCATTCCGAAAGCAACTGCGAAAATTTTGACCCACATGCGATAGATTTCAGCATAGACAACGTTGCCGGTCTTCAGCCAGCGCCACTCCAGGACCGCCAGCCAACTCGCCAAACCGATGGTAAACGCCGGGAAAATGATGTGAAAAGAAATGGTGAAAGCAAACTGAATGCGGGCCAACAGCACAGGATCAAGGGTATCGAACATGGTCAGGCCTCACTTTGGTAGCCGGTCAGTTATCATACGCGTAAAGGTCAAACATAGACAAATATTAGACAAAAAATTGACAGTGTCAAGGCAAGCTGCTACATTCGCACCATGGAAACCGGCCGTTTCGAAATTCAATACGTATCCCGCCGAACCGGTTTGAATCCGCACCGGATCAGAGCCTGGGAGCGCCGCTATCAGGCGGTCCTACCCCACAGAACGGCAACCCATCGGCGCCGCTATACGGAAACGGATATTCAGCGGCTGCAGATGCTGAGACAGGCTGTTGAGAGTGGCCACCGCATCTCCGGCATCGCCGGGATGCCGCTCGAGGATCTGCGCACGCTTGTCAGCCGCAATGGTATGAGACACCCTCCCGTATCGCTGCCGGTATCCAACAAAGAGGCCGCGCGGGAACGCGATTTTATTGCATCGGGATTTCGCGCCATCGAGGCCTTGGACGCCTCGGCGCTGCAATCCGTTCTCACCCAAGCCTTAATGCATTTTCCCCGCCGCCGTCTCGTCGAGGGGATTATCGTGCCGCTCAATGCGAAAGTTGGCCGCGCATGGGTTGACGGCAACCTGAGAATTGCCCATGAACACATGGCCAGTGCCGTCATACGATCATTTTTGGGAGAATTGCTCGGAGATCTGGCACCGGTGACGGGGGCTGTTGGCATTGTCGTTGGCACCCTCAGCGGACAGCGGCACGAGATGGGCGCCATGACCGTTTCGCTGGCCGCTGCGGACGCCGGCTGGTGGCCATTGTATCTCGGAGCCGACCTTCCGGCGGAAGAGATCGCCGCGGCGGTCCAAAAGACCGGGGCGCGTGCGGCGGCCATCAGCATCATCGACGCCTCAGATTCTGAAAAAACCGTGTCTGAAGTGTTTAAGCTGGGCCAATTGCTGAGAGGACAGGCCGCCGTTTTTGCCGGCGGTCACGCATCGACAAGTTTTTGCGCCGCTTTGCGCGAAAGGGCGATTTACTGGTGCGACAATTTGGAAGCCTTTCACACGGCGTTGCTCGATGAAGCCATGCGTGACAGGGGGGTGAGCGTATGACGGGTGAACGTGACAAGCGCGCCCAGGGCGCCCTTTGGGGGCTCTTTATCGGTGATGCGCTGGCCATGCCGGTTCACTGGTATTACAATCGGGAGGCGCTGTTGCGGGATTATGGCCCCATCCACACCTATCTTGCCCCGCACAACCCTCATCCGGACAGCATTCTATGGCGTTCTCGCTTCGTCTCGCCGGGAGAAGGTTTTGATATTTTGCATGACCAGCGCCCGTTCTGGGGGCAGCGCGGCGTTCATTACCACCAATTTCTGCGGGCTGGCGAGAACACACTCAATCTCCAGTGTGCCCGCCTGTTGATGGAATCCCTGAGCCAATGCGGTCAATACGACGCCGATGATTATCTCAAGCGCTACATCGCCTTCATGACCACCCCGGGGCGGCACCAGGACACCTATGTCGAAGAGGTCCACCGCCATTTTTTCACCCGACTGGCCAGCGGGCTTTCCCCACGCCAGTGCGGGATTCCGGAAAAGCACATTGGCGGGTTGCTGGGGATGGTTCCTATCATCGCGCATTACCGAATGGATCCGCGTGAAGGATCCGCGCATGCTCAGGAACACCTGGCGCTGACCCATCGCGGGCCGCGCATGGCGACTGCCGCCGCGCTCGTTATTGATATCCTGCAGCAGGTAATTGCCGGGGCATCCCTGCGCAGCGTGCTGGAAGACGGCATGCGATCCCAGCACAGCCCTTATTTCGGGCATCCCTTCCAAAAGTGGCAAGGCGCGTCGGACTACGACATCGTTGGACGGTACCTGAGCACGGCCTGTTATGTCGAAGACGCCCTCCCGGCCGTGATCTACCTGGCCTGGAAATATGCCGATGACCCTGAACAGGGGTTGATTGCCAATTGTCACGTGGGCGGTGACAATGCTCATCGGGGCGCCCTCCTGGGAGCTTTTTTCGGGGCTGACGGTGGTGTCACGGCTTTTCCGGAGCCATGGGTGGCAGGACTGTTGGAACCGGTGCCGGACCTGCTATAATGCGCCTATCGGTTTGCATCACATGGAATTTCAGACTAAGGAGGGAAGATGGGAACATCAGCGGTTGTGATATTTCGTCCGTATCCGTTTGAGGTCGGTCAGAAGATCTATATCGAAGACGGCCCCCGGCATGGCGATTGGGAGGTCATCGCGGTCAGCGATCGCAAGGTCACGCTGCGCTGCCCCTTTTCGAAACGCGAATTCGCGTGGAATCGTTTCTGTTATGTTGCGGAAACGCGCGAAGACATTCCCTGGCCTCACCCTGAATAGACCAGGAATCAGGAGACAAGCATGAAACGATGGTATCAAAGACTGGGCGCGATCGTTGCAACGATGTTGCTGTCGTCCGTTCTGCTGATGGTGGGTTGTGAGGGAACCGAAAGTCGGAATCAGGTGGATGACACCGTCGAGGAATTGGCTGGCAAAAAGCAAGTGGACCAGATGAAAGCCATGAAAGAAGACCTGGACCAGATCCAGACCCAGCAGGATGACCGCCTTAAACAGTTTCAGACTACTGACTGAGACGTCCTTTTTACTAACACGCCGGCAAGAGGACAGGTGAAATGCACCTGATCGGGTACAAGGCCTATCGAAAGGGCTATTTCGGCTGCTTGGCAGACGAGGATCGCTACATCTATTTCCTTTTTGCCAAAAAGCGCTTTCGGGAGATCGTGACATATCCGAAAGAAGATTTTGAGAGTTTTCATCACTTCGTTGCATTCCTGCACAAATTTGTTCCCCTTCACTTTTTTCTTCGCCGGCCTTTGCGCATGGCATCCCTGGGCGCCAGCGAGTTGTCCGCCATCGGTCGGCGGCTGGAGCGCTCATTACGAGCGGATGTTTTTCTTACCCCCGGGGCTGCGCCATGCGAACCCGTTTCGGTGTTCGGTCCGGCAGGCTGATCGTTTCGGCCGTCATGGTTTGGGGGACGGTATATGAGGGTAATGAAAACACGCCGTGCAACACACCTGGTGGATCGATGCAAACTTGGCATTGGCAGCCTCGCCTTCATCATCCTGCTGGTGGGCTGCCGCTCGCAGGTCGGGCTGCCGAGCGGCCCTGTTCCTCCTCCTGACCGGTCCGCCGTTGCATCGCCGCTGCCCGTCATTGCATTTACCATCCAGGTTGGCGCCTTTTCCACCACCGAGCGCGCGTCCCGGTATGCCGATCAACTGGCCGGCTACGGATTGGACACCTATTATTTCATCGACACGGACGGCCTCTGCAAGGTGCGGTTTGATCGTTTCGAAACCAAAGACGGGGCGCGCCAGCGTGCCCTTGAATTGCAGTCGCGGGGGGTTATCGACGGGTTTTACATCGTGCGGCCCGGTCCGGCCGGGCGCAACACCGATGCCCGGGAAAACCTCCAGGATGGTCTCGTGCAGACCGCACGGCGGTTTATCGGCACGCCCTATCGCTGGGGTGGCGAATCGGCGCGCAGCGGCTTCGACTGCAGCGGTCTGACCATGACGGTCTATCGCCTTAACGGACTCGAACTGCCTCGCAACTCCCGTTCCCAGTTCCGGGCCGGTCGACCGGTAACGCGGGATGCCCTGCAGCGCGGTGACCTGGTTTTTTTCGCCACCGGAAGCCCTGGGCGCGTATCCCATGTCGGCATTTACAGCGGCCAGGGGAACTTTATCCATGCCCCCCGCAAGGGAAAAACCATCCGCACGGCCTCCTTGTCCAGCGGGTACTTCAACACGCGCTATGTCGGCGCGCGGCGGTATTTGTGATCGCTGTCCGTCCGGCCATTTTTCCCTGCATGATGCATCCGGTCAATGATAGGTCCGTCGGTGCCGGTGATGATGAATTTCGGCTGGCGGCCGTGCGCCAATCAGTGTATATAGGCGGGCAACGTTCATTTTTACTGCGTCGCACCCCATTCGTCATTGTCGTCGGGGCGGTCGCGATGCCTTCTGATCCGAAAGGAACCGCCGATGCTGATACCCCTTCCGGAATTCGATCTCATGCCCAAATCCGTCCGCGTGGCCATGCTTCTGACATTTGCAGGCTGGTGCAGTTTTCTCTTCGCCACCTACGCTTATTATGATGCCGATTCTTTTTTTAAATTCATGGTCGCCGGGGGAATCGTCTGTTACTATCTATACAAGGGTCGGCGCTGGGCACGTGTCATGGCGATGCTATCCAGTGTCTTCATCGTCCTTTACGGCGGTTTTTTCACGTTTATTTTCGCCGGGCAAAATTCCACTGCCATGGTGGTTTCTGCTGCCAACGTGGTGCTTTTTGCTGTGTCTTTCTACTATCTTGCGATTCCGGAAACGGGGCATTTTTTTAAAAAAGATGCGCCTGCCGATGAATCGGATGATGCGGATCGCAGCGGTCCTTCGAATCAAGACGACTGATCTCCCGTTATTCCACTTTATTAATACCCTTAAAACGATACGTTGCCGCACAGAATGGAGAATGGCATGACATTGCTACGGCGCCTGCTCCTATGCCTCCTGATGATCATGATGGTGAATGGCTGTGCCAGTTTCAACAGCTACCGCGAGGACGGCACCCTGTCGATGACGGGCTTGCAGCAGCCGGTCAAGGTCGTCCGCGACGAAAAAGGCATGCCGTATATTTACGCCGATAATTTGCCGGATGCCTTTCAGGTCATGGGGTTTGTCACGGCGCAGGACCGCTTGTTTCAAATGGAATTGACGCGGATGGTAACCGCGGGACGCATATCCGAACTGGTGGGGGAAAAAGCGCTGCCGCTGGACCGGCGCATGCGCACCATCGGCATCCGCCGTCTTGCCGAGCGGCAGGCCCGCTTGCTGCAAAACGATAGTACGACCTATTTCCAAGCCTATATTGACGGTGTGAACACCTTTATCGAGAGCTATCCGGAGGATCATCATCTGGAATTCAAATTGTCCGGGATCCAACCGACCCCCTGGACCCTGACGGACGTGCTCTCCATCATGTACTACATGAGCTGGAGCACTTCGGCCAATATCAAAACCGAGATCATTACCCAGATGCTCATCGACCGGTTGGGGCCCGAAAAAGCAGCGGAACTGTTTCCCCTGAATATCAATCCGGACGAAACGGCTGGACGGACGCCCGTACAACCCCTTCCGCCGGACTGTCCGCTGGCAACCTTCCCTGAATCGGATCGCGACCTGATGGGTTATCTGGATGACAGCCCGTTGACGGTGGGGAGCAATAACTGGGCGGTAAGCCCTGAAAGGTCACCAGGCGCTAAACCGATCCTGGCCAACGATCCCCATCTGGACGCCCGAATTTTGCCCGGCCCCTGGTATCCCTGCGGGATGATGACGCCGGAACTCAGAATTGTGGGGGCCCATATCCCGGGGCTGCCGGCCATGCCTATTTTCCGCAACGACGCCTTGGCGGCTGGTATCACCAATGCCTATGCGGATGTCCAGGATCTCTATGTCGAAACCCTCGATCCGTCCGATGCGGGTCGGTATCTGGAGGGAGTCGATTCGATTCCCTTTGAGATCATCGAGGAAACACTGCGCTATAAGGACGATGAAGCGCCGGAAGGCTATCATGAAGAGAAACTGACGATACGGATCACGAAACGGGGTCCGGTGATTTCAAATGTCTTCTCCCATCTGGAAACCGAGCGCGTGTTATCCCTGCGGTGGGCCTCGGCCGAATCCATGACGTCCAGCGCTGAATTTACGCGCACCATGCAGGCCCAATCGGCGGAATCCTTCCGGGAGGCGCTGCGCCAGTGGAAAACCATCCAACTCAATTTTGTTTTTGCCGACCGCCAGGGAAATATTGGCTGGCACGTGTCCGGGGCGCTGCCGATTCGGTCCACGGGGGACGGCACGGTGCCCTATGCGGTCCGGGACGGCCGGGACAACTGGTCCGGCTGGATTCCTTTCGAGGATATGCCCCAGGCACAGAATCCTGCCAAAGGCTGGGTCGGCACCTGCAACCACAAGACCGTGGGGGCGGACTATCCTTATTATTATTCGTCTTATTTCGCCTCTTCCTATCGGTATCAGCGCCTCAAAGCATTGATGACCAGCCAACCTGAAATATTCGTCGATGACCACTGGCGCTTTCAGCGCGACACCCGCAACCTCATGGCGGAAGCATTTGTGCCGCGCATGACAGCTGCTCTGGCGGCCCACGCGGATACACGGGCGATGGGGGATATCCTGTCCGAGTGGAATTTCCAGGATGACGTGGATCTTGTTGCACCGACGATTTTCCATGCCATCTATGACCACTGGGCCACCTGTGTCTTTCAGGACGAATTGGGAGAGGCGCTGACCCGCAGCATGCTGGCCACTTGGTACTTCTGGCAGGAACGATTTCAATCCATGGTGGAACAGGGCCAATCTCCCTGGTTCGACGATGTCCGCACGGACGATACCCGGGAAACCCTGGCGGATATGCTATACCTGGCCGCACAGGATGCGCGGCGTGATCTGACAAATCGTTTTGGCAAGGACATGGCCCGGTGGCAATGGGGCCGGGCGCATACCATCGAATACGTCAGCCCGATTCGCCGCAGCGGCTTCGGGAAGGGACTTCTGGGGGGCGGCATCCATCCTGCCGCCGGTTCCGGCGAGACCCTTCACCGCGGCCAGTATGATTTCAACCGGCCGTTCGACGTATCTTTTTCCGCGGCCTTGCGCATGGTGGCCGACTTGAGCGATCCGGACAAAGTGCTGGCGGTCATACCCGGGGGAATCAGCGGACGGGTGTTTCACCCGCACAGCCAGGATCAGATCGATGCCTTTGTCAGCGGTGAGAAGCAATACTGGTGGTTCAGCGATGAAGCCATCGCGGCCCATACCCGATCCGAACTGATCCTTCGCCCTTAAAATGGAGCGAAGGGGAAGCATTGAAGGTATTGGATACATCCGGCGGCATGCCCGGCTGTTGGTGGTATTTTTCACATACATCGTTTGGTCACACGATAGGCCGTTCCAACGAATACTAGCATAAAAGGAGAGCAACTACGATGGCAGTAATCACGCGATATGTTGTGGTGCGCAACGGCGTCGAGCTCGATCGGGTTTTTTCGGTCAAGAAAGAGGCGGAAGCCTATGACAAAATGCTCGATGCGGCGGAAAATCTGGCGGGCTTCATCAAATCCAGCGATTTTGGTGTGTCCATCGACGAATCCGCCATCGATGCCATTGCGATTCTACTGGCGAAGAACGGCCCGGAGGTTGTAAAAATTCTCAAAGGGATCAAACCGGTCATGCCGCCATCGGAAGCCGATGCGGACGCCGCCGCGGAAATGCCTTCCCCGTCCACGGAAAAAAAGACCACCAAGAGCGGTCCATCCAAACGACGCGGTAAATAAGGTCTCCTTATTTGCCACTGAATTTCAAAAACCATAAAGGACCCAGGCGGTATGCGTGTTCCGCCCTTGGCGTGCAGGGCCACTTCGGACGATGGGAAGCGTTGTCCGACTGGCCCGAATCGACGTTAATGCCGCTGGCGTGATTGGATACGATCGACTGACGATGCCGACGATGCTTAAAAAAGACGCCGATGCCTACGACCGCATGTTGGATGCGGCGGCACGCCTGGCGACCCTGATCGAATCCGGGGGGATCGAAATTGACGAAGCCGATCTGGAGGAATTGACCATCTTTCTGGCGGAGCACGGCATGGTGGTGGGCCGGATTCTGAGAAATCTGAAATATGTGTGGCCTTGATCGACATTCGAAACATCGCGCCTATCGATGGGCATGGAATGTGTTGACATAAGTGTTTAGTCTATATACACATAGCTCATGAACGACACCCGTATCCATATGATTCACGAACGCTTTCGGTCCGTCGTGGCGCTGGCTGTTCGACTGGAGCAGACCCCGCGTCCGTTTGGCACGGATGAACACCTTACAAGCTCGGAAATCCACCTAATCGAAATCATTGGCGACAACGACGAGGCGCTCAGCGTGACCGACCTGTCAAAGGTCCTGGGGGTGACCAAAGGCGCTGTTTCGCAGAACCTGAAGCGGACTGAAAAAAAAGGTCTTACGCTCAAACTAGAGGATCCGCAAAACAGCTCGCGATCCATCGTCAAGCTGACCTCCAAAGGCAAAACTGCCTATTTTGCCCACAAGCATTGGCATGAGACGATGGACGGCGGCTTCAAAGAATTTTTTCTCAACCTAAAACCGGAGCGAATTGATTTCCTGATCGATTTCCTCGCCAAGCTGGAAACCTTCCTGAAAAAGGCGTTGATGTAAAAAAATTATCATAAGAGTATAGCAACTAAACACATAGGAGGAAAATAATGGCGATCATTACCGACGAAGACGCAGGCGGTGGGCGCGTCTGCCCGTATCAAATGGCGTTCATGCTCGACAACTGGATGCGCCGGTTGTTCCAGAATCCCGTTAAATTGCTCGCGGACTATATTCGGGAAGGGAATACGGTCGTCGATCTGGGATGTGGTCCGGGGTTTTTTACCATCGATATGGCTGAAATGGTGGGGTCTACCGGACAGGTTATTGCGGTTGACCTGCAGCCGGGCATGCTGGATCGCGTGAGGAAAAAAGCGTTTCGAAAGAGGGTGGCCGACCGGATCGCAATTCACCGGTGTCACCCGGATCGCATCGGTCTGGAATGTACGGCCGATTTTATGCTGGCCTTCTATATGGTTCACGAGACGCCCAACCCCCGAAGTTTTTTTGAAGAGGCCAAATCCATGCTGAAAGCAGCTGGAAAACTGTTGGTGGTTGAACCTAAAATGCACGTCAGCCAGGCATCATTTGACACAATGGTGGAAGATGCCGTCCGGGTCGGGTTGAAACCCGTGGATTATCCCACGGGCATGGGGGGGCGAGGGGTTCTCCTGGCCCATGGATAACAATCGGGCGTTAAATCGTCTGGATTCTTTTTGGGAGGATGTAAAAATGAGTTGGCGTATTTCTCCGCTACGGTGGCCGGTTATGGTTCTGGCTTCCCCCGCAATGTTGCCCATGCTGCTCGTTAAAAACCGTCGCTTCAAACGGGACATCATTCGTTGACACAACCAAAACAAAGAACGCATCGCGTGCGCAGAGCCCCTCGCATTACCCGCACTCACGCATTTTGAACTTACGGTTCTTGTCGAGCAAAAAGCAATGCCGGGTTTTCCAAGTTCGCCGGGTGTGTCCTACCTGATAAAAACCAACCTGGGCTCTTTGCTCTTTGATTTAGGGTACGGCCCGGAGATGCCGTCCCTGGCCCACAATGCTAAAAAAATTGGTTTCGGGATGGAACAGGTGGATGGGTTGGCGATATCGCACCTTCACCCGGATCACATGGGTAGGTTTAAGGCGGTTCGCGAAAAACAAGTCACCGTGCCTCCTGAGATAAGAGGACCTGACAGGCGTTCTTGCTTTTTACCTGTCGCCGCCAGGGCCGAAGGGTTTAACGTTCATGTGGTTGACGGCCCGCGGATAATGACTGCCGGCATCGCTTCCACCGGCGCATTGGCCAGGAGTCTTTTTTTAATGTGGACGGAAAAGCAGGCCCTTTTCGCGCGTTTAAAAGATAAAGGGCTGGTTGTATTCACCGGTGGCGGCCATCCTACCATTGAAACGATTATTCAGATGGTCCGGCGCCTCTCTGACGAACCGGTCTTCGCTATTGGCGGTGGCCTCCATTATGCTATCGGTCGATTAAAGGATGAGCTCACGTCTGGGACCAGGGTGCTCAGGGCAGGGGTCGTTTATCGACTCTGATGGGAATAACCAGTTTGGAAGATTCGCATCATGCGGTAAACCGCACAACGATGGCAAATGATATATCATTCTACCGATCCTCGATTGGCGCAACGGTCTTGGGTTTTCACATGAATTCCCTGATCGGTGATCTCGATGCGTCTTTTTGACGCATCCATCCCAGCAACAATAAAGGCGTATTGTGACCTATAGCCCATGACGCTAACCGTATGAAGCAGGTCGTGTTGCAACCCCTTAAATGATGTTCGGATGTGGCATTGAATAAAATAGATGACAGGCGCTGCTTTGAGATGCTAAATAACACAAATTTTTAAACCGTCCTATGCGGTAGTTTGATCGACCACTGCACGATGGCGTATTTTTATGGATGATGGTGCCTCGCAAGCGCCCCAGTCACGAGAGGCTGCGTTAAACAGCCCGCTCGGTAGACCGATAGGTGATAGACCGGTAATCTTATGCTATTCAACTCGATCGCGTATTTTATTTTTCTCCCCATCGTAGTTCTTTTATTCTATGTCATTCCTCATAAATATCGGTGGGCGCTGCTGCTCGGGGCGAGTTATTATTTTTATATGTCGTGGAGACCAGAATATGCTCTTCTGATCATATTTGTTACCCTAGTCAATTATATTCTCGGAAAGAAAATATATAATTCTGACTCGTCGAAAAAAAGAAAAGTTTATCTTTGGTTGAGTATTATCTCATGCCTGTCGGTTTTAGTTGTATTTAAATATGACAAATTTATCGGAGAGACACTTCAAAGTGTATTTCAACTTTTTGGGGTCGGCTTTACCATTCCCGCCTTGGATGTCATTCTGCCCGTTGGTATTTCTTTCTACACCTTTCAAACCCTCAGTTACACGATTGATGTCTATAATAAGAAGAAAGCGGTTGAGAATCATTTTGGGATATTCAGCCTTTATGTATCCTTCTTCCCGCAACTTGTAGCGGGTCCCATAGAAAGATCAACCAGGTTGCTGCCTCAGTTTTACCAAAAACATACCTTTGACTATCAACAATTCAGGCATGGCTTACAGTTAATATTGATAGGGTTGTTTAAAAAAATGGTTGTCGCCGATCGCCTCGCGATTTATGTCGACCAAGTTTTCGGATCGCCGCAAAATTATGACGGATTGACCTTTATTGTTGCAACCGTTTTCTTCAGTTTTCAAGTATACTGCGATTTTGCCGGTTACACCGACATTGCCATAGGATCTGCCAAAATCTTGGGGTTTGACTTAATGCAGAACTTTAAACGCCCTTTTTTGGCCCAATCTTTAACGGAGCTCTGGCGAAGATGGCACATTTCGCTTTCGACCTGGTTCCGGGATTATTTATACATCCCTCTCGGTGGCAATAGAGTTCATCTATCAAAGTGGTGTTGGAATATTGTCTTTGTATTCACGTTGTGTGGTTTGTGGCATGGTGCCGATTGGACGTTTGTTTTATGGGGGACTATCCATGGGGTGGGATTGGTTGTTGAAAGATTGCTGTCAAGTATCAAAACGTTTGGCAGAGTCATTGACTTTAATCGGAAAACGAAGCATGTTTTTTCAATCTTCGCCACATTTTTATATTTTAATATAGCACTGATGATTTTCAGGCCGAATAACATCAGTGATGCAATTTACATCATTAACAAAACGTTTACCCATTGGGGTGAATTATATATTGGCAGTCCGGCAGTATTTATATACTCGCTATTCGGTATCCTCTGCGTTATTGCTCTCGACGTCAAACAAGAGTGGTTTGATGATAAAATTAAATTATTTCACAATAAGCATATGATCATACGCCAATTTTCATATGCCTCAATTGTTATTCTTATTTTGATGCTTGGAGTATTTGATGAAGGGCAGTTTATCTATTTTCAATTCTAAATACACAGTACTTTTCAACCTCATAAGCCTATTAATTATCATCAGCGCTTCTGATTACATAGTGGGTCGGTTTCTTAAAAACTACTATTTTAAGCAAAAAGCGGGAGTGTACTATAGTACGACCTATAGCTTGCAGGAAGCCGACCAAGATATCATGATTTACGGGAGTTCACGGGCACTTCGCCATTATTCCCCTGCGATAATATCGGCCGGGTTAGGAATGAGCTGCTATAACGCGGGCCGGGATGGTCAGGGAATATTTTATGTCGAAGCGGTCATTAAGGCGCAATTAAAACGGTATACACCGAAAATCGCCCTCATCGACCTCCATGAGGAAATGTTTAAATACGGTCATGAAAAAATTGATCGTTTGTCCTGTTTGCTGCCATATTTCGATTCGCAACCCGAAATAAGACCAATTATTTTAAAAAGAAGTAAATTTGAACGGATTAAACTACTTTCTAATGTTTATCCCTATAACTCGATGATACTTACGATTGCAAAAAACAATTTCGCAAAGGCAGGGGATCATTATGGCTATATGCCTCTTAGTCGGAAAATGAGACCGAGTGAACTGCCTCCCCCCCCAAAAAAAACCAAAACTTTCGACAAGTCCAGCATAAATCCGGATACCATTAAATCACTCGAGACGATATGCAATATGCTGAAAACGCATGATGTCAAGGTTGTGCTTTTGATTTCGCCTTATTTCGGTGGGTCACAGGATCCGGATATGAAAGAGATTGTCAAAGCCCATGCGATGGAGTGGTCCGTATCATTCTTTGATTTTTCTGGTGACGAAAACATAATGCAAGATTACCGTTACTGGGCTGATAGAATCCACATGAACAACGACGGCGCTATGGCCTACTCCAAAAAGATCAATCGTGTTTTATCCCAAATTTATTAGCACGGTGAGCCTTTCACATTCTGCAATGAGCTCACAAAGCGGTTCATAATCCCATCTATACTCTATTCATCACTTCGATCCGATATATGGCCAACCAACGACTTGATTTCCAGCCCGCAATGACGTCTTGCGGGAATGAATTAATGACCACGATCTTTCAAGCGAATGCCCTTGTCGCTGATCTCGATGAGCCTTTGTTTATATAAGCCTCCGATGGCGCGCTTAAATTCTTTTTTACTCATCGAAAACAGTTCCGTAATTTGTTGAGGACTGCTTTTGTCGTGGCAGGGAATAAACCCGTCGGCCTTCTGAAGGGCGTTCATAATCAGTCGGCCCGAACCGACGAGGGAGACCGGGCCGGGCTTTTTCAAGGTAAGGTCGATTTTTCCGTCTTTGCGGATATTGCGGATATAGCCCGGCCGGCGGTTGCCGATTTTGAGCGTCTCGAAGGTCTCGCTGTGGTAGATCATGCCCATAAATTGATCATCAACCACGGCCAGCGTGCCGAGCTTGGAGAACTGATAGACCATCAGGCGGACCTGTTGCCCTACACTGAGATCATCGGTGGCTTTCTGGCAATGGCGGTCAATACGGGTGGAGCCGTAGACCCGGTTCGTTTTTTGGTCCAGCAATACTTTGACGACATAGCGTTTTCCGACCTGCATCTTGGCTTGTTGCTCGCTTTTGGGCACCAGGAGATCCTTTTCCAGGCCCCAGTCCATAAAACATCCGATCGAGGCCGTATCGTTTACCCTGAGATAAGCGACATCGCCGACCACAGCAGTTGGCTTTAAGGTCGTCGCTACGGGACGGTCTTCGGAATCGGTGTATACAAAAACACGCAGGGCATCCCCAGGACGCGTGTTTTTGGGAACGTATTTGGCGGGCAGCAAGACTTCCTCTTCCTTGGGGTTCAGGTAGAGGCCGAAATCCACTTCTCGTTGCACCACGAGGGTATTGTAGCGGCCGATATCCAGCATAAACCATTTTCCTTCTTCTGACGGGCAGTCCGTCGATGATCGATAGGGTCGGCGGGTTTGAGAACGACCACCAAACCGGTGGCCTGCAAGGTAACGCCTGTGGTATAGGCAAGTCAAAGAAATCTTTGGATGGAATTCCCGCCCGGCGTGCGATTGTGATTATTTATAGAGGGTTGTGCGTGCGGGTGGCCATCATTTTCCCCATGCATACGGATCGCTATGGCCGTTTTCCTCATTATTGCCATTCTTGTCGTCCTTTTCGGCCCCTACGGCTGGGCCCGGATGGTCCTCAACCGCTACAACCGGGAGGCCTATTTTTCCGGCAACGGGTTCGATCTGGCCCGCTTGCTTCTCGACCGTCTCGAGCTGCCCCATGTGAACGTCGTGGAAACACAAGGGGGGGATCATTACGATCCGGAAAAAAAGGTGGTCGGGCTGAGCCGCGCGCGCTGTGGTGGAAAAACGCTTACGGCCGTGGTCGTGGCGGCACACGAAGTCGGCCATGCCCTCCAGGATGCCCAGCATTACCGGCCCCTTCGGACCCGGACACGCTTGGTGCGCCTGGCTGCGCGCATGGAAAGGATCGGGGCCGGCATCATGATGGCGGTGCCGGTCATCGCCCTGATCACCCGGGTTCCGGCTACGGGCTTCCTGATTTTCCTGGGTGGCCTGGGAACCCTGTGCATCCCTTTGGGGGTTCACTTGCTCACGCTGCCCGCCGAGCTCGATGCCAGCTTCAAACGAGCGTTGCCGCTGCTGGTGGACGGTCACTATATCCCCAGCGAGGATGTTCCGGCGGCCCGGAAAATCCTGGTGGCCTGCGCCCTGACCTATGTGGCCAGTGCCTTGATGGGGCTGTTGAATGTCTGGCGATGGATTCGGGTGCTGAGACGCTGACACCAGACCATCGACGGTGACCGATGGATCGCGGTGTTTAAAAAAACGATGTGACCAAAAAAAGGAGGGGAGTCGTGTCCAACCCATATCAGGTGGTGGTAGCCGGCGCCGGACCGGGGGGAACCCTGTTGGCGCGCGATCTGGCCCGGGCTGGCGTCAAGGTGGCCGTCTATGAAACCGGGTCTGAAGCGGACACGGGCCATAACTGGTCCGATGCCGTTGAAAAAAGCGCCCTGGCCGCCGCTGGTTTTGCGCTGCCGGCAATAGGACCGGACGGCTACGAGGGCCCGCTGGTGAAAAAGGACGAACAGGATGACAACCTGTTCGAACCGCATGTCATGAACCGGCTGCAAATCTGGGCCCCGGACCTTTCCGGTAAAACCCGAACCGATGTCGATTTCCGCTATATCACCACCGATCGTATCGTTTTGAACCGCATGCTGCGGCAGCAAGCGGTCGAAGCCGGCGCGCACATCTTTTACAACCATCGTGCCGACGGGCTCGCAGGAATCACCGATGCCCCGCTGGGCGGCATTCGCATCAGCGGGCTGCGGGTGACCGACCGGGATCAGGAGCAAACGAGCGAGGTCTCGGCGGCGGTCACGGTGGATGCCACCGGCTATCGTTCACTGCTGCGCACCGGGTTGACGGCGGCGACAACCATCAACCGCCCCTTTACCAGAGGTGATCTGGCCGCGGTTTACCGCACGGTGCGGCAATTGGATGTCAGCAACGCCGGGGAAGACAACCTCTCCGACCATTACCGCTATGGCGCCTACCGGGGCTATTTCTGGACCCACAAGCACCATGCGGATGTGATCGACGTGGGCGGCGGGGTCAAAGAAGCGCCGGATCGCGTCAATCCCCGTGATATCGTGAATGACATGATCCGGCAGCGACCGTCCATTACCGCAACGGAATTGCGCGGGGGCGGCGGCACGGTGCTGGTGGGGCGGTCGCCCTATACGCTGGCGGCATCCGGATTCCTGGCGGTCGGCGACGCCGCCGGCCAGGTGATCCCCACCACAGGTTGCGGGGTGGGCGGGGCCATGGTCGGCGCCATGCTGGCGGCCCGCACGATCATTGAAGCCCTGAAACACGGCAACACCGGCATCGATGGGCTCTGGGCGTATAACCGAATGTGGTTCGGGGGGCCGGGCCGGGGAAATCATTTTGCGGCCCTGGCGGCCTTGAAAGAGATCCTCCAGGATCTGAGCCACACCGAACTGGCCTTCCTGATGCGCCGGGATATTCTTAGCGGCGACATGCTGACACCCTCCATCAACGGCATTTTTGAGACGCCGGATCTCAAAGCAATTCTCAAAACCCTGATGCGGGGCGTGTCGCGACCGGGCCTGCTTCTGCAGTTGAACCGGGCAACGACCATGGGGAAGAAGATTTTCCGTCACTACTGCCATTACCCCGTTGTCTGGGAGGAGAAGACCTTTGCCGCGTGGGTTAAAAAAGCAGACGCCCTGTTTGGACGCATCGTTTCCTCGGATTGATTTACAGCCATGGGATGTTGGGTAACGTCGTCAAACCGGCGTGTGGAGAGATTGCGTCAGCGTACCGGCCAGCAATGTCCCGCCAATGGCCATGCATTCCATATCGAGAAAGGTTTCGGCGGATTTTTCCGTCATGCTGTTCCTCCGGCTTGGTGGATGCCATGCGCCTACGATCGCCCTGCTTTTTTCAACGCGGCCATCTGTTGCATGACGGAATCGTATTCATCTTCCAGGTCCAGGAGCATGTGCATGACCGGGGGCTTGACCGAGTGGGCCGGAAGACGCCGCTTGGCTTCAGCGATCTCGGCTTCGAGATCTTCGAGTCTCTTTCTAAGTTCCGGGAGTGTTTTCATACGGTTCTCCTCATGCATCGGTTGGTCCTCCCATTGGTCGGTTAATAAGGATTAAAATATCGGAATTGGAATAAGGCAAGAGTTTATATCTTTCATTTATCGGATTCTGTCGTGATCCATTACCACGCGTTATGACCCGGAATCATTGCCCCAAGTCAATTGTTGTCCATTGGGGTTCTGTCTTTTTGATGATGGACATGCTAACGATGATTTATTAAACTCCTTAGATCTGGGCCGATAATACGAATGAACAGAAGGTTGCTCCCCCCAGACAATCATCGAAGTCGCGAAGGTGAGGCCTGTTTTTGGACCATTTGAAACAATCCATCATATCGATCGTTCTGTTCATCGCGCTTCTGGCCATTGGGTCGTGGGGCTACATGGCCATCGAAGGCTGGGATTTTTTCGACGCCATCTACATGACAGTCATCACCATTGCCACGGTGGGCTATGGCGAAGTCCATATTGTCAGTCCCGCCGGTCGCATGTTTACACTGGTTCTGATATTTTTAGGTGTCGGCTTTTTCCTGTATGTGGTGGGTAATTTTATTCAGTTTCTGGTGGAAGGACGTATTCGCTACGTCCTGGGGAGACGTAAATTGGATCGGCAAATCAACAAGCTGAAAAATCACTATATTATCTGCGGCTATGGACGCATGGGGAGGGCCTTGGCCCGTTTTCTGATCCAGCGCTATCTGGACGTGGTGGTCATCGAACAGAACCAGGCCCGCACACCGGTCATGGATGAAGACGGGATTCTTTATCTGGTGGGGGCGGCTACGGATGAAACGCTGCTGATCCGCGCCGGTATCGAGCGTGCCCGCGGTCTGATCACGGTGGTCGGCAGCGACGCCGACAATGTATTCCTGGTCCTGCTGGCTCGCCAGATGAACCCCGATATTTTTATCGTGGCCCGGGCTGTCATGAATTCGGCCAAACGCACCCTGACGGCCGCCGGTGCCAACAAGGTCGTTTCACCCTACGATCTTGGTGCGCGACGCATGGCGCATGCCATTTTACGCCCTACCGTGATCGAATTTCTTGAAATGGCCTTTGCCGACGAGAATGTCGACGTGGAAGTCGAGGAACTCACCATCAAGTCGAATTCCCCGGTCGTTCACCGAACCCTTTACGAATCCGAGATTCGCCCGAAATTCGGGGTGATGATTATCTCGATCAAAAAAGGCGATGGCCAGATGGTGTTCAATCCCGATGCCGATACGCTCTTGGAAAGCGAGGACACGCTGGTGGTGGTGGGCGGCGCCGCCAATATCAAGGGGCTGGAGAAGCTATTGGCCCCCTATAATCCTTGACGGTAAAGTGATCCTCCGGCGCAGCCCTCCGCCCCGATAGGAGCCGACATGACCTTCGAAGTGTTCATCGACCACATTGCGCAGAACGACGCGCCCGACCCCGATTTTTCCGAAACACTGGCATCACTCTGGTGGGATCGCAAAGGGAATTGGGATCGTGCCCATTCCATCGCTCAGGATATCCCAACGGCCCAGGGCAGCGCCGTGCATGCCTATCTGCACCGTGAGGAAGGTGTCTTGTGGAACGCGGATTACTGGTATCGGCGTGCCGGCCGGCCGCGGCCGGATGTCTCTCTTGCGGCCGAGTGGGAAGTGCTGGTCCGTGAAATGTTGACGGGATAATGCCGGTATCTGGCCGGGTGATGGTGGGCGGCATGGGCTTTCCATGCGCGCGATTTCGGTCGATGGTGTCGACCACGCTCCATAAACGTTAGAGAAGTAAATGTGTCCGCAACGCTTGACGGTGAAAATGTCTCGGCGGTTTATCTTTGCCAGGTGAGTGAGCGGGTATCCTGCGGGGCCTGCTGCGGGTTATATAATGTGGCGGTTCTTTCCCGGGATGCCCTTGAAGACCGGCTGGCCCAGCGCACGGAGCGCTTTGCGGCAGTCGCCCGCTCCGAAGACGGCATCGAAGAGTTCCGTCGTGAAATAGAAGGGTGGACCCCGGAAGACAGGCCCTTCCCGCACTTTCACCATTGTCCTTTTCTGGGATTGATCGGTGAAACCCGCGGCCGTGTGGGGTGTCTCCTCCACCCGGCCGCGTCCGGCAATGACGGCCATGATTTGCGCTTTATGAGCTACTATGGCGCCAAAGCCTGCCGGTCCTATTTCTGCCCCAGCACACAATCATTACCCGCACGATACTTATATATCCTCCGGGCATTATGGGACGACTGGTATGAATATGGTTTGATCATTACCGAGCATCGTTTGCTAAACGCCGTATTCACTTTGCTGGAAAACCGCATCGCCCGCCCGGTGGTCCCGGACGATTTCCCGGCGCATTCGGAAGCTTCCCACTGCCTGCGCGAATTGCCCGCGTTAAAATTGTCCTGGCCCTATCGACGTGCCGGATCGCCCGGGCCGTGCCACTTCCTGTTTGACAACGGGCTTTACCCCCGCAAAGAGGTCCAATGGCCGGTGGCCGCCAGGCCGGATGCACACTACCACATCATCTTTCGGGAACTGGAATCCCATTTCGGGTCGGAAAGGGATGTGGTTCAAGCGACAGCGTTGTTTGAGAAGGTGTTCGAGAGACTTTCCGATGCGCTTTGCTAACAGCCGATCATAAACTGTACTTGATCCGTATCGTAATAGGGTGTTAAGTGCCGACTTTCGTTGACGCAACGGCTTTGATGATCCCGACAAGTGAATTTGCCTAATTCTGGTTGGACACGACCTAAGCAAAGGATGTCTGCATCGATGAGTTCTCTTCTTGATACCCTTCCGGCCATCATCCGCATCCTGATGGTTTTTGTGTTGATCCTGCTGGTCATTAAACGCAAATGGGATCTGGGCCATGCTTTTCTGCTGGGGGCCCTGAGCCTGGGGATTTTATTCGCCATGGAGCCCTTGTCGATTGCCGCCTCGGCGCTGGGATCCGTGTTGCATCCCCAAACACTCAGCCTGAACATTGTCGTCAGTCTGATTCTGATCCTCAGCCACAGCCTGGAAAAGACCGGGCAGATGGCCCGGATGCTCGAGGCCTACAAGGGGCTGGTTCACTGGCCGAAATTGAACCTGGTGGTGTTTCCCGCCCTAATCGGCCTGCTGCCCATGCCGGGCGGGGCCATTTTTTCAGCACCGATGGTCAAGACGATCGGACAGACCCATCGATTGCAACCCGCGACGCTAAGCTACATCAACTACTGGTATCGGCACATATGGGAATACTGGTGGCCGCTGTATCCCGGCATTCTGTTGACCGCGACCCTGGCAGACATCGACTTGTGGCATCTGGTTTTTTTCACGCTGCCGATTACTGGTATCGCCATCGCGGCCGGCTATTGGCCGCTGAGGGGCACGGTTATTTCCGTCGATGATGGCCGCCGCAGGGCCGCAGGCCCGTTTATCAAGGAGTTGGCACCGATTCTGATTGTCATTGTGGGCGGGTTGGGGTTGGGCGAGTTGCTGTTTGCCGTCCTGCCGGCTGGCTTTCGATCGCTATCCAAGGAGGCCGGGCTTATCGCGGCACTGTGCGTCGGCATCGAATGGGTCTGGCATGTGAATCAGATGTCGGCCAAGAGCCGGTGGGCCATCGTGATTCAGCCGGCGCTGCTCAAAATGATCTATCTGGTGACCGCGATTCTCACTTTCAAAGGGATTCTGTTAGACAGCGGGGCCGTGCAACAGGTGAGTCAAGAAATTCTGCACTGGCAAATTCCCCTGGTGGCGGTAGCCGTCATTCTACCCTTTATCGTGGGGGGCGTTGGCGGCATCACCATCGCGTTTGTGGGCACCACCTTTCCCATTCTCATTTCGTTGATCCACACCCTGGGCCAGAGTCACCTGATGCTGCCTTACCTGGCGCTATCCCTGGTGAGTGGCTTCACCGGCGTGCTTCTGTCACCCCTCCATCTATGCCTGCTGTTGTCCAATGCCTATTTTGAAACCCCGCTCATGCCGGTCTACCGCGAAATGATTGTGCCGCTCTTGGCGCTATTGGGCGGCGGATGCCTTTATTTTGCGATCCTGCGGTATTTCATGTCCTGAAAATCAAATGGATGTGGCAAGTGCCTTGCGGACATCGTCCTCGTGCAGGCGGGCATGCTCATAAGCCCAGCGAATAAAGCGTTCGAGGCGGTCGCGGCCGAGAAAGACATGCCAGCCCTCACGATCAAAATCCGTGTCGGCCATTCCCGCCACGATCGCGATCGTTTCCTCCCGAACCGTTTTGAACCGTTGCAGTAGCTGTTTTAGCGACAGGTGATCCAGTTTCTGCGGCTGGGTGCGGTTGAAACGGGCCACATCAAAATCATCCGGGGAGCCCGGACCGCCATCCAGGATATTTCTGAACAGCCAGTGCATGGTTTTTTCAATCGTGACCAGATGGGCCAGGACCTGGCGTACGGTCCATCGAACCTCTTCCGAATAGACCGGCGTCTGCAGCTGTTCCGGTGTAAGCTTGACGAACAGCTGCACCGTTCCATCGGCAGCGGATGAGAGGGCTTCCATAATTTCCGGTTTACGCGCAGCCATGACGGGCTCCCTTCCAAGGTATCATATGGTATTGGTACACCCTGTTGCCACCTTTATCATAAGTTTCTTTTCGTTACTGTCAGGTGCTATCGGGATATAAAAGGCTTGAAAGACATGGATTATAATTGTAATCCACTTTTTTCCAAATTAAATCCAATCATCTTGATAGGAGGTTTTTATGAAGCGACTGTTTATGGCCCTCGTCATCCTGTTGTGTCTTACCCTGGTTGTACCATCGGCGTTTGCCGAACCGACCAAGGTGAAAGTGGCCTTCGCCACCTGGGTAGGGTACGGCCCTCTCTACATCGCCAAAGACAAGGGGTTGTTCGAAAAATATGGTTTGGATGTCGACCTGATGATCATTGACGACGAATCCCAGTATGCCGCTGCCATGGCTTCAGGCAACATCGATGCGCTGGGAAACGTGCTGGATCGGGAAGTCATCCATTATGCCAAAGGCACGCCGGAAGTGGTTCTGTTTGCCATGGATGAATCTTCCGGCGGCGATGGCATCATTGCCACTGCCGATGTCAAAGATCTGGTCGATCTCGAAGGGAAAAACATCGGATTGGACAAAAGTTCCACGTCGTATTTTTTCTTTTTAACCGCCATTGAAAAAGCCGGCGTGGCCGAAGACGCGTTGACGATTCATGAAATGGGCGCCTCCGATGCAGGGGCCGCTTTTGTGGCGGGACGACTTGATGCGGCTGTTTCATGGGAGCCATGGCTGTCCAAAGCGTCTGAACGTGAGGGGGGGCATGTGCTGGTCTCTTCCAAGGATTTTCCGCGCACGATCGTGGATGTCTTCGTCATGCGACGAGATTTTGCAGATAAACATCCCGAGGCGGCCGTCGGGATGACCAAAGCCTGGTTCGATGCCATCGCCTGGTATGGACAGCATACGGATGAGGGCAACGCCATCATGGCCAAACATTTAGGGGAAAAGCCGGCCGACATCGCGGACATGGCATCCGGCGTGACTTTTTTCGACCAGAAAGGCAACCTGGACTTTTTCGATCGAGAGGTGGACAGCGATATTTACGAGGTGGCCGTTCGGGCCGGGAAATTCTGGAAATCCAAAGGCATTCTGAAAAAGGATCTGGATGTGGATGGGCTGATAACGGATCGTTACGTCAAGGCCGCCGCCCGTTAGATGGATATTCCCGTCCGTCTTCGCAAACTGGCACCGGAGAAAGGGCTGGCACTGTTGTCGTTTATGGTGCTCTTCCTGCTCTGGTGCCTGCTGGCCTACTCCGGTACCGTCAAGGAACTCTTCCTGCCACGGCCGCATAGGGTGTTGTTTTCCTTTGGCGAAATGCACGCCGAAGGTATCCTGTGGCAATACACCTGGGATTCCACCTACCGGGTCATGGTAGGTTGGGCCATGGCAGTTATTCTGGGCGTTCCCCTGGGAATGCTGATTGCGACCTCCCGGCGGATTTCCGCTTTGTTCCAGCCCCTTATGGAGTTTGCCCGCTATCTGCCCGTCGTGGCCCTGGTCCCGCTGACCCTGCTCTATTTCGGTATTGGCGACTTGCAGAAATTCATGGTCATTTTTCTGGGGACGTTTTTCCAATTGGTACTGATGGTGGCCGACACCGCCGCCAATGTACCCAAGGACCTCTCCCGGGCGGCCGCTACCTTGGGTGCGAGCCGGGCTCAAATATACCGCTTGGTGCTGATTCCAGGGGCTTTGCCGGGTATTATGGACGATCTTCGCATCACCATCGGCTGGGCCTGGACCTATCTTGTGGTGGCCGAGTTGGTCGCGGCCAACTCAGGGCTTGGCTACATGATCCTGAGAGCCCAGCGATTTCTGGCCATCGAGCGAATTTTTGCCGGTTTGATCATTATCGGACTTCTCGGATTGGCGACGGATTGGCTTTTTAAATGGCTTACCCGCATCAGCGTGCCGTGGAGCGAGAAGGTGGGCCCTTGATCAAGCTGCGACTGGACAATCTGGGAAAAACTTTTGGGTCTGGCGAAAAGTCGGTTGTGGCGTTGGAAAATATCGCGATTGATGTCCGCAAAGGGGAGTTTGCCGCAGTCGTCGGGCCTTCCGGTTGTGGTAAATCGACGTTGCTGAACATCGTGGCCGGTCTTGAGCGGGAAACCACAGGGCAAGCCCTGATCAATGGGCAACGTATCGAGGGCCCAGGGGCGGATCGGGGGATGGTTTTTCAATCCTACACACTCTTTCCCTGGCTCTCTGTTCGTAAAAATGTCGAGTTCGGTCTGCGTATCAAAGGTCTGCCGGCGGCGAAACGCGCCGACATTGCCCGCCGCTACCTGCGCCTCGTGGGGCTTGAGGAATTCGAGAATGCCTTACCTAAAGCACTCTCCGGCGGCATGCAACAGCGGACGGCCATCGCCCGCGTGCTGGCCAACAATCCCGAAATGCTCTTGATGGATGAACCCTTCGGCGCTTTGGATGCCCAGACCCGAATGCAGCTCCAGGATCTATTGTTGGACGTGTGGAGCAAGGAACAGGCCACCGTCTTGTTCATTACACATGACATCGACGAAGCCATTCTGCTGGCCGACACGATTTACATCATGTCCCGCCGGCCGGGGCGTATCATCAAATCCATCCCGGTGCCTATCCCACGTCCGAGGGATCATCGGGTAATGGTCCTGCCTGAATTCATCACGATCAAAAAAGACGTCATGGCGATGCTTTGGAGCGAGTTGAGCGGATGACATTTTAAGCGGCATATTGGATACGATGCAGGTCCAACCGGTTGGTGCATGGTTGGGCGCATGGGGTGGTTGTTTTTGACAGACGCACCATAACGCCTTATTTTTCACTTGTGGATACGGTTTTGTACCTCGGCTCGTTCCTGTTTTCCATCTCGCTTCCATCCTCTGATGTTATATCAGGGGTCCGTCTCTGCCTGCCACACTGCCCACGGTCTAAACAATCGTTCGTTTTTGGCAGGCCGTCATGCTTTTAGCCTGCGAATAATCCAATCCTGTTTTGTGGACGCCCTTGCCCGTTTTCATTCACGATAAGGTGGAACCATGGCTATCAAGGTTCTTATCAAACGCCATTTCAAAGCGGATCACCTCGATACGGCATCCAAAATCCTAATCCGGGCGCGTTATGAAGCCATGAAAATGGAGGGCTACATTGCCTCGGAAACCTGGCAAGGTCTCCATGCTCCTTCCTGGATCACCGTTGTTTCCATGTGGCAGTCCCCCGAAGACTGGAACCACTGGTACAACAGCCTGCAACGCCGTGACTTACTGATGGAACTCGAAAACATCATGACGGAAGGGGAAGTGATCGAACTTTATGCCATGGGGTTTCAGCAGGCGGTTTAACCCGGATGTTTCATGAAAATACGGATTCGAGCCATTGACGGTCGAAAATT
>JAHLLS010000023.1 GCA_020444045.1 Deltaproteobacteria bacterium
TCACACCGAACAAACGGCGCATCACCGCACTGTCTCCGACAATCCCCTCGATGTCCAGAGTTTCGGCGGTTGCGCTTGGTTTTTCCTTGGGGGGAGTTGCTGATCCATCACTTGTCTGGTTGGCCACAGGGGTCTCCTTGCATTTCCTTAGTCGGAATGGATCTTAACAATAAATGTGCCAAAAATGCAATTTGGAATATTATAGATGAGAAATGTAATAATTACAGAAGGATGAAAGGATATTCGAGTTTATATGAATTGCTGAAGGTTCCTCAGACACATAGACATTTCGCAATTTGCCAATTGCGATCGTTTGTTAAGAGTGGGGATTTTTCCGGTAATGAAGCGATTCTTACGAAAGAATATGAACATCTTCAGGGATATTGGGGTGGGTCGGTCAAATCCGATACAACCAAAAGGACGCATGAATTCGTTTCGCGAATTGCAAATCCAATTCGCAAAATACCAGATCCGGACAAAAACGTCCGATCGTTCCGCTGATCTCAAGTCATCGGCGCGCCGTGCACAGCGAGAACTTGTGAATCAACGGAACGAGCGGTGGACAGGCAGGTCAATCCACAACAGATGGTCTAAAATGCCGCTTTCGCGTCATCAATGGAGAAATGAATGGGAATATTGCCTGTTTCCTGGAAGTCCTTGAGTTCCTTGCCGAGCGTCGCGCCGGCAACGGTCAGAACCTTGACGCCGGCCATCTGGCTGTTGTCAAGAATGGTGATGATCAGCTTGATCAGGGAAACATTGGTTTCCTTGATCTTGGTCAAATCCAGAATCATTTTTTTGATGCCGCCGCTGGTCATTTCCTTCAACTTGGGTTTGAGCTGGGTTTCCACCTCGACAATGGTGGGACGCAAAATTTTCGCCGGTACGGCGAGCATTTGGATATCGCCATCGAGGGAGAAATATTTGCTTCCACCGCCTTCTTCGGTGGGGGCATCTGCTTTTTTCTCGGTGAGCGGCATGATGTTGGTCACGCGTTCGATAAGCTGCTCGCCTTTGAACGGTTTGACCATATAGTCCTTGACACCCAGCTGGACGATTTTCATGACATTGTCCTTGCCGGCTTCAGCGGTCAGCATGATGACCGGAATGGTTTTAAGGTCCGGCTCTTCCTTCATCTTGGCCAGCATTTCGGCCCCATTCATGACCGGCATGGTAATGTCGAGTATGATCAGGTCCGGCTTTTCCTTGGCGGCCAGCGCCAGCCCTTCGACGCCGTTTTCGCCTTCGACGATCTGGACGTCATAAGGGCGAAACGCCTTTTTTACAATCATGCGTATGGTCTTGCTGTCATCCACCGTCAGAATCTTTAATCCCATCGTTATCCTCCTGTCGCAGGTCATCCGCCATTCTTGATGAAGGCTTCAATCAGTGCGATGTGCTCCTGGTATTGAAAGTAAACCCGTTCGTTCACGGCCCAGCCTTTCGATTCGATGCAAAAATCCTTTCCCGAAGTGATGGATGGAATGGACAGTTCACAAGTGAAACCGGCGTCGCAAAGGCGCGATTTCAAATCGCCACCGATCATATTGCTTAATTCGCCAATCACATCGTGAACTTCTTCGTCACTGTCAATTTCATCCAGTTCCATGCCCAGCATGTTGGCTGTAATCTGCTGGGCGAAGGGATTCGTCACATGGATGTTGATCGTGCCGGAAATCTTGCCGGCCAGACTGACCGATCCTACGATCCGGCTCGTATCACAGAGATCCTGTGATGCCTGTTCAGACAATTCCATGGACAGCATCGTATCGAACACTTCCTGGGTCGCTCCCCGAAGAAAAGTAGGCAGGTCAAAGGCAGCTAACTCCATCGTTACATATCCTCTCTCGTGATGTTACCCCGTTGGAATGTTCTGAACATCATATCGGTTAACAACGCGCAAACTTTAGCACTAAATACCGTCATCCTATCAGGATTCGCTATGGGTTATGGGCAGGGCGACCAAAAAAACAGCACCACCATTTTCATGGGTTTCAAATGTGAGGGTACCGCCCATGGAGGTGACCAGGGCGTAGCTGATAGCAAGGCTCAGTCCGGTCCCCTGGCCGATCTCCTTGGTGGTGAAAAAGGGATCGAAAACCTTGTGGATGTTGGTTTTGGAAATACCGCCACCGCTGTCGGCAATGCGGATTGTGAGTCGCTTTTGGTCATCGGGTGCATCGGGGCCGGCGAGTTGTATGCCGGCGCTGATCCGCAGGGTTCCGCCGTCCGGCATGGCATCATAGGCATTATCCAGAAGATGGGTCAGGACGGTTTTCAGGTCATCTTCGTGCGCTGCTACCCAGGGCATTCCCTGATCACAGGCAAATTCTACGGTGACACGATCGTTCGCGCGACGGTTCGACACCGTGTCGACCATCTGCTGCAATAAATTAAAAATATCGATGGGTCGGCTGCTTTTGGGTTTTTTCGCGGAGAAGCGTAACAGGCTGTTCACGATGGATGCGATACGGTCCGAGGCGGACTTCATGAGTGAAAGATAGTCCGGCAGGGGGTCTTTGAGGCCCTGTTCCATCATCATCAGCTGCAGGTGGCCGGAAATAATATTCAAGGGATTCAATAGTTCATGAAAAGCGCCGGAGGTCAGGCGGCCGATGGAGGCAAATTTTTCGGCCTGGATGATACGGGTTTGAGCTTCCTGGAGGGATCGGTGCTCTTGTTTCAACTGGTCATAAAGCAGGGTGTTTTCCATCACCAGGGCGCACTGTTTGGATAAAATACCGAGCAGGCGCAACCGTTCATGGGTGACGGATTTTTCTTCAATCTTGGTGACGACCATGGCCACGCCAAGGGTGCGGGAATGGGTCGCCAGGGGCAGCATCACGTGGCTGTGCGGGCTTTTGAAGACCAAAGACGGGATGACGGCCGGTTGACGGCGATTGACGATCCAGGCAAAGGTGCCGCATTCGATCTGGGCGTCGATTTCGCGGCGACAGATGGCCTCACAAGCCGGTGGGACCCACTGGCTCAATTCAAAGGAATGGGTTTCTTGATCGACCATAAACAGGGCCATCGCCGCCGGGGTGATCTGGTGCTCGATTTCTTCCCGAAAGGCGTTCCAGATCTGGGGAATGCGGGACGGTTTTTCGATGCGTTCCTGAAACAGGCTGAGGTTTTCGACCTTTTCCACGAATTCCAGGATGGCGTGTTCCGATAGGGGAGGGGCCTTTCGGTCCGTCGTTTCGGGAAATGCGGCTGTATGCGTGCGGGTTTCCATATCCACGCTTCTTTCAGGCGGTCGCCGCGGTGACGATGGCTTCGGTAAAAGGGCTGATATCGTTGAAACCGGATTCCACCGCCGCCAGCATCGGGGCGATGTCGGTTTCATTGAGCTGCAGGAGGTCCCACGCGGCCGTATCGAGGGCTGGCATGCGCTGATCGCCGCCGGAACCCAATTGCAGGGCACGGCAAAAAATATCCGCCAGGTGAACGACAGCGGCTTCTTTGGCATAAGCGCCGGCCTGATCCGGCGTGTGGTGATACACAATGACGTCGGCAACCATACTTGGCAGGTTCCAACGCTCCGCCAGAAGACGGCCGATATCGGCATGGGTGTATTCCAGAAGCGCGGCCTCCGCTTCAAACAGCAGGATGTTCTTCTCGGCGGCCATCCGGCTGACCGCGGCATAGTCTTCCTGGGCATAGACCATCGAAACGATCTTCCCGATATCGTGCAGCAGGGCGCATACGAAGAGTTCCTCAATCTTGTCGTGACGAATCTGTTTACCGATGACTTTCGCCGCCACGGCACACCCCAGGGAGTGATCCCAGAGTTTTTCCCGTGCGACTTGCAACTCACTTTTACGATCGGAAAAGATGTCGAACACCGACGTGGTCAGCAGCAGGTGCCGGATGGCATCGAAGCCCAGCAGCACAATGGCGCGGGTAATGGTTGTGATGCGCTGGGGAAAACCGTAGAAAGACGAATTGACCAGCCGCAGCAGCCGTGCCGTGAGCACCTGGTCGTCCGTGATCACCTGGGCCAGGTCCCGCGCCGAAGAACGCGGGTTGTTGATCATCTCCGTGATGCGAAACACCGTCCGGGGCAGGGTGGGGAGATCGTCAATGCGACGGATCATCGCTTTCAGTTTGGGATTCAGCATTGCGGCATCAGGCCGAGTGGGTGCGTTCATGAACGATCTCGGCCGCCACCCGGCAAATTTCGGCCATAATTGGATTTTCGATGGTATCGGCAAATTGTGACTGGAGTTCCTCTTGAACCGCGGCACTGTTGTCTGCCGGACCAGGCGTTTCGCTGTCTTCAGTTTCAGCCTGCGCGATACAAACGGTCTCAACGCCCCACGATTTCAGCATCTGCAGGCTTTTTTCCGTCAGCGCGGTGCCCTTTTTCAGCAGCAGCATTTGCTGGGCATTGACGGCGTCCGTTGCCAGAGACATCCCGGCACAGGCTTCCTTTAACAGGATGCGACGCATCAGGCCGCCTCCGTAATATGCTGGTGGAGTTCCGCCAGGCGGTTTTTCAAATCCATCAATTCCATGGGTTTCTGGATGTAGCAGTAGGCGCCCATGTCCAGCGCTTCCTGTATGGTCTGGTCATCCCCGTAGGCGGAAAGCATGATGACGCCGCAATCGGCTTTGCGGGACTTCATGCATTGCAGCACATCGATGCCCCGCATGCCGGGCATGCTGATATCCAGCAGCACCATGTCGGGCGGATTCGCATCGAAAAGGGCAATGGCGTCCTCCCCCGAGTTGACGGTCTCGACCTGATAGCCGATCTGCGTCAGAAAGACGGTCATCATGCTGCAGATCGTCGGTTCGTCATCCACCACCAGAATTTTGGCCTGATTTTCCAAAGTGCCCATCCTTTTATAAACAGTCGCCAATATAGGTGCTCCGCAGGCCGTGCCAGTCGATTGGGTTCACGACTCTTTTCCATTTATCGGTCGGTTTGAGGAAATCTTTAGGAACAATCGGCGAATTTCGCATATTTATCCCATTTGAAATATTGGGTTTTTGGTGCGTCAAATCGCTTTGTCGCCAGTGACGTCATAAGGAAGATTGAAACAATACAATTTGTCATGTCGTCATTCCGGACTTGATCCGGAATCCAGCGAGATGTTTTTGGGGGTTATTTTGCCGTCATTAAGGGCCCCGGGTTAGTTTCCGAGGCAGGCTTTGATTCGGAATCCAGATATATTTTAGAAGGTTACTTTTTGTTGATGTCGGTCCAAAACAGAATACCCGCCCCTGATCCGGGCTCTGGCATGGCTGGCAACCCTATCAATCTGGTAGATGGGCGATCAATTATTTCCCTAAAATTAATTAATTCCCCTAAAGTCTTTCCCAGCCAGGTCGATAAAAGAAATAACGGCGCCGTTATCAGAAGGATAACACCCACTTTCCCAGCGAGAAGCGCTGGGGAAAACCCTCTAGAAAGGAGTACGAAAAATGGCTATGAACAACATCACATTGACCAGCGGCATGCGGAGCAACCTTTTCAGCCTTCAGCAGACCCAGACCATGATGGAGACCACCCAGACTCGTCTGAGCACGGGCAAGCGCGTCAATTCCGCGCTGGACGATCCCATCAATTTTTTTGCAGCCCAAGGACATACCCAGCGGGCTAACGATCTGGCGATGCGCAAGGATGAAATGTCCGAAGCCATCCAGACCATCAAGGCGGCCGACAACGGTATTTCAGCGATCACCGACATGATCGCCTCGGCCAAGTCTCTGGCCCAGTCCGCGATGGCCACCAACGACCTGTCTGAGCGCGAGACGCTTTCGGGTCAATACGACACGATGATGACGCAGATTTCCGAGTTGCGGGGTGACTCCGGCTACAAAGGCACCAACCTGCTGGATGACACTCAGTCCATCACCGTGTCTTTTGATGAATCCGGGGAGTCGAGTCTGACTGTCGAAGGCAGGGATGGTACCGGTGGTTTGAGTGCTGAGACTGCTAACAACGCTTGGGCTGCGGATCTCGATATCACGACTGACATTGCGCTTCTGGATACCGCGCGTGACGAATTGCGGACATCGGCCAAGACCCTGTCCAACCAGTTGAGCACGATCACCACGCGCCAGGAGTTCACCTCGAAGATGATCAATACCCTCGAGGATGGTGCGGCCACACTGGTCAACGCCGACTTGAACGAGGAAGGTGCCAACATGCTGATGCTTCAGACGCGACAGAGCCTGGGGACCACATCGTTGAGCCTGGCCTCACAAGCCGCTCAGTCTGTTATGAGACTGTTCTAACAGCCAGTAGCTGATGTTCTTTTCAGCTCAGATGCATGCTCGGGGGAGGCAGAAGCCTTCCCCGGGTAAAAACAAAAACGAGGACATTGAGCCATGATTACGTCAAAGATTGCTGCGAATCAGGCCTTTACGCAAGTCAACCGGATGCATAAAATCGATGACGCGTCGCGTCAGCACCACGGACGTGATGAGACTATAAAAACACCCAAGGGTGAAACAGTCGACGGCATTAAAGCGGAAATCAGCTCTTTTTCATTGAATCCTTCATATCAGTTCAATACCGAGTTCAATGCGGTGGTCAAAAGCATCCGCATCGCGGACAAGGCCATGAGTGAGATCGAAACCAATATCGAACAGATGGAATCGGAGGTGGAAATGTTTATAAAGCAGTATCCACCCTTTCCACCTGGCAGCGAAGATCGGGTTAACTATTTGAGCCGCTTTGCCATGTTGCGAAAACAGATCGACCAATTGACATTTCCGCCTGATGCTGGTGCCCAGCAGATTATAGGTCGTTCCTCCAACGGCAGCGCAGGCGATTGGGAAATTGAAATCAGTGGTAAGCAGATCGGAAGCACCATACGAAGACAGCCAGTGCATCCCGGTCAAGAGGGATTAGCGCTGCCAGAGATAAACGCACAATCGACCGATGCACAAGTTGCGGATATGCAGAAAGCGCTGGGCCCCGCTCGCCAACAGGTTCGGCAAAGCCGTAATATGCTGGCGGAGGATGCCATCCGAGTGATCCGATTGGCCGAAAATACATAATATCCTTCGTTTGTCCTTCCGGCGGAAGCCGGAATCCAGGAAAAGAGTAGATGCGGGATCAAGTCCGGCATAACGCGGTTGTTTAGTTGCTAAAGTAATAAATCTGGGTAAAGGTATAGAGGTTGTCGGCAGTAAAGATCGTTTGACAGGACCAACGGTACTTTTTATATCATCGTTAGATTATTCCCCGAGGGGGTACGACAACCTGCAAGGAGGCTGGTCATGGCATTGAAACTGTCACTCAAACCCGGCGAAAAGATGATCATTGGCGGTGCGGTCGTCAAAAATGGCGATACCAAGGCGGAACTTTTCATTGAAAACCAGGTCACTCTTTTGCGTGAAAAGGATATTATGGGTGAAAGAGATGCCAAAACAGTTGCCCAAAAAATCTATTTCACCATTCAACTGATGTATATCGATCAAGAAAACCTGATTGATCATCACAATACCTACTGGAACCAGGTCAAGGAAATAATCCAGGCCGCCCCTTCGACAACACCCCTGGTGGACCAAATCAGTGAAAAAATTGTTGGAAACAACTATTACCAGGCTCTGAAACTTGCCCGCAAACTGATTGATTACGAGAAGGAGATCATGAGCCGTGTTTAATCATGCTTTGAATGCTTACAAGCAGGTAGATAAAAATACGATTTCCGGCCGTGAAACCGAAGCGCGCGTTTTGACCGAAGCCGCGCTTAAGCTGAAAAAATGCCAGGAAAGCTGGGACAGTCCGAATAATGATGCCGAGCTTGACCAGGCGCTACGCTACAATCAGAAAATCTGGAGCCTTTTTCAGGGTGAACTTGAACGTGAAGACAATCCTTTGCCTGGTAAACTCAAGATTGACATCCTGCGATTGGCGGCCTTCATTGATAAACGCATATTCGAAGTCATGGCCTTCCCGGCACCGGAAAAACTCAATATTATCATTAATATCAATCAGAACATCGCGGCTGGTCTGCGGGGATCACCCGGTCCAGGGGTATAAAGCACACAGCCTTGAGCAATATTTTTCAAAAGGCGCCTTCCGTTTTAAGCAGAATTAGCGGGTGGCGCCTTTTTGGGTCTGTTTATTCGATTTTCGCAGTTCGTCACTGAGCTTGATACCGTTGCCCAAATGAGGCGGTAGCTTTTCTCAGAACTTGTCCGTCAACTCATTCGCCGGGGGGGACAATCTGGGCGTTGGACGTGCGGTTCAAGAATTGGCAATACTGATATTCTCTGCCGTATGCACCTACAGGGAGGTTGGAACCTGGCAGAAAGACCCGCGCAGTGGGAAACCACAGGCGGTCTCGATCTGGAACAATATCTACTTTGGTAATCTTTTATAGAGCAGTTAACGCCAGGTACCACACATTCTTTGTTTCGTAGTTAATCGGAATATAGCAGCAAAGCGCTGAAATACCTTATCTGGACAGTAGCAATCTACCGGATATCACGGAATTCCGGATCCGGCCGTCGGCCCCCGTCGCGCAATTTGCCTTAAACTATCCGATATTTGATCCATTCACGCTGCAAGCAGCGGGGAATTCAAATTTAAAAAAGACCATCTGGTGGGCGGTTAACGATGTGAAGTAGCCCTCTTATCTATATGATGGCTTCAAGCTGCTTCCGTTTTTATTTGGTGGCCAAAGGCTTTTATTTTATCATTGCTACAGTCTAACATTTTCGACCCGACGATTAAGTTGCGGGATGATTCTGGCCAACCAGCGGCCCCAATGCTTTCCACCAAATTTTGGATGGAGTGAGGCAGATTGTCCCACACACTCTTTCCTTTGAGAGATTGAAGTGTTTTTATGCCTTTTTCAATATTTCCACGGCACAATTGACTCGAACCAAGAAGAATGGTGGCAGAAATGAAGTTACGATCCTTGTTGGCAATTTGATTGAAGATTTTTTCAGCCTTCGCGAAGTTACCCAGATGAAGTTCACTCATCCCTAAATTGAGGTAGCCTTCTTTGAGATTGGGATCGATTTTGACGGCCTTGAGTGAAGCTTCCTTCGCCTCATGATATTGTTTCAGATTACCATAGCTGGATGCGAGACTGATATAGCCTCTGGCATTGTTTGGTTGAATCCCAATCAAGCGCTTCCATAGCATAGTGGATTCTTCATGTTTACCTAATTTGGCGGCTTGGATAGCCATCTCACGTATGGCGATAGGATCATTTTGCGATAGCGATAGTTTTTCCATTCCGATCTTATAATACTGTTCGTCTTTTTGGCGCTCGTTGTCTTCGTCCAATTTTCCGTAGTGATGTACATTAAAACGACAGGATTTTATTTGAATGTTATTCGTAGCCAAAGACGGTCCTATGACTTCATGAACAGGGTACTCGAAACGAATGGCCCGGTTACTAGGGAAGAGGCGTACTTTCTCGCTTGGAATCCAGCCTGCACCGGCCTCTTCCTTTGGATATTGCTTAATATTAGGTTCCCACCCGACAATATTGTACTGGTTTGTGTAATTCCTTGTCATCACCATAAAAGCGAGCCTGTTCGATTTTGATTTCCTTAAAAGCTTCAGAATTTTTTCATGGTCTTGGGTTGCGACAACCTCATCGGCATCCATGACGAGGATCCAGTCACCGGAAGCCTTTTCAAGGCTGTGGTTGCGAGCAGCCGCGAAATCATCATGCCATTCATAATCGAAAACTTGTGCCCCGAAGACCTCGGCAATATCGCGGGTGGCGTCGGTGGACCCGGTGTCCACGATGATTATTTCATCCACCACGGGCTTTAGGCTTGCCAGGCAGCGAGCCAGGTATTTTTCCTCATTTTTAACGATCATGCAAAGGGATAGGGAAGGGTGCTTATCATTATTGAGGATCAATGGGCCCACTTTGGTGCGAACCGCTTTAGCGGCCCCCAAGAGCTGTGAATCTGAACCAAAACGAACCAGGACGGTTTCGATTTGATCCAGAGCCACTTGGTAGTCTTCCAGTCGGATGAGGATATCGATCAATAGAAAGCGACCTTTACGAAAATCCGGATGGCGTGAGACGACCTCCTCAAACACCTTCCTGGCCCGTTCGTACTGCCCAGTTTCGCTAACCGCGAGGTGGTAGGAGGTGGCCACATTGGGGGCGGTGGGTGACAACTGGAACCCCGTTTCAAAGCACTGCAACGCTTTATCATGGGTTCCGTTTTCCCAATGAAGCGTTCCCATATTCGTCCACGGATCGCCCCAATCGTGATCACATATAGACGCTTTTTGAAAAAACTGAGCCGCTTTTGAGCCGTGGCCATTTCGGTATGCGATGACGCCCTTTAAGTTCCAGGCACGGGCGCATTCAGCGTCAACAGCTAGGGCTTGGTCGGCAAAAGCCGCGGCCTTTTCCAAATTACCCGAAGCTTCATAGCCAAGACCAACCAGCGCCAGCATCCGGTCGGGTAGATCGGATCGGTTTTCCAACGTTCGCAGCTGGTCGGGAATGTCCATATCCTGACCGGATTGCAGCATTACATCGACTAAAAGCTCATAAGCTGCCCAATGATTGGGATCATTCGCTAAATAATTATACAAAGAAGCCTGCGCAGATGAATAAGACTCCTTGAGATAATCAGCCAGGATAGGCCCAATCTTATCACGAGTCGAGGGGGCATCTTCGGGGGAGGAGAATGAAGCCGGGTTTTTTATTTTAGATGCTGAACGGTTGTTTTTAATAAACTTTCTTTTACGTATTTTCTTCTTGCCGTTATCAGCTATGTGCGACTTATATACTTCCTTATTGACAGACGTAAGGTTCTGACGATTGGGTCTATGACCGGATTCTACAACTCTCTCAAGTCTCGACACACAATGAATTAACTTTTGGGCATCATTATCGAAACCTGCGTGAGAAAGAGTGCTGGCCAACTCCTCAAAAGATAGATGGAGAGAATTCCAGATGCTTAGAGACTTTAGCTTTTGAAGTGTTACAATGCCTTTGTATGAATCACCACAACAAATTTGAGCAGCTCCCAGCATAAATATCGCAGAATAATAAGTCCCCCCCATTCCAACAAGCTTATCGAATATCCTACAGGCTTCTGGATAATTACCTAAAAAAAATTCACTTCTGCCTAAATTCAAATGTCCTTCTTTTGTTTCAGGTTCTAATTTTATGGCTTTTAAGGCATTCGATCTGGAAATTTTATGTTCGCCTATTTTGCAATATGCAGCAGAAAGGTTGATATATCCACGAGTGTCAGTAGTTTGAAGCTTTGTAAAATGATGCCAAAGCTTGATGGCGTCTCGCTGCTCACCAATCAAACCCGCCTGTACGGCGAGTTCTTTAATGGCTTGGGGATCGTTTTTCATTTTATGAAACTTCTTTTTCCCAATCTTGTGATATTGTCTTCCCTTTCGGTTTACATTTTTGGTATCTAAAAGCCCATAATGATGAACTGGTACATCACATTGTTTTATATTAAATCCATTATTTTCTAATGCTGGATCGACCAACTCATGTATAGGGTATCTAAACCGAACCTTAGATGAATTTTTAAAAAGACGTGTTTTTGTACTTGGTATCCAGCCACAGCCGGCTTCGAAATCCGGATAGATTCCATCGTTAGCCTCCCAACCAATTCCGTTATAATTATGGGAATAATTGCGTGTTGTGATCAGGTAGCCTACTTTAGCCTTTTGTGATTTCCGCATAAGGTCAAGGAGGTTGCTATGGTCGGATGCTGCGACAACCTCATCGGCATCCATGACGAGGATCCAGTCACCGGAAGCCTTTTCAAGGCTGTGGTTGCGAGCAGCCGCGAAATCATCATGCCATTCATAATCGAAAACTTGTGCCCCGAAGACCTCGGCAATATCGCGGGTGGCGTCGGTGGACCCGGTGTCCACGATGATTATTTCATCCACCACGGGCTTTAGGCTTGCCAGGCAGCGAGCCAGGTATTTTTCCTCATTTTTAACGATCATGCAAAGGGATAGGGAAGGGTGCTTATCATTATTGAGGATCAATGGGCCCACTTTGGTGCGAACCGCTTTAGCGGCCCCCAAGAGCTGTGAATCTGAACCAAAACGAACCAGGACGGTTTCGATTTGATCCAGAGCCACTTGGTAGTCTTCCAGTCGGATGAGGATATCGATCAATAGAAAGCGACCTTTACGAAAATCCGGATGGCGTGAGACGACCTCCTCAAACACCTTCCTGGCCCGTTCGTACTGCCCAGTTTCGCTAACCGCGAGGTGGTAGGAGGTGGCCACATTGGGGGCGGTGGGTGACAACTGGAACCCCGTTTCAAAGCACTGCAACGCTTTATCATGGGTTCCGTTTTCCCAATGAAGCGTTCCCATATTCGTCCACGGATCGCCCCAATCGTGATCACATATAGACGCTTTTTGAAAAAACTGAGCCGCTTTTGAGCCGTGGCCATTTCGGTATGCGATGACGCCCTTTAAGTTCCAGGCACGGGCGCATTCAGCGTCAACAGCTAGGGCTTGGTCGGCAAAAGCCGCGGCCTTTTCCAAATTACCCGAAGCTTCATAGCCAAGACCAACCAGCGCCAGCATCCGGTCGGGTAGATCGGATCGGTTTTCCAACGTTCGCAGCTGGTCGGGAATGTCCATATCCTGACCGGATTGCAGCATTACATCGACTAAAAGCTCATAAGCTGCCCAATGATTTGGGTGTTCTGTTAAAATCTGCTGCAAGGCTACCTGCGCCGATGTATGGTTTTCCTTTAGATAACCGCCCCATGCAGGCCATATTTTATCGTCAACTTTAGGGCCACAATGTAAAGGTGAGGGTGTTGCTCTTTTTTTGTTTTCTGGGGTCGTAAGACTTTTTTCTTTGGACTTTTTTTGCTGCTTTTTTTTATCGATTGACCTTTTCGACTTCAAATACGTGGACTTATAGTCTCCAAGCGAGATGTTTTGAGAGTTTGGATTATATTTAGCTTCAACAACCTTTATAGGCTGGAAATCTGAAGGATAGAGAAACCGCAACTGATCAGGATCGCTAACGCCTCGGTTAACCATTTTCTGGTTGTGATCAATGGTTTTGATCTGGCTATCATTAGCTTGCGATGCTGCATTTTCTAAAAAACGTAAAGCATCCTCCTTAGCCTGACGATACTGAGCAATCACCCCCATATTATTGAGTGCTTCAATATTTCCAGGATCCAGCTCAATCGCTTTGGCAAACAATCGCGTGGGGGAACCAAGAGCATGCACGGATAGACCATCGACTTGATAAAGCCCCATTCCGAAACAGCCCGCCTCGGAATAGGCGCGTGACAGTAACTTACGGGATACATCGTGGTCATGACCTATCAACCGTGCGAACTTTTCAGGGATGAGATAAGCGTCATAGAGGGCAGCACATTCCTGCATCCCGATGTCTTTGTTGGCGCGCTCGACACTGGTTGGGTTTTCCAGGTAAAGTCCAACCGTTTTATCGATTTTAAGCGCTTTGAAGCCGGCGGCAGAAAAACGAAACATGAACTCTCGGTCGCCAAAAACCGTGTATGACCCATCGAATTTGCCGATTTTCTCAAAAACAGATCGACGCACAAAAGTGGCGTGGCTCGTTATTTGAAGATAGAAAAACAGACCCGGATGAAACTCCGGATATTCGAAAAGACGTTTGGACTTGCCGGATTCGAACGTGTCGTTGGGAGTGCGGGTGACGACCCAGTTGCCGTACGTTGCGTCATAGTCGGGATGCGTGTCGAGTATGTCAGACATGATTTCCAGCGCATCCGGTGTAAACCGGTCATCCGTATTGGCATTCACAAAATAGGCCCCTCGGGCTATACTTATACCGCGGTTCCAGGCCGTATATACCGTCTCCCTTTCAGGTGTACGACAATAGGCGACATTCGGATACTGGCCTGCAAATTGTTCGACAATCCGTCGTTCGTTCTCCGGGGAATTTGAATCCACAACGATAACTTCCATCTCGTTGTTTTTAAAGAGCGTCTGATCCATAAGATTTTGCAGACGCCCTTCAATGAACCGTTCGGATTTGTAGGTGGAAACGACCGCGCTGACACGGTAATGTGGGGCTGATTGCTTTGAAAATTCGATCGACACTCTTGGAATCCAGCGTTTCTTGAAAATTTCAATATCTTCAGACGTGTAAAAGTGTCTGGCCAACCGCGTATCGTAAAATTTATCCAGCAAGTCTTGGGGAACTTTAAACTGAGCTAAAAATTGTTTGTAAAGTTCATAGTACGGTTTTTCGTTACTCGCATTGGCATTGACCAATCGAAAATTGTCAATTCCCAGAAAATCCTTGAAAGCTTTCCCGGCACAGTCCGATAATTGCTCGATCCGCATGGCTAAAATATCGGCATATTTCGTTTGATAAATAGTGTATCCTCGCTTCTTGTCAAAGGGTGATGAAAAAATGTCGAACCCGAAAACATCCTTCAATTCTGTATCGAACCAATTACAGGCGTCGTCATCAGATTCATCAAATGTAGATAGGTAGTTACTTAAATAGTCGCCAATACGATTGCATTGTTGGCTTAACTCATTCATTTGAAAAACGTCAGGAAGAAGTACATTTAGATTTTGAAAAACGCATGAGATCTGCCGCGGCAATGGGTCCCTGACCAGCGTTATGACCTTCCATCTAGTGCTGTGACGATGGGTTTCTATATAGTTGCGGAATTCACGATAACGAATGAGGCGATCTGGTATTTCAGGAATGCCGCCTTCTTGACTACGCTCCTCTGCTTGCGTAATGCCGGACCATGAAAGACGATGAACATGTTGGTTGGGTATACCCATTTGATTCAGTGAATTCATTACACTGGTCGATCCCACCTTGCCCATTTGGTAGATAATTACAGGAGTCGACGAGCGATTGTCATCAGTAGGATGGACAAAAGCGGCAGTTGACATCGGTATTGATGAAGAAACGGCAGCGGCAGGCTTATTGTTGAATGGATTCAATATCGCTGTTTTGGGATCTACTTCCAAAGGGGGTCTGTCTCCTCTTGCAAGGTTTATCAGTTGCAGCAATCCGATGGCTTCTTGATTACCTGGATGTATGCGAAGGATTTGATGGCAAAAATCCCGCGCGTCCTCCACTTGTTCGTTGGCAAGACTAAGGTGTGCGACCGACAGAAGGACCTCCGTATCATGTGGGTCAATTTTAAGGAGCTTCACATAAATATTTAACGCTTCTTGGTCCTTTCGCATGGTAAAATATAGGTGGTCGGCAAGGTTTTTTTTAAAAACATTGTTGTCAGGATCCAATGCGGCCGCTTTGCGGTAGAATTCCAGCGCTTCTTTCATTCCATTTTGCCGATAGTGAAGTACACCTAAATCGTTGCAGGCCATGGCATTATCGGGGTGGGTTTTTATGAATGCAAAAAGTTTTCTGATAGCGATAGTGGGTTCGTCCTTGGAAAGTGATCTGACGAACTCCTCGTAGGAATCAACAGTATCGCGATGTCCTGGTAAAGTTACGGCAACTGATGCCGGAACTTCGTTAGAAATAGTTTGGTTTTTCTCGATAGGTAATTTGTTCTCAATAGACTTGAAACCAGCAACAATCTCGTGAAAATCATATCCCAGCCGATTGATCGTTTCCTGACCTATTGATTGGAGATACTCTTGTGCAAAATGAAGCAAACGAGGGTCAGACAGATTCGTCATCCATTTGTCTAAGAAATTCTTGACGGGTCGATTATGCTGGTGAATGGTCACAGGATCGCCGTAGCAACTCTTAGGTGCTGCATGAGATCCATAGTTGAGCATGCCATCGACATAATCAATTTTGATGAAATCGCATAGTTTTTGAATCGTCTCTGAAGGCGACCGGACAAGATTTTCATAGCTGACGACTGAAACCTTTTCTTTAAGTGCATCGATTCCATCGAGAAGCAAATGAGGGCCTTCGATCATATCCCGATAGTTCGATGATCGAGTAAGGGTTGAAATGTCATTCGCGCACCATGTTTTGAAAACGGATGATAAAATTGCAATGGGATTGCGAAGGAGAATAATGAACCGGGCATCAGGAAAGGTGCGTTTTAGTTCTTGGATAATTCTGTAATAACGGGGCGTTTTATCTAAAAACAGTCGCTTGCCGGCCCGTTCAAGAAACCTTCGATAAAAGGTTAAACCGTACGAACGCGCTGCTTGATAATACAGATCATCACCCTCGGGGAAGTTGTTAACAAAATCCTTCAAGGCTCCAATGGCCAGGGGATGATCATATTTGGCATGCAGATCACTTTCTTTGAGAGCATTTAAAGGATGCAACATCAACCAGGGTTCAGACGCCGTACAAATATCCTGATGGGTCGCCAAAATACGTTGGAGCAGCGTCGATCCAGAACGTGGGAGTGAAATCAAAAAAATAAGATTTTGACCGGTTATATGTTGAGTGGTGCCTGTGTCTTGAATTTGTTCTAAAATATCTGATCCCGGAATTTCTTTGTGAGTCGCCATCGTTTAACGACACTCCATTTAGCTGTAAGGTTTGAAGATGTAGTGATAAGCAGTCGCATCGGCGCAGGAATGCGATCTTAAACCAGGAAGAACGATTCGGAAATTGAGTTCTTTTATTTTGGCTATTCGAAGTTCATTTACCGATGCCTTCCGTTAATGCAATTGGAATGCCAAACGTCCCAATCGATAAAATCTCAATAAAAACAGTTTCTAAGATTCATCTGGCATTTTGTAATTGGCTGTCAGAAGGCTTGTCGTTGAATTGAATTGGTGAAATTCGTCAAACTATTGACAAATGGAAGCATTACTTTTGCGCGTGCGGATAAGAGGGGGGCTGAGTAAAAAGGATTTGATGAACGCAGTCACATACAAATGCAATTTATGTTACACTGAATTTGATACGATCCTGCCTCGCGACAACATGATTAAGATTTATAGAAAAATGCCGATAACAGTACTATCAGAAAAAACATATTTAGGGTAAACGTTTGCGGCGATCACTACTGCTGCCTGAACAATGGATCGCCTAAAGAGGAATCGTCTTCACAGAGAACTGGCGTTGTCGGTTGAATCAATCTTGATCAGAAATCTACGAACAGGACCGATCCAGTAATGGGAGAAACCAATTGAAACGAATCAAAAGGAACGTAAGCCGGACACTCGATATCGCCACCGATAAGCTTAACGAAATTTCCCTCGGGGATATAGAAATCGAACAAGCCTTTCAGCATCGTATTTACATGGCATTGCACGAAATGACCCAACGGTGTGATATCCATAGCGCGACGCCGGATCCAGAGGGTGGTCACTGTGGCATTCCCTGCACCGGATTCTGGGTGGCCGATACGCGGGAACTTGTTTTGTTCGCCTGGAGTCGTTACAAGACCAGGACCATTGTGGTACCCGCTGAGGAATGGTTTTTGCGTGAAGATATTACCGTGCATTAGATTTATACGTTTACCGGGAAGGTATTATGTCGGCCGAACAGCTTTACCGAAAGATTATTGACCGTATCGACGAGGGCGTCGTTGTTCTGGAAAACGGGACGATCACCAGGGTCAATGTAGCCATTGAAAAAATGGCGGGGATGGGGCGCGCTGAATTGATTCGGCTGCCGTTGTCCCAATTGCTCGACCCTGCTCCGCCATTACATTTCAAAACAGCTCCAGATGTAGCAACGGCTGTAGATGAAAAACCGTTGATGTACGAATCTTCATTGACCTTGGCCGAGGGCCAATCCCTTGCGGTGGCGGTATCCGCCCATGCCGTCAATGAAGGTGAGGGGAGTGTTGAATTTCTCATCGTGCGCGATATTGCCGAGCGGAAAAAAATGCAGCAGGACCTTTTGAAATCGCGCCAGTTGGAGTCCATTGCGGCCCTTTCAGGCGGCATTGCCCACGATTACAACAACTTGCTGACTGCCATTATGGGGAACATATCCCTGGCCTTGACCAGTATCCCGGAAGACGATCCCATGTATGAATGGCTATCCCAGGCGCAAGAGGCCTCGCTGATTGCCAAGGAGCTGACCAACCGCTTGATCACCTTTTCTAAAGGGGGCGTGCCCCGTAAAGAAACGGTCAACATCGCCACTCTGATCGAAAGCGCGACGGAATTTGCGCTCAGCGGCTCCAATATCAGTGCCGAATTTACGATCCCCGCCGACCTGTGGTGTGCCGATGTCGATCGCACCCAGATCGGGCAGGCCTTTCATAACATGGTCATCAATGCCCGGGAGGCCATGCCGGACGGGGGCACCATTATCGTCACGGCCGGCAATGAAACCGCAATGCCTGATGGGGCTCTTCGGAAAGACGGCCGCTACGTGGTGGTTGCCATCAAGGACCACGGCAGCGGCATCCCGCCCGAGGCCCTGGGCAAGATATTCGATCCCTATTTTTCAACCAAAATGATGGGCGACCAGCGGGGGATGGGGTTGGGATTATCCATCGCCAATTCCATCATTGAAAAGCATGAAGGGAAGATTGTCGTCCATGCCCCTCCGGGCGAGGGGGCGCTATTCCGCGTTTTCCTGCCGGCATCAGCCGCCAGCTGTGAATCGGCCGCCCCTCCGGAAAAGCACCATCGATCCACCAGGCCGTTCGGCACGGGCAAGATACTGGTGATGGACGACGAAGCCATGATCCGGAAACTGGCCGGCAATGTTCTGGGCAAGATGGGATTCGAAACGGCCTTTGCCTGCAACGGCGAGGAAGCCCTCGCCGCCTATGAAGCGGCCATGACCGCCGGCGAGCCTTTCAACCTTGTCATTCTCGACCTGACGGTAAAAGGCGGAATGGGGGGCAAGGAAACCATTCGGCAGCTGCGCCTTATGGACCCGGATGTCAAAGCCATCGTTTCGAGCGGCTATTCCAATGATCCCGGTGTCGTTCACTATACCGAGCACGGCTTCTGCGGCGTGGTGGCCAAACCCTATCGCATCGACGAAATACGCCAACAGCTTGAAGAAATTCTTGGTTGAGAAACGATTTTCGCCGCGTTGGCGTCCTCCATCGTTGTCAGGCCAACCCATCGTGCGGCCCCGCGGTCTTGTGGCACGGCTCGCTTGGCATCGACAGCCCGCGCAACAGCCCCGGATCCATTGACAAACCGCTAAAATTATAGTTAATCATTTAAGAAACGACAGCCTGCGGGCGATGCTACCTAGCCTTATTAACCCGGTGACGGAAGGAGTTCCTGCATGTCAGACGGACTTGATGTCATCATCGTCGATGATGACCCTTCTGTATGTCAGTTGATTACCGATACCGTTACATCCTTCTACACCTGGGGCGAGGTCCGCTCTTTTACCAACGCGGATGAGGCCATTCTTTATTGTCTCAGCAGTCCGGTCGGTGTGGGCATCTTCATTGTCGATGTGTTTCTGGGGGGCAAGAGCGGGTTTTTCTTTCTCGACGCCGTCGAAAAGAAATATCCTTCGGCGCACAAGGACGCCATTGTCGTCACCGGAAACGCCAGCGAGGACGTCGTGAATATGTGCATGGCATCCAATGTCTATTACCTGTTGGAAAAACCGATACGGCCTTTTGCCCTGCAATTTGCCGTGCGGGCCATTGCCGAAAAGTATATCAGTTTCGCCAAGCTTTTAATTGAAGACCAGGAGTTCGCAAGCAGTGTTGCCAGCCTGGCGTGCTATTCAGATTGATTGCCGACTGACCATGGCTGACTACGGTAAACTCTCCAAAGAAAAAACACACCAGTTATTCCAATACCTGAAGGACCAACGGGTTCTGGTCAAGTTGGTTCTGAAGGGCACCGGTTTCGAAGCCGTCACCGTTATTACGGGGATTCGGTCCCAAGATACGCAGCCGCAATTCCAGATCGATTGCCCCGATGACTTCCAGATTGTCCTGAAGAGCAAGGACTGCGGCAACCTCTATTTTGAGTTCAACGGCCAGGACAAAGTCCTCTATACCTTTGAAATAGCCCCCAATCCCGAATGGCAGCGCGGTGAGGTTTGGATCCCCATACCGGATGAGGTTGACCGGATCCAGCGGCGGCGCAATTTCAGGCTCGAAGCCCCCATGGGCACCGATCTCATCCTTCGCCAGCTCGAACCGCCGCTCAAACTGGCGGTGCTCGATTTTAGCTTGGGGGGGTTGCTATGCGTGGTGGAATCCGCCCGGGAGAGAATCAAGAAAAACTTGATGCTGGCCCGCGGACGCAACTTGAAAAACCTCGAGTTGCTTTTCCGGGACCAGAATGTGACCACCAAGATCCGGATTGCCGAGGCCACCATTGTTCGTGTGGAAACCAACGCGGTAACCGGCTATCGCCAGTATGCTTTTCAATTCAAGAACATGGATAAGGGGGAAGAAAAATCCCTCACCAAGGTTCTTTATCGCATGCAGCGCCAGCTGCTCCGGCAACGACTTCCTCTCAAAGATTGATAGTTTCGTAAGAAAGCCCGATCCGCCAATGGCGGATAAATATCGGCGTTACGCCTATCCCTCGTCATTGCGGCGCACCGTAAGTACGGCTCTTTCCTCGGGATTTGCAAGCCTTGATCTCGAGCTTTTTACGAAGCTGTCTGAAGCTGGACTTTTTGCGAGGCCAAGAAGATTGATGGCTCCGTGAAACTCCCTGCCACCATCGCTGCATCCCAGCCCCCCAACCGTCGATAGGCTTCAAACGCGCCGGACGGTTTCCGTAAGACCGGCGTAGTGCATCACTTTCTGGACGTAAGCTTGGGTTTCCCGATAGGGCGGGATGCCGCCGTAGCGGTTGACCGTGCCCGGACCGGCATTGTACGCCGCCAGAGCGGTTGCGACATCGCCGTCAAAGCGGTCCAGCATCTGCCGCAAATAGCGTGTTCCGCCATCGATATTCTGCTGGATGTCAAACGGATCGCTGACACCGAGATCATTGGCTGTGGCGGGCATGAGTTGCATCAGCCCCTGAGCGCCGGCGTGGGACACGGCGCCCGGTTTGAAATTCGACTCGCAGCGGATGACGCTTTGAATGAGATCGCTCGGGACGTTGTACCGTTCTGCAGCGCGTTCAATGGCCTGGTGGATGGTTTGGCTTACCGCGTCATCCGGCGCGCCCGGCAAGGGAGGGGATGCTTTTGTTGCCGCTGAGGCGGAAACCGTCTTTTCATCCGGCACGGACACCTCGGCTTTGTCCGGGATTTCCTGGGAAGACGCTCGATCGCCATCGCAAGGCGGCAGGGCCGCCGATGCGATGGCCCCGATCCGGCGGTTCATATAGTCCTGTATCGTGAGACCGGCTCTTTCGGTGTTTTGGGCCGCAGGCGGTTTGTTCAAAGCGCCTTCCAGGACCGATCGGAAAGAGGACGTTCCCGACGGCAGCGCCTGTTCTCTTTTGGATGGCCCCATCGCCGGGTTGAGATAGTCTTGAATTGTTTTATGGGTCGATCGAATCATCGTAAGTTGCCGTGTGAATTCCTTTCAGGGGATGATCAGCAATAGATGCCGCTGCGAAAACGGCTGATCTCCAGGGTGGCCGTCACCAGACCTTCGTTTATGATATCTTTAAGGGGTGAGTCGGCGGGCGTTTTTTCGGACACATCGGACAAATGCCGCTGCGCCCTCTCAAGGCGTCCGAGGACCGGCTCAAGATCCCGCAAGCTGCAAGCGGGGTCCGCGAGCCGCTGCTGATAGGCATCCAGGGAATCGACAAAGCGTTCCATGGCCTGCAGGTCGGTCTTGACCGGCAAGATCTCAATGGCGTTGGCGGTCAGGGGCGTGGGATTAATGGGGTGTGTCGAAGATGAGGGGGCCGCCACGTCCTTGGTTTGGTTTTGGAGCAGGTCATCGAAAACCTGCTGGAAACCGGTCGGATTTGGTCCGGAAGCCATTTTGGGCCGTTGGAGATTCCCTCCGGGTAATTGATGGGAGTTGTCTATTTTCGTCATCGTCGCCTCTCTATGGATAATTGGCCTGTCATCGTCCGTAACGATGTCGTCGTCGATTTCAAACAAGAGAAAAGCAAACACTATGCCAGACAAGAAGGGTGCGAATCGGCAGTAATATCAATCAAAATTAAGGTTGCGATGGATGCGCCGGAGAAAATTTTGCCGGCTCAGATGCTGAAACGGCAAAATTTGCCCGTGCCGGGCGGCTGATATATCGAACACTGGCCATGGCTTGATCGAATGGATCGAGCGCCATGAAATGCTTTATGGCGCCTCGTGTTTCATGACGTCATGACACCGTTTTTACCGGCCTGCTTGGCTTTATAGAGAGCCTGATCGGCGCGCGCCAGCACGCTGGCGGCGGTGTCGCCTTTCTTATAGGCGGTGGCCCCGATGCTGACCGTCAGCGATAGAGGTGCCTGGCGGTCATCCGGGTCGAAGGTGAAGCGGGTCTTGTGAACGGTTTTACAGATCAGTTTGCCCTTCTTGGCCGCGTTGCGCCGTGAGGCGCCCGGCAGCACGATAACAAATTCCTCCCCGCCGTAGCGCGCCAGAAAATCGTCACTGCGCACCATTTGACCGAACGTTTCCGCCATCGCCAGAAGAACACGATCGCCCACCGGATGCCCATAGGTGTCATTGACGGCTTTGAAATCATCGATATCCAGGATCAGGATCGCGAAATCCTGGCGATGCAGCAGGTTGCGTTCCATCAACGACTGCAGGTAGTCGTCAAAGGCCCGGCGGTTGTAGATACCGGTCAATCCGTCGCGTTGGGATTCTTCCTTGGCCATTTCCAGTTCCTGGCGCAAGCTATTCACCTGGCCCGACAGGCGCTGGATCCGGGCCTGTTCACCGACTTGCTTGTTGCGCACGGTTTCCCGAAGGGTTGCGACTTCTCTTTCAAGCGCCGCTTTAATTTTGCGGATGTCGTCGAGCCGGGTAATCTGTTCCATTTTTTCGCTTTGCTGCAGAATTTTATGATGATAGGCATCGTTTTCAGAATCCACCGAAACCATGGCCCGGGTCAACAGATCGATAATATTGCGCAGTTCGGTTTCCCGTTCATCCAGATAGCGTTTCTGTTGGTCGATAAAGCCGGCGATAACCGGTTTTTGTTTCTCAAAATGGGGCAGAATGCGTTTGGATTTCTTCTGCGCGAAGAATTTTTCACTGAAGGCGTCCATAGACGCATAAAAACGATCGGTTTTCAGCTCGACAATGTCCAGAGCGAATTCTTTGACCAGGACCAACAGGGTACGAATAACAGTATCGTATGCGTTTTCGCGGCTTTCACTCTCCTGAAGACGGCTGTTTAAATCCACCACGTTTTCGTCCTGGGTATTCCTGCGACGTTTCAATAGCATCCTGTTAAACCCCTCCTGATTATAAATGGCATCCGTCGATAGCCATGGCCAACGTTGTGGTGAAATCAACAGGAACGCAGCGGTCGATTTACTCCGCTGTGACATGTCCAGTCCCATGAAGAGTGCAGATGTATGGCGTTATCGTCCAATTCCCCATGAATCTTGAGGAAAATCATTGGGAGGGATGAACAACCGGCGTCAAAGAGATGACGAAGGGCTCTATTTTTGACGAATACCCCACGATCAATCACGACCTCGATGTGGGAGCCACGCAAATCTTCGCCAATGTTTGTATCCATGTAACAATCTGCAAATACAACAAAAACGATCAAAATAACTGCCTGTGAGAGGTCATCGAAACCCGTCGATTCCGTCGACGACGTAACAGGGAAAACCCCAATGTCGGTGGCATATAGATTGCAGATATGGTTTCCGTTCCGAACCCGTATTGCGTGTGAAATTGGATAACTAACTGGTATGAATACTAAATTAATTGGAACTCCGTTTCATTGGACACTATGAGCCAGCCCGCCATCGACATAGCGGCATGCCAACCGTTTGAATCTTCTCCCACGTCGATATTAGTGGTCGCACGGGAGGGGGCCACTGCGCCTGAAGTTATCCGTTGTTTACGGGCGCAGGGGCTATCGGTGGATCGGATCGATAGCGGGGAAACAGCGCTCCGTATGCTGGCCCATAAGCGGTATGCGCTCGCCATGATCGACAGCGACGTTGATGGAGAAACGGGGCTGCAGCTGCTGGATGAGATGCGGCGGCATTCAGCGGAGCTGCCGGTCGTTATAACGACGGCGGCCGCCTCGGTTAAACATGCGGTCACGGCCATGCAAAAAGGGGCGGCCGACTACCTCATGAAGCCTGTCCGTGCGGACGCACTGGAAACTTGTGTGCGGCGTCTCTTGTCCAACCAAAACGCGCCAACTTCCCCGGGTAACGGTGTTCCCGGAAGCAGCAAACCGTTTATTACCGGTAGTCCCGGCGTAAAAAAGATGCTGGAATCCGCACGTGCCGTTGCAGGCAGCCAAGCCACGGTATTGATTACGGGGGAAAGCGGTACGGGCAAGGAAGTGCTGGCATCCTATATCCATCGACATGCCGGTCGGGCCAATGCCCCCTATGTCGCCGTAAACTGTGCCGCGCTTCCCGAGACATTGATGGAAAGTGAATTGTTCGGCTACGAAAAGGGCGCTTTTACGGGAGCGATCCAGCGCAAGATCGGTAAGTTTGAACAAGCGGGCAACGGCACCCTCGTGCTGGACGAAATCAGTGAAATGCCCTTGCCCCTGCAGGCGAAGCTTCTGCGCGTGCTGCAGGAAAGGTGTATCGACCGGATAGGCGGCGACCGTCAAGTCCCTTTTACCGCTCAAGTGATCGCCATCAGCAACCGGGATTTGGCGGACCAGGTCCGGAAGGGCCAACTGCGGGAAGATCTTTATTATCGCATCAATGTCGTCCCCCTGCATCTCCCCCCGCTGAGGGAACGGCGACAGGACATTCCCCTTTTGATCGACCATTTTTTACAGCGTTACAGCGGATTGTATCAACGACAAGCGATCGGCATCGATACGGCCACGATGAACCATCTCGAGGCGTGTTTTTGGAAAGGCAATATCCGCGAGCTGGAAAATTATATCGAGCGTGCGGTTCTGATGGGGGCGCTGCCCCCCTTGCCTGGCCGCGAGGACACGGCGCAACCCGGCAAAACACCTGACGCAGCAACACTGGCGATTCGACCGGGACTTTCCGTAAAAGCCGTTGAAGAGGTCTTGATCAAGCAAACGCTTCACGAAGTCAACGATCACCGTGAACGGGCCGCCAAAATGCTGGGCATCAGCGTCCGCACCCTGCGCAACAAACTCAATGAATACCGGAATCGAACGGATTCCCGGATGGAAAGGGAAGCCTCCTGATGAAAACGAATTTTATCTTCGATAAGACCATGACATCGCTGGAACGATCGTTGAATTTGCGTTCCATGAACCAGAAGCTGATTGTTTCCAATATCGCCAACATGGATACGCCCCGGTACAAGGCCTTTAAAATGATGGTGGATGAAAATATGCAGGATACCGGGCAAGGCGGGCCGCAGTTGACCATGACCCGAACGCAGGCGGGTCATCTGAGCACGGCCGGCAAAAGCTTGGAATCGGGGCGTGTCGCGCGGGTGGAGAGCAACGACCTCTCCCTGCGGGGCGATGGCAATACGGTGGAGTTGGACACGGAAATGGCCAACCTGGCCGAAAACACGTTGAAGTACAATACCACCACGCGGATCATTTCCAATAAATTTAAACTGCTCAAAGACGTGATCAAAGGAGGGCAATAATCATGGGGTTTCTTGATGCTCTGCAGGCCAGCGCGTCCGGATTGTCAGCCCAGCGCGTCCGGATGAGGCTGATTGCCAACAACCTGGCCAACATGCATACGACGCGCACGCCCGAAGGCGGGCCCTACCAGCGGCGTGAACCTATTTTTGCGGCGGAATCACCGGACAATGCAACCTTTCACGATATGCTCAAGGCACAGCAGGAGGGCGGTGTCGTGGAAGTTCGCACGGTGGACATCATCAAGGACGGCCGGGACCCAATCCGAAAATATGAACCGGACCACCCGGACGCCGACGAGAAGGGGTTTATTTCGCTGCCGAATATCAGCGTGACCGAGGAGATGGTCAACCTGGTGTCGGCGTCCCGCAGTTATGAAGCGAATGTTGCTGCGGTCAAAGCCACCAAGAACATGGTGCTGAAAGCACTTGAGATCGGGAGGTAAGCCATGACCGATATAAATATCAATGCGATTGCCGGCCAATTGCAGATGCCCCAGACCGGTGCGCCATCTCCAGCTGCTGATGCCGCGAAAGGTTTTGGAAACTTTCTCAAGGGCGCCGTCAGCGAGGTCAATCAGTTGCATTCCGAGGCCGATCAGGCCGTGGAGGCACTGACTGCCGGCCGCAGCCAGGATGTCCACAATACCATGATCGCGCTGCAAAAAGCCGATGTCTCGTTCCAGCTTCTCATGCAGATTCGAAACAAGGTCGTATCGGCCTATGAAACCGTCATGCGCATGCAGATCTAGCCGCTTAATAGGGAGCGTTATCAATGGATAAGTTTTTCGGACAACTCGGCACGGCCCTGGCCGGTATGACATTGCGAAAGAAGATCAGCCTCCTGGTCGTCATCGGATTGACGGTGGGTGGCTTGACTTACCTGGTCCAATGGAGCGGCCGTCCGGACTTCCAACGGTTGTATGCCGACTTGTCGATGGACGATGCCGGTCAGATCGTGGACGAACTGAAAAGTCAAAAGGTGCCCTATCGGGTCACGGCAGGGGGCACGGGCATCGAAGTGCCGGCCGAAAAGGTCTATGAGCTGCGCATGGCCATGGCCTCCAAAGGCCTGCCGCAGGGGTCGGGGATCGGGTTCGAGGTCTTCGACAATGCCAAACTCGGCATGACCGAATTCATGCAAAACGTCAATTATCAGCGCGCCCTCCAGGGTGAATTGTCGCGCACCATCAATCAGATCGATGAAATCGAAAGCTCCCGGGTGCATATCGTCATGTCCGCCCAGACATTGTTTATCCAGGAGGAGACGCCCGCCAGCGCCTCGGTCGTCTTGAAGCTCAGGCCGGGAAAACGACTCGGGCAGGGGCAAATTCAGGGCATCATTCATTTGGTATCGTCGAGTATTTCGGGGCTGCAAACCGAGAATGTCACCGTGGTGGACAATCGCGGCAAACTGCTTGCCGGAAAAGAAGACGACGCTTCCGCAGCCGCCATGAGCACCGATCAGTTCATGTATCAGCGGAAAATGGAAACCAATCTCGAGAGCCGCATCAAGACGATGCTGGAGGAAGTTCTGGGCCCCAACAAGGCCATCGTCCGCGTATCCTGCGACCTGGATTTCATGCGCCACGAACAGACCGAAGAAATGTATCTGCCGGACAATCAAGTTGTCCGCAGCGAACAGATCCATGACGAATCTACCAGCAGCGCCCGCAATACCGCCATGGGGATCCCCGGGGTCGGATCGAATGTCAAGCCGAACAGTACGGGTATCGATAGCGCCAATCCAGGTATGTCCACCAATCAGAACGAAGCGATGTTTCACAAGCAGGACCAGACGAAGAATTATGAAATCGGGAAGGTCGTCAGCCGCAAGGTCATGCCTTCCGGAACCATGCGCCGGGTGTCAGCGGCCGTGATCGTGGACGGCAATTACGAGATGATTCCGAAAAAAAAGGGCAAGACGGAATGGCAATACACCCCCCGCAGTCCCGAAGAAATGGCCCAGTTCGAAAAAATCGTCAAAAGCGCCATCAACTTTGACACCAACCGCGGCGACAAAGTGGAGATTGAGAACATCCCCTTTGAAACGGCCAAACTGGACAGCGCCGACGATATGGAACCGTCCGGCAGTTGGCTGGACACCCTCCGCCAGTTCAAATTCGTCTTCGAATATTTACTGCTGGCCCTTTTTGTCATCTTCAGCTTTCTTTTCCTGGTCCGCCCGGTGGTTCGCTGGCTGACGTCGGAACCGGCAGGAGGAGGGGAAATCATTCGGCAACTGCCCAAAACCGTCAGCGAACTGGAACGCGAATATTCCCAGAGCACCCAGCGCCTGCCCTTCAGGGACCAGGTTCGGCAAATGATAGCGAACGACAATCAAAATTCTGTCGGCGTCATGAAACAATGGATCAAGGAACAGTAATTTCAACCGACCAAACGATGTGAGTTGCTGATATGGATGCGCGAAATCTCCCAGGTTCACTGAAAACTGCGATTCTGGTCCGGTCCCTGGGCCCGGACACATCTCAAATCATCATGAACAGTCTGTCGGACGATGAAAAAAAAGCCGTTGCGGCCCAGATGGACCAGTTAGGCAATGTCTCTCCGGATCTGGTCGAAAAAATTGCCGAGGAATTTTTTGAAAACCTCAAGCGCCAAAACCAATTGCCCGGTGGCGCCGTATCCGGAGCGTCGCCCGCGAATGGCAAACAACCGGACAAGACGAAGTCCGGCGGTTCCAATCTTGCGGCGATCACCAAACTCGATCCGGAACGGTTGTTCAAACTGGTGGAAAACGAGCACCCCCAAACCATTGCCATTATTCTCGTGCATGCCAAGACCGAAACCGCCAGCGACGTCATGTCGCGACTGCCGGATGAGGTTAAAACCGACGTGGCCCTCCGAATTGCCAAGCTCACCAAAGTAAACAGCGGCATGGTGGACGAGATCAACCGGGTGATCGAAAGCATTCTCAGCAATAAGGAAAGTTCCGAAACCCATGACACGGGTGGCGTCGATCGGCTGGCCGAAATCCTCAACCTGGCCGACGAAATGTCCAGTGAATTGATCATGGGGGAAATCGAGGAACAGGATCCCGAACTGGCCGCCCAGATCAAACAGAAGATGTTCGTCTTTGAAGACATCGTGCTGGTGGATGACAAGGGCTTTCAGAAACTGCTGCGAAAAGTGGAGACGTCCGAATTGGCGGTGGCCCTCAAGGCTGCCTCGGATGAGGTCAAAGAAAAGGTCTTCCACAATATGTCGGCGCGCGCCGGTGACATGCTGCGTGAGGAAATCGCGGATATGGGGCCGGTACGCATGAACGATGTATCCGCCGCGCAACAGAAAATTACCGGATTGATCCAGGATATGGAATTCAAGGGCGAATTGATCATCAGCGGTCGTCGAGGCGAGGCGCTCGTTGCGTAAAATCATCAAAAGCTCGAATACAGAGCAGGTCAATACGTTCCGGCTGCATTATTTCCCCAACATTCCGGTACCGGATGCGGGGTGCAGCGGCGCATCGGCCCGCTTCGCCGGGGATACCGCCGGAAAAGCCGACGGGCAAGGCCGTCCGTCTGTTGCGCCGTCGTCTTCCGCCGACCATGACCCATCGGTGCAGCGGGCGGAGATGGAACGCCAGGCCTATGAACAGGGATTTGCCAAGGGCGAGCAGGATGGCCGATTAGCGGCCCAGCAGCAAGCGGCACCGCTCCTGACCGCGATGGAAACAACCTTGGCCGAGCTCGATGGTGTGCGTCAGAAAATCCGACGGCACCTGGAGCAGGAAGTGGTGGAACTGGCCCTGCATGTCGCCCGTAAAGTGGTTCGCCATGAACTGACAGTTTCCAAAGATACGATTGTGTGCGTGGTGCAGGAAGCCATGACCCAATTGGATGACCCCGGAAAAATCTCCATTCGCCTCAACCCGGATGATTTGAAAAAAATTCGCGCGGCCGGTGAAACGCTATCTTCCGTGATGGATCATCTGGACACGATCCATTTTGAGGAAGACACCGGCATCGATTGCGGCGGCTGCTACATCCAAACCGAATACGGTGAAATCGATGCCCGCATCGAGGAACAGCTCCGCACCGTCGAAGAAGCCTTTCGGGCTGAAATGCGGAACACGAATGCGCAACCATAGAGAAGCCTGAAATGGAACCTTTTATTAATCTGGATCGATTCCACACCTGTCTTGAAAACTGCCGTCCCATGCAAGTGCACGGTAAAGTCAGTCGCGTGGTGGGGTTCATGGTGGAGTCCGTCGGGCCCGAGTGCCGCATGGGGACGGTCTGCGATATTTACGATAAGGACGGCAGTCGCAAGTTCCCGGCCGAGGTCATGGGATTCAAGGACAATCGGGTCCTGTTGATGCCGCTGGAGGAAATCCAGGGCATTGGCCCCGGGAGTCGTGTGGTGGCACGTCAAACCCAGGCATATGTCCCGGTTGGCAATCATTTGCTGGGAAGGATCATTGACGGCATCGGAAATCCTATCGATGGCAAAGGCCCCATCCATTCCAAAGTGCAATACCCGATCTATGCCACACCGATAAACCCCCTGAAAAGACGCCGCATCAGTGAACCGCTGGACTTGGGCATCCGGGCCATCAATGGGTTGCTCACCGTTGGCTGCGGTCAGCGGATGGGCATATTTGCCGGATCCGGTGTCGGAAAAAGCGTGTTGCTGGGAATGATCGCCAAAAAAACCGATGCGGACGTCAACGTGATTGCGCTCATTGGCGAGCGTGGCCGTGAGCTCAATGATTTCATCGAAAAACAGTTGGGTGAAGACGGCTTGCAGCGATCCGTCATCGTGGTTGCCACATCGGACCACCTGCCCTTGATTCGGATGCGGGGCGCTTTCATTGCCACGGCCGTAGCGGAATATTTCCGAGACCAGGGACTCAAGGTCAATTTGATGATGGACTCCGTGACCCGTTTTGCCATGGCCCAGCGCGAGATCGGACTCGCCCTGGGGGAACCGCCGACCACCAAAGGCTATACCCCTTCCGTATTCACCCTGTTGCCCAAACTCTTAGAGCGGGCCGGCACATCCGCCACACGCGGTTCGATAACCGGTCTGTATACGGTTCTGGTGGAAGGGGATGACACCAACGAGCCGATTGCGGATGCCATTCGATCCATTCTGGACGGCCACATCGTGCTGACGCGGGAGCTGGCCATGCAGGGTCATTATCCGGCGATCGACGTATCCCGCAGCATCAGCCGCGTCATGGATGACATTGTCGAAGAACGCCATCGCGACTGTGCCCGTAAACTCAAATCCGTGCTGGCAACCTATCGCAAAGCCGAAGACCTGATCAATATCGGGGCCTATGCCGCCGGCAGCAATCCGGATATCGATTACGCCATCCGGATGGTGAAACCGATCAATGCCTACTTGCGTCAGGATGTGGAACCGACGGTTTCGTTTCTCGACAGCGAAGCTGAATTGACGGCCTTGTTTCATTAAGGGGAGTGGGTGAGGTGGCGCGACCGTTTAAACTGGAAGCCGTATTGACGCACCGTCAACATCAGGAAGAATCGGCGCGTAAGGTTTTTGCCGATGCGGCCCGGGAATTGAGCCGTGCACGGCAAGTCCTGACGGATATGGAAAAGGTCCGTGCCCAATACAGGCGAGCCATGAGGTTAAAACAGGATAACAATGGTTCCGCCATGGAATTTATCCTCTATACGCGCTATCTGGCACGACTGGCTTCGGAAATCAATGAACAGCAGCATACCATCGAGACGCTGGCCGCAAACAAGGAAGAGAAGCGTATGGTGCTTATGACAGCGTTAAAAGATCGCAAGGTGATCGAGAAATTAAAGGAGCGCTATCTCGCGGATGAGGAAAAAAAGGAGCGCGATATGGAACAGAAATTAGTCAATGACGTGGCCATCAGCCGATTTCAGAGGAAACAATGAACGGGGAGAGGAAGATCGGCAAAATCTGCCGGCGGTCTGGTAAAATCTACCTTCACTCGTGGAAGAAAAAGCCGGAACCGGAGATGCCGACCCTGCTGCCAACCAGGCACGCTGATGCGGCGAAGCCCCCGATCGATGCGGGTATAGACCGACACGGCATGGCCCTTATCGGCGCCGACCGCGCGTCAGATGACAACCGGCATTGTGGCACAGAAAATGCTTCTCTCTTGAACCGATTGCAACTCATCACAAAGGACCAGGGACCATGTTGAATGCTATGCCATTGCCGATCGGACCAGCGGAGATTCCGAACGGACCCGTCAAAGCGGAAAAGAGCCAGAAAGCGTCTCACAGCGGTGGCGCCGAAGGGAATAGCACCAGTTTCGCTTCCACCCTTGAAGCGGTGAATAAGATGTCACAATCCATGCGACGTGAGAGTCCGCAGCGTGTTGACGAACCCGCCGTTTCCTCCGTGTCGTCAAAAGAAGATGACGTTGAGGCTCGCAAAGAAGAGCAGGCGACTTCGACTGATGCGGCGATCGACTCCTTGACGCCATCCCAGGCCGTGTCAGCCCCCCTTGCTGATTCTGAATTAGTTGACGGAAGCCTTGCAGGAGAAAGTATCTCCGTACCGAGCGAATCGGCGACGGAAGCGGATCGCATAGGCGGGACGGTGACATCCCGGGAACAACCGATTGTTCCCCCGCAAGCCCAATCAGGCAAACTACCGCAAAGCATCGCACAACACCGCGCCGCTGTCGCGCAGGAAGAAACCCACGTGGCGCAGAATGGCGACGAGATAATCCCGGATACGGAAGAACAGCAGCAACCAAAGACGAACGCCATAAAAATAGTCGCCGGTACTAACGATGAGCCATCATCGGAGATCGGTAAACCGGCATCAAAAGATGCGGGAGAGCTAAACGCTCAGAACGCCCGTGCAATCGAGGCGGCACCATACCGAAAGATTGGTAAAGAAGGTATTCCTCAAACCAATGACGCCGCAGCGGAAAAAAAAGCCGCGATTGAGGTGCCCCTTGATAACGTCGATCCTGATGCAGGAGAACTTGCGCTGAACGAAAAAGGAAACCTCAGCCAACGTCTCAAGGACATGGGCAGCGACCATCGCAAAACCGAAATGGCGGCATCCTTGCAAGGCCGATCGAAAGCCGAGCCTGAAGAAATCCAGAACAGTCCCATCCAGGGCACCGATGACGCCGCCGCACGACCAAAACCGTGGGGGGATGCCGTGCGTGAAACGCCGGCTCCATTGATGAACGATGAGACCGGTCCCCAAACCGGGCGCCAGGGGGCTTTCGACCCGGCGGTTTCTTTTTCGCCTGCCGCCACCGGCAGCAAGCTTGCCATGGCGACCGGGAATACACCTGCCGCAGCCAGCCCTTCCGCCGATGTTTTTCACCAGGAGAATTTCAACCAGTTGGTGGAGCGGGCCCTGATAACGGTGCGGGGGGAGCAGTCCGAAGCCCGGATCGCCCTGAAACCGGACCAACTCGGGCATGTTCAGATGAAGATCGTGACGGAAAACAATCTCGTGACCATCCGCATCATGACGGAATCGCCGGTGGCACGCGACCTGATCGATGCCAATGCACACCACTTGAAAACAGAGCTTCAGCAGCAGGGCCTGAACGTCGAATCCATCCAGGTTTCCGTGTCGGATGACCAACACGATGCAGACCGCGGCGCTCGACAGCGAGAGGCTTTTCTGCGCCAAATGGCCGCCACGGGGCAACGACCGGTGGAGGAAGAACGTGATCGCGGACATTACGGTGCCTCACAACCCAAACCCGGTCGGTCAGGCGCCACCGGCATTGACTATTTTGCCTGAGGGCAGATTCGGTCCCGACATTAACGCCGAAGGGTGTAAATCCCAGAAGTTTTACGGACCGGAAAAAGCAGGGAGAGCGATACCATGACAATCGCAGGTGTGACAGATACCAACAGCTATCGTGCGGATGGAACCGCCAAGGCCGGGGATGAGCTCGATAAGAACGATTTCCTGAACCTGCTGGTGACCCAACTCCAATATCAGGACCCGCTGAATCCGATGGACAGCGCTGATTTTACGGCCCAGCTGGCCCAGTTCAGTTCACTGGAGCAGCTCACCAACATGAGTGACCAACTCAAAGAACTAACGCTGACCCAGAACACCCTCAATAATTCGCAGGCCGTAGGCTACATCGGACGAACCGTGCTTTCCAACGGTAACGCCACACAGATTTCCGACGGTAACGCGGCCCCGCTGCAGGTGTCGCTGGACGCCCCGGCCGCCGAGGTTTTCGTCAGCATTTACGATACCACCGGCGCGTTGCGTACGACGTTTAGTGCTGATGGCATGGCGGCCGGCCGCGGCGCAATTGAATGGGCCGGGACCGATATGGACAATAACCCGCTCCCGGATGGGAATTACCGGTTCGAAGTGGCGGCCATCGACGGGGCTGGCGAGGAAGTCGGGGCATCACCCCTGAGCAGTGGCCGCGTGAGCGGGGTAGCCTTCAACAATGGCGAATCCGCCCTGGTCGTCAACGGACAACCGATTCGGCTGGACGATGTAATTGAAGTGATTCAGGACGGGGCCGCCGAAGCATCTTAAACAGGATGACGGGTAGGATTCACGGCCTGCCCGGATCCTTTGGCACCCCATAACGATTCGAATTTAATGATGATTGACTAACCATATTAGGAGGAACTCATGATTGGTTCATTATTCGCAGGAATTTCAGGGCTGAATGCCAACTCGACCGCGATGACGGTCATTGGCGACAATATTGCCAATGTGAACACGACGGCGTTTAAATCCAACCGGGCGTCCTTTGCCAATGTGTTGAGCCAAAGTTTAGGCGGTGGCGGCGGCAACGATATCGGCCGTGGTGTCGATTTCTGGGGGACCACACCGGTCTGGAGCCAGGGATCGCTTGAAAACACCAGTGCGCCGATGGACATGGCCATCAATGGTCGTGGTTTTTTCCAGGTCGTGGATGAAACCGGGTCCAATTTTTACACCCGGGCGGGAGAGTTTTCCTTCAACCGCGATGGCGATCTCGAGAATCCGGACGGCCTCGTTTTACAGGGCTACAGTGTCCAGTCGGTGGCGCCGGACGGCAGCATGACTCTGGGATCGATTGCCAACATCCAGATCCCCACGGAAAGCACGACTCCGCCTTCGGCGAGCACGCAATTTACGGTTGACGTCAACCTGGATTCGGCCGCGGCGATCAATGATACCTATTCCACGACCATGACCGTGTATGATTCCCTGGGAAACGACATTCCCATGAGCCTGGACTTCGTTAAAACCGGCAACAATGCCTGGACCTGGCAGGCCACCTCGCCACTGGCCTCCGCCATCACGCCGGCAGGACCTACGGCGATAACGTTTGATGCCACGACCGGTGCCCTGAATGGTGGTGCCGATCCGGTCATCAATATGACCCTTACCAACGGCGCCACCATGCCGGCCATTACCTGGGACCTGTATGACGCCACCAACGCTACCAATGGTGACCTGAACCAATACGCGGCACCTTCCACCACGACCTTCCAGACCCAGGACGGCTATCCGGCCGGCATGCTGCGAAGCGTTTCGGTGGATGAAGCCGGCGTCATCACCGGGTCCTACTCCAACGGTCAGTTGGTGCCGCTTTTCCAGGTGGCCCTGGTGGATTTTCCCTCCTATTATGGTCTTACCAAAATGGGGAACAACCTATACAGTTCTTCGCTGGAATCCGGTGACGCCATGCCGGGAATGCCTGGCAGCGGACGATTGGGGAGCATCAGCCCCAGCGCCATTGAGATGTCCAACGTTGACCTGGCACAGGAATTTGTCAAAATGATTACCACCCAACGCGCCTTCCAGGCCAATTCACGGGTGATTACGACCAGTGATGAAATCCTCAATGAACTGATCAATATTAAGCGCTAAGCATCATGATTCCCCGCTGATCGGGAAGGCCGGGTCGTTCGTTCGGCCGTCCTGCGCGAGCGGCCGCCCGTCAAGTCATTATGTCAATGGCTTGACGGGCGTCAATCCCCCGCTCCAATCTTCCATTCCCTGTTTTTCGTCCGATCGGATCCGAACCTCCGCAATCGTGTTTGTGCGCCTGCTTCAATTACGTAATTGTCGAGTGAAAACAGCCGCGTATTTCATCATAGCATCGCATGACGATCGCTCTTCGCTGTCGATTGTCGTGGTGAAATGCCCATGGCACACTATTTGCTCAATCTTGGAGCGGATAATGGGACGTCATTTAGGAGATGTACAGCCGCGCATTTGACAGCAGTGAGTTCCGGCCTCTTTCAGCCGCGGGGCATGACGGATACCGGGCGGAAGCGATAAACGAACCGGCGCGTGGAAAAAGTTTTGCGGAAAGGGAAGACCCAATGAATAAAAAAGCCATCATTATTATCGCCGGGATCATGCTGGTTTTTATGGCACTTGTGGGCGGCGGTTTTTACATGATGTGGGTGAAAATTGTCAGCCTCATGCCACCCGAAGAAGTCATTGAAGAAGTCGTTGAAGACGAGGATGAGGAAGCGGTTGTGATTGGGGAAATGTTTCCGCTTGACCCGTTTGTGGTGAATTTGGCGGACGGCAACGGCAAACGATATCTTCGCGCGACCGTGCAGTTGGAGCTTGCACCGGAACAGGCCGCGGCAACCTTTGAGCAGCGGCTGCCCCAGATCCGGGATGTGGTCTTGACGATACTTTCCACCAAACAATTCGAGGATATTCGCACCGCGGACGGCAAAATGAGTTTGCGGACGGAAATCATCACCCGGCTGAATGAGCTGCTCAACAACGAAAGTGTTGCCAATATTTATTTTACGGACTTTGTTATCCAATAGCAGGGCGCAACCATCATGGCAGACAACGTACTTTCACAAGACGAAATCGATGCCCTGTTGTCCGCAATGGACAGCGGCGAAGTGGACCTGACGGCCAAGGACGAACCGCCCGAAGCGAAGGCCGAGGCCTATGACATCACCTCGCAGAACATTATGCTGCGGGACCAGTTTTCAGCACTCGAAGAGGTTTACGATAAATTTTCCGGGCTCCTTCAAAGTTCGTTGACCGGACTTCTTCAGCAATCCTTCGAAGTCCAGTTCGTTTCGACTGAAATGGTCAAATACGGCGATTTTATCCAGGCCTTCTCCAACCCCACCAGTTTCAATATTTTCACCATGGACCCGTTGGTCGGTTCGGCGCTGCTGGCGATTGAACCGGGGCTTGTGTTTTCGATGATCGACTGCATGTTCGGCGGCAAAGGAGCCCCGCTCAAACAGGGGCGTGAATTCAGCCCGATCGAAATCGGCATGCTGCAACGCTTGAGCCGTGAATTGCTGGGTGATTTCGAACGCGCCTGGCAAACGGTGTTTTCTATTAAAATTGTCAGTAAAAAAACGGAAACCAAACCGGAGTTTGTCCATCTGGTCAGTCCGGACGAGCTGATGATCGTGATCGTGTTCTCCATCAAAGGCGAAGAATTCTCCGGCAATTTCCACCTTTGTATCTCCTACCGGATGCTGGAGCCGATCAAAGACAAGTTGTCATCGCGTTATTTGCGCGCCAAAGATTCCGAAGCCACTTTCAGCGACCGTATCCAGAAAACCCTGGAGGAAACCAATGTCAACCTGATTGCGGAACTGGGCTATACCTCCCATACCTTCGGCGATCTTATCGCGCTGCAGATCGACGACATCTTTACGTTAAACACCGGTCCGCATGATCCCATCACCGTCAAAATCGAGAGTGAACCCAAATATCGGGGATATCCTGGCATTATCAACGGAAATCGCGCTGTTGAAATCGTCGACATCATATCGCCAGAGGAGGCCGCTGCGGAATAATCATGAATCCAACCCGAGATCATAAAAATGTGACGCTGAAAGAAGTGACCGCAGAAGGGCACGGCGCTTCCGCCAACAAAGACAAAGGATACCAGTTCTCAGCGCTGAACAGCGGGGAAGCGCCCGCCAAAAACAAAAACCTGAACTTCATCCTCGATATCCCCCTGGAAGTGACGGTTCAGTTGGGCCGGACCCGCATGCTGGTCAATGATTTACTCAAGTTGGGGCAGGGGTCGGTGATCGAGCTTGAAAAAATGGCGGGCGAAACCCTGGAAATTCTGGCCAACCAACGACTGGTCGCCCGGGGCGAAGTCGTGGTGATCAATGAAAAATTCGGGATTCGCGTGACCGAAATCATCAGCCCCATGGAACGTGTGGAGAAATTGAAATGATGACGCCTGAATTGGTCACCGCCGCGATGAAAATGATCGGCGTTCTAGTCCTCATCGTGGGCGGTTTGCTGGCGTTCAATGCGTATTCCAAACGGTTTTTTAAAAACGGTCTCGGTGCGGCCGGTCATAAAGCAGTTCATGTCTTAGAGAATACGCCGCTCGGGCTTAAAAAGTCGATCGCGCTGGTCAAGGTTCCCGGCGCCGTGCTGGTGTTGGGCGTTACCCACGATCGCATATCCCTGCTGAATCGCATCGACGAACCGACGTTTGAGGCATCGATTGAAACTTCTTCTGCCGACCGCAGCCCGTCTTTCAAAGAGCACTTGCGCCGGTTATCGGGCGGTCTGCAGCGGAAAGCCGTCGACGCTGATTTGGCAGGTGGTTTCGAATGAAACCTATGGCGCCCAATCGCATGCGAAGGATCGCCTGCACGGCCATCCTGGCCATTGGTCTTGTTCTGTCGATCGCCGGTGTCGGTCATGCGGCCGATATCCCGGCCGCATCGCTTTTCAGTATTCAGATGCCCGACGGCGACAATCCCGCCCAAACATCCGTGGTTTTGCAAATCTTCCTGCTGCTGACCGTGCTTTCGCTGGCCCCGGCCATTTTAATCATGCTGACCTCGTTTACCCGCATGGCCATCGTCCTATCGGTCCTGCGGCAGGCGATCGGCACCCAATCCATGCCGCCCAACCAGGTGATTATCGGACTGGCGCTGTTTCTGACGTTTTTCGTCATGTCCCCGGTCTGGCAGAAAGTGCACCAGGCGGCGCTCACCCCCTACCTGGAAAACCAGATTTCGCAGGAAGAGGCGCTGACCCGTGCGATGGCGCCGGTGCGGGAGTTCATGTTCAAACAGACGCGGGAAAAAGATCTTGCCATGTTGATGGACATTGCCAAAGCACCGCGCCCCAACGGTCTGGACGATGTGCCGACCACCGTGCTGATTCCGTCATTTATCATCAGTGAGCTCAAAACCGCTTTTCAGATGGCCTTCATGCTGTACGTCCCTTTTTTGATCATCGATATGGTGGTGGCTTCGGTGCTCCTGTCCATGGGCATGATGATGCTGCCGCCGGTCATGATTTCCCTGCCTTTTAAACTGATGCTGTTTGTGCTGGCGGACGGGTGGCATCTGATCGTCGGGTCCCTGGTAAAAGGGTTCGGTTGATACGGAGATAACGTCATGACCCCTGAATTCGTTACCGGCTTTTTCCTGGAAGCCATCAAAATAACCATTATGCTGGCGGCACCCATGTTACTGGCCGGGCTTGTGGTGGGTTTGATGATCAGTGTTTTTCAAGCGGCAACACAGATCAATGAAATGACCATGACCTTCATCCCCAAAATGCTGGCCGTGGCCGTGGCGCTGCTGATATCGTTCCCGTGGATGCTGCAGGTGCTCATCGATTTCATGCAGAATCTCATTATCGGGCTTCCGCAGACGATCCGGTGATCCCGATGCTTCGTGACGCGCTATGATTTCGCTTCAGGTTTCATACCCGCAGGTGCAACTGTTCCTTCTGGTATTCCTCCGTGTCACCGTCATACTGATGAGCCTGCCGATCTTCAGCGGCAACAATGTGCCGAATATGTTCAAAGCCGGTCTGTCCCTGGCGGTGGCCCTTACCCTTTTCCCGGTGATCGATTTGACCGTCCTGCCCGCCATGACCGGATGGATCTTCATGACCCTGGGCGTCATCAGCGAAGTGTTGCTGGGATTGGGAATTGGTCTGGCCATTCGGCTGATCATGGCGGGAATCCAGATGGCCGGCCAGGTGTCCGGCTTCCAGATGGGGTTGGCGATCGCCAACATCATGGATCCGGCCACCAGCATGCAGACACCCATTCTGGCCCAAGCGTTCAACCTGATGGCCATGCTGATCTTTCTGGCCATCGATGCGCACCATTGGTTTTTTCGGGCCATGGTGGACAGCTTTGCCATCATACCACCGTTCCAGTTCGTGCTGTCGGCCTCGTTTGTCGGCTACCTGATGCAAACGGCCGGCACCATGTTTGTCATTGCCCTCAAAATCGGTGCGCCGGTGATCGTGGTGCTGATCCTGACCAGCGTTTCGTTCGGTCTTATGGCACGCACCGTGCCCCAGATGAACATCTTTATTGTGGCGATGCCGTTGAAAATCGTTGTGGGACTTCTGTTCGTGGTTTTCAGTCTGCCGTACCTGCAACCGTATTTGCGGGAACTGTTCGACGGATTCGGTGTCGGGTTGGTCCCATTGCTCAGATTGATGGGATCTTAAGGAGCGGGCATGGCGCAAGACAACGGCATGGACCGTACCGAGAAACCGACGGCCAAAAAACTCGAAGACGCCCGCAAAAAAGGGCAGGTGGCCCAGAGCCGCGAGATCCCGTCCGCCATGATCCTGATGACGTCCCTGGCCGTTTTTTATTTCGGCGGTCAGGCCATGGCCCAGCAACTGGCCGATCTCATGCGCGTCAGTTTCCGCAACCTGGGAGGCGGATGGATTCAGAACGCCGGATCAGTTCACCTTATGGTGGGGTGGCTGTTCAATGAGACCCTGTCCATCCTGATGCCCATGATGCTCGCCCTGCTGGTGATCGGGATCATTGCCAACGTGGCCCAATTCGGTTTCAATCTCAAAGAGGACCTGCTGGCGCCCGATTTAAAAAAACTGAATCCCATCAGCGGCATCAAACGTCTGGTATCGCTCAAATCGCTGGTGGAACTGGTCAAATCCATTTTCAAGATCGGATTTGTCGGTCTGATTGCCTATTTAATTTTGCGGGGGGAGCTTGTCTCCATCCCGTCCTTGATTCACATGGAGGTGATCGATACGGCGGCCTACATGGGTGAGGTCGCCTTCAAAATCGCCTTTTTTGTGTGCCTGGGACTCATCGTTCTGGCCACGGCCGATTTCGCCTATCAGCGCTGGCAGCACCAGAAAGATCTCATGATGACCAAGCAGGAGATCAAGGAAGAGCGCAAACAGAGCGACGGCGATCCCCAGGTCAAATCCCGCATTCGCAGCATGCAGATGGAAATGGCGCAGCGGCGCATGATGGAGGCGATTCCATCCGCGGATGTGGTCATCACCAACCCGACCCATTTTGCCATTGCCATCAAGTTTGACGCCAAGCAAATGGCCGCTCCCCAGGTGGTGGCCAAAGGCGCCGACTACATTGCCCTGCGCATCCGTGAAATTGCCGAGGAACATAACGTGCCACGGGTTGAAAACAAGCCGCTGGCCCGGGCCCTTTTTCGTTCCGCTGAAATCGGCGATTTCATCCCCGAGGAACTCTACCGGGCCGTGGCGGAAGTGCTGGCCTACGTCTACCGCCTCAAGGGCATCCGTCACCCGGGATAGCGATTTCCACCCGCCGACCTTCGTCTGTTTCAATCATGACGTGGTTATGTCGCAGTCCACCACCTTTGGTGGATGACGCTGCTTGGTTCTGCAATCCCAGGGCGATTAAATCTTTGCCGTTACCGTTCTCACGAAGCGAAAAAGAACCGTCCGTCAAAACCTTGACAGGAATCGTATGGTTGATGGCGTTGATTACAATGAATGCATTAGCAACGGTCAAAGCGGTATTCCATTGAAATCGCATTGATATTGCGGGGTATTTAGAGCGGTCGCGAAATACAATTATCGGGGTCCTTCATTAGGCATGAATCCTGCAAAATGGTTCGCTTCAAATAGATCGTTTCAAGATGACACGTGCGGATTAACCTCAGTCTTTAAAAAACGGAAATCGAATGGAATACGCTGATCAGCAAAAGCTTCCCGGGCAGCTCGAAGCTTTGACCAACAACTCGGATATTCTCATGGCAGCCCTTGTCGTGGGGATCCTGGTTTTCATGATCCTTCCGCTGCCGGCCTTTATTTTGGATCTCCTGCTGAGCTTCAACATTACTTTTTCCATCGTTATTTTGCTGGTGGGGATGTACATCGTCCATCCGCTGCAACTGTCCTCCTTCCCGACCATCTTGCTGCTGGCAACCCTGTTCCGACTGTCGCTCAACATTGCCTCGACCCGCATCATTCTGCTGAGCGGCGTGGAGGGCACCAGTGCGGCCGGTAAGGTGATTCAGGCCTTCGGCAGCTTTGTGGTGGGAGGGAACTATCTGGTCGGCATTATCGTTTTTCTGATTCTGGTGATCATCAATTTCATGGTCATCACCAAGGGCGCCGGCCGCATTGCCGAAGTCGCCGCCCGGTTCACCCTGGATGCCATGCCGGGCAAGCAGATGAGCATCGATGCGGATCTGAACGCCGGTATGATCACCGAAGACGAAGCCCGCAAACGCCGTGAGGACATCGCCCAGGAAGCCGAGTATTACGGCGCCATGGATGGTGCCAACAAGTTCGTCCGCGGCGATGCCATTGCCGGCATCATTATCACCCTGATCAATATATTAGGCGGGTTGACCATCGGGGTCCTCCAGAATGGCATGAACTTTGGGGACGCCGCTCAGAATTATACCCTGCTGACCGTGGGTGACGGCCTGGTTTCGCAAATTCCGGCGCTGATCGTATCCACGGCCGCCGGTATCATTGTCAGCCGCGCCGGTTCGAAATCCAGCCTTGGCCGCGACATTACTTCACAGGTTCTATTTCAGCATCGCGCCATCGGCATCGCCGCGGCTGTACTGCTGGGTTTTGCCATGATCCCCGGATTGCCGACGCTGCCCTTCATGACCCTGGCAGCCACCGCCGCGACAGTTGCTTATGTGGTGTACAAGGCCGGCAAAGCCGACACGGACGCGCAGGAAGCGGTGGATCTTTTGCCGGAAGGCGACCGCCCGGTCGAGAATCTGGAAGATCTTCAACCCCTCGATATCTTGTCTCTGGAAGTGGGCTACGGCCTGATACCCCTGGTGGATGTGGATCAGAGCGGTGAACTGTTGACCCGCATCAAATCCATTCGCCAGCAGGCGGCGGAAGAGATCGGGTTGATCGTGCCCCCGGTTCACATCCAGGACAACATGCAACTGCAACCGGGTGAGTACCGTATTCTGCTCAAAGGCAATGAAATCACACGCGGCGAGTTGACTCTGAATCATTATCTCGCCATGAACCCGGGCGATGCCGTGGGTCAGATCGACGGCATCCCGACCCATGAGCCCACCTACGGGCTTCCCGCCGTATGGATCAAGGAAGAACATCGTGAAAAGGCCATCGCCGACGGACACACGGTGGTCGATCTGGCCACGGTGATGACCACCCATATTTCCGATGTCATCACCCGCCACGCCTATGAGCTCGTGGGACGGCAGGAAGTCCAGCGCATGCTGGATCATTTTAAACAGACCTACCCGAAGGTGGTTGAAGAACTCATTCCCAACCAGTTACCCTTGGGCGGCGTGGTCAAGGTGCTTCAGAACCTGCTGAAAGAGCAGGTTTCGATTCGCGATCTGTTGGCGATTCTGGAAACACTGGCCGACTGGACGCCCATGACCAAAGACCTGGACATCCTGACGGAATATGTCCGGCAAGCGCTGGCACGATCGATCGTGAAACCCTATGTGGGCGCCGACGGTTCGCTGGCGGCGGTAACCCTCGATCAGGGTGTGGAGGTGTCCATTTCAGAGGCAATCCAACGAACCGATCACGGCAGCTTCCTGGCCATGGATCCCCGGGCCGTTGAGAAGATTGTGCAGGCTATGGCCAAGCACATCGAAGCGTTTGCCGCCCTCAACAGCCAACCGGTGGTGTTGTGCTCGGCACAAATTCGACCGCATTTCAAACGCCTGATCGATCGAATGGTTCCCAACCTGGCAGTGCTTTCCTACGATGAAGTCATGAACAATGCGCAGGTTCAAATGATCGGTTCGGTGGAGGTTAACCATGCAGATTAAACGGTTTGAAGCCAAGAACATGACCGAGGCCCTGCGCCAGATCAAACGCGAACTGGGACCTGAGGCGGTGATCTTATCCGCGAAAGATCGTCGCCGCGAGAACCGCCTATTGGGGATTTCCCGCAAAATTGGCGTTGAAGTGACCGCCGCCATCGATGAGGAATACGCCGACATGCCGGCCCGTCGGCCAACCCAACAGTCATCCCAGGCGGCGGGCCAAACCGGCGCGCTTTCCGCCGCGATGATGGCTTCCGGTAAGCAACATCCGGGAATTTTCCATAAAATTAACGATATCGTTCGATTGAAAGGGCAGACCAGCCATAAAGAATCCTCTCGGCCAAGCGATTCCTCACCGTCGCCGTCGTCCATCGATACACGGACGCGCCGTCCTCATCCCGAAGACCCGCTTCGCGCATCGGTCGCCGATACGCGCCAAGATCCCAATGACCATTCAATGGGCCGCTATCTGGCAAAAACCGGTCTTACCGCGGGAACGCTGGCATTAGACGATAAGGTTCCAACGGTCATCGCGCTGGTCGGCAATGCCGGTGTTGGCAAAACAACGACCATCGCCAAGCTGGCGGCACAGTTCCAATTGACCCGCAACGTTTCGGTGGGATTGCTGTCGTTGGATCGCTTCCGGATCGGCGGGCAGGAACAGCTCCAATGCTATGCCGATAGTATGCAGCTTCCTCTGGAAACCCCTGCCAATGAAAAAGAACTGCTGCAATCAATGGCGAGGCTGAAGGGGTGTCGCGTCATCCTGGTGGATACACCGGCCGTTAACCCGGTTGATCCGAATGGCTTGTCGCGGATCCAAACCGCTATCAAGCCGCTGGGACCGGTAAAATACCTCATGGTCCTGAGTGCCGAAAGCCGTGAGGAAGATCTGCAGGACACGGCCAGGCGCTATGCGACCTTGACGCCCGCCGGTATCATTATCAGCAAAACGGATTTGACCCGCTCCTACCGGGATATGGTGAATTTTCTGTGCCGACATCGTTGGCCGGTCTATTTTTTCAGCAATGGTCATCGGGTACCGATGGATTTGACGCGCGCCACCGTCGAACGGCTGGCCGCCCGGTTTTTAATGGACGGGACATCCAAGACGGGTGGCGGAAACGGTCCGGCCAGCATGGCAGATCATCGTTTGACCGCAACCGTTTCCGACGGACAGGTTTACCTGGCCAACAAGAATTCCGATATTTTCCATCGACCGGAATGTAAATGGATTCGTCTGATCAACAAGACCAATATTGTCGAATTCACGTCATTTGCCGAAGCATTGAACAACCGTTTTAAACCATGCCGGTATTGCAACCCCCAACATCTTTCAATTACCCGCATGCTGTCGGAGGAAGGTGTCGCCCTATAGCCGGGCGCTGATCTATTTTCCGTATACGAAGGATATGACGACGATGGTGACCAACGATAAAGTAATTTCCCTGAATACCCGCCAGCCTTTCCATCCCGGCCTGAGAGAACAACCCGTGCGCTCAGTGAAACGGCACGCGGCGCGCATTATTTCGATCACCAGCGGAAAGGGGGGAGTGGGAAAAACCAATATCGTCGCCAATCTGGGTTACCAATTGAGCCGTGACGGAAAACGGGTTTTGATTCTCGATGCCGATCTCGGATTGGGGAATTTGGATATTCTGTTGGGGTTGGCGCCCCGTTATAACCTGTCGCATGTTTTGCTCGGTGAAAAGCGGATTAGTGAGATCATCGTCGAAGGGCCGGGTCAGCTCCGCATTCTGCCTGCGTCTTCCGGCATTCAAGAGTTGACCCATCTTTCGCGTGATCAGAAAATGAGCATGCTCTACGAATTGGATCAACTCCTGGACACGGTGGATATTCTGCTCATCGACTCGGCTGCCGGCATATCCGCCAATGTGTTGGATTTCAGCGTGTCGGCCCAGGAGATCATGGTCGTGGTGACACCCGAACCCACATCCATTACCGATGCCTATGCCTTGATGAAGGTTTTGTCGACCAAATATGCGGAAAAGACTTGCCGGCTGATCGTCAACCAGGTCGCGAGTGAACAGGAGGGGCGGGAAATATTTCGTCAGCTCAACCTGGTCGCCCAGAAATTTTTGGCCATCCGTATGGAGTACTTCGGATGCATTGCCCAAGACGAAAACCTGATACGTTGCGTCAAACAGCAGCGCATTCTCAGCCAAGCCCATCCCGATTCGGCCGCAACACACGGTTTTCGTAATCTGGCCCGACGGACCAAAGCGCTGCCCGTCATCCATGCGCCCCAGGGCGACTCCCATCTTTTCTGGGGCCATATTTTTGCGGATGGCGTTGTTTCAAGCAAGTCGTAAACCAACGTGACATCGATGGAATCCACCCATAGACCCAAAGGTGCCCTTATGAAAGCGTTAAACCATCAGTCCCATTATGCTGAAAATGAACGCCCGGAAACCCGGGAGCAATTGATGATGGAATATCTTCCCCACGTCAAGCGGATTGTCAATCGAATGGCCATCCATCTGCCGTCTACGGTTGACATCGAAGATCTCTACAATGTGGGGGTCATCGGCTTGATTCAGGCGATCGATCGCTACGACGTGAGTCGCGAGAACAAATTTCTGACCTACGCGACCCATCGCATCCGGGGCGCGGTTCTCTCCGAGTTGCGGTCCCGGGACTTCCTGTCACGGTCCAATCGACGCAAAATCAGAGAGATGGACCATGCCTACGCCATGCTGGAACAGCAGTTGGGCCGTGACGCCGAAGACCACGAGGTTGCCAAGGTTTTGCAGGTCGATCTGGATCAATTCGATGCCATCAAAAAACTGTCCACGATCTCCTTTATCAGTTTCGAGGAAATGGGGTATTCGGACGCCAATGACAAGGGCCGACTCCTCAAATTTGTTACCGAAGATGACATGGACGCATTGGCCATGGCCAACCTGAATGAGTTGAAACAGGCCATGGCGACTGCAATCGATCAATTGCCGGAAAAGGAAAAAATGGTTCTCTCTCTCTATTATTTCGATGAGCTCAATATGAAAGAAACCGGCCAAGTTCTTAACATCACCGAGTCCCGGGTCTCCCAGATCCATTCCCAGGCGATTGTTAGGCTGCGCAACAAGCTGCGGCGCGCCAACATTATCGAGCATTAGTAACGTCGCCGGGAATAGAAAACATGAAAAAGAGTTCTGCCGGGAGATCCCTGCCGCGATGGGAGGTGACGCATCATGGTAGACAGCATTCGCCAAGCAGGCCGCATCGGCGTGGTTATGCCGACCGGTCTATCGCGACCGGTGGAGCGCCGCCGGCATCCACGCAAAGATCCACATGACGATCAGAACAGCGAATCACGCCCGACGGAAGAAGAGGAACAGTTGGAGGCGTTTGACGGAGAACCTCTCCCCGCGGATGACAGCGAATCGACCATGTCACCTGACCAACAGCACCAAGGACAAACCGGGCGGCGGATCAATGTGCGGATCTGATTCCGGCCGGAACCCAGAAAACGGAGTTTTCCCATGCACTTCCTGATGCAGTTGACCGAAGCAGCTACCCTGTTGGATGCCCTGGCCATTGTCAGCAGCTTGCTGATTCTTCTTTTTCTCATGCGAAACCGCCGTCAATACGGTTCCCTGGTGATTGACGGAGACCACATCAAGACCATGTCCGGTTTTTCCGATGAAGTTTCGTTGCAGATGATGTCCCAGCAGTCCGTTATGGCTTACGCCAATCTCAAACGGTCTTTGACGCAGGAATTCGAGTCTCTCTGGATGATAGGAGACAGCGCGCCACTCCCCGGGAATCCGACCGACGGCGCCGATTCCCCGGGCCACAGGCTCCCATCGACCGGGCAAAGGAGTTCGCTGCATCGCTGCCAGCGGTATCGACAAGCGGAGAAAATGCTTGCTGACGGTGCCGATGTGCCACAAATTGCCGAGCATTGTGGAATCGGAGATGGCGAAATGGAATTATTGCTGGGACTCCAAGAACTGGCCAAAGGAAGAAAAAAGGGCCACGCCTGAAGCGTTTTCACAGATGACGACGCCGGCATGAGAGGGTCAAAAGCGTCTATCGAACTCGGCCCGCGCGATCGATGGATGGCCATGTCCGCCGAATGACGCGCATAGACCCGCAGCGTGTTGCATACCGGCCGTCGTATCGGGCAGTTCCTGCCATCACCGGCGGAAAAAAATGCCGCCTTTCCGATCGGCCCTCCTTTTAATGTTATGCTTCCCGCGCGCTTCAGGCCTGATGGTTGCGATGTCAAGGGCTTCATCAATAGATGGTCCGGATCTTGCTTATCTACTCATCAGAAATAGACCGAATTGTGATGACGCTATGCGACAAGAGGAGTCAATATGAGTGGATCGATATACATGGCAACCTCGGGGGCCGAAGCCCAACGGATTCGGTTGCAGATATTATCCAATAATCTCGCCAACATCAATACAACCGGGTTTAAAGAGGATCGCGCGGTTTTTCGCATGCCGGACGAGGGGTTGAACCCTGATGCGGATCCGGACGAAACGTCAGGCGTTTCCGCATCGACGTACACCGACGCCATTCCCTTGACGACCCACACGGATTATTCGCGTGGTCCGCTCCAGCACACCGACAATCCGTTGGATGCCGCCATCGACGGGGAAGGGTTTTTCAGCGTTCAGACGGACCAGGGCATTCGCTATACCCGCAACGGCGCATTTACGATTAACCCGGACGGCAATCTGTCGACCCATGACGGCGATCCGATTCTGGGTGAAGGCGGTGAAATCGCCATCGATGGCACGGACGTTCGTTTCGACGGTTCGGGGAATGTCATTGTTGACGGCGCTGTCACGGACAAGCTTCGCATTGTGAAGATTACCGAGCCGACGGCGCTCAAAAAGATTGGAAAAACGCTTTTTCAACTGGATGAAAACAAAGGGGCCGAGGAACCCCTGGAATATGGGGGCGTGCAGCAAGGATTTCTGGAAGGCTCTAACGTCAACGCCGTCAAAGTTATGACGGAATTGATCGAGGTGCAGCGCGGTTATGAATCCTATCAAAAAATGATTCAGACCATGGGTGAAATGGCATCGCGCGTGATCAGCGGTGTCGGCACGACGGAATAAAGCCCTTTTGCAACCAAGGAGAACGAAATGATTCGCAGTTTATGGACCGCAGCGTCCGGAATGAAATCACAGTCGCTTAATATCGATGTCATCTCCAACAACCTGGCCAATGTGAATACCACCGGTTTTAAATCCAGTCGGGCGGATTTTCAGGATCTTCTCTATGAGACCCTGCGTCAGGCCGGAACGTCGTCCTCCGAAAACAGTGATGTGCCCACCGGTATTCAGGTCGGTCACGGCAGTCGACCGGTTGCCAGTCACAAGATATTTACACAGGGCGATTTCCAGCAGACCAAAAACGAGTTGGATATCGCCATTGAAGGCGAAGGCTTTTTCCAAATTCTTCAACCGAATGGCGAAACCGCCTATTCGCGCGACGGCGCCTTTAAGATGGATCGCGACGGTCGGATGGTGACGTCCGATGGGTTTGTCATGGAACCGGAAATCACCATTCCCAGCGACAGCATCTCGCTTTCCATCGGGCTTGACGGCACCGTTTCGGTCCTGCAGGCCGGGAGCAACACCCCCACCGAGATCGGGACGATCACCGTGGCACGCTTTGTCAATCCGGCGGGTCTGCACAGCATCGGGCGCAATCTCTACCTGCCGACCAATGCTTCCGGCGATGCCATCGTCGGAACCGCCGGGGAAGACGGATTGGGAACCTTGGCGCAGGGTTTTCTGGAAATGTCCAACGTCAGTGTGGTGGACGAGATGGTGAAAATGATCACGGCCCAACGCGCCTATGAGATCAACAGCAAAACCATTCAAGCAGCGGACGACATGCTACAGCAGGCCAATAATGTCAAACGATAGGAGCGGGTGAGAAGGGTGGCGAAAACAACGCGATTCAGTGGGCGGCAGACAGGTAGCGCGCTCCTAACATTCTTGATGACAGGGGTGCTGTTGCTGGGTTGGGGTAGCGCCGGTTTGGGGGCAGCGCCGATCGTGGTAACAATTCCGGAAACGGTTGCCATCGACGATGCCGATGTGGTTTTGGGGCATCTGGCCGAGGTAACCGGCGCGGATCAGCACCTGACGCAGCAATTGCAGACCATAAAAATCGGGCGCGCCCCTGTGGTCGGGCATTCACGCACCATCAGCCGTGACTACCTGCTTCTACGGTTGCGTCAAGCCGGTTATGATCCCGCCTTGATGACCATCGATGTGCCGGAGAAAATAACCTTGTCGCGCCGCGCCGTAAAGCTATCGGCTGAAGATATGGAGATGATGGTACGGGCCCACATCGCTGCCCATCCACCGTTTACCGGTGCCGAAATGACGATTACGGCGGTTCGTATTCCCGGTGATATCCTGCTGCCGACGGGTGATATCCAGCATGAAATTCACTATCTGCAACAGAGCCGACCATCCGGCACCCTGCCGCTAAACATTTTCTTCAGTAAAAATGGGAACCAGGTCAAACGTCTGACCGCAACGGCGACGGTCACGTTGATGAAAGAAGTGCCCGTAACCCGGCGGCCCATTGCGCGCTATGAATTGATTCAAGCGGAAGATCTTATGATACAGACCATGGACGTCGCCGATCTTCCGGCCAATACGGTCTTCGATTTTGAGGAGATTAACGGTCAGCGTGCCCGCCGCACTATCGGCCCCCGGACGGTGCTGCGGAAAGATCAACTGGAATACCCGCCGGCGGTGCAGAGGGGCGACCGGGTCATCATTATTGCGGCATCCGGTGGGTTGCGCATCACGACCCTCGGAGAAGTTCAACATACCGGAAAAGTCGGCGAACGCATCAAAGTGCTGAACTTGGATTCCAATAAAACGCTTTTTGCCCGTGTGATCGATAGCCGAACCGTCCAGGTGGAATTTTAGAAAGGATCTCATGATGACGCAAATGGTACTTCGTCCGTGGATGGTGACCGTCGGCATAAGTGTGACGGCGGCTTTTTTACTTGTGGGCTGTGCGGCCCCTTACGGGGGCGCCATGGTCAGTGAGAATCCGGTAACGGTGGCGCCACCGCCGCCCATGCCGGTGCAACAAACCCAGGCTGACAACATGTCGCTCTGGTCCGATAATGTCGGCTTCGGTGATTTGTTCAGTGATCCCAAAGCCCGTCGCGCCGGAGACGTGATCACGATCAAGGTCGCCGAAGCATCGAGCGCCTCCAATAGCGCCGACACCTCAACGGATCGTGAATCTTCCCTCAGTGCCGGCATCAGCGAACTCTTCGGTGTCAAAACCAATACGCTGCAGAACCTTTCCGTCAGCGGAGAGATCGAAAGCGGATTCGAAGGCTCCGGCAGCACCTCGCGCAGCGGCAGACTGGATGCCTACATCACCGCCCGCGTGGTGGAGGTGCTGCCCAACCGCAACCTGAAGATTGTCGGTTCCCGTGAAATCATGGTCAATAATGAGAAACAGATCATGACGATCTACGGCGTCGTGCGGCCGCGGGATATTTCCGAAGACAATATCGTTCTGTCCAATTACATTGCGGATGCCCGTATCGCCTACAGTGGTGCCGGTATCGTGGACGACCGGCAGCGTCCGGGCTGGATCGCCAATGCCCTGAACACGGTTTGGCCGTTTTAATGGTCTAAGACATTTGACGCGGTAGAGGCTTATGATGGATGTAAGATACCCTTCTCAATGGAAAATCAGTATCCTGGCAATGATCTGCCTTGGGATTCTGCTGGTGGCTGTCGGTTCAGACGCAGCCCATGCGGCGCGCATCAAGGATATTGCCAATATCCGCGGGGTTCGCCAAAACCAGCTTTTCGGTTATGGCCTGGTGGTGGGTCTTGATGGATCGGGCGATGGCAATAAATCCGTGTTTACGGTGCAATCGCTTTCCAGCATGCTGGAAAAGATGGGAGTCACCATCGATCCCGATGACGTGAAAGTCAAAAATGTAGCGGCCGTGATGATTACCGCAGATTTGCCGCCCTTCGCCCGCACCGGCAGCCGGATCGACGTATTGGTCAATTCCATCGGCGATGCGAAAAACCTGCAGGGGGGGACCCTGTTGCTGACCCCTCTGAAGGGCGCGGACGGCAAGGTGTACGCCGTGGCCCAGGGACCCGTCAGCACGGGCGGGTTTTCCTACGGCAAGGGCACCGGCACCGGGGTTCAGAAAAACTTCCCCACCGTCGCGAACATTGTCGGCGGCGCTTTGATCGAACGTGAAATTGCCAACAACTTCAACGAACGCGAACTGCTGACATTGGCGCTGCATGCCCCGGATTTCACAACGGCAACCCGGATGGCCCAGGCCATCAACGCCGCTTTTGGCGACGTCCTGGCACACGCTCCCGATGCGGGAACCATCGAGGTAAAAGTGCCTGATCTGTACCGGGGCCGCAGCGTGGAACTGGTGGCGTTGATCGAGAACATCGGTGTTACCCCGGATATCGTGTCCAAGATCATTATCAACGAGCGCACGGGGACCGTCATCATGGGCGAAAACGTGCGTATCGCTACGATCGCCATTGCCCACGGCAACCTGAGCATTCAGGTCAACCGACAGGATAATGTGTCACAGCCGTTGCCATTTTCGCGCGGAGGGCAGACCGTCGTGACGTCGGATCGCGACATGGTCGTCCAGGAAGGCCGCAATCCGCTGTTCCTCGTGGAGTCTGGCGTCAGTATCGGGGAGGTTGTGCGGGCATTGAATGCGCTTGGGGTGTCCCCCCGCGATTTGATCGCCATTTTTCAGGCGCTGAAGGCGGCTGGTGCGCTTCAGGCCGAACTGCAAATCATATAACGAGTACCCATCCAGAAATCGGCAAATTTGGTTGAGATCAAGGCGCGCGAAAAATTTGACCGCAGGCATATAGTTGATATTCTGAGGATTCAATTTTTCGCGCAACGCCGCTATTTATCCGCCTTCGGCGGATCGGGCAAATTGGTCATTTATAGATGGGTACTAACGAGGTGAAACGATGGATGACATCTTGCGTGCTTTGCCATCGGCGGGAATGATCAACGGAAGGGCAAGCGGCAGCCCGGCGACCGGGCCAAATGCAGTGGCCGCATCAAAAGAACGTGACCGTTTAGAAAAGGCGTGTGGCGATTTTGAGGCCATCTTTGTGCAACAGCTTTTCAAAACCATGCGGGCCAGCGTGCCGGAGTCGGAGTTGTTCAACGGCGGCCGCGCTGAGGAAATTTATACTTCGATGCTCGATCAGCAGGTTGCCGAAAACATGGCTCATGGTCAGAGCGGCATTGGTTTGGCCAATCAAATGCGAGACAAATTGGCGCGCCATGCCAGCACAGAACCCGTCATCAAAAAACGGTATTGATAAATACCTAAAGCTCCAGCGGAGGGTGACCGATAATCACCTTGCGGATATAGATGCTTCCGATGACGGCGGTGAACGTCATTTGCGGAAGATGCCGCCGATCAGAACCCTTAGTCGCCGGATCCATTGACTTTTTAGGGATCCACAGCTGGAGGCCATGTATGAAAATCAACGACAGCAGTGTCCACATCAATTTTGAGGCCTATGCCCAGAGATCCAAAGATGCCCCTGGCGCCCAGGAGCAATCATCGGTTGTGTCCGGTGACAGCGCGCCGGTGGATAAAGTGGTCCTCTCCCCCAAGGCCCGGGAAATCCAGGAGGCCCGACAACTGCTGGATGAATTACCGGATGTTAACGAGCCCAAGGTGGCGAACATACGCCTCCAGATCGACAAGGGCGTCTATAAAATCGACGGCAATCAAATCGCAGAGCGTATGATGCGGGATATGGCGCTCAACAATGATTTTTTTAATTAAAGGTCAAAGCGGTTTGCGATGCTCCGATTTGCACGGAGAATGGAATGGAAACCTTGCTGAAGTCTCTCAACGAATGCATTGACCGACAACTGAATCTCTATCGCAAACTGTTGAATCTTTTCCTTACCGAACGACATGCCATTCTTGCGTCCGAACTCGAAGAACTCAACGCGGTCGTCATGGACAAAGAAGGCCTTCTCCAAAAAATTCGTAAGGAAGAACTTAAACGGCGGCAAGTCTGCGATGACATCGCCGACCGGCTTGGAATGGCCTCAGAACCCCTGACCATCACCCGATTAAGCGAGAAGATAGACGCGCCATACGTTTCGGAGACGACCCGACGCGGGAAACAACTGCAAGCGTTGATCGATGAGATTCAAGTCGAATCCGAACGAAATCGCTCGCTTTGTCTCCAGGCGCTTCAGTTTGTGAATGGTTCCATCAAGCTTCTGACAACCCTCTCGCATCCGAACCAGGTTTACCACGCCTCCGGCCGCTTCCAAAGTGAGGGCCGAATTGGCCGGATGCTATCGGGTGCGGTATGAATTCAGCGCTATTTTCTTACACCTCAGACATAGATTCGGGCCGATAATCATGACCAAAACAGGATCCAAAGTCATTCCGCAGTTGGACCAATTTGTTGAAAATCTTGACAGTCTCAGTCTGAATGATCGCGAGGCCTGGAGTGGCTTCGCCAAGCAACTGGCGATGGTGGAGGCGGAGATACCCAAGCAGATGAAGCCATTGCTGGTGTTGCTGGAACAGTGCCGAAGGGGGATTGAGGCCATCGCCCAGAAATCGCTAAGCGATTATCTGGCGATCATCGACGGCATTGCGGATGGCTTTGCGGCGGCCGTGCATTATTTGGAAAATGGTCCTGATCGCAAGACGACCGTTCAGCAGGCGGTCGATACCCTCGAAGGCCTGTTGAACGGCGTCGGGGTGATGGAGGAGACGGAACACCAGCCTCGGAATGATTCGGTGACGTCCGATGCCCCGGTTACCTTAGACGACCTCGCGGCCATGCTCGTTCAGATCGATGGCGACGACCGCATGGAATGGCAGGCCGTCCATGAGGCCTTGGAGCGCATCAGCGCCGGAGATGACCACCCGGAGGCGGTTCAAACGCAGCTGCGGGATGCCCGGACCCGGTTGTCAGAAATGTTGGAAAACGGCCACCCTTTCACGGAAGCGTTTGCCGAAGGGTTCGGACAAAGCCTTCAATCCGCGATGGATCTTTTAATCGATGGAACCAAGTTTGAGACGGCGGCGATGACGCCACAGACGGAGCCGGGCAGCGAATTGCATGAGACGATGAACGCGGCAGCGGAGCCTGCAGTCGTTTCGGAAACGCCCGCCGACGAGAGTGATGCGACAGATTCCACCATCGCCGATGAAAAGCCGTGTGACACCGAAATGACCGACGCCATTGATGTCTCGGGGGAGGATGCGGCGGATTGTATGCCGGAGGATCCGGACTTTGAATTGATCGGTGAGTTTATCGAAGAGGGCAGCGATCTGATTGCGCAAGCCGAAGAGGCCCTGCTCAAACTCGAAACCGATCCAGACGACATGGATGCGGTCGGCATGGTTTTCAGGGCCTTTCATACGATCAAGGGAACGTCGGCTTTTCTCGAACTGGCTATTATTGCCGACATGGGGCACCATGCCGAAAGTCTTTTGAGTCGGGTACGGGACCGCGAAATTCGCTACACGGGCGGGTACGCCGACTTGTCTCTGCGCGCACTGGACATGCTCAAGGCGCTCATCGAAAGTGTTCAGGAAGCGCTCGGCGGCGGCCCCCTCATTAAACCGGCGGGATACAACGAACTCCTGAAAATATTAGCTGCGCCGGAAGCGGCAGGCATTTCCGAGGACAGCAATGATGTTCCGGCGCCCCGGGTCGGCGACCTGCTTGTCGCCCAGGGAAAAGTAACCCGTGAAGATGTCGAATCGGCGGTTACCTCCCCCCGGGTCGGCGACATCCTGGTGGCGCAAGGCACGGCGACCCGCGAGCAGATCGAAGAGGCTGCCCGGGAAGACGGTGCGGACCCCATCGGCGTAAAAATGGTTCGGACGCAGCAGGCCTCGACAAAGGATGTCGGGCAGGCCCTCAGGGCCCAGCAGCGCATCAAGAATCCACAGAATGTCGTGGACAGTTCAGTGCGGGTCAGTACCAGCCGCCTAGATCGTCTGATCGACATGGTTGGGGAGCTGGTGATCGCGCACTCCATGGTGGCCCAGGACGATATCGTGATCAACGGCAACAACCATGATCTGATCAAGAAAATAAGCCATACGACCAAAATTGTGCGCGAGCTCCAAGATATGAGCATGTCACTTCGGATGGTGCCGCTCAAAGCGACGTTCAGCAAAATGACGCGTCTGGTGCGGGATGTGGCACGCAAGACCGGGAAACAAGTTCACCTGATTACCGAGGGGGAAGAAACGGAAATCGATCGCAACCTTGTGGACGTCATCAACGATCCCCTGGTTCACATGATTCGCAATGCGGTCGATCACGGCATCGAGTCTCCCGAGATTCGCCAGGAGAAGGGCAAAAACGAGACAGGACAGGTCAAATTGGCAGCCTACCATTCAGCCGGCAACGTGGTCGTGGAAATTCAAGACGACGGCAAAGGCCTCGATCGGGACGTCATCCTGACGAAAGCGATTCAAAATGGGTTGATCAGTGACGGAGCGGCACTGAGCGACCGGGAAATTTTCAATCTGGTCTTCGAGCCGGGCTTCTCCACGGCCACGGAAGTAACGGACGTGTCGGGGCGCGGTGTGGGCATGGATGTTGTTCGTAAAAATATCGAATCCCTTCGCGGTCAGGTCGAGATCCATTCGGTCAAAGGGGTCGGCAGCACCTTTAAGATGGGACTGCCGCTGACGCTGGCCATCATCGACGGCATGGTGGTGCGGGTCGGGGAAGAAACCTACGTCATCCCAACCGTTTCCATTATCAAATCGATTAAACCGGAGCCGGAAGATGTTTCAACGGTTTACGGTCGCGGTGAAATGATATCGGTGCAAGGCAAACTCATTCCTTTGGTCCGGCTGGTGGATCTTTACGGCCTGGGGGGAGAGGACGTGGACGACGACCACATGCTGGTGGTTATCGTTGAAGACGAGCATCACAAGGCCGGCCTGGTGATTCACGAATTGATTGGCCGACAGCAGGTCGTGATCAAAACCCTGGGTGAAACCATGCGCCATATCCCGGGCATTTCCGGCAGTGCCATCATGCCGAACGGTCGCGTCGGCCTGATTCTGGATGTGGGGAGCCTGATGCGCTATGCCAGCCGTGACGGCCATGACGGGTCCAAGGACAAAAGGCAGATTGAATTGCCGCCGCTGCAAGCCGTCGCATAAGGTTGCCTTGTCTGAAACGGAGAGAACAGAACCATGACATTATTGACGGCCGAGCTCGATCGAAGTCAATTCCAGGAAATCAGCCGGATCATCTATGACCAGTGCGGCATTAGCCTGAAATCCGGAAAAGAAGCACTGGTTCGCGCCCGTCTTCTGAAGCGCCTCCGGGCATTGCAGATTCGCAACGTGAAAGAATACATGGATTTGATCAGGAGCGATAAGGGGCGGTATGAGATCGACACATTGATCGATGTCATGACGACCAATAAAACCAGCTTCTTTCGCGAGTCGGCCCATTTTGATTATCTGACCGAGGGGATCCTGCCCGCCTTTACTCACAGTCGTTTGCGGTTCTGGAGTGCCGCCTGCTCTTCGGGAGAGGAACCGTATACGCTGGCCATGGTGCTGCGTGAAGCGATTCCAGCGATCGATCAAAAGGATGTTCTGATTCTGTCTACCGATATTTCCAACCAGATGCTCGAAACCGCAAGGAAGGGCATCTATTCCAAAGAGCGTTTGGCCGGCATCCCGCAGGCCTATGTCCAAAAATATTTTAAGCGTTGTGCGGATGGCAGTGAACAACGCTATTGCGTGGGTTCGGATTTGCGCAAACTGGTGCGGCTGGCCCCGTTGAATCTGATGCAGGCGTGGCCCATGAAAGGCCCCTTCAATGTCATTTTCTGCCGGAATGTCATGATCTATTTCGACCGACCGACCCAGCAGCGACTGGTGAACCGGTTCTGGGACTTGCTGGAAACCGGCGGCTATCTGTTTGTCGGACATTCCGAAGGCTTGTCGGGAATTCGCCATGATTTTAAATATATGAAGCCTGCAATCTACAAGAAGCGCTAGTACGAATAGTGTTTGGATGGCCTAAATGAAACACGTCGTTGTCGTAGCCGATATGAAACTGGGAAAAAAGGGTGATATCCTAGTGACCCATGCTTTGGGCAGCTGCCTCGGGCTGATGGTCTATGATCCCCAGGCCCAGGTGGGGGGGCTGTTGCACGCCATGCTGCCGCTTTCGAAAATCAATTCTGAAAAGGCGGCCAGTAATCCCTACATGTTCGTCGATATCGGTGTGCCGAAACTGTTCAAGGAAATTTACCGCATCGGCGGGGAAAAAAGTCGCCTGATCGTCAAAGCGGCTGGTTGCGGCCAGCCACTAGGTAAAAATGAGATTTTCAAGATCGGAGAACGTAATTTCACCATTTTAAAGAAGCTGCTCTGGAAGAACAATGTGCTGCTGGACGCCGACGATGTCGGCGGACCGTCCGGCCGCACGGTTCATTTTGATGTCACCACGGGCGAGGTCAAAATTTCCAGCAACGGGTCAGTGAGTCTGCTATGAAATCTGATTATTTGGATAAAATCATGTCCAAGATCGATGCCTTTCCGAGCATCCCCGGATCTGCTGTCAAATTATTGGCATTGTTGGATAATAGCGAGACACCAGTAGGAGAAATCGAAGAGGTTTTACGCGTCGATCCGGGTTTGACGGCCAATGTGCTCAAGCTGACCAATTCGGCCTATGTCGGTCTGCCGACCAAGGTCGGATCCATCAAGCGGGCCGTCATGCTCCTGGGAATGAACAAGATAAAACAGCTCGTCATGACATCTTGTGTCGGCGGCGTGATGGACGGGCCGATTCCTGGTTACGACCTGCCTTCCGGTGAACTCTGGCGGCATTCCATCGCAGTTTCCGTTGCGGCCGAGGGGCTTAGCCGCGAGTTAAAGCTGACCGGAACCGACGATATTTTTACGGCGGCATTGCTGCATGATGTGGGTAAGCTCATTTTAGGGCAGTTTGTCCAGGAAGACCTTGCCGCGATCGACGCGGCCGCGGGAACCGATGTGTCGTTTGAAATTGCCGAAAAACAGGTGCTCGGCACCGATCACGCTGAAATCGGTGCGCGGATTCTTTCCCACTGGTCGCTTCCGGACGATCTTGTCCATGCCGTGCAATGGCATCATGACCCGGATGCCGCGGCGGAATCCAAGCGCACCACGGACATCGTCCATGTAGCCAACGTGCTTTGTTTAATGATGGGGATCGGGGTGGGGCGGGAGGGGCTGCAGTACGAACCGTCACCGACCGTTACCCATCGATTAGGACTCAAACCGTTTCATCTGGAGCATGTGGCGAGCCAGACCCTGCAGTTGGCCGAAGAATTGTCCGACGTATTCGCAGCGGATTAACCGTGTAACGGAAAACGTGTAACGAGGTACTGATATGCCACTCAATGTTTTAATCGTCGATGACAGCAGCGTCATGAGGGCGATGATCATCAAAACCATCCGAATGAGCGGTCTGGATCTAGGCGACGTCTATCAGGCCGGCAATGGTAAAGAAGGGCTGAGTGCCGCCCGGGAAAACTGGGTTGATCTGGTTGTGGCCGACATCAACATGCCGGTCATGAACGGCGAAGAAATGATTGACCAGATGAAAGCGGACCCTGAGTTGTCGGCGCTGCCCACGATTGTGATTTCGACCGAAGGCAGTGCGACACGCATTCAGCGGCTTGAAAAAAAAGGGGTCACGTTTATTCACAAACCGTTTACGCCTGAGATTATCAGAGACGCCATCCAGGACCTCACGGGGATTACGGGCATAGGAGACAGCAATGAATCAGGAGCATTCTGACCTATTGATGGAAATCGCCGCTCAAACGCTGGAACAACTGGCCTTTATTTTCAGTTTTCCGGACGACACGGACCCTGACGCCATCTGGGAAGAAGCGGCGACCGGTTGCCATGTCGAATTCAGTGGGCCATCGCAGGGGGAACTATTGCTGCTCATATCCAATGCCGCCATGCCCGAACTCACGTCCAATATGCTCGGTATGGACGAAGACGAGGTACCGCCGGAAGACCAGCAGCACGATGCCTTGCGTGAGGCTCTCAACGTTATCTGCGGCAATCTGCTGCCCCGTATCGGCGGCACCGAGGCGGTTTACGATATCCGGCCCCCGAAGATTCTGGACGCCGGTGCTGCGCGCTCGCTGTTGGACCAAATCAAGACCGGTCCCCGGGAATATGCATCCGCCCTCTTGAGTCTGGATGATGGCGGCTGTCAGCTGTATATGCGTTTGGATACGTGATGACGAACCGAACCGATGATTTATAAAGGCCACAGAGAAGAACAATGATCAAGGTGCTGATTGTAGATGATTCCGCCGTTGTGCGTAAAATTTTGAGTGACGAACTGTCGCGATATGAAGATATCGATATCGTGGGCACGGCCGTCGATCCCTATGTCGCGCGGGATAAGATCGTTAAGTTGAAACCGGACGTCATTACGCTGGATCTGGAAATGCCCCGCATGGATGGGTTGTCGTTTCTGTCAAAACTCATGAAACATTACCCACTGCCGGTGATCGTCCTGAGTTCCCTCACGCCGCGCAACAGCGAAACCGCCATTAAAGCACTCGATCTGGGTGCAGTGGATGTCTTCTGTAAAGCCGGATCGGCATATTCCACCCAGGATGTATCCCGCCAACTGGTGCAGGCCATCCGTGCGGCCGCCAAGGCACGCATCAGTGCTCTGCCGGCTGCCGTCGATGCGGGGTCCCGGGAGAAAGTGACCCTCTCAAGCGGTCTTTTGACCAAGACCACCCATCAGGTGATCGCCATCGGTGCGTCCACCGGCGGCACCAAGGCCATTGAAGCGGTTCTCAGCGCCATGCCGGCCGGATCGCCCGGGACGATCATTGTGCAGCACATGCCGGAGACCTTCACCAAGACGTTTGCCGAACGGCTCAACAGTCTTTGCCCGATGGAAGTCCGCGAAGCACGGGATAAGGACCATGTGGTCCCCGGCCTGGCGTTGATTGCCCCCGGCAACCGTCACATGGTGCTTCACCGCAGCGGCGGAAACTATCTGGTTCATATCAAAGGCGGCCCGCGGGTCCATTACCAAAGGCCCAGTGTGGATGTCATGTTCCATTCGGTCGCCAAACATGCCGGTCGTAATGCGGTGGGCGTCATTTTAACGGGGATGGGGGCGGATGGCGCCAAGGGCATGCTGGCCATGCAGCAAAGCGGCGCCTACAATATGGCCCAGGACGAACAGAGTTGTGTTGTCTTCGGTATGCCCAAAGAGGCCATCAAATTGGGGGGGGTCGATGAGATCCTGCCGCTGGCCAAGATACCCAAAGCGATTTTCACGGCATTGTCGCGCAATGGGAATGCATCGTAATCCAGACCAAAGGTGGTGAACCATGCCAGACATTTACGGAATACTGAGCACGGCAACCCGATCCCTGTTGACGCAGCAGAAAGCCATCGATGTGACGGGACAGAATATCGCCAACGTGAACACGCCCGGCTATTCACGGCAACGGGTTGTCATGGAGCCCAGCGCACCGATTAATTTTCAACCGGGCCAGATGGGTACCGGTGTGAAGGCGGCGGAAATCCAACGCATCTATGATGGCTTTATCGGCGGCCAGATCAATGGCGAAAATGCCAAGCTGGGCCAATGGGAAGCCACGGAAAGCGGACTGGAACGGATCGAACTGATTTTCAACGAGAGTTCCGGTGTCGGACTGGAGCAGGCCATGGGGGAATTCTGGTCCGCCTGGCAGGATTTGGTCAACAATCCTTCCGGTTACCCGGAGCGTACGGCGCTTCTTTCCCGCAGCGAAACCCTGGCGCGCACGTTCAATACCATGTCCGAAAACTTGCAGCAGATCCAATTGGATTATGATCGGACGATTGCCGGTACGCTGGATGAAATCAATGGCCTGTCCCGTCAGATTGTCGACTTGAACGATAAAATCAGCCAGGTGGAAATTGCCGGTCAGAATTCCAATGACTACCGGGATCAGCGGGAACAACTGCTCAAAGAACTGTCTGGTCTGATCGAGACGAACACCTATGAGAACGATCAGGGCCAGGTCACGGTGCTGACCGGCGGCGGCCATCCTTTGGTGCAAAGCCCGCATGCCTATACCCTGTCAACCGTTACCAATGCCAACGGCCTGCAGGACGTGGTCTGGATGGATCGGAGCGGCACCGCGGTTGACATAACGGCCAGTATCGGGGGCGGGGAGTTGAAAGGCTGGCTGGATGTTCGCGATGGGTATGCCCAGGACTATCTGGATCAACTGGACGCCCTGGCCGGATCCATCATGACTGAAGTCAACGCGATCCACCAGAGCGGTTTTGGTATGACCATCGATCCGGTCACCGGATCCCCTGTAACCGGTCAGGATTTCTTTGCGGGCACCACGGCGGCCACCATGACGGTGGACGCGGCCATTGTATTGGATGTGAATCGCATTGCCGCCGCTGCGACGGCCGCAACCGTGCCGGGGGATAACCGCAATGCCGTGGCCATGGCCAATCTGCAGGGTGCACTGACCATGAACGGTGCAAGCACGACCTTCGATAATTACTACAGTGCCTTGGCCAGCGGGGTCGGCAACGATGTCCGCAATGCCTCCGCCAATCATGAATATGAAGATGCCATGGTGACCCATCTTGAAAACTATCGGGAATCGGTGTCGGGGGTGTCCCTGGACGAAGAGATGATCAATCTGGTAAAATTTCAACATGCCTATGAAGCCGCGGCCAAGCTCATCACCACGGTTGACGATATGCTTAATACGGTACTGAATATGGTCTAACCCCTCGGGATTGCCGTGGACGACAATCCCAAGGGATATGCGGCGGAAGAACCGCCGCTTATTGAAGGAGGAACCCCATGCGCGTCACAAACAGCATGATGACGGCCACGGTAAAACGCAACCTGTTTCGCCAGGCCGAGCAGCTGGCCAACAAACAGGAGACCATGGCTTCGGGCAAGCGCATCAACCGGCCTTCCGATGACCCATTAGGCTATGGCAAAGTTTTGGATTATCGCAAAACACTGACCTCGCTCGGCCAGTATGACCGCAATATCCAGAATGCCAAAAACCGGACCGAGTTTATTGAAACGACCCTGGAGGGCGTTGAAGAACTGATGGTGGATGCCAAGAATTGGGCCGTCAACCAGTTTGCATCAGCATCCATGGACCGTGAGGCGGCCATCACCAGTGTCCAGAATATTCGCGAACAGATGGTCCAAATGAGCAACTCGAAAATGGGCAATGTCTATGTCTTTGCAGGCTTCCAAACCTTGACGCCGCCGTTTGCATCGAATGGCACCTACAATGGTGACAACGGGTACTATAGCGTCATGACCGCCGACAATATGGAGATGCAGGTCGAAGCGGACGGAAGCCGCATCTTTCAGGGTGCGGAAGATGTTTTCGATGCGCTCGACCAGTTGATCGTCGGTTTGCAAACCGACGATGTGGCCCTGATTCACGACCAGATCGACCGCTTCGAGCAGGCTCAGGATCAGGTTCAGATGGTGCGGGCCGAAAGCGGGGCCAAATATCAGCAACTTCAGCTCGTGGAGCAGCAGACAGCCAAATTGAAGCTCACGTTCGAAGAGATGATGGACAGCACGGAAAAGGCCAATATCGAAGAGACGGTCATCGATTTTAACAACCAGGAACTGGCCTATGAACTGGCCTTGAATGCCGCAGCTAAAATTATTCAACCCACCTTGATGGATTTCTTGCGATGAGCCGGACGAACCGAATGATAACGGCGGTGATGATCTGCATCTTGATCATTTTCATCGGCCATCACGAGATTTCGGCAATGTCCTCCACGGCGTTGGTGGCGCTGAAACAGGCCGGCTACAGCGACCAGGTGATCCAGGCCGTGGCGCGGGAGAAAGTGATCGAAACCGCCGCCTTCACGGTGGAGGAACTGATTGCGCTCAAGGAAGCCGGAATGACGGATCAAACCGTGGAAATCCTGGTGACGGAGCGATCCTTCATGCGTCAGGCGAAGCCCATTATCTACGGTCGTGCGGTCAAGCCCGTGAGCATGTCCTCGGTTCAGGATCTCATCGAATTGAAGCAGTCCGGTATGAGTGACGATGTCATCCAGGCCATTGTGGTCGCGTCGTCCCAACGCCGTGGGGAAGACTATGATCGGGCCTGGGAAATGTTGAACAGCATGGGGCTGGAAGTCAAGATCCAGCCGTGATGCGAAATCCCCGGGCCGCCGTCACCGCCCTCCGCAAAGGGGCCTGTGCAGCACCCAACGTGATGCCCATGCGTTTAACCAAACCGCTCAAACATGTCCGCCCCCAATGCAGGGGATGCCGCCACTACTATGTCACCTGGGAGTCCCGGCATCCGCACGGCTGTCGGGCGATGGGATTCAAGAGTCAACGCACCCCCTGTCTGGAAGTGATCCGCAGCACCCCCGGCGTAGCATGTCTGCATTTTAAGCCGCGTTCTTGAGGCAGTCTTCTCTGTTGTCTTTCTGACAGTTGTCAAAATTCCGGCACATTTTTCCAACAGAAGCGATGTCTTGCACCGGGAGTGACCTGAGTAAGGCTCTGTTTACGCGGGCGTGCGGTTCTGACCCGGCGAGTTCGCGGTCGGTCGGCCTGCCGCGATTCAGTGGCACCCATCTTGCAAGTTTTTACCATGACAAATTGACCAGGGACCCAACAATGGGTCCATCATTCGCCTATTGTTCGAAACCAGAACGGAGCGTGTTGCCCTATGTCACAGGATCCGAATCATGATATCATTTTAGCCGTCCGTGAATCGGTCGTCGATTTGTTCGACACCATGCTTTCGATGGAGATAACGGCCTGCGATGAGGATTCCAGCATCGCCGACAACGATGAGGTCGTCATGGTCGGGTTTGTCAGTTTTGCGGGCAAAGTGAACGGCAGCGCCAATATCCGCGTGTCCAAGGCCATGGCGCAAAAGATGACGGCCGGTATGCTCGGCATGGAAATCGATGACATCGAAAGTGACGAAGAAGTCAAAGATGTGTTGCGGGAAGTGTGCAACATCGTTGCCGGCGGTCTGAAATCGAATTTTTGCGATACCGGTTTGGCCTGCGAAATTTCAACGCCATCCATTACCACCGGAAATAATTTCCAGATTCAAACGCTCCACATGGAGCGCTACGAACGATTTATTTTTTCATGTGGAGAAGAGACCATCCAGGTCGAAATCGCCGTCAAATTCGTGATGGAGGATGAGACCGATCTACACTCCATTCTGAAACTCAAAAAAATCGATATCTCCAAATTCCAACGCCTGGATATCATTTCGTCGGTGGGGGATACCATCATCGAACTCTTCGACACCATGTTGTCGCTGGATGTCGATCTTTCGGATCGCGAACCCTTTAAAAATAACGACGATTTCAGGGTAATGGGTGCTGTTGATTTTGCCGGCGGCGTACATGGCAGCATCCAATTCCAGGTTTCCAAAACCTTTGGACGCATGATCACGGCCGGCATGCTCGGGCAGGAACTGGACGAGGTCCAGGATATCGATAGTGTCAAAGATGTCATCGGCGAAATGACCAACATCCTTGGCGGGAATTTAAAAGCCGCATTTTGCGATACGGGATTGGAGTGCCAGATTTCGACACCCTCCCTGACCGTGGGGTTGGACTTCAACATCGAAATCCTGAATATGGATCGTTATGAACGTTTTGCGTTTAAGTTGAATGACCATGACATCGTGGTTGAAGTATGCGTTAAAATCGACGAGCCCGAACCGGTTCAACCCGAGCAGCAGATACCGCCTGAAGAAAGCAGCGCTGCGCAGCCGTTGGACGACGATGCGATTCAAAAAATGATCGCCGCGGCGGGCGATCCGGATGGAAACCAAACCTCTGAACCGGTGGCAACGCTGCCTGCCGAAAACGCAGGTGAAAGCCAGCAGCTGGATGATGCTGGTATTCAGGCCCTTCTGGCGGCAGCCAAAACGAACGAAGAAGAGGCTGAAGCCGGGCCTGCGACAACGGCAAAGGCCAACAGTGCCGCCATCGCGGCATCATCTCCGACCACGACGACGGCCCCCGCCGTGGAAGCTTCTTCATCGGAGGTGGATGCAGGGGCCGGCGGAACAGCGGAAGCGTCTTTGCTCGATAATATGGGATTCATCAAGGATATTCCCGTTCACATCAGTGTTGAATTGGGAAGAACCAAAATGAACATCAAAAACATTCTGGGTCTCGGAAAAGGATCGGCGATCGTGCTTTCCAATCTGGAAGGGGAAACACTGGATATTCGAGCCAATAACCGTTTGATTGCCAAAGGTGAGGTGTTGGTTGAAAACGATAAGTACGGCATCCGTATCCGTGAAATTTTGGATGCCGGTGAACGCGTGGGGCGATTGGTCGGATAGTTATTGGCGATTGATCATAGCGGCCATGTAACCGGCGCCAAAACCATTGTCGATGTTGACCACGGCGACATTGGAACTGCAGCTGTTTAACATGGACAGCAGGGCGGCAACGCCTCCCAGGCTGGTGCCATAGCCCACGCTGGTCGGCACGGCGATAACCGGGCGGTTGACCATACCACCGACGACACTTGGCAGGGCGCCCTCCATACCTGCCACGACAACCAGCACGGAAGCGGTTTCAAGGGCCTCCCGATGGGCCAGCAGCCGGTGCAGGCCGGCAACACCGACATCGAAAATCGAACGGACAGGGTTTCCCATCGCTTCCGCGGTAAGGATGGCTTCGCGTGCCACCGGAATATCGGATGTGCCTGCCGAAACGACCAGGATGGCACCTCGCACCGCGGTTTTGGATGACGGCTGCCCCCACATGATCATGCGAGCGTCTTCGTCATAGCGGCAATCGGGGATCGCGCGCATGATCGGTTTCGCTTTTTCGGGCGAAATCCGTGTGACCAACACCACGCTTTCCTGCCCCATCATGCGTTCCAAAAGCGTGGTAATCTGCTGAACGGTTTTGCCCTCGCCATAAATGACTTCCGGGAAGCCTTTGCGCAGCGAGCGATGGTGATCGATGTGCGCAAACGAAACATCTTCGTAGCTCAGACGTGACAACTGCTCGGTTGCATCGTCAACGGATAACTGATGACGGGCAACAGCGTTTAAAAGCGTGTTGAGATGGTCTCGGTCCATTCAGGGAAGATTCTGCTCCTGTATGCCGGCATTCCCGGCGGGTGTATTCGATCCGGTTTGGGGCGCACCGGAAGGCGTCTGCCGCGAGGTGCCGGCGGGCGGTGAGATTTCAAGCCGTTCCAGCCGCTCGACCAGAAGCCGGATCTGCTTTTCCAGTCCCGAAATTTCAGCTGCCAAATTTTGGCGATAGGCTTTCTTGATCTTGAGCAGTTCGAGATCCATCTGGTCCTTGTTCACCAATTCGCCCGAAGCCGGACCAAAGCGCGCCTGGAGTGTTTCGATGGCTTGTGCATTTTGCGTCAGTCCAGTGGCGAGCGGCGCCAGTTGGGCCGACAGCTTCTTTTCGACGCCTGCCAAATCGGACTGAATGGACGCCATTTTTTGATCCAGCGGCTCAAGATCTTTCCGCACGGTTTGCAGAAAGGCCTGTTGTTCTTTCTTTACGGCACCGGATAAATCAAGTGCTTCCAACCGTTGTCGGAGGGCGGCCAAATCTTTTTGCAGGACGACGGTTTTTTGGTCCAGGGCGGCCGTTTCTTCCGCGATCTTTGTGTCAAAGTCGTCCAAGCGCTTCTGCAATTCGTTCAAGCGATCCTCAAGAATAGCGGAAATGTTGTGAATTTCACGAATGCCGCTGGTTTTTTGAACTGAAAACCGATTTGTCAGATCAATATAACCGGCGGCAAACAGCCCACCAACGACCAGGATCAAGACGACAAGGAGCCACCGGAAACGCCGGTTCAATGCCTTGATCTGCAGGTCGACAATCTCGTTGTCTTCGGTCGGCAGGATTTCCTTTGAATCCTCGAAGGTTCCCAATCGAAAACTGTCGGTATCTTTATTGCTCATGGTCTATTCCCACTCGATGGTGCCGGGAGGTTTGGAGCTGATATCGTAAACGACCCGGTTGACCCCATCGACCTCGTTGATAATGCGGTTGGATATGCGGTTGAGTAATTTGTGCGGCAGCCGGGCCCAATCCGCCGTCATGGCATCTTTGCTGGTGACGGCCCGAATGGCAACGATGTTCTCATAGGTCCGTTTGTCTCCCATAACCCCTACACTTTTAAGAGGCAGCAACACGGCAAACGATTGCCAGAGTTTTTTATAGTAGCCGGCCGCTTTGATTTCCGCCATGAGAAGATCGTCCACTTCCCGTAAAATTTTCAAGCGTTTCGGGGTGACGGCCCCGATAATGCGGATGGCCAGGCCGGGTCCCGGGAAGGGCTGGCGCCAGTTCATTTCTTCCGGCAGGCCCAAGGTTTTGCCAAGTTTACGGACTTCGTCCTTGAAAAGAAATTTCAACGGTTCAACCAGCTTGAGCTTCATTTTTTTGGGCAGTCCGCCCACGTTGTGGTGGGATTTGATGACCGATGTGGGCCCACCAAAGGCACTCTGGGATTCAATGATGTCGGGGTACAGCGTTCCCTGCGCCAGAAATTCAGCGTTTTTGATTTTTTTGGCTTCGGCTTCAAACACATCCATAAAGATCTTGCCGATGATTTTTCGTTTGCGCTCGGGGTCCTGGACATCTTTGAGCGCTTTGAGAAAATGGCCGGAAGCTTTTACAAATCGGATGTTGATATCGAGATTCTGCTTGAATACGGCTTTTAGTTTCTGTGCCTCATCTTTTCGCAGTAAACCGTTGTCCACGAAAATACAGGTCAGGTTCTTCCCGATAGCCCGATGGATCAGGAGGGCGGCCACCGAGGAATCGACGCCGCCACTCAGCCCCAGAATAACTTTTTTGTCGCCGACGCGGTTGCGAATTTCCGCGATCGTCTGATTGGCAAAAGACGTCATGTTCCAGGACATGCGACAACCGCAAATATCGGCAAGAAAATTGCGGATCATCTTTTTGCCACGGGGCGTGTGCTCGACTTCCGGGTGGAACTGCAACCCGAAGAGTTTACGACGGGGATCGCTGGCCGCGGCAATGCGTGTATTCTCAGTCGAACCGGTAATATGAAAGCCCTTCGGCAGTTTGGTGATGGCGTCCCCGTGACTCATCCAGCAGGTGGTCTGGGCGGAAAGGCCGGTAAATAGGCCGTCATCTTTTTTTATGGTGAATTCGGCAAAGCCGTATTCTCTTTTGGCGGAGCGGGCAACGGTCCCTCCCAATATGTGAACCATGTATTGCAAACCGTAGCAGATCCCCAGAACGGGTATGCCGAGATCGAGGATGGCGGGATCGATTTTGGGGCTGCGCGGCTCATAAATGCTGGAGGGGCCGCCGGACAGGATGATACCCTCGGGGTTCAGGGCCTTGACCTGTTCGCAAGTGATCGTGGGCGGTTCGATTTGGCAGTATACCCGACACTCTCGGACGCGGCGGGCAATGAGTTGATTGAACTGGGAACCGAAATCAATGATCAGGATCATGTCTACCTCTAAAAAAAGGCGCTTCAGTGAGGCGCCATCGGGTTAGGCCATGTCGGCAACCGGTCGAGCGGGTGTTTGACCGGTTTGCGAATTCAGGCTGAATATGTTAGAGACCGCTCCAAAAGTCAACCGAATTATAGGGTTGCGGCCGTCCGAGCGCGCCCCACGATGACCTTTCGATCGCGTGACACTGCCATTCTGCAGCGCTCCGACGGGAAAGCCCTTACACGTGATTACACAGATTTACGAAATTCAGAACCCTGGTGACGTGGCACCGATTTGCGCACTCGGGGTGGATCATATCGGGAGCGTGGTGTTGTCAGCGGCGGAATGGCAGCAGCCCGTTCTTTGTGAAACCGTGCAGACGGTTCAAAAATGTGGAAAAAAAAGTTCGCTGATACCGTTGTTCAACGATCCCGAGACCGTATTTGAGACGCTGGATTATTACCGCCCGGACATCGTTCATTTTTGCGAAATGCTCTCACTGGAATCTGCCGGCATCCAGGTTTGTCAGCGCTTGATCGCCCTGCAGCGAGAGATTCGCAGGCGATACCCGGGCCTTGCGATCATGCGATCCATTCCGATCGGACGTCTTGCGTCGCATGCTGACATGGCCACCCTGCCACTGGCCGAGATGTTTGAGGGGGTCAGTGACTATTTTCTGACCGATACGGTTTTAGCCACTGGTGGAAATCTTTCATCACAGCCCGTTGAAGGGTTCGTCGGCATCACCGGCCAAACGTGTCACTGGGAAACGGCAAGGGAACTGGTGGCGCGATCGGCCATACCGGTCATTTTGGCTGGCGGGCTGTCGCCGGAAAATGTTTACGACGGCATTCGCTTTGTCAAACCGGCCGGCGTCGACAGTTGTACCTGCACCAATCGCCTGGACGCCCAGGGGCGACCCATTCGATTCCAAAAAGATATCGAACGCCTGCGGCGTTTTGTTGAAGAAACCCGGCGAGCGGCCGCGACGCTGCCGGACACCCTCGATAGCGACTCCCTTGAGGGGCACAGTCATTCATGAAAAACACTAGTGTGCGGTGACCCTTAACCGGGTTTACCAACGGAGGAACCACCATGATAGACGCTGGATCACTGAAAAAAGGCCTGAAAATTGAGATCGATGGCGATCCTTACATCATTACCCAATTTGAATTTGTCAAGCCGGGCAAAGGCCAGGCACTCTACAAATGTAAATTGAAAAATATGGTCACCGGCACTCAGTTCGACAAGACCTATCGTTCCGGGGACAAAGTCGAACCGGCCCGCCTGGAAGAAGTGGAAATGGAATACCTGTACCAGGATGGGGAAAATTATTGTTTCATGAACACCACCACCTACGATCAGGAATTTCTTTCCGGCGAACAGGTTGGCGAAGCGCAAGCGTTGATCAAGGAGAATACGGTTTGCAGCGTCCTGCTGTTTAACGGGCGACCGATCGGATTGACGTTGCCGATTTTTATCGACCTGCGCATCGTTAAAGCGGATCCATGGGTAAAAGGGGATACCGCTTCGGGCGACACCAAACCGGCAACCCTGGAAACCGGCTATGAGCTGCAGGTGCCGCCTTTTGTGGAGGAAGGGGAGAAAATCCGCATCGACACACGCACGGGGCAATATGTAGAGCGGGTCAAAGATTAGAAGCTGCTGTGGTTTAACGCCCGATGGGTGATGGCCGCCCGGTTTGAAAAGGCGTTTGGAAGGGGTGGCGGCGTTTTGCGGTGACCGGCAGGTGCGAATGCGCCAAAGATGGCTCGGTGATAACAATGAGGATAGAATTCATCACACTTGGCGAAGAACATATTTTTTGATGCGGACGCCGTCCACCTCTTTTACCGTGATACGAAAGTCATCGATGATAATTTCTTCTTTTTCCTGGGGAATGCGTCCGATCTTATAGAGGATATAACCTGAAAACGTATCGTATTCCTTGGAATCGGGAATTCTCATGGGAATCTCGTGATTGACTTCGTCGATATCCGTTTTTCCCAGCACAACCCACTCCTTGGGTTGGGTATTGATGATGTGCTGTTCCTCTTTATCGGTTTCGTCCGATATATCCCCCACAATTTCTTCCAGGGCATCTTCAAGGGTAATCAAACCGGACACACCGCCGTGTTCGTCCACAACGACCGCCATGTGATTGCGCCGTTTTTTAAACTGCTGGAGCAATTTGTCGAGTTTTTTGTGCTCCGGCACAAAATAGGGCGGACGCATAATTTTATGGACATCGATCGGTTGATCAGACGTAACGGAGTTGTAGTAAAGGTCCTTGAGATTGATGATGCCGATAATATGGTCGATGTCGTCTTTGAACACTGGAATACGGGTGTAGCCTGAAGCCAGGATGGCTTTCAAATCCAGAGGTTCGTCGGCATCGATGACAAACATATCGCCGCGTGGCGTCATAATTTCGGAGGCATTGGTGTCGTCGAATTCAAAAATGTTGTGAATCAGTTCTTTTTCTTCTTCCTTGATCTGTCCCTCTTCTTCAACCGCTTCGACAATCGTCATCAGTTCTTCTTCAGTTACCCGGGGTGATTTTTTTATCTTGCCGGTTAAATACGGAATGAAGTTCAGAAAAATCAGCACTGGGAAAAAGAGGATCGAGAGCCAGTAGATCGGGTAAATGGCGATGCGGGCAATGAGGATATTGTTGCGGGTGGCGATCGATTTGGGGAAAACCTCGCCGAATACCAGAATCAGAAACGTCATGATGCCGGTGGCGATTCCCACCGCATAGCCGGGAAACGTGCCGATGGCCAGGGATGTCGCCAGGGATGCCGCCCCGACATTGACCACATTGTTGCCAATCAGAATGGTTGTCAGAAGGCGGTGGGGATCCTCTTTCATCCGGCTTATCAGAGTGCCGGCGAGGCCGCCGCTTTTGGCCAGATGGCGTGCTTTGGTTTGGCTGATGGAAAAAAGAGACGTTTCAGCAGAAGAAAAAAAACCGGAAAGAAACAGCAAAATGATCAGAATCGCGATTTGAGTAAGCATTTATCGTTTGGTGGATTGTGGTTCGATGCGCGGCCCGCGTGTTTGCCCGGAGGCCATGTTCAGGCGGGCGTCACCGGAAGTGGCAATAACGATAGAATTCGGGCTGGGTCGGGAAAGCGTGAGCCATTCTTCATATGTCAACATGATGTAATCACTTTAAATACCGTATGTTTCCTGGACGTTTCCAAATCAGTTATTGGGTTCTAAATTAATTCGGAAATATATAGCCCACCGGGCGTGTTTTGCAAGTAAATAAAGCTAAAAACCGCCAATTGATCATCATGCGCGATATGGTGCGCTCATATGATGTCCCGGGAAAGGAACCCGGGGGACTGTTCGGCTGTGCCAGTTATCAGATCCATTCGAGCAACTGTCTTAAATCCGTCAACACGAGGTCGGGTTCCAGTTTCAGGCATTCTTCCCGGTTTCGATGCAATCGCAGGGACCGGCGGTCGCCGGCAAACAGTGCCGTCTGCCACCCGGCGTTGGCTGCCGGTACGATATCGTTCAGCATGTCGTTGCCGATAAAAACAACGGATTCCGGGGGAAATCCCAAATCACGGAGCCGGTTCGCGCAAATGTTAAAAAGGCTGTGGGAAGGTTTGGCCTCTCCATGCTGGTAGGAATAGAGGGTCAGGTCATCATCAAATCCGAGATGGGTCGAGGGGGCTCCCAAAAACCATTCAAAGAGCAGGGGGGTAAAAAACTGCGCGTTGGAGATGATCCCCATTTTCAGCCCACGGTGCCGCAGGCTGCGGAGCGTTTCATCAAGGCCGGGCATTGGAAAAGCTGGATTGACCGTCCATTCGTATGCAATGGCAAAGTCGCGGATGCGATTGCGATCCGGCCACTTGAGAATGTCCTGCCAAATTGCATCGATTTCGATTTCCGGATAGGAAATCCCCCGTTCCTTTTTAACGTGGTGCGCTGTTCGGATCGACTGAAGCAACCGCTTTGAAATTCGATCCGGAGACGTGGCGATGCCATATTGACGCAATACATCCTCAAGCCCTGAGACACGCGGCACGTCCGTTTTGGGCGTACCGATGCCGCCGGCGTCGCTGATAAAGAGGGTTCCGTAAATATCGAATATGGCAACCCGTATGGGCTTGTTCAGTCCCCCTCCGGCGGGATACCGACTGGGTATGGGGGCAAGATAGTGGATAAGGTGCCGAAAACGGGAATCATGCATGAAAAGAGCCCCATTTCAACAGACTGAAATTACGGAAATTTAAATAGCCGGTGAGAAGCACTCGGCGGTCGATGGCCTGTTGCACCGGTTTTTTCAAGATGCGGGCATACGTCTCGAGCAGTTTGGCGCGATAGCGGCCGAGAGGATAAAGCGCTAACACACGCTCACGGTTCAATAAGGTCAAATCCGATGTCTTTTCATTTGAAAACAAGGTGTTAAGAAAAGGATTGCGCTCAAGAAGAGCATTGCGCCGGGCTGGAATTTGCCGCACCATATCAATGACAGCGGTCTGAAACCCCTCATCCAGCATTCCAAAATCGATGGCTTCTGCCCGCTCCAGTTGATGCAGACACGCCGTCATCCAACTGTCGGGCCACAGGGGGGCGAATGCACGCTGATTGGCTTCAAGGCAGGCGTGGAATCGATCATGGAGCCGTTGGCGTCCAAGCCAGTTCTGCGGTATCCGGATGCCTTGGTACAAATGTTCCAAATGGATGCCCTGGTTTGCAAAATCCTGACAAACTTGCGGCAGATGCCGCCCTGTCAATCGTTTCCCAGCCGTCCAGGGTTCCAGAAAGGCGAACCCGAACCCTTCCGCAATGCTGGTGGTCAGAACCCACTTGGCTCCCGAAACCAGATTCTGGAAGTTGCGGTGTTTTCCCATCTCGAAGTGCACCGGCAGGCTGCGGTGGGCGACATAGGACCGCCAGTGGTTGTAGCTGGGAAAATCAACCGCGCTGTTGGGCGGCTGGGTGATATAGATCGCGTCATCGCCAGGGAGAAAAAGAGAAAGGAGAATGGCTTCTCCAATGTTTTTGCGCCGGATGGCCCGTACCGGATAGAGGCCATAGGACCCCGTAGGGGCGTCCGATGCATCATCGAAGGGGCGCACACAATTGGGCAGGTAATGCAGGCCGTCGGGCAGGAGTCCGGCGCTTGTGAGAATATGGTAATCTCTGAGATTGATCACCCCATAATGGCAGTTTTGAGGATAGGCGGTTTCTTTGTAAAAAACGCCTGGGCGACCGTCTTCGGCGAAATCGTGAACCTGTAGAAACAGGTTGAGACCGGCGTGTTGGAGTGATTGAAGGATTTCCGGCAACAAAGGGTTCTTGGCCAGAAGCGGGTTATGAATGTGGAGGAGGTCACAGGGGCCGCCGAAGTGCCGCTCAACCGCACAAAGGATCTGGTCGGCAATCTGGCTGGCATTTTGCGTGAGGTCGCTTTTACCCGCATATCCGATACCAGGGATGCAGACGACGTCACACGGGAAATTTGCCGGCGGCGGCTCACCACTGATCACCAGCAATGCGGCGTCATCTTTAAGGGCCTCTAACTGATGGCGCAGGACGGTTGTAACGCCGCCTGGTCGGAGATGATAATGTAAAAAAACAATTTTCACGCCGTCATTCTTTGGTAAAAAACTGCAGCTTGAGCGACCCGATTTCTATGACATCGAATTCATTCAGCGCAACGGACTGCTTGACGGCCTTGCCGTTGACCTTGGGTTTGGATAGGCCGGCAACATAGCTCAACACGTAGCCATTGGGGCGTTTACTGATGGTGGCGGTCGTATGACCGATGGTGAGGCCGCTGACATGGATGTCACTATTGGGGTCTTTACCGATTTTGACCAATTTGCGCGCCAGTTCGAATTCACCCTCTCCGCCGGCAAGATAGGACAAAACCCCCACCGGTTTGCCGGTTTCGGATGATAATCGTCCTTCCGCACCGCTTTTGGAAAGCATGTCGCGATAATGCCCGGTATCCATCACCATGGTTTGATCCCGCTGATCAACGGACGGGGCGGGGGGGCGCATCTCTCCTTCCTTGAAAGTAAACTGGAGGAGGTGTTTGCCGATACTCACCTTGTCACCATGATTGAGCCAGTGCGAAGCAACGAGTTTTTCATTCACAAAACAACCATTTTTGCTCTGCAAATCCGTCAGGAGATAGCCTTCGCCAACCGTATCGATCTTGGCATGCCGGCCGGAAACTGCCAGGTTCTCGATGACGATGTCATTGTCGTCCAATCGTCCGATGGTGAGCGTCTGCCCTGATTGCAAATCGTAGGTTCCAATGGTGTTGTTCTTAAACTTGAGGGTGATGGTTGGCATATGTCTTTCCCCTTATTGGTCTTACCCGCCTAAGTCAGCTAATTGACGGTCTCTGGAAAAAAGAGATGCAGCGTATTTTCCATGACGCCTCTCATGAATCAATCCGGTTCGTCTCAAAGGGTCCCCGACGTGCAACGGCCCGATCAATTGCCGCCTCTCAAGTGGCCGAACCAATGGCGTAGCCGTTGGAAAAGCGTGTTGGCGGTATCAACGTGCAAGACAAGGGCGGTAATATTGTCATCGCCCCCTCGCTGGTTTGCCATTTCAATGAGTTTTTGGCAAGCGTCGGGGGCGCTGTGGGCCGCTACCACAGCGAGCATCTCTTCCGGTGTGACTTTGCCGCTCAAGCCGTCCGAACAAAGAACAAGACGATCACCGTTAAAACAGGGAGACTCACAAATGTCAGGCTGAACGGTGTTTTCCACGCCCATGCCTCTTGTCAGCATGTGCTGCAGGTCTGGGCTGAAGAGGGTCTGGTCTTCCGGATGGAACTCCCGTTGCTCGGCCATCAGGGTGTGCGGCACCGAAAGGGTCTCAATCGCATTTTCATGAATGAGATAAATGGGACTGTCGCCAACATTGGCGGCAATGAACGTGTTCCGGGAAAAGTGGACTGCGGCCAAAGTCGATCCCATGCCCCGGTAGGCCTTATTGTCCGCCGCTGCCTGGTAAACCTTTTGATTTGCGTAGTGGATGGCTTCGCGCAATCGATTGGCATCCGGAGATAAAGAAGGGTCATGCCGTGTCGTCTCTTGATCTGCATCGGGCGGACTTGCAGCGTAATATTGATGAATCGAATCAACCACAATTTGTGAGGCCACTTCGCCTGCTTGATGCCCTCCCATGCCATCGGCCACCACATAGAGGCCATGGGCATCATCCATCAAAAAAGCATCTTGATTGGAATGGCGTTTCCGCCCGATATCGGAAAGACCTGCGGATGCGATAGCGATCATGGCCATCCCAAAAGGTTTGCCGCTTGCACACAGCGATAAGGAATAATGTTACACAATTGATTATACAATGATCTCAAATGGTTTAGGTATTATAAGTACGAAAAAAAATTATAGCAGATAACCCCGGCAAGTCAAGCTGTCGAGCCGTTGCACCAGACCGATGCGAATCGTCCTTTCCGCGTCATTCACAGACAGGATCACACCACGTGGTTCATCAATTTCAGCAGGGGACTGCGGCTTCGTGCGGGGTCATGTCATTTCCCCGGTGCGCTTCGTGCGCGATCTTTGCGCAGCACCGCCATGATGCGTTTGTCCAGCCGGCATAGATCCCGGGCCAGATCCTTAGCGGTTTGGTAGCGGTTGTCCCGGTCTTTCTCAAGCGCCTTGTCCACAATGGCAACAACGGCCGGAATCACACGCGGGTTGATGGCACGCGGGTTGGGATGGGGGAAGTTCATGATCTGGTTCATCAGCAGGGCCGGGCTTTCGGCATAGAACGGCAGAGTTCCGGTGAGGAGTTGAAACATGGTGGTCCCCAAAGAAAAGATATCGGACCGGCCATCGACCTTTTGTCCTGAAAATTGCTCCGGCGACATATAATACGGCGTTCCCTTCACGACACCGGTTTGGGTTTGGGAAGAGGTGGCCAGGTGGGCAATACCAAAATCCGTGATTTTGATTTGACCGGAATGCATCAGCATAATGTTGGCAGGCTTGATATCGCGGTGGGTCACGCCTTGGGAATGGGCGTAATCCAGTGCATCAGCGACTTGCACCATGTAGCGGATGAGCCTTCTGAGCGGCAGCAGGCGTTTGCGCCGGGCGAACCGCAGCAGAGTGGATCCTTCCAGGAACTCCATGGCGATATAGGCGCAATCCCCGTCCTCGCCGGCATCGTAGATGGTGACGATATGGGGATGCGACAGGGTGCCCGCGCTTTCGGCTTCCCGGAAAAACTTCCCCTTGATTTGCTCGATGTCATCGTCGGCGAAACGTTCTTCGAAACGCACGGTTTTAACCGCTGTCAGGCGATTGATATGGGGGTCGCGGCCCAAAAAAACCTCGCCCATGGCACCTCTACCAATAGAGCGAATAATTTCATAACGGCCAATGGTCAATGCCGTGGTAACGGCATTATCATTTCTGGCAATCAGCGGCGAATCAACGCCATTAAACGGTGGATCAGCGAAGCCTGCTCCGGGGCTGATCGGTTCAACAGGCCGGGATGATGCGGGGCGCGGTTTCACGCCAACGGTATCGATAGCGTCTGTTTCATGGGAAGGAAAAAACGATCGGGCGGAAAAGATCGCCGGTTGGTGAAGAACATAGGCGGTCCACAAACCGAATCCCCCGCACAGAAGCGGAACGCTGCTGCCGATGGTCACATTGAAGATATGCCAGAAAAAAATTGGCATACCTAAAATCATTGCCATGAGTGTTCCGAATGCTGTCCAGCACCAGCGCAAGGGAAATCCGGTGAAGAGGAAGACGGAAAGCAGGCCGGCGATCATACTGATGGCCCATTCGAATAAAGGGTAAATCATCGAAGCGGGTCGCAAGTCGATTTGATCCGGTGTGCTGCCATTTCGTGCCTTCAGGTTTACTACGCCACCGGCTGATTGTTCAATTAGCCATGCGGAAAGGGGGTCGTCTGGCCCGGTGCCCACTGGCCCCATCAGACACAGACAGATACTGAAAGATATTGTAAGGACGATCGATTGAAAGAAAGCCTTGCTCCGAAACCGCTGAACGATTGCCATCAAGACTCCGCTGTCGTATTGATTAGATAAATGCCCAATTGACAGAATTATGGCATGAGTTTTATTGTTCCGACAATATTTATTTGTCCGGCGGTATGGGGAGGATGTCATGACAGTAAAGAAGACCATGGTGGTGGATGCCCAACGCGTAAGACGACTCCAAAATCCTGTCATGCCATATGCGTGGGGATCCCGGACCGCCATTGCCGACCTCACCGGCCGTCCTGTGCCATCGCCGCAGCCGGAAGCGGAATTGTGGATGGGGGCGCACCCTAAGGCGCCGTCGCAGGTGATTTGCAATGGGCGTAGCGTGAATTTGCGAGATTGGATCGCACAAGCCCCTGCAGCGATATTGGGTGAAAACGTTATTCGCCGGTTTGGCAATCAATTACCTTTTCTGTTCAAGATCCTGGCCGCGGCCGAACCCCTATCGATTCAAGCGCACCCGAACATGGCGCAGGCCCGCGCCGGTTATGAGCGGGAGAATCGCGCCGGGATTCCGCTGGATGCGCCCCAGCGCAACTACCGGGATGGCAACCACAAACCAGAAATTCTTTGCGCACTGACCGAATTCTGGGGATTGAATGGCTTCCGTGCCATCGAAGATCTCCGCCGACAATTGAGCCGCTATTGCCCCGATACGCTATCGCCATTTTTTGCAGCACTGGACCACACCAGGCCGGAAAAGGTCTTGCGGCAGCTGTTCGAGAACATGCTGACGCTGCAAGGCCAAACCAAAAATAAGATCATCGCCGACGCCCTTGATCGGGCTGCGACCGAATGGCCGGAAGATCCGATATCCCGCTGGGTGCTGAAATTGAGCACGGCCTATCCGGGGGACATCGGTATCCTGGCACCGATCATCCTGAACCTGGTGGAATTGGTGCCGGGACAGGCCATGTACCTGCCTGCCGGCCAACTGCATGCCTATCTGGAGGGCGTGGGCATCGAATTGATGGCCAATTCGGACAACGTGCTGCGTGGCGGACTGACACCGAAACACATCGATCGGGATGAACTGATGGGGGTGCTTTGCTTTCAATCAAGTGATCCCGGTGTTATGACTGCTCAGCCAATTTCGGAGACGGAGGCTTGTTTTTCAACCTCGGCGGCGGAATTTTCTCTGGCCAAATTGACGATCAACGCCGGTTGCAGGCATGAGGCCACGCCGGACCGCAACATCGAGATCCTGATCGTGCTGGATGGCCGGGCCACCTTGGAGGTCGTCGACAGCGACGAGAAATTGCCCTTGCGCCGCGGGGATAGCCTGCTGATTCCTGCGGCCGCCGCAGCCTATCGTATCTCCGGCCAGGCGGAAATCTACAAGGCCACCGTGCCATGATGCTACTTGCGTTCAACCTTTGGGAGGCTTTTTCGACATGAAAATCAATTACACCGGCATCAACCATATGGCCATGGCGACCGGTGACATCGATGCCACCATTGCCTTTTGGCGTGATTTATTGGGTATGCGTCTCGTGGCAGGGCTGGGGCGTCCAGGGTATCGACACTATTTTTTTGAGATTTCGGCCCATGACATGATCGCTTTTTTTGAATGGCCGGGCATCGAGCCGTTACCTGAAAAGGATCATGGCGTGCCGGTGAAGGGGTCCTTTGCATTTGACCATGTGTCATTTGAAGTGCGTGACGAAGAGGATCTTTGGCAGTTGAAACAGCGGCTGGAAGACGCCGACCAATGGGTATCGGAAGTGATCGACCACGGTTTCATTTATTCGATTTATACGTTTGATCCGAACCACATCCCGATTGAATTCAGCTGGCCGGTGGCGGATGTCGATCTACGCGGAAATCCCTGCATGGCGGACACCGCCCCTTCGATTTTGGCAACCGAGGGCAGTGAACCGCAGCCGGGACGATGGCCGAGACGTGCTGCGGCTTCTTCCGGTGAGCAACGCAGGGTCTACCCGGGCGAAGGCACGGTTCTGCTGGATGAAAATGCCTGCTCACCGGCAGTAAAACAACAAATGTCTTGACAAATTTCAGGGGATTATTTACGGATTCCACCCAAATCGAATTTTCCGATAAGGGACGAATATTCTATGGCGACGCAAAGGAACCGGTATTTTTATTGCATCTGGTTGGGAATACCCCCCGGTTCATGGTGCCGCTGAAATAACGTTGCTTGACCATTAAAGCCGTGGGTACCCTAAAATACCCACGGTTTTTTATTTAGACGAAACGCCAAACGGGGTTATATACATAGTACCCATCCAGAAATCGGCAAATTTGGTTGAGATCAAGGCGTGCGGAAAATTTAACCGCAGGCCTATTGTTAATATTCCGAGGATTCAATTTTCCGCATAACGCCGCTATTTATCCGCCTTCGGCGGATCGGGCAAATTGGCCATTTGTGGACGCGTACTAACTTCGGATCAGGAGGGTTATCCAGAACTCATGTTCGTCACGCCATCACAGCCTGTTCGCAACAGCGTCGTTCAGATTCCTGGATCCAAAAGCTATACCCACCGTGTTCTCATTGCGGCCGCTCTGGCCGATGGAAAATCCGTGATTCGAAATGCCCTGAGAAGCGAAGACACCCAACTCACCATGAATGCGTTGCAACAGATGGGCGTTTCGATCAAAGAGGCCACCTCCGGCATTGAAATCAACGGATGCAACGGCCATTTCCGTCCAACCGAAGACCCGATTTTCTTGGGCAATTCAGGTACCTCCATGCGCCTGCTGATATCGCTCGCGGCGCTGGGCCAGGGTGAATACTTGCTGACCGGTACACGCCGCATGCAGGAGCGACCGGTTCAGGCCCTGCTATACAGCCTGGGGCAAATCGGGGTGCCGGCCCGGTCCCTGAATCAAAATGGATGTCCGCCCCTGCTGATCACGGGCGGGAAGGTGAACGGCACACACGTTGATATCGATTGCTCCATCAGCAGCCAGTTTCTGTCCTCCCTGCTTCTGATGGCGCCAAACACGGATGGTGGTCTGCAGATCGATGTCCGTCGGGGACCCGTTTCCCGCCCCTATATCGATATGACCGTCGATATCATGCAACAATTTGGTGTAGCGGTGGAGCGGGAAGGGTATGAGCATTTTATGGTTCCGGGACGCCAACAATATTGCCCTGGGAACTACACGGTGGAATCGGATGTGTCCAATGCCTCTTATTTCTGGGCTGCGGGCGCCATTACCGGCAAATTGATCAAAGTCCTTGGCATTCAAGGCGATTCGCTGCAGGGCGATCTGAAAATACTGCACCTTTTTGAGGAAATGGGATGTCAGGTGCGTTTCGAGCAAGACGGTATTGCTGTGGCCGGCGAAGCACTGAAGCCCATTGAAGCGGACATGGGCGATATGCCCGATATGGTGCCGACGGTGGCCGTTGTGGCGGCCTTTGCCCGGGGAACGTCCTGCATTAAAAACGTGGCGCATCTCAGAGCCAAAGAATGTGATCGCTTAGACGCTGTCATAAAGGAACTCAAGTCAATGGGCATCGTGGCGCACAGTTCCGGCGATGATCTATATATTGAGGGCGGGCAACCCCTCGCGGCTGAAATTGAAACCTACAACGATCACCGGATTGCCATGAGTTTTGCGATTGCCGGCTTGCAGGCGCCGGGAACACGCATCCGCAATCCCGGGTGTGTGGAAAAATCCTTCCCGAATTTTTGGGAAGTCTACGAGACCCTTTTTAAATAGGCAAAAGAAAAACCTAATGCTTTTACCATGAAGGTCATGAAGAACATGAAGAAAAAAAAGTGTTAGAGGTTTATCACTAAACCAATGGATTATGTTTGTCATTCCGGCGTAAGCCGGAATTTCTTCATGCCCTTCATGCTCTTCATGGTAATATTCTTCGATTTTCTTGCAGGAGCAAGCGCATGTCCAGTACTTACGGTACCCTTTTAAGTGTAACCACTTTCGGCGAATCCCATTGCAAAGGGGTTGGGGCGATTCTTGACGGTGTTCCGTCCCGGTTGCCCCTTTCCGAGAGTGACATCCAACCGCAATTGGATCGACGGCGACCAGGGCAAAGCCGCCTGACCACGGATCGCCAGGAAGCCGACCAGGTGACCATCCTGTCCGGGGTGGAAAACGGGCTCACGCTGGGCACGCCAATTGGCCTCTTTGTCGCCAACAAGGATCAGATTCCCGGCGATTACGGGGCCATGCAAGATATTCCACGGCCATCGCACGCGGATTATACCTATCAGATGAAATACGGCATCCGGGCCAGCAGCGGGGGAGGGCGGTCCAGTGCCCGAGAAACCATCGGGCGGGTAGCGGCAGGGGCTATTGCCGAAAAATTTCTGCACGAACTGTTTGGCATCGACATTGTGGCCTGGGTCAGTGCTGTCGGCCCGATCGAGCCGCCGGCCATCGATGCGGAAACCCTCACCCGCGACACGGTTGACCACTATTCCGTTAGGTGCCCCCACGAAGAAACCGCCGACCAGATGGAAAAGCTCATCCTGCAGCTCAAGGAAGAAGGTGACTCCATCGGGGGAATCGTTTCATGCATATGCCGTTGTGTTCCGGTAGGGTTGGGCGAACCGGTTTTTGACAAACTGGAGGCCAAACTGGCCCAGGCCATGATGTCCATTCCCGCCACCAAAGGGTTTGAAATCGGTTCCGGATTTGCCGGCACGCGCATGAAAGGATCGGTTCATAACGACCCCTTTGCGAAAGAGGGCGATAGATTGATGCCGTCCCAAAACAACAGTGGGGGAACCCTGGGCGGTATCAGCAGCGGCGCTCCGATCCTGTTTCGCGTGGCCTTCAAGCCGCCGGCGACCATCAAACTGCCCCAGAAAACCGTTGATTTCGAAGGCGCACCCGCTGTTCTGGAAGCCAAGGGGCGACACGATCCCTGCGTCGTGCCCCGGGCGGTACCGATTGTTGAAAGTATGGCCGCCCTTGTTCTCGGAGATTTGGTATTGCGGCAGAAGATGCGGGGGTGATGGGGTGGAATCCTTGGATCCTGTTTGGCCCCGATGACCAACGACTGTTGTTAAGTAGTGCCCATCCAGAAATTGGCAAATTTGGTTGAGATCAAGGCGCACGGAAGATTTAACCGCAGGCATATGGTTGATATTCCGAGGATTCAATTTTTCGTGCAACGCAGATATTGGGCAAATTGGTCATTTATGGATGGGCACTAAGTACTGACCTATGTATATATCCGATAAATTTAACAATATTCTTCCATCAGGAACGCTGAAATTTACGGTCCTGATACAGGAATTGCGTGCCGCCGGACGAGATGTGATCGATCTTGCCGTGGGCGAGCCGGATTTCGCTGTTGATGCGGATGTGACGACCGCCACCATCAGGGCCTTGACCGATGGACACACGCGTTACGGTCCCGTAGCCGGTCTTCCTTTGTTGAGGGAGAAACTGGCGGCTGAATTCGAGGGATATGGCCCCGCGAATATTCTCGTCACCAATGGGGCCAAACAGGGCCTTTTTGAAGTTTTTCAGGCCATTTGCGACCCCGGGCGAGAGGTGATCATCCCATCCCCCTCCTGGGTCAGCTTTCAGCATCAGGTTCGGCTGGCCGGTGGGACGCCGGTGATGGTCGATACGATTCAGCATCAACTCGATCCCGACGCCATGGCCCACGCCGTGACCGATCGTACCGTGGCCATCCTGATCAACTCGCCCAACAACCCCACCGGGGCGGTCTATGACCGCAGCGCTCTGGAACGCATTATCGACATCTGTCGAAAAAATAATTTGTGGTTGATCTCCGACGAGGCCTACGCGGCTTTCGTCTATGGTGACACCTCATTCAAAAGTCTTTTCGATTTTCCCGAAATTCGACCGCAATTGATTGTCGTGCGCAGTTTTTCTAAAACCTATGGCATGACCGGTTTCCGGGTCGGGTATGTGGCGGCCGCCCAGGAAATGATTGCCCGCCTCACGACCGTCCATGGGCACCTGACAGGCAATGTCTGTACCTTTGCCCAGCATGGCGCTTTGTCTGCCATCGATACCCCCTCTAATGCGCTGGAACAGCGTCGCCGGCAGTTTCAGAAAAGGCGAGATTTGGCGGTCCAAATGGGAGGTGAACTCTTTGATTTGACGGTTCCCGATGGCGCTTTTTACCTGTTTCCGAGCGTTGCATGTTATCAGGAGCGGTACGGCGACGATCAGGCTTTCGCCCAATACGTGTTGGAAAAGGCCAATGTCGCGGTGGTGCCGGGGGCTTTTTTTGGGGCGCCCGGCCATATTCGAATCTCTTTTGCGACCGGCACCGAGCGGCTGTCTAAGGGCTTACAACGCATCAAGGACGTTTTATGATCGGTTTAATCGGATTCGGACGATTCGGTGCCCTTACGGCCCGCTACCTTGCCGAGGATTGCAAGGTCCTGGTCTACTCGGCCAGCCAAAAGGCGGCGGCGATCGAGGCCGTCGGGGCCTCCAAAGCCACGCTGGCGGAAGTCTGTGCTCAGCCTTTCCTGGTGCTGTGCGTCCCGATCAGCGCCATGCGGGAGACGCTTCAAAAAATCGCCCCTCTCATCGCCCAGGAAACGGTGGTCATCGATGTATGCTCGGTCAAAAAGCATCCGGTCGATTGGATGCAGGAACTGTTGGCGAACCATACGGCCATTCTGGGCACTCATCCCATGTTCGGTCCGGACAGCGCCGCTGAATCACTTGACGGACGTAAAATAGTGCTCTGCAACGTCACCACGAGGCCGGACCTCTATCGTAAAATATATGACTATCTGCGGGGGAAGGGGCTGGAAGTCATCGAAGCTACGCCGGAAGAACATGATCGCCAGATTGCCGTTAGCCTGTCGCTCACGCATTTTATCGGACGATCACTGGCGGAATTCGGTGCTGAAAAACTCAAGATCGACACGGAAGGGTATAAGCGACTCACGTATACGCTGGAGGTGGTGGAGCACGACACCTGGCAGCTTTTTCGGGACATGCATCAGTTCAACCCCTATGCCCGCGAAATCCGTGAAAAATTTATGGCCGCCATGGGACGCATCGACGAAAAACTCGAAAATTGAAAATGCCGAACTGACAACACTTAACATCAAGCATTTCCCGATGATCACGGGCCTGGTGCCGGCTTCCCAAAAAGAATTCTAACCCGTCGCTTACTGGCGGTCGAGAAATCCGTAGTTCTCACGATCCGCAACATATGCATCAAATCCATTTTCATCGATGAAGTTTGACAGGAGATCTTCCAGCAGGTCGGCTGTATCGATGCGATAATGCCCCTTTTCGTTTCTTCCCACGATTTCCTTGGCGGTACGCACGATGGTTTGAAGCGTCTCTCCCGAGACGGCAAGCGTCACGTTGACGCGCACCGTATCTGAACTATTTCCCATTTTTGGCTCTCCTTGATTTCAGTTGGTTGCCACGCAGGACCCCGATCCGGAATCGGAATTATCATCTTCCACCATCACCCATCCGGAATCAAGCTTTCTGTCGCCAAAGAAGAATGTCTTGCACATCCAACTGGGCACCGACGCACAGAAATGAGGGCAAAGCGGCTGTTTCATGGGGTCGTAATCCGCTGCCTGATATCGCTATGAAAAACAATTTAAAATATATTCTCCAAATTTAAAAAAACAGGATAGTGATGTAATATAAAGTATTTGTAATCATACTTTTTGGGCGCGCAGCGCCAGTTAAAAATTCGAAGCATCTGATTCGAATTTTTTGGTACAGATATTGGTAAAGGAAACAACCAGTCCCTTACCGGTCATGGCCTCTTTTGAGAGCAAATTCACAACGGGCCATGACCCAACTCAAATCCCATATTTTGGAAGGAGAAGCGCATGAAAAAGGTACTGGTTCTCATGTTAATGGTTTGTTTTATGGCAGTGACGGCAGCACCCGTTGTTGCCGCGGGCAACGACACCATCAACATCAATACTGCATCGGTCGATGAACTGACCCAACTACAGAAGGTGGGCCCGAAAACAGCGGAAAACATCGTGGCCTATCGGGATGCCCATGGCCCTTTCAAAACCGTCGACGATCTTAAGAACGTCAAGGGGGTCGGTGACAAAATTCTGGAATTGAACAAAGATCGGATTTTCGTGGGTAAACAATAACCCGGCGATGGGAAAACGGCAGCCACGTGCTTTGCAAGTGGCTGCCGTTCTATCCTGAATTCACCCCATATATCCCTCACGTCTTTTGAACCAAGTGTGGACTTATTTCCAATCCCACCGCGAACAGCCAAAAGATGTTGACTTTCCTATTATTATATGGTCATAGAGCATGCGTTCAATTGCTGAACGTAACCATTCTTTTCAAATGTATCATATCTCTGAAGGGCCATCTTTCTACATGCGGATGGAACCCACCCGGCGGAGCTATCGATGCCTTCCCAACCGTTGGATTGAATCAATCCTAAAATGGATACCCAAGATATCCGCACGCTGAAAATCCTGGAAGCCATCGACGGACAGGATTCGCCTAGCCAGCGCGACATGGCGGAAGCCTTGAACATCTCCTTGGGGCTGATCAACTCCTTTATCCGGCGTTTGGCCAAAAAGGGGTATTTCAAGGTCACCCACCTTCCGAAAAACAGGATGCGGTATATTCTCACGCCCCAGGGCGTGACCGAAAAAACCCGCTTGACCTATGCTTACATTCAGTATTCCTATCGCTTCTACCGTGATGCGCGCCACCGCACGCGCAATCTCTTCCATGAACTGAAAGCGGAGGGAGTCGAGCGGGTGGCTTTTTTCGGGGAAGGGGACCTGGCCGAAATCGCCTATCTGTCGCTTCAGGAATCAAATCTGACATTCGTTGCGATCAGCGATTTCACCGGGAATGGCGGTTCTTTTTTCGGACACCGCATTCTCGGCATGGATGAACTGCTGGAAACCGCTTTCGATGTCGTGGTGTTGACCAACGACAGGCTCGATCCCGACATAGTGGGGCTTCTGGTCGAAAAAGGCGTTGTGGCGTCCAAGATTAAAACTTTCTAAACCTCGTCTCCACCGATGGCGCAGATTATCGCAGACAAAATCATAAGGACCCTTGAACATGTCTTTCTCACCTGCAAAATTTGCGGATAAAACTGGTTCTGGAGAAATATGAAATTTATCGACCTCGCCCTTCAACAGGCACGCATCAGACCCAACATAGAGAAACGCATCCTCGGCGTGCTTGATCACGGGCACTACGTGCTGGGGCCGGAAATTGAAGAACTGGAAAGCCGTTTAAGCCAATACGTGGGCGTATCCCATGCCCTGGCCTGTGCCTCCGGCACCGATGCCCTCCTGATGGCACTGATGGCCTATGAAATCGGCCCCGGCGATGCGGTTTTCACCACCCCGTTTTCGTTTTTTGCAACGGCTGAAGTCATTAGTCTTTTAGGAGCTACGCCCGTCTTTGTCGATATTGAAGAAAGCAGTTTCAACATTGATCCAGTATTACTGGAAGCGGCTATTCGTGATGTAGCGAACGACGAACGAACTCATCCGGTTTACCGATATCTGACAGCAGATGAAACGCTGGCGCCCAAGGCTGTGATCGCGGTGGACCTGTTCGGGCTGCCGGCGGACTACCTGGCCATCAGCAACATCGCTCAAAAATATAATTTGGCAGTGGTCGAGGATGCGGCGCAGTCTTTTGGGGCCGAACTGAATGGTCAAAAAGCCTGCGCTCTGGCCGATATTGCCTGCACCTCGTTTTACCCCGCCAAGCCTTTGGGGTGCTATGGTGATGGTGGCATGTGTTTCACCAATGATGATCGAATGGCCGAAATTATGCGGTCCATTCGCATTCATGGCATGGGAGACCACCAATACGACAATATCAGGGTGGGTATCAACGGCAGACTCGATACAATACAGGCTGCAGTGTTGCTTTCTAAATTCGAAATTTTCCCTGAAGAAGTCGTCCTGCGGAACACGGCCGCAAATCGATATGAAACTCTGATAGGCTCATTGAGCAGTTTGAAGCTGCCGAAAGTCCCAGAAGGCGCACAAAGCGCATGGGCGCAATACTCCCTGTTAGCGCAGAACCAATCTCAACGTGAAAGGTTGCGGTCCCGTTTGAACAAGGAAAATATACCAACAGCGATTTATTATCCGAAGCCCTTGCATCTGCAAAAGGCGTTCACGCCATTAGGATACCGGGAAGGCGATTTCCCGGTTAGTGAATCTTGTGCGGGACGGATTTTCAGCCTGCCGATGCACCCCTATATAACAGCACAGGAACAGGAAAAAGTCGCTGGTGCGCTCAACTCGAGTTTTGCGGAATGCCCCCCTCTTTAAATTCGATTCATCACGTCTTTATTTCAAAATCCAGACAAGATAATAGGCTGATGTTTTTCGAAACATTAAATAAACATATCACGCAGAGACCTTTGAAAATCAGGCCACATTTCCGATTTTCTGATTCAGGAAGCTTTTTTTCAGAAAATTTCAGGGAGATCATCTACAATTTTGAAGGTACAGAGGCGATTGAGTAAGCCATTTGGTCATCATGGTCCCTATGGGAGCCATAATTGCTTTGCCTCCCGAGGCCGGACAATCTCATCCGGCTTCCCCCTCGGCTTTTACCCCACCGCTTTTGGAAGGATTTTCATCCCCCTGAACACGTTGAAGGCGGCCCCAGGTAAATGATCTTCGAATTTAACGGGGTAAACTTGCCTAAACCAGGCATCCAGATTGTTCTTCATGATCTTTGTAAACCGAGCTCGCTTGGCTTTGTCGTGAAGATGACTGATTCCAAAATACTGTTCGACAATGTAACGTACTTTGGAGATTTTTTTGTTTCGCTCGATTTCCCGTTTTGTGAGCTTAGCTATGGTCGAGTCTTTACGCATGATGCCATCGGCGATTTTGTTCTCTGAGAGGAAATTGCGGTTGGGCAGGCCGGCGTAGCCCTTATCAGCATAGACGATTTTAATCGGTTTCTTGGTATGGCGACTGAAGATTGTGCAATACTGAAGGAACTTGGTGTCATGCACCGAAGCGGGACTGTGGATAGTGGCCAGGATAAAACCGTGCTTGGCATCAACGGCCGTATGCTCTTTAAGCCCGAAGTGCGGCACGTCGTTTTTGATGGTCTAATCGCTTTCCAGATCACGCGAGAACTTCAGCGGCTTACCATTTTTATCCTTTTGGCCTTCTTCGGTATCGCGATGCGCGCGTTTCTTTTTTACCCAGTTAAATTGCTTGAGGCCTGATGTTCTATACCTATGTTCTGCAAAGCCTGTCTGATAGCAAGTTTTATGTAGGGTTTACCAAAAACCTCAAGCAAAGATTCGATCACCACAACAAGGGATTAGTGAAATCGAAAAGAGATCGAAGGCCATTGGAACTCGTCTATTATGAGGCCTGCCTATCTCAAAATCACGCAACAAAGCGTGAGAAATATTTCAAGACTTACCAAGGGAGAATGTTCCTGAAAAGGAGGATCGAATCTTATTTAACCGGGTGAAGCTCATCGTTGCTAAGCGGGCGACTGGCCGATTCCACCAGGCGGGCATCCACAGCCACACCTTCATTTATGGAAAGCCCCTTGGCTTGGAACTGGCGCAGAATCTCGGAATTTTACCCCGTTACAAATTCAAACTATTTTTATGAATAGTAGAATAATGAATTTTTGGGTTAACGCTAAAAATATCGATCTGATATGTCACAATTTGTAACGGGGTGAATCTGTTCCATGGAGGCTTTGCTCAGCCGGCTGCGGAATCGTGAGAAGGTGGAATGGTCGGGAGAGGGTTTGCTGAAGGACAGACCCAGGAATTTCTTGAAGGACAGTCTGTCATTGATTTGATTTTCCAGTTCGGGATCAGAGGGAATATTTACCCCGTTGAATTCAACGACCATTCAACTGGGGCGAAACCATTTCTGCAGCAGCAGGCACTTGAAGAGCAGGATGGGAGGATACGCCTTGGCGCCTTCCTGGTTGGTGCCGACGGTATAATGCTGCATCAAAACGGCTTCGACACGGGACCAGTTAATGGAGGCCGAGATCTTTTCCATCAATTTGACGCTGCGGTTGGCTTCCAGGGAGCTTGAAAGTGCAAAATCGGCGAAATCCAGGCTGCGGCTCATCTTTTTGAATCCCATGTAATCCTCATAACCGGTTGATTATATAAGATAAAACTAGCATAAAGCACCAAAAATATCAATAGATATCAGGTAGCTTTCTCACATTTCTGCATTTTTTATGCTGGAAGACTATGAAGATGGAAGTTCGGCTTTAAACCAAATCGGAGTTGTGCAAAGGTCTCTCCGTAATGGGGGAGGCTGGGCTGATTGAAAAAAGCTTATCGCAAAATCTCAAACAAATGGCGAAATTCAGGAATCGTCTGGTCCACCTGTATGCCGAAATAGAAAATAAAGGTGTTTATGTTTTTATCAAAGAAGAGCTTAAGGATATCAGAGCCTTTCGAAATATAATCATGGAGCGCTACCTCAAGTTTTAATAGGAACGGGAAATCGTGAACCGGGAACCGTGATGCGTGAACCGTGAACCGAAAATCGTGAGCCGGAAATCGTAAACCGGGAACCGTGAACCGGGAAAAGCCCCCAAAACAGCTCACGAACCACGCGTCACGAGTCTCGCATCAACGGACAACGGCTCACGAATCACGGACAACGCTTCACGAATCACGCCTCACGAAATTACGCTTCACGCATCACGGACAACAACCACGAATCCCAAATTATACGTTAATAGTGAAAAAAATCATACACTACCTATCGGATCTATTTGTTGCTCGGTGGGTTTTCCTTAACGGATTCAGGCAGTTCAATTTCGGCATCGATGGCATTGTTTGTGCATCAAATCCTTGAGAATTAACAATTCGTTGACAGCAACAAATCATATCCTCAGGAGAATCAGGAACGAATCCATGCAGATAAAAAAGCAGATTAAATATGTGCTCGCCTTGTTATTGATCGTTTTCCCCACAACGGTATTTGCGGCGTCGGTTACGCTTCGATGGCAGCCTAATTCGGAGCCTGATATTTCCGGCTACAACTTATATTATGGTGCGGAATCGAGAGAATATGCTTTGCCCATTCCGGTAGGCAATGTCTCGTCGTTCACTGTCAATAATTTGGTGGAAGGTAACACCTATTATTTTTCTTTAACGGCAGTGGATACCTCTGGCAACGAGAGCGGTTATTCCTATGAAGTTAGCGCGAACGCGACCTCATCGGAACCAGCGACGGAAGATTACCGGCTGTCGCTCAGCGCCAATTCGAATCGTTCCAATGCCGTTCAATTAAACGACCAAACGATTTCTGGAAACGTATACATATTTATAGAACCGGAAGCCTATATATCGCAAGTTGTCTTCTCAATCGACGGAACTACGCACAACACGGAAAATTATGCGCCCTACGACTTGGGCCTCCCCTTTGATACGACAACGCTTTCCAATGGCACCCACACGATTTCCGCCAGGATAATCGACCAGGCTGGATCTGTTCAAAACATTGCCGAGACCTGCACGGTCTTAAATGATGAAGATTCAACGCCAGTTTCGGCTACGATAATTCCTCTTCCGTCTTCCAATAATTATGGAATGATCAAAGACGGTGACCAGAACCACGTGGACAAAGTAAACTACTCCTTTGGCGGTATGAGTGGCAATGTCAAATTAAGCTATAGGGCCTGGGATATTGATAATTCCAAAGAAGTGCGTGTTTTTCTAAACGGTTCTCCGATTACTTATGTTTCAGTGACAGGTAACAATCAATGGAGTGGTAAAAGGGTCATCAACTTGCCGGACAAACTTGTAAATAACAGCAGTGAGAACATCGTCGTATTTACAAACACTTACAACCCGCCTAAGTCAGTTTGGTGGGGTGTGGGCGATGTATCCGTTGTGTCGGATACCCCAATACCTTTACCATCTTTGGAAAATTTTGGCATGATAAAGTTGGGAGATCAAAACCATGTGGATAAAGTGAAATACTCCTTTGGCGGTATGAGTGGCAATGTCAAATTGAGCTATAGGGCCTGGGATATTGATAATTCCAAAGAAGTGCGTGTTTTTCTAAACG
>JAHLLS010000024.1 GCA_020444045.1 Deltaproteobacteria bacterium
ACCATCAAAGACAGCCGTTTCATGGAATTTCCTTTCATAGTAAATGTTGCACCGCCCCTGAAAGATCTATGCGGGATTGGCGCGGCATATGGAATGTCCCCTTTTCCAGTGCGAAAGACACTCGTGAGCAACGCCGTCTATTTTAATCAGGACTGGTTGTAAGAGTGATTATTGTACTAATCCGGCTTCCCGGTAGTATTTCAAGGCACCGGGATGGATCGGGGCGGACAAAGCCTCCAGCATCCCGGCGCGATTCAGGCCCTCAAAAACCAGCAGCTGCGATTTGAAATAGTCCATGTTTTCAACCACCGCCTTCACGACGCCGTAGACCATCCAGTCCGGCGTGTCGGTGGAGGCGACCACAGTGGCTTTTACACCGATGGTGGCGACATCCTGCTTGTTGTCCATGCCGGGATAATATTTCATCGGAATAAACGTCCGGCTGTAATAGGGGTAGTCTTTTAGCAGCTTCTCTTCGAGATCTAACGTCACGAATCGCGCCAGCATTTTGCCGCCGGCCACTTCGTGGAATTGCGCGGCCGGATGTCCGGCAGTGAAAAAAAAGGCATCGATGTCGCCGCCCTCGAAAAGTTCCAGCGCCGTCGGGGGCGATACATGCACTTCCTGCACATCGTCTTGCGGATGGATACCGACGGCCATCAACAGGTCCTTGGCATTGATATACTGACCGGAGCCGGGTTCTCCCAAGTTCACTTTGGCGTGTTTGGATTTTAAATCCTTCAGGGTATTGATGTCCAGGCGACTCAAGGCCACCAGGTTGATGGCTTCGGTGTAGAGGCTGAAAACCGCGCGCAGGTTTTTCTGAGGCTTCCCTTCCCACGGGCTTGCGGTGGTCCCGTGCCAGGCCTGGTACTGGATATCGGACTGGACGATGCCGAAATAGAATTGCCCACTCGTGACCGCCTCGAGATTTTCCAGCGACCCTTCGGTCTCCTTCACGGACATATCGATTTTTTGATCTCCGGCATAACGCCTCAGGGTTTTGGCAATCGCATGGCCGCTGCCGTAATAGACGCCGGTGAGCGTCCCGGTGCCGATCGTGGCCCACGGCCGCTCCGTTGCAGCGTTGGTCGAGGCCGGCAACGCCAGCGCGATCACGATTATCAACAGTGCCGTCACAGCATGACTTTTCATAAGATCTATTCCCCTGTTTGAAAAATAGTATGGTTTCGGCCGCTGCGGCCCCTGAGCATCGAACGGTGCCCTCCGATGTCGCTGGTGTCCTCTGTTCGTCTACCCGGAAACGTAATTGATCACCGGGGGTGAAGTCCATGGCTTCTATCCGCTCCAAAAGACATCATGTCCGTCCAGTGCTTTACACCGGAGATACAGCGCTTCGACTATGTCCAACGGCGCTTGCGATTTTGCATTGGTTTCTGTGCCGCCGGGCATCCCCGGCGTAATGATATCCACGGCACCGGTGCCCACGTCGCAAGCACGAAGAATTGTTAAATATCGCATTACATGAAGTATTGTCGATCTAAAAAGCGCACCTCCCGAAAAGAAACCACGACAGGTGATACAATGGGCGGAAACGAAGCGGTCGTTCTTGAATCTCCTGAGTTGGGTCCCTACCTGGCGGGAATCAGTGAGGGCGCCGAGAACCCCGCACACGGATGCTTGCAATGGCGGGTCATGATTTCCCAATGTATTTGACAATCGCCACCTTCCACGCAGGCGTATCCAGGAATCCGCAATCGCTGTATTATAATCACAGCGGCCGCGGCAGGCTCTCGCGGATCTTGCGTGAAAACTCCGGATCGTCTCCGACGGCCCGGGCTTTGGGGTTGATGATGCTGAGTTTCCGGAGTTCATCGAAAGGAATGCGCGTATCGAGCGATCCATTTTCGTACGCATACTGCGGGGCGTAGCCGGAGAGCAGCACCTTCCAGTTGTAACGCGCCTGGCCGCCATAGGCACGGATGAGCCGAACCACGTCCGTGGTGCAGTTCGTGGTGAGCGTATTGTACCATTCGGGAGTTGTCTTCATGGCGTTGATCTGACGGACATACGCCATGAAAAACTTGCGCGCGTTTTCCGGCGTCATGCGACTCCGATAGAGGTAGACGTCCTCCGGCGGCTTGCGGTAGTCGGTACGCACCCGGATTAGATCGCGCTCGTCACCGACGACAAAGATCAGTTCGTACTGCTTGAAAAACCCCTTGAGAGTCGAATATGCCTCGCCCTGTTCCTTGCGTGTTTCGATCGAGAAGCTCACGAAGTCCTTCTCCTGAAACCCGAAACTGACCATGACGTGGGCAATTGCATCCCCCATCCAGTAGACCGCGACCAGATCGACCGCGTCCAGCCGGTTGAGGTCGAAGGTCTTGTCGTAGTAGCGTACGTCGAAGTCCGTCTCGGTCCGGTAGTTCAGGTTGCGGATGTTGTAAATCGTGACCTGCTCGCCCTTAACCATGGCATAGGGCAGAACGGCCACGTCCGGCTGCCAGTTACGGTCGTTCGAGGCGGGAATGGTCAGCCACCAGGCCACGATGCCGGCAAAGACAACGACAAAAACCGCAAAGGCCTGCCGGCGGCGCAGAAAGACGAACGCCAGAAGGATCACCATTACGAACAGACCGGCCATGCCGGCGCGCAAATGGCTCTCCGAAAGGTTCGAATACCAGATCGCCAACGCGCCCCAGGCCGTCATGAGGACGACGACCGCGGCACCAATGAACACCCCGGCGTACTTTAAAACACGTACCATCGTTGGCCTCCTCAATCCTTGAGATTCTCAACGAGGATCCGGCGCACCTCCTCGATGGCCACTGGCGATTCCTGTGCGGAGTGGCCGGAGTGGACGACAAATTCCGAGGCGACACCATCGATGTGGGCGCTGCTGTAGGCCACTACCCCGTCATCCCACTCTTCCTGCGGGTCTTCGGGGTTTTCCACGGCAATGATGGAGTGGGCGATGATGCCCGGTGCGATGGGTATCGACGCAAAGGTTTTGATAAACTCGCTGTCGGGGTTCATATTGTCGGTACTGCGTGGGATTTCAGCCTCCATGGCACGTGCCGTGACGGCTTCAGGACTTTTTTCGAAAACTTCCTGCAGGGGGCTCAAAAGCGTGAAAGGCAGCGAGATCAGACGCCTCAGCATATCCGTGATATACCCCCCGGCTAAATGGCTGCCGCGGTGCGGCGTGGAGATGAAAACGACGCGGTGGACAAACGGCAGGGGCTCGTAAAAAAAGCTACGCCGGAGCAGCGCGCGTGTTTCCGGTGAAACGTCGAGCTGATCGATGGGAACGGTGAAAGCACGATCCCAGAAACGATCGCCGCTGTCGATGGCGGTCAGTTTGGTGAGCAGCCCTCCCTGGCTGTGGCCGATCACCACCATTTTGCGCAAGGCGTCATCCTTGCCATCGGGGTCGAGTTCCCTGACCACGTTGCGCAGGCCTTGCGTGAGGATCCCGCCGGAGTACAGAATGGGGTTGCCCGTGTTGTAAGTGAATAACCAGACCTGGTAACGGTTCCACAGTTCCCGGTCGTTGAGGATCTCGTTGAGCATTTGCGCCCACCGCGCCGGACTGGAAGCCGTTCCATGAACGAACACCAGCGGGATCCGGCCGGGATGGTAGGGCGCCATGAGAAACACGTTGTCCTTGAAGCGGGCGGTGTGTTTGAAAAGTTCAAGGTCCCCCGAGAGCAGTCCTTTGAGCTCCATAGTGTAGGCCTGCGACCCTTCCAGGGTATAGGCCAGGGCGGAAGTCAGCCCGAACTCCAGGGGAACCGTGCGGCCGCCAACGCTGACCGATGTGTTTTCCTGAGTGGTGTAGAGCGCCAGGGTCCCCTCCACACGGCCGTCACGCAGCCCGGCTTCGACGTTTTCGAGTTGCAGGAAGGCCGTCGCCGCCATTTTCAGTGCCGGGGGGATTCGGGTGAAGGCCGCTTCCTGCTCTCCCGGGACGTGTTTCAGGCTGGCCACCAGAGCCGACCCGATTCCAGGCCAGCGATAATCATTGTACAGGCCACGTACACCGAGATGCGAGGAGGCCACGAAATTATCCATGCGGAACGGGCCCCACCGAAATTCGTTCGGATCGATGCGAACGATGAGTTCTCCGAAGGGGAGTTTATAGGTGCCTGTCTTTAAAAGCACTTCTTTGGATTCCGCATCGGTGAACCCTTCCGCAATCCCCTGGTTGTAAATCATGACGGCGGTTCGCAGGCGCGGATCGAACGCGTCGGGAATGCGGCCGGCATCCTCCGGAAAAAGAAATGCGTAGGCGTACACCGCCGCAGAGAGGAAGTAGGATCGATCGCCACTATTGGTGGCATGCAGGAAGGAGAGCTCCGCAAGGGCAAAGCGCCGGTCGGCCTCCCGGGCCGTGAGGATGCCCGTGTTCAGCGCGGCAATCACCTCGGTCGGTTCGCTCTCGAACTGCTTCGCCAAGCCGGCCCGATTGAGGATCTGCATCGTCGGGGCGCTCAGGTGACCGTCCGACAAAACGCTTTCGGTCATTCTGCGGTTGGCCTCTTTTAAATCCAGGTGGCGCACGCCTACCGGTGTGGCGCATCCCTGGAGCAGGATTACGACCGCCAGCAAGAGATCCCAACCTACACGACATGAAGATCTCATGATCTCCCCTTTATTTTTCGAGTCTGGTGATTTTGGAACCCTGCAAGCCCAGACCGGCCATCAAACCCTCCTGGTTAAAAATGAAGGCGTAGACATCCTCCTTGGCGGTGGTGGTCGTCAGGGATTTCGCCATGCCCTCGTCGACCACCACGAAGCTTGGGCCCACGCCGATTTCGAAGCCCTCGGAGGTAGCGAGATAGGCCAGCGCGTCGTCGGTCATCAGGAACATGACATAGCCGAAGGTCTGGGCGCCGATCTGCAGGCCGTAGGAGGCCGCCACGCTGTTGTAGAAGCCCGTGCATTTTCCGTTCTTGAAAAGAGCGCCTTCACCGTACTGCCCGCCGATGATCAAACCGCCCTTGATGATGCGCGGAAAAACCAGAATACCCTTGGCCGTGGTCGACAATTTTTTGGCGGCCGGCGAGCGATCGTAGAGTTTCTGCAGGGCGATCTCGGCATCGTGCTGGATCTCGGCCCCTGTGGCCGCCACGGCCGGTCCGGCGGCCACAGCCATCGTCAGAGCTGCCAGCAGCATCCATTGAATCCTATATTTTCCTGTCATCATGGTTCACCTCCATTCAGGTATGCTGGACATCATTTCACCAATGGAATCCGACCGGCCAGTTCGTAGTTGACGATGGCCCGGATCTTGTTCTCGATCTGGTAATAGCGGGTCACCTTTTTCTCAGGTATGGCCGCTCGGAACTTGGGCAAGTAGTTCTGGCGAAGGGCCAGATACTCGGCCTCGTAGGCCATGAGCTGGTTGAGAAGATCCTTCGCCTTGGCGTCGGTCATGTCCTGGTAGTGGCGGGCGAAATCGTCGATGAGGTAAGCGCCCTTGGCACCCAGCTTCTGCAGGTCCTGGACATAGGTCTCGTAGACCGGCCAGAAGGCTTTGCCTTCCGCTTCGGTCAATTCCATGTTGTCTGCCACGAACAGCTTGCGGTCGGCGAGGAGCTTCTCCCGGACGATCTGCATGTTGTCCGAGGTATTCTGGGCCATGGTGGCAGCCGGCAGCATCCATATGCCGATCAGCAGACCGATTAAAACGCCAAACAGATGGGAATGTGTTTTCATTGGGATTCTCCTTGTCTTCGAGATTAGGCTCCCCAGCAAGCAGGATCAGGGCATGTCATCCGGCCGCCGGATCAATTGACAGCGCTTTGTAATGCCAGCATGGACAATTTCGGGCTACCGACCCAATACCCGAACGAAATTTGGGTTTCTTTCAATTCTGCCCTTCGCCGATCCAGTGCACCATCAGATTGTAACCTACTGAAAGAACGATGGCCCCGGTGAACAACCCAATCAAGCCGGAGAAGATAAACCCCCCAATGGCGCCGAGGAAGATGACCAGCATGGGCACGGTGGAACCTTTTCCCATGAGCAGCGGTTTGAGCACATTATCGGAGAGAGCGATGACCAGCAGCAGGACCGTCCACAGGATAGCCGTCACCAGTGTTTTTACCGAGAAAAGGTAAATGATGACGGGCAAAATGACAATGGCGGAAGGCAACTGAAGAATGGCCAAAACCAGCACGGCAAAGGCCCAAAGTCCTGCCAGGGGTACACTCGCCAGCATCAGCACCGTGCCGGCTGCAACAAACTGAAAAAATGCTACCCCGAGGATGCCTTTGGCGACATTTTTTATGGTTGCTCCCGTGACCTGGATCAGCTCATCGCCGCGTTCTCCGGCCAGGCGATGAGTCAGCTTTCGCGCAAAAGCGGCCGAAGCATCGGTTTTGACAAGGAAGGCGCCGGCGATGATCACCGAGACGAAGAACATGACAAGGCTCCTGCCGAAACCGCCGAGCGGCCCGATAATTGTCAGGCCCAGTTTCGACAGGGGTTCCCTGTAAGTCGTGATAGCCGATTCGATGCTATTGGAGGCCAGCGACCATATTTCCGAAATGGGTTTTCCGATCAAGGGCCATCCCGCCACGGACGGGTCGGGGGGAGGGATCACAAGGGTCTGATCCCTGAATTGGGCGACCAGGCTATGGATCCCTTCAACCAGCAACTTGACCAGCAAAGCCGTTGGCACCAGGAGGATGACAACAATCAGTAGGGTCAGCAGCACCCCTGCCAGCATATTCCTGTTCCCCATCCAGCGTTTTACCCTCGCAAAGAAGGGGTGCAGGGCCACGGCAATGATGGCACCCCAGATCACGGTCTCGAGAAAGGGGCGGATGATCCCGACGCACCAGGCGATGAGCAGGAAAAGCACAGCGACCCTGAGGATGGTGTCGATTAAAGGAAATTTGACGGTTTGGTTCATACGCCTACCTCTTCGTGTTTTCTCATACCGGTGCTGATCTTGATATTCACTTCACGTGTCCAGCGGGCCATTACTTTCCTGCCGTGCTCGGTGCTTGGCCAGAGCCGGGCGTCATGGCCGATATTCCCTGGAAAAAGAGTTGCCTTAGCGATTTCTCTCCCAGGACCCGCCTTAATTCCCTGAACGCGAAAAAGGGTATATAGGCGAAGAAAATGACGAGGGCTCCGGCAATGAGGTTCGCGCCGAGATCTTTCGGTATGACGCGTTCAGGCGCTTGCGGCGATGCCGTTGGTTCGGCCGGTTTCTACGGTTCGGCCTCCTCGGCGTAGCACAACAGGCCCACATCAATCCCAGTATGGCCAGTTTGAAGCCGAATACCCGTTGCGATGACGTCATGGCGCGCGGTCCTTTCAGGATCGGCCGAGGAGACGGCTGTTGTTGACTTGCTTGCCGACCATTTCCCTGATGATCGTGATGGTTTCGTGGGCCGCCTCCCTGGGGTCCAGGGCCGTATCGGCAATATTGCAGACCAGTTTCGTGATATCGTGATTGATTTTCTTGGCCGTCCAGGTCGTGCCCTTCGTAACCGTAATGTAGACGGAATAGGAGTGATGCATGGTTCCCGGCCGTTCACCGATGATGTGAAGAATCCCTCGGAAAGCGTTGGGATCCGCGTTTTCAAACAGCAGTTCGCCGATCCGGTAGCCGGCCCGGACCCGTCCGCCGGTGACCACGATGTTTTTCTCGCTCATGGGCACATTGGCCTCGGCAAGCAATTTCCGCAATTCATCGACATAGGGCATAAGATGATTCTCATCCATAATAGCCTTGGCGTTTAAGCCGTCGGAGATCACGATCTGGCCCTTGGGAAGATTGGCGCCCCATGAATTTCTCAGCTTTTCCAGTATTTCGATGGATTCAGGCGTCAGTTTTTCACCGGATGCCGGATGGGCGATATAGTCTTCCCGGTTTTTGGATAATGTGCTGACCAGCACGGCATTCGGGATGGTCTTTACAAACCCCGGGGTGAACTCGGCCCAGAGGGACACCTTGGCGTCATCGTAATAGGACTTCACCTTGGTTTCGAGCTGCGGGTTGAGATCCCAGAGTTGCTTGCCGTGGCCGGTGGCCAGATCGACGCCCCGATCCTCGACTTCCTTCATTTTTTTCCGGCCTTCGGCATAGATGTCGTTCTTGGACCGCTTGTCGCCCTTGGCCTGGCAGTACCGGTAGTAGACCCAGAGGGGATCGCCGAAGTGTTCGGTATAGGTGTTGTTGGCATCCACGATCCCGAGCCGTTGATAGAAATCCCACATCGCATCGTTGACCTTGTAGCCGAATTTCTCCCGGATGCGGACATGGTCCTGGAAGGCCGTTGAGAGATAGCTCAACATGGGGTCGTTCTTGGTGGGCAGCGCAATCAGGTAGGCGGGATTGGCCGGCATGATCTGGTCCTGGCACCAATCCAGGTCCTCCAGGGTGACGTCCATGTGCAGGGTGGAGCAGATATCGAGACCGATGGTCAACCCATGGAGTTTCCCCATGGCGATATCCTCTAAACAGCACCGCACCAGTTGCTCGCGGGTCTTGAAGACCTCCGGTCCGATGAACCCGGCCACATCATTGATATGGAGCCACGCCCCTTGGGGCTGTACTTTTGCCAATTCCATTGCCACCGCCCGGCTGAAGCCGTACTTCCGGGATTCGAGCACCATCATGTCCACACCGTTTTCAGCCCCATTGGTAAACTCGGATCCCTGGCCCGTCTCAAAATAGAGCCCGTATCGTTCGCCTTCCTTGGATTTGGCATACTTCAAGATCTTATCAATGGTGACATCGAACGTCTGGTTGCATTCATCGGTTCCAGCCAGGCTCTGGAACATCGTTTCGACCGATCCCGGATATTGATCGGCGACTTCCGCCTGGACATCGATGTGGGAAAGCACGCACCAGGGGATGATATCGTTCAGCTGGAAGGTATCGACTACGTCTTTGAGCGCTTCTTCAACGGCCGCGACACTGACGACCTGGCTGTCCACAGGGTTGGTCCCGATGACGATGTCGCCGGTGGCGTAGGCAAATGCGTTAAACGTCTGCCACTGAACATCATCGGGATGATCGGTGGGTGAATTGGGCTGGATACGGGCGCCCATATAGCCTTTGGCCCCCATTTGGGTGCCCGGCAGGGGGTTGAATATCTTTCGATCGAGCGCAATCAGCTCGTCATTGGTCATCAATTTCGGGACGCAGGCGATGGTGTCGCTGGTCAGGCCATACATGATGCCTTTGATGTCCGACTCGGATTGGGTCAGGAGGAATTCCTTCAGTTCCCCCATGGTCCAGTCTTTGACCTTCTCGTACTGGGCCTGGTCCGTGGTCTTCCAAAGCAACTTCTGTAAATCGTCTACGAACAGGGGGTGTTCGTATAGGTCCTTGATCTTTGTGTTGGACAGGAGGGTACGGGCATGCTGGCGGGTTGCCTCGTCCGGGGCTGCCACGCCGATGGCCTGGTCGCCTTCTTTGAAAGCATTTGCGGCGCCGATCACCTGCTGAAAAAGCATCTGGTCAAAGTCTCCTTTGACACTTCGGATATATGTAAAGACGCCCTCACCAGGCGCCACAGCTGCGATCTGAAGGGCCGTCCCGGCCGATGCGCGTTTCACCAGCGGGTATCCCGCAAGGGCGATACCGGCGGCTCCCAATATGCCCAGGAATCTTCGGCGGGAAAGGCCGCTCTCGATACATCGTGCCAGCTTGTTGACCATGATCTTCTTCTCCCTAAACAGCTGATGCCAAGATACGCGCAAGTGCCTTATTCGACCTCTTTCCAGTTCAGATCGGGATCGAAGGATGTCATGGCCTTGGCGATCGCGTCGGTATTCTCGCCGAGGTCCTTTTGGTAAACCATGCCGCGGTGGTTCACCAGAAAGGTCATGACGCCGGTGCTCCCGTAAACGGCTGGATACGCCACCACGGCAAATCCCCCGATCATGCGATTCTTGACGATGTAGTCATATGCCCCCCCGTCGGCATGCGGCCCTTGTTTTGTAAGCATCCGGAAGATGTAGCCGTGATAGGGAATGGGACCGCTTTCGCCGCCCTTCCGTGAATACCCCTCGACCCGCGCCTCGGCCACCAACTCGCCCAGAGGGCTCGGCGGCTCACCGGTCTGGGTTAGCCAGTAGAGGCCGTTCATCTTTCCGGGATCGCTTCCGAATTCAGCGGCATAGGATCGTATGCCGTCCCCGTCCCGGTCGACCATGGCGTATTCCCGCTGAGCGTCGACAACCGCCAGCAGGGTCTGCACCGTGTCCAGCTCGTTTTCCCCGATCCTGCGGTTCAGGATTTCTTCTTTCCCGGCGGCCGTATCGAACATCCACTGGTCGCCTGTTTTCACCAATGGGATGGGAAACGGCCAGTCCATCTGGCCGATCACGAGGACCATCGTGTCGCCTTCCGGTACGAGACTGTTTTTCTCTTCATAGGTCCTGATAAACGCTTCCCGCCGCTGGTCGTCGCTGACCGGGTCGCCCGAGACGATAAGTTCTTCTCCATCCGGACCAAACATGGACAGCAGCGCTTGCTCGTCATTCGATTTCAAGGCCGCCACAAAGGCCGTTGTCGCTTCCGCAGGGGTCGCAAATCTCTTTTGATCCCCTGTTGCACAAGCGTAGATCCCACTCAACAGGAGGATCATGAGGACCGCCGTCCCAAAAGAAAACCGAGCGGTTAAGCCTGCAAGGCAGCTTATATTCTTTATTTCTGGAAGCATCGTTGTCTTCTCCCTTTGATCCTGCCGAACGGATGATGGGTATCGTCTCATGGCTACCTCCTGCCGCCGCTGCTCCGGCCGCCACCGCTACGGCTGCTGGATGACATGCTCTGGCGGCTGCTGCTGCCGCGCTGACTGAAATTGCGCGTTTGGCTGCCGCCTCGGTCCATGTTTGAAAAAGCACTATTTGGGAAAGCCTGGGATGGGCGGCTCCCCGTCCCCTTGGATTCCATGCGGCTCCCAGCCCTCCCACTTTGCCGGCCGGTATTTTGGCGGCCCTTGAACTGGTCGGCGCCCCCGCGGGCCAGGTCCCGTTGTCCGGCTTCGGCACGGCCACGGAAATTCTCCCTGGACTTGACGGCATCGTTGGTCGAGGCGCGGTTAAACTTCTGGGCCGTTCCCTGGTCCCGATAGGATACGCCTTTGCGATGCTCCGGATTGTGCCGCCATTCCCCCCGACCACCCTGGCCGGCGGTCACCCTGTTTTGGTATTTGCTGCGATCGATGTTGTTGTTGATGTTCGTATTGCGATTGATATCGATATCCACGTCGCCACGACGCCAGTTGCACCCCCCCCACGCGTATCCCCAGGCGGCCCCCACGGCCACGCCCACCCCAAAGGTGAACAGCGCCGACCCGGCCCTGTATCCGGGTGGATAGTAATAGTAGGGCGGATAGGCCGGGTATGGCCATACACCATAGACGATAATCGGGTTGTAGGTCGGTACGTAGACAACAGTGGGACTGGCCGACTCGATGATAATCGTATCCTGTTGAACAATCACCTTCTGCTGCTCCGTGGTCTTCAGGTTGCCGGCTTCTTCCGCCTTTTGCCGAAGGATCTGAACGGTGTCCATGACGTCCTTTTGTTGTGCCAGGAAGGCGTCGCCCAGCTTCTGGGTCCAATCAATTTTTTCGCTCATCATGGTCAGCACTTCGGGGAAGTTGACGAGGGATTTAACGCTGGGATCCCAGCCCTCTCCTTCAAGGGCTGTCGTCAGAGCCTCTCCCTTGAGGTTCGCCTTCTGCTTAGCCCAGCGGTCGGCCTGCACCACTTCGAGGGGATAGGTCGAAGCCATCAGGACTTGGGCCAGGAGCGCATCGGGATAAAGCGCCACCGGTGCCAGAATCTGTTCCAGCTCCTCCTGGTTGAAAGCCTGTTGATCGGCCGGCTGCCCAAACATGCCCGGCGGCAGGACCAGCATGAACACCAGGACGAAGACCAGGGCGCGCGCGCATTTTTTTACGATCGATCGTTCCATGACATATCCTTTCAGAGGTGAAGCTTACCAGTCCGGCCATTGCCAGTCCCGGGGATCCTTCTCTTCAGCAGGTAGTGCCTGTCCTTCCGGATCCAGCAGGTCGCCCCAATTGGTGCGCTCGATCATGTCGGTCCTGTTTTCGGTCGAAAGGATCTCTTCACCTTCCCTGATTTGCCAACCGCCGCCCAACGCCTTGTAGGTGGCCACCAGATTCGTACTCACCTGGCCGCTGACGTCCGCCCAACGATCTTCCTGCGCCACAAGAGACTGCTGGGAATTCAATACGCGCTGATAGTCAACCAGTCCTTCTCGATATTGCACCAACGATATCTCCACCGATCGCCGGGCGGCGGCGACGCTGTCTCGCAGGAACCATTCCTCTTCCTTGGTCCGCGTATAGGCCACCAGGGCATCCTCGACTTCCCGTTGGGCATTTAGCACCGTATTTTTGTAATTCACCACCAGCTGTTGCAGGCGGGCGTCTTCCACACGCACACGGTTGCGGATGCGCCCATAATTCAGAATATCCCAGCTGAAACCGGGGCCGGCGGTCCAGAACAAACTGTTATGGTCGAAAATATCCCCCAACTCATTGTCGCCGTATGCCGAACTGGCATCGGTCGAGCGCCATCCAATGCTTCCGGCCAGGAAAAAATGAGGGTACAGGTCGGCTTTGGCGATTCCGATTTGAGGACTTTGGGCGGCGATGCGCAGTTCATTCAGCCGGATGTCCGGCCGACGACGGAGAAGATTGTTGGGAATGTCAATAACGACGGCCTCCGTGGCTGCCGGAATCTCCGTCGGCCCGTCCAGCGTTTCCTTCAGTTCCCCCGGGAGCACCCCCAGCAGGATGGCCAGCGCGTTGCTGGCTTGACGCAGACCGATTTCCAACCGGGGAATCGAGGCCTGAGTGTTGCGCAACAAGGTTCGGGCCTGGGTCACATCCAACTCCGAAACGGCCCCCTCCTTAAATCGGATTTCAGCAAGCTGCAGCGATTCTTCTTGCGCCTTCACATTATCGCCTGCGATCACCAAGCGTTTCTGCAAGGTGCGCATCACGATATACGTGCGCGCGACTTCCGCCGTCAGCGATACGAGCAGGTTGTCGTAACTGGCGACCGTGGCTTCCAGGTTGGCAACCCCGGATTGCACTGAACGACGGAACTTCCCCCAGACATCCAACTCCCAGGCCGCATCGAACCCCAGGCTGAGGGCATTGAAACGATCATCGATAAGGGGGGAATCGTCACTGATGTTGAGTTTGTTGTTTGTCAGATCGCCACCCGCCGATTGCTGCTGCGGGTACAAGGTACCGACCGCAATGCCCAGTTGCGCACGGGCCTCATAAATACGGATAGCGGCAATCTGCACGGAAAGGTTCTGCCGGTAGGCCTTTTCGACCAGGTTGTCGAGGACGGGGTCGTTAAATGCTCGCCACCATTTCCCATAATCGGCTTGACCGGTCGTCAGGCCGGGCGTCTGTGCCACCCCCCAGTCTTCCAGGACCGGCGCCTCCGGCTTGACAAAATCCGGTCCGACCATGGTGCAGCCACTCATGATTACCACCATAGCAACCCACACCAGCCGCCAGGGGCTCATTGGTTTGCCCCGTCTATAGCCACCCGCCTGGTTTTGATCGGTTACTGTATCGCCTGTGCCCGTATCCATAGTGTGCTCCCTTTATAACCTGCCGATCCCGAATGGTGTCTGCCTAGCGTGGACTCTTTTTAGTATGATTGCCTTGGGGCTCAACCAGACACATGCTCGGCGGGTGGCTTGACCCGGAAAAAGACACTGTAAAGTGCCGGAACAAAGTTGAGTGTAAACATACTGCCGATGCCCAGGCCGAAAAACATGATGCATGCCATGCCGTAAAAGAGGGGGTCATGATTGATGATCAACGGCGTGAATCCCAGCATGGTGGTGGAAACCGAAAGCAGGATCGGTCTGAATCGGCTGACCGCCGAATTGACCACCGCATCGTAGGGCGTCTGCCCTTCGCGTCGGTTTTCTTCGATTTTATCGATCATCACGATACCGTTGTTCACAATGGATCCGGCCAGGGCCAGAAGGCCTAAGATGACCATAAACCCGAAATCGGCCTGCATCGCCAGCAGACCGACCACGGACCCCACGACGACCAGGGGCATTGTCAGGATGATGATGGCGGCCCGCCGGATGGAATTGAACTGCCATACCAGCAAGAAGATAATCCCGCCGAAACAGGGCAGCATCCATTTGACGAGGTTCTTCTGGGCCCTGGCGGAATCCTCCAGTTCGCCGCCGACATTCCAGTTGTAATTTTTCGGGAATGTCATCCCGTCCAAAGTGGGTTTCAGGGCGGCAAAAATTTCGGAAGCCTTCAACACCTGGTTTTTGGCGCTGACGGTGATGGTGCGCTCCTGATTGTAACGCACGATCCGGTTCAGCTCTCCCACAGCATACACATCCGCCACCTGGTTGAGCGCCACGCTGCCGCCGGATGACGAACGGATGCCGAGCGTGCGCAGGCTTTCGGGGGAATCTCTTTCCGCTTTGACCCCGCGCCCGACGATGGGGATTTCAACATTGCCCGTTTGATAATTGGTGACTGTCGAACCGTCGACAAAGAAATTTAGGGTATCGGCCACATCCTTCGATGTCACCCCGGCACGCAGGGCACGGGTCTGATCGACATTCGCCTTGAGCGTAAACACCCGGTTGTTCCAATCCTGCTTGATATCGATGGTGCCCGGGATATTGCGAAGACCGGCCATCAATGCCTCAGCCTGTTCCTCCAGCACCCCGGTATCGGGTCCGCTCAGGCGGATTTCCATCAGGCCGGTTTCACTGCCACCCAGCCACATGGATTTAACCCGGCCACGGACATTGGGGAAGTTATCGTTCAGGTATTGGCTGGTACGCCGGACGAGTTCGGGCACCTCCTCGTTGGTCTCGGTGTTGACAATTAAGAACGCGACGAATGGATCCGGGTCCAACGGCGACAGGGAGAGGAAAAATCGTGGCCCGCCGTTGCCCACATAGGCAATCGTGCCGGTGATTTCGGGGTTTTCCTGTTTGTCCTGCAGCCAGACGCTGAGTTTTCTTACGGTCCGGTCGGTCTCCTCGATACGCGTTCCGGCGGGCAGGTCGAGATAAATCAAATACTGGTTGCGGTCCCCGCTCGGGAAAAAGGCCTGGGGGATAAAGGTGGCCGCGTACATGGCGACGGCGAATGCGCCCCCTGCAAAGGCCAGCACCAGCACCCGATTGCGCAGGGAAAAATACAGGACCTTGCGGTAGATCCCATAGAACTTCCCCTGGTACGGATCATGTTCTTGTTGTTGATTGCCGTCGCCGACCGGTACGGGCTTTAAAAACCAGTAGCACATGCTGGTGGATGAAAACATGGAGAGGAACCACGACCCCATGAGCAGAATAATCATCACCGAACCCAGCGAAGAGGTATAATCTCCCGTTGAACCGATCTGCAACAGGATCGGCCCGAAGGCAAACACCGTTGTCAACGTACTGGTGAGCAGCGGGATGGTAAGGGTGCTGCCGGTCTTCAGAACAGCATCCTTGCGCGCCATGCCCTTTTCCATATTCACCTTGATGTCGTCGGACACCACAATAGCGTTATCTACAAACATGCCCAAGGCAATGATCATCGTGGCCAGTGACATGCGTTCCAGATCGATGCCCAACGCCAACATCGCCACCAGACCGAAAAGCATGACCAGGGGGATGAACGAGCCGACAATCAATCCGGTTCTGAGCCCCAGCAGCAGCATCACCACTACCAGGACGATGATCACGCTTTCGATCACGTTGATCACCATGCCCTTGACCGCTACTTGGATGAGTTCCGGCTGGTAGGTCGCAAATTCGAGCACATAGCCCCACGGCAGGGACTGCTCCAGCGCTTGAACTTCGTTTTGCAGCCGCTCGCCAAATGCTACCGCGTCGACCCCTCGGAGGATAAAGACACTCAACACAATGGCCTGATGGCCATTGTAGTAAGCTGGGCTGTTGATGGGCTCCACGTAGGCTTTGCGGATGGTGGCGATATCCCGCAGCGGAATCGAGGCCTGGGTGCCGGAAATCGGAATGAGGACCTCTTCAATCTCCTCGATGGACGTGAACAGCCCCTGGGTTTCCACGATGAGTTCCACATCGTTGAGGTTGATCCGGCCGCCGGGCAATAGAATGTTCTGCTCCCGTAAACTTTTCCCGATATCGGCGGGATCGATCCCCAGTTGCGCGATTTTGGCGTTGGAGACCTCAATATAAATGCGCTCATCCTGCACACCGGTCATATCGACTTTCTGGATGCCCTTCAGCAGGTTGAGACGTTCTCGGATCTGGCGGGCGGTTTCATGCATCTCCGCCATGCTGAAACCATCGCTCCAAAGGGCGATGGTGGCCACCGACGTATCACCGAAGGTATCGTTGACCATCGGTCCGACCGTGCCATCCGGCAGTTGGGGTTTGACATCATTCATCCGGTTGCGCAGCAGTTTCCAGGTCGCCGGGAGCTGTTCGGAAGGCACCTCATCCTTGATGGTCACATGGATCAGGCATTCGCCGACTTTGGAGGTGGAATTCTTGATCTTGTCCACTTCGCCCATGCTCCGGATTTCCTCTTCGATGGGCCGGGTGATCAGGCGTTCGACCTGTTCCACCGGCATGCCGGGATTTTGGGCCACCACCAGCGCTTCGCGAATCGTAATGAGGGGGTCTTCCAGTTTCGGAAGAGCGATAAACGCATACACACCTCCGACGACGAGTAACACCATCGACATAATGACAGTTCGCGAGTTGTTCAGGGCAAATCCGGTAATCCCGTTCATTATGGGTTCCTTTTATCCCGGGGGGTGACGGCGATGACGCTTAGGTCGCATAAATTCTTTTCAGCCGGAAGGTCATTACCGTCGAATGCGGGCGATTTGAGGGCGCAATCATTTATAGGCTGATAGGTTAACAAGGCACGCGTCCCCTACGGCTCCATCAGTTTGACTTTCATTCCATCGGCCAGGAAACTCGCACCGGCCACGGCAATGATGTCTCCCGGCGCAAGACCTTCAGTCGCGATGGCCTTTTTTTCTTCTAAACCGCGGAAGCGGACCGGCGTTTTTCTGACCATTGATGACTGGGGGTCATACACAAAGACATACCCCCGGCTCGCTTTCGCAGCCGGCAGGATGGCCTGGAGGGGAACGGTGTAACCGGGCGTCTGGTTTTCGTCGGCGATTGTAAGCGTTGCTTCAGCGGTCATGCCGGGTTTGACTTTCGCGTTCAAAACCACGAGCTCCACTTTGACCGGGAATGCATTGGCCTGGACAGCGGCGGAACCGATGAAGGAAATACGGCCTACGGCCGACTCTCCCGGGAGCGTGGGAAAGGTGATCCTTGCGGGGTCATCGATGTGAATCAGGTCGACGGTGCCCTCCGGAACCGTCAGCTGTACTTCCATTTGCCCTGTGGCATTGATTTCGAAGATTTTCTGCCCGACCTGCACCTCCTCGTTGGGTTGTACCGACCGCCAGGCGATGGTGCCGTCGTAGGGCGCAACTAGCGTGGTTTTGCGCAGATTACGTTCGGCTTGCGCCAGTTTGGCCACCTGGAAATCGACCGCACTCTTGGTCGCCTTGTAGTTGTATTCGGCGGCTTCCAAGCGGCTTTGGACACCCGCCCCCTGATCGTAGATCCGCTGCTCGCGATCGTACCGAGACTTTGATTCGTTCACTGCGTCCCGGGCCCTGACCAGCTCCGCCTTGACCGCATCCACATCCAACTGATAGGGCTCCGGATCAAGCACCGCCAGGACCTGTCCCTTTGCCACCCGATCGCCAATATCCACGGCCACCGACGCCACCTGCCCGCCGACCTGAAAACTGAGGTCGGCAGCATCGACCGCGGCGACAACCGCGGGGAATTTCCGCTGCTGTTCGGCCGCCTGCGCACTGACGGTCATCGTCTTGATCGCTCGGACGACATCAACAACCTCCGCTTTTTCTTTGCAAGCCGTCAGGGCAGCCGATATGCAAAGAAGCCCGACCATCCGCTTCAACGTCTGTTTTGACATAGTAAACCTCTTTAGTTTTTTACGCCGTGAACCTGATCCAGATAAAGCTTGACCCTCTCGGCCCAATACTTAAACGCTTCCTCCGCCGATCCCCACTTCGAGAACCGTTCGGTGAAGCCAGCCGTTTTCTCGTCCTGAGCGACCGCGATCACGTCGTTGGTCAGGGAGTCCAGCGCCATCATTTCCGCACCGGTGGCCCCCGAACCTGCCCAGGAATCCGTGGCGCCTTTCTTGACAACACTGACGGCCAATCCAACGGGAATAATTGATGTAACACCGCTGAGGACGGGGTTGCTCTGCTGGAGATCGGTGATGGCAAAACGAATCCGGAGGACGCCGGGTCCGGGCTCGGCTACGATGGGATAGGGCCCTTTGAGGGTGTCGACGAGTTGCTGATTGAAGTCGTCGGCCAGTTTTTTCAATTCATTGGGTTCGATGCCCTTGTATTCGGAATCGTCATCAAAGAAAAAGACCACGCTGTCCAGCATGACCTTGTCGTACTTGGCCCAATCCACGCCCGGCTTGAGCCAGCGCAGCTTGACGCCATCTTTCGGCCCCGGTTCCAGCTTGGCGTAATACTCCCCCAGAAAGCCGGTTTTCGCATCGGCGCTTGTGTCTTTGGGGGTGTTTCCTGTCGTGGCACACCCCATCAACAAGAGGGCTCCCATGATCCAAATCATCGTCTTTTTCATCATTTTTCTCCCTATTTTCATTGTGGACATCAACGGATCGATTGTTGCGATTGATGTTTTCGCGCGTGACGCACCCTTACATATGCAACCCACTTCTCGCTTTTTGAATGGTGCTGATGCCGGTTGACTGCAAAACCCTATCAAATCGGATTTCAGGCGCTTCGGTCGCCATCTCGATCACCAGGAGGACGGTGCGAAATTTTTCGCTCCGCAGGTGGCGTCGTAATACCTGTTCACTCGCCCAGATTTCTTCGAGCATGAAAACGCCCTTTGATAGGACATCCTGATACAGTCGGCAGCTGACGCAGCCCTCCTCGAGTTTGGTCTGCTCGATCATCGAACCGAGGATCAAGCGCGCTTCTTGGCGGTTTTTGGCCGCTATTTGCATCCGAAGGGTGGCGTGAATGTGGATGTCAGTACCCTGGTGTTCATCCGCCATGGGCGGCAGCAGTTGTTCTTCAGGCACGGGCTTCATCTCCGAAAAAGGTGTGTTGCATGACACATCGACGGGAACTAACAGGCATGGAATGCGAAATTCATTCCAGAATTTCAGAAGATTGAAACTGGCATCCCGCTTATTGAAATCAAATGAAAAAGACGACGAAGATCGATTTTTACAGGGAGGACGACAAAAGAATGAGTGTCACTATTTCGGCATATTGCCGATATAACGGCACTAACCAGAGGGACGTTGGATGCCAAGTTTTTTCATTTTCGATTGCAGGGTCGTCCGTTTCAACCCCAGCATCTGGGCAGCGCCTTGGGCACCCGTGACCCGCCAGCCGGTTTTCTCGAGAACACTCAAAATATGCCGGCGCTCGACATCCGCCAGTGTGATGGTCGGCATCGTGTCCTCGGTTTTTTGCTTTGGTGGGTATACATGCAGGGTGGTTCCGTTGCACAGAATCATGGCGTGTTCGATAATGTTACGCAGTTCCCGGGCGTTCCCCGGCCATGCATAGCGTTTCAGGGTCTCCATGTCCCGGCGGGGAATGTGGTCGATGCGTTTGTTCAATTTCTTTTCGTTTTGTTTGACAAACATCCAAACCAGCGGGGGGATATCCTCGGCGCGCTCCCTGAGCGGCGGAATCGAAATAGGGAACACGTTCAGCCGGTAGAAAAGATCGCTGCGAAATTTTCCCGCGGCGACTTCCTGGTCCAGGTTGCGATTGGTAGCGGCGATGGTGCGAATGTCAACCGTCAGGGATTGGGTGGACCCTAGCCGTTCAAACCGTCCCTCCTCGATGACACGCAGCAGCTTGGCTTGCAGGTCAAGGGGTAATTCGCCAATCTCGTCAAGAAAAAGGGTGGACCGGTCGGCCACCTCGAAACGGCCGGCCATACGGGTCATGGCACCGGTGTAGGCCCCTTTCTCACGGCCAAAGAGTTCGCTTTCGATTAGCGTGGGCGGCAGGACAGCACAATTGATGGCAACCAGTGGCCTTTCTTTCCGCTTGCTGAGATTGTGGATGTTGCGGGCCAGGAGTTCTTTCCCGGTGCCGGTTTCGCCTGACAGGAGAACGGTGGCATCGGTATCGGCCACTTGTTCCACCTGGGCGAGCACCCGCTTCATGGCATTGCTGCGGCCGACGATTTCTGTGTGTCCATATTGGAGCATGATTTCATCCCGCAAGTAGATGTTCTCCTGCTCCAACTGCTCTTTCAAGCGCTGGATCTCCTCCAACTGCTCGCCAAGCGCTTGCTCCGTCTGCTTGCGGACAAGCGCATTGGCAAATATCTGTGTCACCAGCTCAATTTGCTGGACAACCGCTTCAGGCCAGTCTCTCTCCCGTCCCACCACCGCAAAGGTGAGCAGGCCGAACACATCCCCCCCGCCAACCGATAACGGAACCCCCACCATGGATTGGGTGCCATAGCGGACGAAACTTTGCCGATCGCGGCCCGCTTCCGCCGGAAGGTCGTTCATTCTCGCAATGACGAGCGTTTCCCCTTCCAACACTTTGCGCAACGACCAGGGCCAGAAATCCTGGATGTTCATTTTCTCAGGGGGCGACACACTTTCCGGCGGCTGATGTAAATGGGTCAGCAGCAGCGTTCCGGGTTTTTCGCTGAAGACCTGGAAAAGTGTAGAACGATCGAAATCGAGACGCTCGCAAACACGGCGCTGGGCAGCTTTTATCTCACTGTCGATCCGGTCGGCCGGGAGATTGATGAAGAAGGTCGAAATTTCTGCCAGCAGCCGTTCGAATTCCATGCGCCCCCTTATCCCGTGCGTCGTTTTCCTTTTCACGGGAAAAATCGTTCGTTATCCGCCACTGTCCGACGGCAAAACCGTGCATACGCAATTGATCGGTTTATATTTCACCGTCGCGTTAGGGCTCACCATTCAGATCGAGTCCCGTCGGAGCCCATGATTGCCCCATACCATGTTAGCCACCGCCTATTCAATGTGGCAATTTTTTCAGAAACCCTATAACTTGCGGGTATTGGCGACAACCGCTTCAACCACAAGCGTTCCAGAAATATGCTTTATTTCCGCAATGGCTCGAATTGACAGGGTGAGGTTGGCCGGTTCCTTGCGCGCTCCGGATTCCGGCCCCAATACCGGGCTGTCGGTTTCTACTATCAAACATTGCAGCGGCAGGTGGCGCACGCGTTTTTGCTCATGGGGGGAACGGAGGATGGAAGGTGGAATCGAGAAAATGGAAACGACCCATCGAACGATGCGGGTAATGCCGTATCCCTGTTTCAACACATAGGACGTGCTTGGATCAAGGTTGATCGTCCGCAAGCGCCGCGCCGACGGCTATCATGATGATACCCGTGGTGGCAAAGGGGCAGAGCCTGCCGTCCACGACCAGCCGGATCGGGCGGCCTTCACCGGCGCTGCCCTCGATAATCGAGTTCACCAAGTGCCCGTCTTCCTGTCTGTCATAGCGAATGGTAAACCGGAGTGGGGTTTCACCGGCCACGACATGGTAGACGAGTCCGTCGGCGGTTTTCTCGATTTTGCCCATGGCCAGGGTCATCGCCCCGAAGGTGCCGGTGATCAGTTGATCCCCATCCCGGTGATAGGTAAAATTCAGGTCGTGGTAGGTGCCATTGATGTCGATCGCCCCGACAATGTCCGTGCCGCAGTTGTATATGGACCAGAGCGGATGGCCGTCGGCCGTGCCGAAGACCTTGTCGTCCATGAAGTAAAGATCCATATCACTGCCGGATATATGGCGAGTCCCCTCACCCTGGGATGCGAATAGGCCGGCCGGTAAAAGCAGAAAAATGCCGGCCACAAAAGCAATCATACGCGTCATACGACAATATCCGTTTATCCGTTCCAAATGCCCCCTCCCGACCTCGATCACCAATGAAAAACATTTTCAGTGCGATAAAATACCCTGTCTGCCATCCATCTAAAATAGTTTGGTCTGGTTGGCAACCGAAACCATTAACGGGCCGCGCGGAGTGGCCGTGCTTTCATTCAGGGCGCTGAGAAGGGTTTGGTCGTGCCCGTAAATGTCTTTCCCAAAATGGGTCTCCCCGCCGGCGTCCACCCAGGCCGTCAAATAAACCAGGTGGACAGGCATGGGGTCGTCCAGGATGACGACCTGCCGCTGGTTGGAAGCCACCGCCTCCGCCAAACGGGCCTGGTCCCAATTCTGATGCCGCAAAAGGAGGGTCACCAATTCCAACGGCGCTTCCACACGCACACAGCCGGACGAGAAAGGCCGGGACGACCGCTTGAAAAGGTTTTTGGAGGGGGTATCGTGGATGTAGACACTCAGTTCGTTGGGGAACATGAACTTCACCCGTCCCAGGGCGTTGTGGGCCGAGGGCTCTTGGCGCAGTCGAAACGGAAAATGGTCTTCGCTGAGGGATGCCCAGTTGATGGTGAAGGGGTTGAGTTCCCGGGCATCTTTGTCCCAGCTGTCAAAAACGCGAAAATTCTGACGCACCAGATAAGAGGGGTTTTCCTGGATTTTAGGCAGCAGGTCCTCACGGGCGATTTTGGGGGGCACATACCAGTAGGGGTTGATTTCAAGATACGTAATTTTACTGGATAGCACCGGCGTCGGGCGGCGTTTTTGCCCCACAATGGTGCGCATGGTTTTGACCACCTGCCCGGCCTCGATCACCTGCATCTGGAAGCCGGGAATGTTGACCAGCACGTAGCGGGATCCGAGGTCTTCCGGCATCCAGCGCCAACGCTCCAGATTCAACTGGATCTGGCGAATGCGCTGCTCCACCGGAACATTCAGGGCGGCCAGGGTGCGTTCTCCCACAACCCCATCGGCATTTAATCCATGGCGGCGTTGAAACTCGGCCACGGCCGTCGCGAGGCGATCGTCGAAGCAAGCGGTCTTCAACTCGGAAGCGTCATGGACATCCCCGGAAACGCCCAAACGGTTCCGTAACTGCGCCACCCGCACGCCGCACTCGCCATGTTCCAGCGGTGGACCGTCATCGATGGCCGACCAGCCCCCGGCCGTTTTGATTCTCTGGTATCGGGACAGGCTTTTTTGCAGCGCCCTGTAAGCCGTATGCTGCGGTCCCAATTGCGCAAAAAAAACGTCCAGTCGGCCGCTTTCCAGCGATTCCGCCAGTGCCACCGCCAGATCCCGAACAGGTTCCTTTTCCGTCGTCACACCATAGATCATCATTGGATCGATGCGCCCCATGGTGCGGTGCCAGGCGTAGCGCAACACCATTTCGGTCACGGCCAGGTCGAGCTGGACTTGTTTTCCATTAAAGGTCGGACCGATGATGACCGGCCTTGTGGTCACACCATCCAGCAGATCGTCCAGCCAGGGGTTGCGGTAATCCGCATAGCGCAATCCCTGGTTGCCGGCCTGCTTTACAACCGCCAGGGCCATGGCCCCCTCGGGCAAAAGACCGAACTGGTCAACCCAGGCCGGTTCATAATCGCGAGTGGCGTAAAACCGAACCACCGCACGGTAGCTGTCAAAATGCCGGTCAGGGCAACTTGGCGTATCGCCAACCAACGGAGACTGCAACTGCTGCTCCAGTTGCCGCGCCGTCTCGGTCTGCCAATCCCCTGCCGACGCGCCTGTGAACAGGCAGGCCAGCAGCATCACCGCCCCAAAGACCAGAATACCGATTCCTCTTGCCACCATCCCCCCACTATTTCCAATACATCAATGAAAAATCGCCATTTTCGACGTCGTGCGATGTCGTGAGCTGTCAATCATCCGAATGGGTGGCCTGCAACGAGTGTAATAGCCGCCGAGACCTTCCCGTTTCCAAGACACAACACAAGCCTTCATTAACAACCTTATCAAGAAACGGGCCAATTTAAGCCACCTGAAAATATTTTTTAACTAATCGTTTTTTATGCTTATTTTATCCTTCCTCATGGAAACACGATTGTTGCAATCGGCCAACTGGGAGTTCGTTTACCCAACCAGTAGGTAAAAAAGGAAAGAATGGCGCGGAAAAACAGATGGCACCAGCCGCGGCACGGGTCAGGGACAATAGATCCGATGCAGGGCCCTTGGCCGCATCCCGAAAGATCATTTGTCTATCACATCGGTAAAGGGTATAGCGTGTGCAAACAAACCGTTTTTTAAAGGTTGAGGTGTCATGAAATTCGACAAATACGCTATTTCGGAAGATATTAAAAAAAACCTGGCCGGACTTGGATTTAAGAAACCCACGGATATTCAGTTCAAATCAATCCCGTCGATCCTGAAGGGTGAGGATGTGCTGGCCATTGCCCAGACGGGTACCGGCAAGACCCTTGCGTTTGCCATTCCAGTGATCGACCGAATTCACAGCTTTAAAACCAGTAAACGGGCGGTGGGTATAAAGTGCCTTGTGATGGTGCCCACGCGGGAGCTGGCCATGCAGATCAACGATGTCTTTGCCCAACTGTCGCGGCACACCAAGGTCAAAAGCTACGTCGTCTACGGCGGGGTGGAGCAGGATGCCCAAATTAAAAAACTGCAGGACGGCATCGATATCCTGATTGCCACGCCGGGGCGCATGTTCGATCTGATCAGCCAGGGCTATATCAAGATCAAGGGCATTCAGACCCTCGTGCTGGACGAGGCCGACCGGATGCTGGACAAGGGATTTATTAACGATATCAAATCGGTCAAAAAGATGCTGCCCGGCAAACACCAGACCCTCTTTTTCTCCGCGACCATCGATAAAACCATCAAGAAGCTGGCTTACTCCCAGGTCAAAAGCACGGCCATCCGCATCCAGATTTCACCGGAAGACCCGGTGTCGAAAAACGTCTCCCATTTTGTGATGTTCGTTGAAATGGATGACAAACGTTTTTTCCTGGAACGGTTTATCAATGAAAACCCGGACCGCCGGATGATGGTCTTTGTGCGCACGCGTGTCCGCGCCGAAAGAGTGGCCAAGGCCATGGAGCGCGCGGGCATCGCTGTTTTAGCCATTCACGGGGAAAAGGATCAGGCCCATCGATCCCAGGTGATGCAGGGCTTCAAAGGGGGCGAAGCCAATGTGCTCATTGCCACGGATGTCAGCGCCCGGGGAATCGACATCCCGGATATACACTATGTGATCAACTATGATATGCCGGTCGAACCCGAAACCTATGTTCACCGGATCGGCCGAACCGGGCGGGGATTCAACAAGGGTGTCGCCATATCCTTTTGCAGCAGCGAAGAAAAAGAGCGGCTTGCCGCTGTTCAGGAGCTCGTGAAGAAGCCCATCGAAGCAATCAAAATCAGCAAGAAAGATTACGCCCGCGCCATTGAAAGCCCGTCGGAGGCAACGAGCGCGGAAGCCCTTATACGGGAGCAGGAAGCCTGGGAGAATAAAAAAAGGAAAAAGAAGAAGAAAAAGCATCAATAAAGGATAGGCCTCCCCGAGCGGCGGCTTGTTTTCATTGCAGCCCGTTTCAGATTTTTCGCCGGTCCTCGAGTTCTCTCAGAATACTTTTAGGGGGGTGGCCGTTGCCGCCGATCATCTGCTGAATCTCGCGTGTCAATCGGTTGCGGGCCGCGATGCGGGATAGCGCCTGAACACACTTCTTCAGTCTTTCAGAAGGTGATGTCATTTCCAGAAAGCCCTGGCGTTCGAGGGGGGCGAAGCCTTCCAGGGCCGCGATGGCAAATGAAAGCTGTTTCGGCGGGATGTGACCGTCGAGGGTCGACGCGTCGAAACCGGCATCGATGCCGACGACCTCTTTGAGCAAATGCCCGGCAGCGTCAACGACGTCCGCCAGGTCATCTCCTGGGGCGTCCTCCCCATCGTCGAAGAAGAAAACCCGGGCTTCCATATAGGCCTGTTCTTCGATCAGTTCCCGAATGACAAACCGTTCGCCACCACGGGTCATGATATCCATACGGCCGTCATCGTATCGCTTTAGAACTTCCGTGATCCTGGCCATGCAGCCGACCGAGCGGATGGACTCCCCGTCGAACAGCACGATGCCGAACGGCCTGTCGTTCGCCAGACACTCGGATACCATCTCTTTGTAGCGCTCTTCGAAAATATGCAGCGGCAGCAACATGTCCGGCAGCAAAACCAGTCCCAGTGGAAACAGGGGTATTTTGTGCGTTTTTTTCACGATCACCTCCAATATGTGAAACCGGTTGAGAACAGCTTTTGAATTGTCGGGCGTTTAAACCACCATCCCTTATATCAATCGCCGGACCGTCCCTTTCCCACAAGACCAGCGCCATCTGAACCCGTGGCCGCTACGACCGGGACGGCAATCGCTTTCAGCCGATTAAGGGCCACGATACTGGTGAGAACCGCAACACCGCCGCTCCAGAACCGCCAGGAGGCCGGATCACCCAAAAAGGCGATGCCGACGATTGCTGTGAAAATGACTTCACTGGACATGAACACCCCCCCTTCCCAACCCCGGCAATAGAAAAACCCTTGATTCATAAGGAGTTGCGCCGTCACCGAGGTGAAAACGATGCCGGGGATCATGGCCCATTCCATCGGCGTCGATGGCAAAGTAGGCTGCAGGGCGAACATGGGAGCCGTCACGAAAAAGCCCATGGTACAGAGATAGAGATAAATAATAACCGGGCCGTTCTGCTCCCGAAGCGTGCGGATCAGGGTTACCGTCAGCCCTGCAAAAGCGCCGCCGATGAGGGCGATGACCTGGCCAAACGGTTCACCGCCGGGCTGGAAATCGAAAAGAATACCCACGCCGGCCAGCACGCCGACGATGCATACGATTTCGAGTTTGCCGACCCGCTCCCCATAGATAAAATAGGAAAAGACGGCTGAAAACGCCGGAAAGGAATAAAAAATCACCAGCGCCGTGGAAATGGGCAGCCGTTGAATGGCCGTTACCATGCAGATAAAAGCGATGGAACCGGTGCCGCCCCGGATGAGGAGCAGGCGCGTATTGTGTCCCCGGAACGGGTTGCGCCGGCGACCGAAAACCGCCACCAGTACCAGAATGCCGCCCGCAAAGCGGTAAAACCCGATGTCCCAGGCCGAAAAGGCCGGTCCCAGGAGTTTGACCTGGAGATTGAGCAGCGTATAGAGCATCGCGGAGGCCAGCATGAACAAGGGCCCCGCCACCGCCGCATCCATGTGTATGCGCCCAGCGCCGTTAAGGGAGGTATTCATGTGAACCCTGTTTTGGAAGGCATGTCAGGGAATGAGGCTGCGGCGCCTACTCCGATGACAGTGATAAGATCAACAAAATGACCTGTCCTTCATACACCCATTGATGGGCATATGGAAGGTGTCTAAACGCCCGCTATTTTTACGGGCGGCCAGTGGCATTGTCGAGGTTTTTTTTGGGTTATGCAAAGGACGTGCTGCCGCTCAACGGTTAAATGGCGCCTTGGATGGTATTCACCCCTTTGATGCCTTCCGGTCAAGATGGCTGGCCTTTAGAGCATATCCGTCATTGACAGCGGATTGCCGCCCTGCGACTGAAGCGTCATCAGTCTTTTAAGAGCCTGCCGGCGGAAAATTTTCTCCGGTTGCTGATCCAGAAGGTCCTGGATAACGGTTATGGCGCGTTGGTCATTGCCGACCGCCTCATATGTTCGACTCACCAGCAGCATGGCCTTGTGCTGCCAGGAGCCGTCCCTGGCGGCCGCCAATTCGAGACAAGAGCGCGCCTTTTCAATGTCGGCCTCCTGGTAGAACGCCACACCGATCCGGAATAGCTGATCTCCGGAAAGGCGATCCAGGTAACGAGGAAAATGGTCGCGCACCAGCCGCACCGCGCTTTGAAAGTCTCTGATGATGGTTGCCGCCAGCCGTTTTTGAAAACAAGCCTCTTCCGGTTGGGCATCATCGAAGTTGCACGTGAGGAGATGGCGTAGCGATGTCATGTTTTTCATGTCATGTTCAACCATATCGAGGGATATCTCCGGTTTGTCTGAAGAAGAAATCTGAGACTACCCCCTAGGTTGCCCCGACCACCTAAAAGGTTCATGCCGATCAGACAAAAATCGCATCTTTCTGGCAATGACAGTGCTGACCACGCAGGAAACGCCGGGTTTAAACCGGAGGATTCGAATTGAAGCCGCTACCCCTCTTGGCGCGTTTTGCAGCTTCAGTTGACATGTGAAAATGGTTTGTGTCAGCGATGGCAAGCTGCTCCCAGGGCATAAAAAAGGCAGAGCCTCAAAGAGGCTCTGCCCGTTTCATCCTGCTGTCAGGATCTACTCTATTTCCACAAGGCGACTCAGGTCAATTCAGTGGGTCATGCAAATCAGTGCCTTGGTATTGAAGCTCTGCCGTGTTCTCAGACCTTGCAGGTCGCATATTTGTTAACGTTTGTTACACAACTGTTAATATAGTAGCCGAGGATCGCGATGGTCAGTATGGTTCCTATCATGGTCACCTCCCGCAGGGTTAACCTGCTACGTCGATTCCCAAGTCACAGCCCAGATGAGGGTCGGGTTTTTCACACTGGTGGTTCTGTGCCCGGGTATCCACATGACCTTCATTGTCGTCTTTGAAGTAGTCTTCAGTGCGCGTATTTTCCATGGTGTTTCTCCTCGCATGTTGTTTGGCTGACGTTTGCTTTCCTTCCTATGTGGTAGTTTAGCCACGAAATGGGACCTGGCAACCTGAGAGAAGTTGGGGTATTATTATAGGTATATACTATTATTTTGGCGCAAAGGACTTCTTAATGACGGGTGTGGAACGCTATCGTACGCTGATTTTCGAAGAAAAAGGATGTTTCCTTTTCAGAATCCATCGAGTCTATCGAAAAAGATTGGGTGGGCCTATGGGCAATCCATTCTGTCTCACACAAAGACGCTAACAGGCTGCTGAACAACGATTACGTATGGCGCGTTGGCGGCTTTGCGTGAGACGTTTTCCGGTTTCCGCGATCTTTCCTTTATTTGGACAAATCCGCGTAGGTCTGCCGCATATCGCGTTTCAAAATCTTGCCGGTGGGCGTTTTGGGGAGCGCTTCCACGAAGACGACATTTTTGGGCACCTTGAACCCGGCCAGCTCTTTTTTGCAGAGGGCGACGATCTCCTCTTCGGTAATGGTTTCGCCCTGGCGCGGGACCACCACGGCCGTGACGGCTTCGACCCATTTGGGGTGCGGGGTGCCGATGACGGCCACTTCTTCCACGCGTTTGTCCAGATAGACGGCCTCTTCCACCTCGCGCGTGGAAACGTTTTCCCCGCCGGTCTTGATCATGTCCTTCTTGCGGTCCACCACGGTGATGTAGCGATCGTCGTCCAGCTCGCCGATATCGCCGGAATGGAACCAGCCGCCCTGCATGGCGGCCTCGGTTTTTTCGGGGTCCTTGAAATACATGATCATGGCGTGGGGGCCCTTGCCGCAGATCTCTCCGGGCGTGCCCACGGCGTCGATCGGCTTGAAGTCGGCATCCTCCAGGCGGGTTTCCATGTTGAGCCCGGCCATCCCGGCGGAGCCCAGCTTGGCCAGGGCGTCTTCGGCCTTCAGGATGGTGTGGTAGGGCGCCAGTTCGGTCTGGCCGTAATAGTTGTAGACCTTGCAGCCGGGAAGGCGTTCCATGAGCTCCTTCAACACTTCCACCGGCATGATGGACGCGCCGTAGTAGCACTTGGTGAGGCAGGAGAGATCGTACTTGTCGAAATCAGGATGGCGCAGAAGGCCAATCCAGACCGTGGGCGGGGCAAAGAACATGTTGGCCCGGTGGCGGTCGATGGTTTTCAGGATCTCACCGATGTCCGGCGCCATGAGGATGTTGGTGCCGCCGATATAGAAGGTGGGGTTCAAAAACACATCACGCTGGGCACAGTGGTAGATCGGCAGCGCATTCACGTTGATGTCGTTCGTGTCGTAGCCACCGTCGATGATCGCGCCCATGTATTGGGCCAGCAGGGCCTGGTTGCTGATAATGACGCCTTTGGGCAGGGACTCGGTGCCGCTGGTGTAGGTCATCTGGCAGGGATCCTCGATGTGCAGGATCACATCCGGCTGGGTGGCCGAAGCCTGTCCTACCCAGGCATCGAAGGCCAGAAAGCGATCGTCCACCGGCGGCTGGCCGGCCCCCTGGTCGGACCACACCAGCTTTCCCACCGTGGGCATCTCGCCCAGGACGTCTGCCACCAGCCCGTAGAGGGCATCCTCAATGATGAAGACCTTGCTCTCCGAGTGGTTGATGCAATAGGAGATGTCCGGCCCGCGCAGCAGGTAGTTGATGGCCAGGTAGACCGCCCCGATCTTGCAGCAGCCCAGCCAGGTCAGCACGTGGTGCAGGGTGTTATGGGCCAGGATGGCCACACGGTCGTACTTCTGTACTCCCAGTCCGGACAGGGCGTTGGCGGTGCGGTTGCAGGCCGCTTCCAGTTCGGCGTAGGTCAGGGAGATATCGCCGAAGATGACGGCCGTCTTATCGGGGTAATGGTAGGCCGTACGGCGCACCATGTCCGCGATCACCCACCGGTTGACCCCGTTGTAGCGGTCCATCAGGAATTCGAGATTTTCTTTGTTCAGGAGATTGAAGCGCGCTTTGTCCTCGTCGGTCATCGGTCGGGCACTGGTCTTCATGGAAAATCCTCCGCTGGATTAGATGGAATGAATGCCGCGGGCCCATCGCCTGCCAATGCAATGGGTGCCTATGCCGGGAATCTTATGCCGGGAGAACTTGGCATATTCCCGAAACTTTTAGCCCTCGCCGGTGAAACTGTCAAATGATTTAGATTCCGGCAAGTTTCGGCAAGAGCGCAGCAGCGAAGCTCAATACAAAAAAGAACCCGCACATGTCGGTGACTGTTGTCAGCAGCGGGCTTGAAACAAGGGCCGGATCCAGTTTGAGGCGCTTGAGCAGAAGCGGCAACATGCCGCCGAGCAGGACGGATACCAGGGTGTTGGCTGCCAGCGCGCCGCCGACCACAACCCCGAGCCACGGGCTTCCTTTCCAAAAAAATGCCACGCCTCCCAGCAGCAAACCGAGCACCAGCCCGTTGATGATGCCGACCTTGGCTTCCTTGGCCAGCACCCATAGTAATTCGCCCGGACGAACGAGCCCGAGGGCGAGTTCCCGCATGGATACCGCCACGGCCTGGTTGCCGGAACAGCCGCTCATGTCGCTGACCATGGGCAGGAAGACCGCCAGGGTAATGGCGGCGGCAAGGGTGTCCTGATATAGGGCAATGACACTGGCCGCAACGATATTGAGCACGATATTCATGCTCAACCATGACAGCCGGCGTCCGGAGCGGATGAGCAAAGGCATGGTGCGAAATTCCTCGCCGCCGATGATACCGCTCAAGCGCAGGAATGTTTTGGTTTTCTGCTTGCTGACCGCCTCCTCGACATCATCCGGCAGTACCACCCCCACCAGCCGTTGCCCATCGTCCACGACCGGCACGCCGAAGAGATGATGCTCATCGAAGAATTCCCGCAACGCCCTGAGGGACGCCTTGTCCGATACACAAAGGGGCGAGGGCAGCATGACCTGGGTAAGCCTTGTCTCCCGGTCAGGAAATAGCAAATCGTGAATGCGCAGCACGCCAGCCAGTTTTTCTTCCCGATCGATGACATAAAAATATTGGACATGATAGTCGGCATATTCACTTCGATGGGCCTGCAGGTCATCGAGCACGTTCTGGATCGTGTCGTCGACCCGGTAGGCCAGGAACTCGGAAATCATGATGCCGCCGGCGCAGTCCGTGGGATACTCCATCAGCATCCGGGCCTCGGCAGCTTCCGCCCGGTCCATTTTCGCCAGAATGGCCCGGCTGGCATCCGCATCCATTTCCCCCAGCACATCGGCAAGATGATCGCTGGAGAGTTCTTCCAAAATGGCCGCCGCCTGCTCCGATGGCATATCCTCTACCATATCGGCGGCCTGGATTTCCGGGATGTCCTCGATCACATCGGCCGCATCTCCGGGGCTGAGTAGACCGAACAGGCCATGCTGCTCTTCTTCGCTCAAGCGGGATATGGTTCGGGCTGTCTCCGGCGGGCTGAGCGTTTCGATAAATTGCGTCACCGCATCGCCATTTCCCGCAGCAATGAGGTCACTGAGAATTTTCCAGGGGGGCAGCAGCGTGCTCATAAAAAGCCTCTTATGAAGGGTTTTATTTCAGAGGTGGTATGTTTGATGCAGTCAATAGGGTTGATTAAGCCTGCCTCGAATAGGAAGGTTTAGGAGTCGAGGAATAAGTTCACCTGATACAGTTCCGCATCCGGCAAACATCCGAAGCAAGTGGGCATGCACGGGGCACAGGTGTTGCCCGCCAGATGCCCACATCCTTCCCGGCCAGGCTGTCGCCGGATTTCGTGCCGTGCGTGGGCATCGGCATCGACGTCAGTGTTAAAAGCAGGCGTCGAGCCCTTGGCCGACCCCGCCGCAATCTATTTCTGAATCCAGTTGCCGTCGGGATTTTTGAAATATTCCCCGGCGGCCAGGTTCTCCTTCCACTTCAACGCCGCTCGGGAGCCGACCTGCTCAACGGTCGCGCCGGTTTTTTTGGCAATGGCCGTGTACAGCGTGGTGCGATCGGCATTTTCCGCTGCCACAATATCGGCCCCGTCCCGGTTTGCCCCCACGAATTCCAGATAGCCCTGATAGGTTTCCCCGATCACCCCATTGGACTTGAGGGCCACGATTTCCGGCAGCCGAGCCTTCATGCGATCCTGGAGTTGGCCGGCCGAAGCCGCTGTGGAAAAAAACAGGGTAAGTGACAGTACGAATCCACCTATCATCAAAAGTGTGCACCGTGTTCGATTCATGACGAATCCTCCGTGGGTCCCCAGCCGGTTTTACTGGCTGCTTCCCTGCTTTTGCCGGATGTCGTCGCCGGCCTCGAAAATGTCATCCAGATAGTTGTCCAGTTCCCGGTCGATCTTCACATTCACATCGATCGTGATGTGAATAGGTTTGACCTCGACCGGCGCCACTTCCACCTTGTGGCTGATGCAGGCTGACATTACCAGCAACAGCGCCAGCGGGGCCAAAAAGGGTTGCCAGTTGTGCATGTCGCACCTCCGTCGGTTATTGAAATCAATTGAAAAATTCCCGATAGCGAAGCATCCGATTGAGCGGCAACGTGACATTGACGTCCAGTCGAATGCCCTGAAACACCGAGCCCGGTTTGCCCGGCGCCGTCTTGACGAATCCCCCGGTCTCGGGGGTGTATACAAACGGCAGCGGTTCGGCCGGTTTGCCATCGAACTGGAGCTGCACCAGCAGGTCGTCCGCCACCGTATTCATTGTTATCTTGGCCCACTCGTAATCGTAGTCTTTCAGCGCATAGCGCGCAAGCTCCATCTGGTTGTACTGGGGCGTGCCGGGTGGAATACCGGCGGTCAGCACTTCCGAGCCTTGCACCCGTATCACGCTCCGTTCACCAGGCGTAGAATAGAGAAACGCATTGTTGAACGTCACAAGACCGTCTGCCAGTACGACCGGGATGAGACCGCTGATGGCGCCACCCCCCTCCACCCGCGCCATACCCAGCTGTTCGAGAACCTGATCCAGTTTGAGGCGGTCGCAGTAGACCGCAACGTCGTATTGGTTCACTCCGGGAACAAACCGGGTAGCCGGTGCGATGACCGTCCCGCCGCACCACCGGAATCGGCCGCCTTCTAAGAAGAAGACATTACCGGGCTCGATCTGGAAGGCCAGTTTGCCGTCTTCGGCCCGGATCGCCCCGAAGGAGGCGGCATCGAAGGTGAGCGTCTGCCGCGGTGCACTTCGGATCTGTTTCAGATCGGGGATGTGAAGCGCTGTTTGAATGCCTTCGACGATCATGCCATCCTCATCCACCTGAAGGCGGCCGTCTTCAATGCCAGCCGTCAGAGACGCGCTGAATTCGCCATCATAGGTCATTCCCCCTTGGGCGAACAGGCGCCCGCTGAAGGTAATGGGGATTTCCGGCGGTTCGGGCATCAGGTCCGACAGCGGCAACGGGGGGGCTTGCGCAGGGCGGTTGGCCGTCCAATCGATCCGGGCAAAGGGCGCGTTGGTCCCCTGCGTCAGGCCCGCCGCGCCATCGGCCTTGACCTTCAAACCGGGGACGAATCCACTGTCGTGATCGATCTGGATGGCAACGCCTTCCAGCGTCTGCCGGAGTCGGCCGCTGACGGACCCCAGCGTCTTGTCCTGCCATGTGGCCGACGCCAGTGTAAAATTGCCCTCCTGGCCTTTTTGTGGCGGCCAGACCACGGGAAGACGTACGCGCAAACCCGATACCTTGACAGGGGCCGCCTTGGTTTCGGCTGCGCCGCCAGCCACGGAAACCAGGCCCGAGTATCGCGGCGGCATACCGTCACCAAAAGTGCCCTCGCCCGTCAACTGGACCGTTTGCACCCGTGTGGACGTTTCTCTGTTTTGCACGGCGATCGCCCCCAGCGTGAGGGTGGCAGACCCTTTTCCGTCATTACCGGTCTGGCGGTAGTGTCCAACGCCTTCGCCCGTCCCTACCTTGAGATTCAGATCGTCGTAGACGACGTCAAGCGCCGGCAGCCGCCACTGAATATTCGCGTCGAAAGCCTCCCGATGGCCTTCCACAGAAGCCTCGAGTTCCGCTAAGGCCAGCCGGACCGATGCCTGGTGAAGATCCAGGGTTGCTTTTCTTTCCGGCCGGTCTCCATCCGCATGGGTCACCCTTGCCTGCCACCGGCCATCCGCTGAGACCGTGGCCGATGTCTGCAACTCCAGCGGCAACATCAATATGGGTAGGCCTGTTTTTCCCAGATCCGCCGAGACCATTGCGGCCAGATGCCCCTGCCACGTCATATCGCCCGCCTGATTCCTTCCCAGCGAACCGGTCAGGGTGAACAGGCCATCCGCACTGGACAAGGCCATACGCATGGGTGTGGTTTCGATTTCCCAGGGATCCATGCCCTGACGCGTGATGGTCACCCCCATATCTTCAGACGGTGTGGCCCCCGATAGGTCAAGACGCACATCGCCCCAATTCAGTCGACACGGGGTGTGACGAAAGGTCATTTCCACCGATTCGGGCTGAAAGGGAAACACCCGTCCCTTCAACCGGCCGATGGACTGCCCGCTTCCCGACAGGGCCAGTCCTTTTCCCAACCCCGCCATATTCGCCAGAACCGCCGGACGAATACCGCGCCCGTCCCAATCCGCCGACAACCGATTTTCGGCCAGATCGATGTAGGTGCGCACCGCCATCCATCGGTCCGCCAGCGCCAGCCTGATCTTTGCCTCTAAGGCGGTCATGTTCGATTCGGACGTGATGGTAGCCTCGAAAGGCAACCTCAGGAGTTGGTCCCCGCGTTGAACAACGATCTCTCCCTGCCGGATATCAATTTGCGGGATGATGAAAGGAATCGGTTCTGAAAAGCTTGCCTCGCGCCCCTCAGCACCAGCGGCCGATATCGGCAGGCCGGGAATTTCAAATCCTCCGTCTGGCATTTCCCGAACCAGAACACGAGCGCCTTCGATGGTCACAAGGGAAGCCCTGCGCTTCAGAAGATCCGCGGGGGTGTAAGTCACCGAAAGGGAAACCACGGAAATACCGGGTGCTGCCTCGGGCCCGATGCGAAGGGTCCCCAGGTCCATCCCGAAAAGGCCCACCCGCCGGACGGGCAGGTCATAGGCCGGGATGCCGACTGCCTGGAAAACAAGCGGTAAAAGCAGACGTTCCGCGGCCAGGGGAAGCACAATATAGGCGGCCAGAAGCATCACCGCCAGAAGCGATAGGACTGGGACAACCAAATGCGGCCAGCGGAAACGGGTTGGTGACGTCTTTTCCATGGATAACAGCCCTGAGCAGGTTAAACGGCATCACCTCACTATATACGAGGGAATAATTGCTTTCTCAACCTTGAGGATCGGGATTCGTGTCTTCCGGCACTACTTTAAGGGATCCGGCGCGGGCCTGGACTGTTTGAATCATCAAAAATGACTGATGGGCATCAGACCGTATATGGCGCGCGCACGGTCACAATTGGAATTACCCCTGTCATTTTCCCATGCCATTAAAAACGCCCGGCAGGCTGATGGCCGCCGGTCGTAAATGACACAACTGACCATCCGCCCGATCTGGCCGGTCAGGGCCTGACAGCGGATCGGCCTTTTTTCGGTGCCGCGCATGGCCGAAAGCGTGCCATTCACCTTGACGGTCAAATGCAAGGGAACCACGCCGCCCGCGATGTCGTCCGTCTCGCGGCAATCGAACGATACCCGGTAAAGGGCACAGCACGCACCACACCGCTTGCATTGATTCTGTGGGGTCATTTATGGCCATCTGAAGTGGAAAGAAAATGAGGCGCAGTCGCACGAACTGCTGCCGAATTCAGATGGTCGCCCGCATGGGGCACGCGCGTATCAGGCCACGCAAATCCGGAAAGATCGACACTTTATATCGATTTAACAATAAGCCCTTTAGAACTGGAAAGCAACCGTATGGGTAGCGATGTATGGCGATGGTCGTATCTTTTTGGGAAACCGCCACGGTAGGAAAGAAAATGGGCGAAGCCGGATGGCCTCGCCCAATGGAGGAAAGGTAGATTGACAGATGTCTACCTGCGTATTCCCTGACTGCACAGCCAGGGGATACGAGAATAGCCTATGCATACTGCCCGCCCGTGTCAAGGACGAGGGTCGTCACCGTCATTGCGCCTGCGATGTGCTGCCATTCCGACACGCACGTCAACACCGCGAGGACCCGGTGTCTAAAATCCACTCCGCCCGCCGCCCCCCATTCCGCGGCCACCACCGCCCATACCACGGCCTCCGCCACCCATACCACGGCCTCCGCCACCCATACCACGACCGCCCATTTTCCCAGGACCTGCTTGAAGCGTGTCAGTGGCGAGCTCATTTAATTCATTTCGCTCCAGCGCCTGGATCACATCCTGCACGGTTCCGTCGGTGCCGATATAGAGTTTAATGCCGGACCGACTCAAGACCTGGGCTGCTTTGGGACCCATCTGGCCGGTAATGAGCACATCGGTCCCGGCGTCGGCAATCATCTGGGCGGCCTTGATGCCGGTGCCCTGGGCCAGGCCGATCTGCGCCGAATTGTCCAGATAGGCGGTTTGGCCCGTCTCCGTATCGAACAGGACAAAACCGGCAGTGCGGCCGAACCGGGGGTCCATTTCACTGTCGATGGTTTTTCCCCTTGCGCTTACGGTGATTTTCATGATCGAGCCTCCTTAAAATATATGAGATAATGCACATAATAACTATACAACATGCTTGGCCTTTGGCAACCCGATGAAACCTGAAAATCGCTATTTCCGACGTTAATCAAAGCGGACCGCATCGATTCCGGCCGGTTTCCCACCTTTATAAGCCGAGGATTCCAAAAACAGGCAGCACGAACGAATCGACCATTATCCGTTGTTGACTGGACGTCCGGACACCATAAAAGATGTCGCAAAAATTTTGCAGTACGGCTAAAGTATCGTAAAAAACCGTCCGATACTGTAAAAGGACATCGTGGAATTCGGGAATGACAATATGCAGATGACGGGGCGGGGGGGGGGGAATGCCTCCTGCCGAGAAATTGATTGACCATTGAAAGCGGTTGATATGCCTTTTCAGTTCCAATACCTTGCAGCGTCGAATTGCCTGTACGTCATCGGACGGGGCCGGGTTTCGCTGCAAGATTTTCTCGACTATCACCGTACCGTAAAAATCCCAGATCCCAAACCCGACTTGCTTATTCTGGCGGACTATCGCGAGCTTGACCCCTCGAATTTATCGACATCCGACATCGAGCAAATAAGGGAGAGTGCGCTGCGTAAAATCGAGGACAAATTCACCAGCGTAAAGGAAGCCACGGTGGTGGCCGACACACTCGCGTATGGCCTTACACGGATGTTTGACGGCGTGTTTCATTCGGAAAAATACGAATTGAACATCTTCACCGACATCCGTGAGGCCATACTGTGGTTAGGGCTGGCGCCCGAAACCCAGCTTGATAGCGATCAACAATTCGAACCCGCCGATAAGCAACCCTCCTGAACTTGCTCTTAACAGGTGGATATCGATTGCCCGGAGAATCAGTGCGTCTGGCTTACCGCCACGGCAAAACCCAAAACGTTGTCAATCACCGAAACAGCAATGTTGAATCGACCTTCATCCTGGTGATCTTCGCTCCGGTAGTGATGGTAGATGTGCTTTTCAACCACCGGTCGGCGATAATGATCCCGATCACTATATGCGGGATAATGCTGATAACGGGGCTGGTGAGGATTTTTGTTGTTTTTTTCCCATCCATAATGATGCCCGGAAGGCGTTTCGTAGCGCTGATGATAGGTTTTGACATTCATGAGTCGTTTACCACCCTGGCCCTGCCCCGCCCAGGCGTTGCCCCCAAATGTCAGTGAAATACCGAGCAGTGCAATGCCGACGATCAAGCGTTTCCGTGTCATGTCGATCTCCTTTGTCTCTTGGGTTAAGCAAAGCGCCTTTTGGCTTGTTTAACCCGTAGGACGACAGCGATCGCGGAAAAGTCTACGCCAAGCCCCGATCCCCAGGGATGGTCCTTTCGAATTCCCATCGAAGCGCTCTCCATGCCCCTCCCTGAACATGAGAACGCCCCCCGACGCCGCCCATAAAATTACCATAACTTACCGTTATATTATTTTATCAAAATTGAAGATTCTCCCGATTGACATCGGTAGCCACCAGCATGTACACCCAAAGTGAGACGTCCTCCGTCTCACATAACCTTCCATACGAGAGGAGACCACATCGTGATACAGTTCCAGGCGGATGATGAAACCGGATACATTGAAATCGAAACCGAGGGTTCGGTCTTTTTTCGAACCCGGGAGGGTGACGAGCACTATCTGGAGTGGGATAGTCTGACAGAGGACATGCAGGGGGTCTTGCAGCGGTTCGTGGAGGATGCCGAGGTGGCCTTCGATGAGGCCATCAATGCCCTGAAGGATATCCCCAAAAATGCCGGTCTCGATGAGGCTTTCGAGGATTAGTGAGGCGGGATGTTTCCACTGCCAAAAAGCCTCGTCGTAAGATCTTGCACGAGGATGAAGCCTCGGATATCATCATTGCCAGGTTGGCTCTTGCGCTTGAGAAAAGCCACAAAAAGACGATAGAGGAGGGAAATACTCCACATAGAGGCTCTGAGAGCCTCAAGGAGGTGGTTATGAAGCCCTTTCTGGAGGGTGTTATACGACGGTTTGCAGTCCCAATCCTACTTCTTCTGATATCCCTGACCCTCGCTACAACCGCCCTATCCAATGACTTGATCACCGCCCGTGTCGTTAGCGTAACCGACGGAGACAACCTTACGGTTATCGGGTCTGATAACAAACAGGTCTTGATCAGGCTGCACGGGTTAGACTGCCCTGAGTTGGAGCAATCTTTCGGCGAAAACGCCAAAGAGTTCACATCAAACCTGTGCTTTGGTAAAATCATAATGTACCAGATGATTGGCATAGACCGGTTCGATCGGACTATTGCTGCGGTTTTCCTTGATGACGGGAAGGAACTTAATCTTGAGATTCTGAAGGCGGGTCTGGCGTGGCACTATGAGCGGTACTCAAAGCGGCAGGACTATGCTGACGCTGAGGAGGAAGCTCGGAGAGCTGGTATCGGGCTGTGGGCTGATGCTAAGCCGACGCCGCCATGGGAATGGCGGAAGGACAAACGCAAAAAGTCCCAATAAAGGCGCTGGCTGACTAACGAGAACTATCTCGATAATGTGTCCACCAACAATTTGTGCCTGGGTACTTTGCTGACCAGATAATACCGGATACGCAGAGGAGGTGCAGCAGGGACACTTAGCAACAAGCCAGTTGCACAACCTCCCAAGAACACAAGTTCGTCTGCAAGAGGGCCAAATCGACGGACCGCAGCCTCGAGCGATTCAAAGTTTGGGTTTCTAAACTAAACATTGGCATAGCGATTCAAGCCTTTCCTGATTTCCTGAATGGCCAACTCTTTTTCACGTACCCTCCCCCCGTCTCGCATCGACCAAGGTTAGCAGAGCATGAAAATGATCGTCTTTCAAATTCTCACACGCTCCTGTTCCTTTTCACCCCGGAGGAGAACCCAAATATAGGAACATGAAGGTCGTCCTCTCTCAGCGCCGCAACAGCCGGTCAATTCGCTCTGCATGGCGTATTGGATAGATTGATCACCTTAAACGTCATATTTTGCCACCAAAACTGACTGTTTAAGACACTGAGATGGGGTTATTTTGACTGTTATGAGCGTGATAACAGCAAGTTGCCATGGTCTGATAATCATTAAAGGGCTTTCAATTAATTTAAAACAGAGACACCTCCCTAATCATAGCGGCAACGAACTACTATGATACCAGCGTGTTTTCCACTCCTACTGGTTGGCGCACCTTCTGCGTCTACAGCTTTTAGCCAAAGGCTACATTTACCCCAAAGAAGAACGGCCCTTCCGGGATCTGCTCAGAAGGCGGTTGATGTTCGTTCGCCAACGCACCACTCAAATTTTAAGCCTTCAAAGCATGATCACAAGGCAACGTGGTCTTAACTTCCCGGGCAGTTCCATCAAAAGGTTCGACGACCCGTTTATTGAACGCCTCTTCGACGATCCATATTTGGTGCTCCTAGCAAAAAACGAGATGGCCACCATCCGTCATATGGGGTCAGTCATCAAAGAGATCGAGTCTGCCGTCATGGCAAAGGCATGTCTTAAGAATGCGTTCAAAATGCTACTGACGACGCCGGGCATCGGACAGATCTTAGGCTTGACTATCATGCTTGAGGTCGGTGACATCCGCCGATTCAAAAAAGCTGGCAACTATTCTTCTTATTGCCGCTGCGTGGATAGCAAAAGAATCTCCAACGGTAAAAAGAAAGGTGTCAACAACAAGAAAAACGGCAACCGGTATCTTGCCTGGGCCTATGTCGAGGCCGCCTATCACGCAGCACGCAGTAATCCACAGGCACAACGGTTCCACCAGCGAAAAATGTCAAAAAGCAATCGAGCATTGGCCACCAAAGCTCTGGCCAACAAACTGACGAAAGCGACCTATTACATGATGCGTGATCAAGTTCCCTTCGATTTGGGAAGACTGTTTCAATGAGAAGTTCGGGTGCAGCAATGATCCGGTGTTGGGGTTGGTGAGAATCCATCTGGTCCGATTGGAAGCTGCTTGCACCCAATCCTTGTTTCTATTGTTGATCCGCCTATGTCGGCAGCCATTACGGGGTTGGCTTATAACCAATGGTCAGTGACAAATACAATTGGAGCCGCCATGGAACCGAGGAATTTCTGGGGCTCATAATGAGCCAGGGGCATCACCAAAACTATTGGTGCACATGCCTTGAACCAAATGGGTGACTGATGAGGGTCAAAAACCACGCGATCCATTGTTTGAAATCCCGGGCGCGGTTCAGACTGGAAACAGAGGCCAAAGTAGCAGGTAACGTTTAGTGTGCAACAGAAAACGGGGCTTTGAGTCCCATCGGTGAGGTGTTTTCTCTGTTGACACGCCCTTTAATGGTGACCCCGCCCTCAGTCCCCTTTATTTTCCCAGGTCAAGGTAATTGTGAGGGCCGGGCAATTGGTTCCCCGGTCACCTGCGCAAGGGCCGGACCGGCAGCAAGTCATCCCTATCCATCGCTCGAAAGGAAAGCGCTCCGGGGATAAGCGTTCTCAGAAAAGGAAGCGTTGATGTGCAATGCATGTACATGACTTATACAAAAAAGGCATTCTGTCCAGCATCATGGAGGCGATAGCTATCGTCATAGCTTTGTAATAATCATAATTTTACAGGGTGTTGAGCGGGCAGGGAAAAAAAGGCATGGGTTTTGTAGTGGTGAACGGCTGTTCGGAATCGGATTGAAACCCAGGTAGCGGGGAGTCTCTCACGGATTCGATTGAAGAGAGACTCCCATTTTTTTAGATATGGAGACCTATAGATGCTTGAGAAAATGTCCACCTTTTTGGATAGAGTCGGGGTTCTGGTGAAAGGGGGCTGCAGTGATATGCTTGCCACCCGAAAGAAGAACGGTTTATTGTCGGCCCGAGAGCGGATTGAAGCGCTATTGGATCGCGACACGTTTAACGAAATTGACCTGTTTGTAGAGCAGAGCGGTAGGGATTTCGGCCTGGACAAACTCAAACTGGTCGGCGACGGCGTCATTACCGGGTTTGGAAAGATCAATGACCGATCCGTTTGCATTTACGCCCAGGATTTCATGGTGCAGGGCGGATCGCTGGGGCGAATGCATGCCGCCAAGATTACCAAAATCATGGATATGGCCTCTGACATGGGCGTGCCGGTTATCGGTATCAATGATTCCGGTGGTGCCCGGATTCAGGAAGGGGTGGATTCACTGGCCGGGTACGGAGAGATATTTTTACGTAATACTTTGAACAGCGGTAAGATTCCCCAAATTTCTGTGATCATGGGACCTTGTGCCGGTGGCGCCGTTTACTCACCGGCCCTGACCGATTTTGTCTTCATGGTGGAAAACTTATCCCGCATGTTTGTCACCGGTCCTAAAGTGATCGAATCGGTGTTGGGTGAGAAGGTGGCGCCAGAAGCACTGGGCGGTGCCAAGGTGCATAACTCGATTACGGGGAATGCGCATTATTATTGTAAAAATGAATATGAAACCTTCGATCGGATTCGTACGCTGCTGAGTTACTTGCCTTCCGCATGGGATAAGGACGTGCCGAAAACAGCGCCGTTGCCGCCGAAGTATACCCAGGGACTGGCCAGTATCATTCCGGAGGATACCCGGAAAGCCTATGATGTGAAGGATGTTATCAGGGCGATCGTAGACAGCTCCGAATTCTTTGAGAGTCAGGAGTTGTTTGCCGGGAACGTGGTGGTCGGTTTTGCCCGTATGAACGGCTCTCCCATTGGTATCGTGGCCAATCAGCCGAATGTCAAGGCCGGTTGCCTGGATGTGGACTCGTCGGACAAAACCGCCCGGTTTGTCCGATTCTGCGACGCGTTTGGCTTACCGCTGCTGACCCTGGTGGATTTACCCGGGTATCTTCCAGGAATGGACCAGGAGCATGCGGGTATAATCCGCCATGGGGCCAAGCTGATTTTTGCCTATTCCGAAGCCTCGGTTCCCACGGTGACGTTGATTCTGCGAAAAGCATACGGTGGCGGATATATTGCCATGTCTTCCAAGCACCTGAAAACCGACTTTGTCTTTGCTCTGCCCACGGCGGAAGTGGCGGTAATGGGGCCTGAAAGTGCCTGTAATATTATTTTTGCCAAAGAGATTAAGGCAGCGGAAGATCCTGAAAAAGTTCGTGTGCAAAAGATCGAAGAGTACAAGGAAAAATTCTCCAATCCTTACAACCCCGCCTCCAAAGGATATGTGGATGCGATCATCCATCCCGAAGAAACCCGATCCAAACTGATACAGGCATTTGAAATGGCCAGCACCAAAACCCCTATGCAAAAAAGCCATAAACACGGTTGTATTCCGTTGTAGGTTCGCAGGCTCCTGGTAACAAGCAGGTCAAGATCAGATTGCACGGGGTAGACTGCCCCGAAGGCAAGCAAGCCTTCGGGAAGAAAGCCAAGCAGTTCATATCAAGTCAGTGCTTCGGCACAACTATCCAGTACCGGGAGGTGGATATCGACCGGTACGGTCGAACTGTTGCCACGGTTTACCTTGAGAATGGCACTGAGTTGAATCTGGCGAAGGGGAACGTGTGGGTGTGGTTCTGTGGATAGAGCACCTTGCGCCTGCTGAAGCAGGTCTTACCATGATTTCGGGTGCTGCCAGTGATGGCGGTGCCCAGTAACCTTCCTCATCTGGCGGGGGCACTTAGCCCCCGCCTTTTGATTGCCGACATGACATATCCCGTCATTTTGCCTGACAAATACCGTCAAGCGAATAACGGTCATTTACACCTCAAACCTCTTTCCATCTGTTATTATGCAGAAAATCCGGCACCAAAATCCTGGCACAAGGATTGCTATTGTTTCTTACCACGTGGCAAGCCGGAGTCGAACGGAATCTCATACTGTCTGACAACCCTGACCGCCTTTTGAAGCTCACGACCCCTCGATCTTACAATCTTAAATGGGGGACTGACCGTGGAAACAGCAAAAGAAAACAGTAACGCTGAAAAGAGGATTGAATGTATTCAGTCCATCTGTCTGAAAGAGAAAAAGACAGAATGCGTTTGTCCAAAGTGCGGGGCACGGCATCGTATTAAGCTTCTGTGGACCGGCAGGGGAATGCCCCGTAAATACTGCCCGATATGCAAGCACTACTCCAGTTCCATTAACGATACAGAGCCTTGTACCGTGAGCAAGGTTGCCGGAGGGTTGGCATCTTCCTCAATTTGATTTTTTGCCCAGAAAGGCACCAGCCCCCACCGAAACGTCCGCAGGACGTTCTCGCCATCTTGTCTGACAATAGCTGGGATCATCTGGGTCGGAGCCACGTTGTAGTTCGGGGACAGGTCGGCTTCGACCCGGTCGATTGGAAAATGCGCTTTCAGAGCTCTGAGGTCTTGATAGCATACGAATCGTCCACACATGAATAGTGCCTCCAAATAAAAAGGAGTCACAGCATAGAACTGTAACCCCTTGATTTAATTGGTACGCCCGGCAGGATTCGAACCTGCGGCCTACGGATTCGAAGTCCGGCGCTCTATCCAGCTGAGCTACGGGCGCATGAGAAAACCCCTGAGAAAAGCCCCCTTTCGTCCAATCTCGGTGTCATGCTCAAATTTTAATCCTCGAAATACGAATCAGTATTCCTGCGGTTAAAATTTTCGCCTTCCTTGAGCTAGAACGAAAATGAACCTTTCTCAGGGGCTTTAGGGAAAGACAAAATGGGGTGAGTGATGGGACTTGAACCCACGACCCTCAGGGCCACAACCTGATGCTCTGCCAACTGAGCTACACCCACCGCAATGAACGCGTGTAATTAACAGAAGCGCCCCTTAAATGCAAGGGGAAAAATAAGCCCTTTCAAGACCGTTTCACACCGTATGGTCCCCGCAAAACGCGATTTGCAGTGTTGACCCTAAATCCCATCTGCTATAGGATATTCGTCACATTCGCAACAGGCTGAAAAAGGATAAATAATATGTCATTTCAAATATTTATCATCAGGGCACTGATGGGCTTGGGGATGGCGGTGGTGTTGACCCGGATGTTTCGCCAGAACAGCGACCCGGTCTATATCGTCGGTCTGGCCACGATCCTGGTGGGCCTGGCCTATGCCATGGAGTACCTGCGCAAGCGTAAAAAACGCTGAGGCACACATAAGGGAGTTCCGCTATCTTGAAACAGATCATTCTCGGCACGGCCGGCCACATCGATCACGGTAAAACCAGCCTCATCAAGGCCATCAGCGGCATCGACACGGATCGCCTGAAGGAGGAAAAGCAGCGCGGCATCACGATCGAGCTGGGGTTTGCCTCACTGGACCTGCCGGATGGCCAGCACGTGGGCATCGTGGACGTGCCGGGACATGAGAAATTCGTCAAAAACATGGTGGCCGGCGCCACCGGGATCGACATCGTGGCCATGGTGATTGCCGCCGACGAGGGCGTCATGCCCCAGACCCGCGAACACATGGAAATCTGCAGCCTGCTCGGAGTCCGTCACGGCTTTGTGGCACTTACCAAGACCGACATGGTGGACGAAGAGTGGTTGGAGCTGGCCATCGATGATATCCAGTCCTTCAGCCGGGGGTCTTTCCTGGAAGGACAACCCATCGTGCCGGTATCCTCGGTAACCGGCGACGGCATCCCGAAATTCCTCGAAACGCTTCAAGCCATATGCACCGCCGTGCCTGAACGCAAACAGACCGGCCTTTTTCGCCTGCCGGTGGACCGGGTTTTCACGATGAAAGGCTTTGGCACCGTGATCACGGGGTCGCTGGTATCCGGCATGATTGCCGTGGGGGAGACCATCATGATCTACCCTTCCCGGATCAAATCCAAGGTGCGGGGCATCCAGGTTCACAACCAGAGCGTCAACGAGGCCCTTGCCGGACAACGCACCGCCATCAATTTCCAGGGGTTGGACATGACCGCGGTCAACCGGGGGGATGTGCTGGCCCGGCCGGACAGCCTGAGCCCCAGCTACATGGCCGACCTGTCGTTCCAGTATCTGGATAGTGCCGCCAAACCGCTGAAGAACCGCACGCGCGTCCGTTTCCATACCGGCACGAGCGAAATCATGGGCAACCTGATCCTGCTGGATCGCGACGAACTGGCCCCCGGCGATGCGGCCGCGGTCCAGGTGCGCCTGGATACACCGGTCACCCTGGTAAAAGAAGACCGCTATGTCATCCGCAGCTACTCTCCGGTGCGCACGATTGGCGGCGGACAGATTCTCAATCCCATCCCCACCAAACACAAACGTTTCCGAACCGACATCAGCGAGGCCTTGAATGCCCTGGCGGAAATGCCGCCGGAGGACGTCATCGGCTTTCATGCCCGCCAGGCCGGCTTTCGTGGCACGGAGCATAATGAGCTGCGGCTGGTGACCAATCTGCCTGATAAAAAACTCGACACCGCCACCAGCGCCCTGCTATCCCGCCGAGACCTGATCATGATCGACCGCGAGCGCCGACTCTACGTGCACGCCGACACCTACGACTACCTGCGGCAGATGGTCCTCGACCAATTGGCGGCCTATCATGCCAAAAATCCGCTCAAGACCGGCATGCCCCGCGAAGAATTGCGGAGCAAGTTCCCGGCCGCCATTCATCCCAAGCTGCCCCCCCAGGTGCTGAACCAGATGCTTAAAAACGAAGAGCTGGCCGTTGACGAAGACACGATTCGCCTGGCGGATCACAAGGTTTCCCTGGCAGTGGACCAGAGCCAACTGAGAGAAAACATCATCCGGGCCTACGATCGCGGCGGCATTACCCCGCCTTATTTCAAAGAAATCTGCCAGTCCCTGAATGTCGAGGCACGGGCGGCGCGGGATGTGCTGCAGTTGCTGGTGGAAGAAAACCAGTTGGTCAAAGTCAAGGAAGATCTTTTTTTCCAGCGCAAGGTGATCGATGCCCTCAAGGAACGCCTGGTGGCATTCTTACGGGATCGGGGCGCCATCACCACGCCCGAATTCAAGGATATGACTGGTGCATCCCGCAAATATGTGATACCTTTGGCCGAGTATTTTGACGCCGTCAATGTTACGATTCGAGTCGGCGACACCCGCCAGCTGAGAAAAGGCTGAGTCCTCAAGCCTGCTACGATCCAGGAGTCATCATGGAAAATACACCGAACCCGGACCCCGGTGAAAAACACACCAAGGGATTTAAACTGTTTGCCGCCCAACGCATCGTGATAGGGGCCGTTGCGATCGTGCTCCTGTTATGGTTGGTGCATTACGGCCTGAGCTTTTTCGAAGCCACCGAAACGGGACAATCCGGCCATACACCGCAGGTCGCCGATGTGACACACAGCTCGGACACGGCAGGCCACACCCAGACGGGATCTCCTGAGAACATCGGTGAGACCGGCATGGAAGGTCACGGGAAATCGGAGGTTACGATGCCCGGCACAGCTACGCAAGGCGGCCCCGCCGATACAGCAAGTCATGCCCAGACGGCGCCGCATGCCGCTGCCGACAAAGCCGATATGGCGGACCACAAGCCAGCGGGGGCCGCAGCTAAGAACACCGATACACACACGGCAGCCGCACCGCAGAGCAAGGCCGACACATCTGGCGATCATACCGGCAAAGTCGGCCATGGTGCCAAGACGGCTGCTGAAGACGCTTCCCATGCCCCGGCCGGACACGGCGCCTTCAGCGCTTCCGGTGTCACGGGCGTGGCCTTCGTGGAAGCCACGATCGCCCCACTACACTACGAACTCGAAGAGCGCTACTACGGTTGGCGGCCCAACGATATCGTCGACGTCACCGACAACGTGAACAACTTCCAACTGGGTGTTCTGGAAGTCACTCGGCGCACAGTCGAGGTGCTATTGGAACGTATTTCCAGCACTGGCGGAAACCAAACCTTCGACAAAGATCTCGAGCTCGCGCGCAACAATCTCATGATCAAGGCAAGTGATTACCTGCTGCCTTCGGCTGAAGACAGCTACGAAGAAGCCATTGAATCCCTTCGAAATTACAGGGGAAAATTGCTGAACGGAACGGCTTTTTTTTATGGCCGCATCGACAACCTGATACCGCTTCTGCGGGTGTACGAAAATCTTCTGGGCAGCTGCGATGATAAACTGATCAAGCACTACGAGGATGATGGCTCAGAAGTGAGCTGGTTCAGCGCGGACGATTATTTCTATTATGCCAAAGGGGTGGCCAGCGCCATGCACTCGATTCTGGAGGCCGTCGCCGTCGATTTTGCCACGGCGATCGAAACCCGGCGCGGCACGGAAATTCTGCACCACGCTTTGGAGTCGCTGCACCACGCCACCCAGATCGATCCGCTCCTGATCTTGGACAGTTCCCCGGACGGAATCTTTGCCAACCACCGGGCCAACATGGCGGCCCCCATCAGCCACGCCCGCTTTTTCGTCGGGATGCTCATCGAAACCCTTTCTACCTGACAGGAATAATGCATTATAAAATGGGGGCCAACGACCCGGAGCCCCCATCTCGATAGCCTTGAGCCCATCGACCCGCACGGTACGGACGATAGGCGACACCATCTCTGGAGCGACACGCATGGGGAACCAGCCCACCTACGACCAACTCGTGCAACAAATCGAGGAGTTGGAAGAAGAGCTGAAGCACCAGCGACAAGCCTATGACGAGCAAGCGCAGACCGAATCCCTTTTTCTTTCCCTGATCGATTCCCTGCCGCTCAACGTTTTCAGCAAGGATAAGAAGGGCCGTTTCATCCTGGCCAACCGGCAGTACTGCCAGACCGTCGGCAAATCGATGGCAGACATCCTGGGGCGCACAGATGGCGATTTTCACCCACCGGAAATGGCCCGCAAATATCGCCGGGATGACCGCGCCGTGATGGACAGCCGGCAAGTCACCTCCCTTGAAGAAGAGCACCGGACCACCGGCGGAAAAACCATGGATGTCAGCGTTATCAAGGCCCCGCTCTATAACCGCCAGAGGGAAGTCACCGGCGTGTTGGGTGTTTTTTGGGACATTTCCCAACGTAAAGAGACCGAACGCGCCTTACATGAGAGTGAAAAACGATTCCGCGAACTCGTCGATCTCCTGCCGCAGTCCATCTATGAATTTAGTCTCGACGGAAAAATTACATTTGCCAACCAGAGTGCCCTGCGCACCTTCGGCTACACCCAGGGGGATCTTGACGCGGGGCTCCATATTCAGTCCTTGCTGATCGAAGAAGACCATCAGCGGGTGCAGGCCGATATTGCACGGGCCGACGATCTGCACCGGCGGTTGGGGACCGAATACACGGCCCGGCACCGCGATGGGCACCCCTTTCCCGTTGTCGCCTACACCAGCCCGATCCGGAAGGACGGCCACACCATCGGAATACGGGGGATTGCCATCGACCAGACCGATATCTGGAATCTGGAAGAGCGCCTCAAGATCGCCCAGAAAATGGAAGCCGTGGGGCAGCTGGCCGGCGGCGTGGCCCACGACCTCAACAACCTGCTCAGTCCCATCCTTGGCTATGCCGAAATCCTCCTGGACGATCTGGCCCCGCAGGATTTAAATCGGCCGGCAATCCAATCCATTCAGGAGGCCGGCCAAAAAGCCCGTGACCTGGTCCAGCAACTCTTGGCCTTTGCCCGCAAACAGCCCCTGCAAATCACTACCATCAATCTTAATCATGTCGTCTCCGGCTTTGAAAAGCTGCTGCGCCGCTCGATCCGGGAAGACATCTTGATCACGATTGACCTGACCGAAATCCCGGCCCTGATCCGGGCGGATGCCGGGCAGATCGAACAGGTCATCATGAACCTGGCCGTAAACGCGCAGGATGCCATGCCCAAAGGCGGCCGCCTGACCCTGGAAACCGCCGTTATCGACCTCGACGAAAGTTACGCCCAAGAGCATCCGGGTGTGACCGCGGGACAGCATGTGATGCTGTCGCTCAGCGACACGGGCCAGGGTATCCCGCACGCCCATCGTGACCGCATCTTCGATCCCTTCTTTACGACCAAAGAACGCGACAAGGGCACCGGTTTAGGGCTGTCCACCGTTTACGGCATCGTCAAGCAGCACCACGGCGATATCTGGCTCTACAGCGAACCGGATCAGGGGACGACCTTCAAAATTTTTTTTCCCGGCGCCAACGGACACGCTGAACCGATCGCCGCTCGGCAGGGCGCCCGCCAGGCTGACCGGGGGACGGAAACCATCATGGTGGTCGAAGACAATACCATGCTGCGGGACATGGCCCAAAAAATCCTCGAACGCTATGGCTACCGCGTTCTCATCGCCGGTAGCGGAGACGAATGTCTCCAGCGATTGACGACCCATGACGGTCCGGTGCATCTACTCCTCACGGATGTGGTCATGCCCGAAATGAACGGCCGGGAGCTCTATGCCCGACTGGCCCCGTTGCACCCCGATTTAAAAGTGCTCTACATGTCGGGCTACACGGATAATGTCATCCTGCACCATGGCGTCCTGGAAGCCGGCATCGACTTCATCCAGAAACCCTTCTCGGTTCAGGGTCTGGCAAGCAAGATCCGCCTGATTCTGGACAAGAACGCCTGAAACGCAAGTCCGGCAGGGTTTCAGAGCACCGATCCATCTTGCGGCTTCGTCCGACGGCGTATGCAATGCGATAATAATCCGGCAACGATGACGCGTCACGCCATCTACGATTCCCTCCTGATTTTCCGTCCCCCACACATCACACGTCTGTAATTAACAAAATATCAAGCTTCGGACGGCTTGGTAAAACGTTCAAGATACGGCGCGCAAGTTTCGAGGCGTGAGGCGTACTTATCGTACGCCGCAGCGACTTCGAAATACCGCAATCGCGGGGGCCGAAGGCCGCGCAACGCAGAGACTTGTCCGCCTCTGGCGGATTGGACGTTTTTACCAAGCCGTCACAGTTCGGCAGCGAACCGCGCGCTGATGCTGTTGTGGTAGCGCATGCCTCTCATGGTCAGGGCGCAGCGGCCCGGAAGATTCGCCAGGCACCCCTCCTCGCTCAACTGGTTGAGCAGCCGGCCGAACGTGGCCTGTACCGAGAGGTGAAAGCGCTGCTCAAAATCCACGATGGAAAATCCCTCTTTTAACCGCAGACCAAGCAGCAACGCCTCCAGCACCTGCTGCTCCCGGGACAGGACTTCCCGTCCGTCTTCCGGCCGCCGGTCCTGGGCCAGGCGCTGCATGTAGATGTCCAGATCGGCGATATTCCATGACCGTGTGTTTCCCCGGTAGGAATGGGCGGACGGCCCGAACCCCAGGTAGGGTTCAAAATGCCAGTATTTCATATTGTGACGGGAGCGGAAGTCCGGTGTGCGGGCGAAGTTGGAAATCTCGTAGTGGTCGTAACCGTGCCTTGAGAGAAAGGCAGCCGTAGTCTCGAACATATCCACCACGCGGCTTTCCTCCAGCGGTGCCAACCGCCCCCGTTCTAAATCGCATGTCATGGGGGTTCCGGGTTCAAAGGTCAAGATATAACAGGAGAGGTGCTCGGGCCGGTAGTGGAGGGCCTGCTCCAGATCGCTCACCCAGCCGGCCAATGTCTGACCGGGAAGGCCGTAGATCAGGTCCACGCCCAGGTTGCGAAAACCGGCCGCACGGGCCTGGTCAATCACAGCGCCAGCCTCAGCACGGTTGTGGATTCGCCACAGAAAACGAAGCGCATCGTCCCGGAACGACTGCACGCCGATATTCAGACGATTCACACCGATCTTCCGCAGGCGCGTCAAGCCATCGAGACCAACAGCGCCGGGATTAGTCTCCAGGGTAACTTCGACGTCGGCCAAAAGATTGAAGTGGGTCTGCACCGCGTCCAGCACATCAGCGACCGCTGAGGGGGATAAAAGCGAAGGGGTCCCGCCACCGAAATACACGGTGTTGACCACCATTTCCGGCGCGGCGCGAAGTGCTATCTCGCGGTGCAGCGCCGCCAGAAAGGCGGCCAGATGATCCCCCCCGGTGACAGAATAGAAATCACAGTAGGGGCATTTGCGCTTGCAAAAAGGAATGTGAAAGTAGAGTCCGGCCGGCGGCATCGCCTGCTCCGCGCACACGCTACAATGTGCGGTTGTACTCGATTGCTTCGCCTTACATCACATCCCGAATAGCCATGAATCATGCCCGTTCAGTGGCGACGCCATCGCGTGCAGGGAGAACGGCCACCGGTCACGGGCCACGGCTATCGTTTGTGGGACGCACCCAGCGCAATGCCGAGATCCAGGGCTTTCTGATTCATGTCCACAAACCCGGAAGGAATGCGTTCCTTGAGAACCGCCATGATGGATGCCGGCTGAACCAGATCGGTCAGGGCCACCACCGCCCCCAACATGCAGATGTTGAACACGATGGGTTTGCCGATCTCGTCCATCACCGTCTGGTACAAGGGAAGCTCGACCTGCCAGGCGTCCACCTTGCGTTCCTGCTTGACGAAGCGGCTATCCGTCAAAAGCAGTCCGCCCGGGCGAATGATGGGAGCATACGAAGTGTAGGACTCCTGGGTCAGACACACCAGCATGTTGGGCTGAATGACCTTGGGAAAGTTGATCTCTTCTTCAGAAATAATGATGTCGGAACGGGTCGATCCGCCCCGGGCCGCCGCCCCATAGGCCTGGGACTGGGTGGCATTGAGCCCCTCGTAGATGACGGCGGCTTCGGCAAAAATGATGGCTGCGGTTATGACACCCTGGCCGCCGGAACCGGTGAATACCATCCGCATTCTTTCCATGGGAACTAACCTTTCATCGCCTGTTCAATGATTTTATCGTACTCACGGCAGTATTCCGGCGCTTCCTCTTGGACAAAGATGCCCCGCTCGATGAGATCGGGATTGTCTTTTTTCTTCGAAGACCCGATCGGCACGGTGATGTCCTTATAGTGCTCCATCATGTCGGCAGCCGCCCCCAGTTTGTTTTTGCGCCCGAAATGAGTCGGACATTGGGAGAGAATCTCCACCACGCTGAAGCCTTCGTGCAAGATGGCCTGCTTGATCAGATCCGTGGCCTGCTGGGCGTGGAAGGTGGTGCTGCGCGCCACGAAGGAGGCCCCGGCCGCCGTGGCCATCTTCACCACATCGAATTCCCGGTCGATGTTGCGGAAAGGCGCTGTGGTGGCGTTGATCCCCACCCCGCTCATGGGTGAAAACTGCCCGCCCGTCATCCCGTAGATGCGGTTGTTCATGACAATGGCCGTGATGTCGATATTACGCCGGCAGGCATGAATAAAATGGTTCCCCCCAATGGCCAGGGCGTCGCCATCCCCCATGGGAACGATCACATTCAGCTCCGGTTTGGAGAGCTTGACCCCGGTGGCAAACGCCAGGGCCCTGCCGTGCAGCGTGTGCAGGGTGTGAAAATCCACATAGCCGGAAATGCGCGACGAGCAGCCGATGCCCGAGGCCATCACAATTTCGTTCTTGCTCATGCCCAGCTGCTCCACGGCCCGCAGCAGGCTGTTCAAAACCGTGCCGTGGCCGCATCCCGGGCACCACATGTGTGGAAAAAAGCGCTGGCGGAGATAATCATGCGTCGACATGCTTATACCCCCTTTCCCTGGATGAGCCGCAGCAGTTTACGGATGTCCATCGGGGTGATGAATACACCGTCGATACGATTGGCCAGGAAAACGCGTTCCGGAAAATCCACCGCTTTTTTAACCTCCTGCATTACCTGCCCCATGTTCAATTCCACCACCACGACCGCTTCGGCACTGGCGCATTTCTCGCGGACGATGTCCTTGGGAAACGGCCACAAGGTCTGCAGTTCAAGCAACCCCAGGCGCTCCCCCCGCCGACGCCGGTTCTTCACCACGTGCAGGGCCGAACGGGCCGCCGAACCGTAGGAGACCATCACGATTTCAGCATCCTCGAGGTGATGCTCCTTGTAGCGCGCCAACAGGTTGGTGCGGTTCTCAATTTTGTCCACCAGATGACGAATCAGGCCATGCACCACACCAGGATCGGAAGACGGAAACCCCCACATATCGTGGTAGAGCCCGGTCACGTTGTAGCGGTGTACGTCGCCGAAGTCGCTCATGGGCAGCCGGCCGTCTTCCCGGGGCAGATAGGGATGGTAGTTGACCCCACCCTTGACTGACGTCCGCAGCCGTTCCACCAGAGGGATTTCCCCGGGTTCGGGCACCTCCAGTTTCTCCCGCATGTGCCCCACGATTTCATCAAACAGCAGGATCACCGGCGTGCGATAGGTCTCGGCCATGTTGAAGGCCTCGATGGTCATGGCAAACACGTCCTGGTGGTTGGAGGCAGTCAGCGCGATAATGGCGTGGTCGCCATGGGTGCCCCAGCGGGCCTGCATCACGTCACCCTGACTGCCGTGGGTGGGAATGCCGGTGGAAGGTCCCCCCCGCTGGACATTGGTGATGACGCAGGGAATCTCCGCCATGACGGCGTAGCCCAGGGCTTCCTGCATGAGGGAAAAGCCCGGGCCGCTGGTGGCCGTCATCACTTTGTGGCCAGTCAGCGAAGCCCCGATGATCGCGGCCATAGAAGCGATTTCGTCTTCCATCTGAATAAACTTGCCCCCCGCCATCGGCAGGCGCCGGGCGAGCAGCTCGGCTATTTCCGTTGACGGTGTGATGGGATAGCCGGCGAAAAACTCCAGCCCGGCATACAGTGCCCCTTCCACACACGCCTCGTTGCCCTGAACGAATTTAACCTGAGTGCTCATGATCCGCCCTCTTCGGTTTCGATTTCGATGGCAAGGTCCGGACATCGGATCTCGCAAAGTTTACAGGCGATGCAGTCTTCCGGCCGGGCTGCAAACACTTTGTCCATTTCATCCAGCTCCAGAACATTCTTGGGGCAGAAGTGAACGCAGATGCCGCACCCTTTGCACCAATCCCTGTCGATATGATGCTGTTTCAGTTTCTTCTTTTTAGCCATCCAGCATTCTCCTAAACCGTAGGATATCCAAAGCGTAAGCTGTTTTGATCGTTAACGAGGCCGCCACGGGTGACCCCTCCTGGCCCGCCCCTCTTAGTGAGTCCCATAAACTTTGTCAAGGAAAACCGGCAAAAACAAACCACCCCCAGGAAAAGTTCAACCTACTGAATATATATAGTTATTTATGTTTTAAGGGACCATTCTTCCGTCGGTTTTATCGCCAGCGATCAGGCCTTCATGAGTTTGCGCAACACAAACGGTAAAATGCCGCCATGCCGGAAATAATCGACCTCGACCTCCGAGTCGAGTCGGGCCAATACGTTAAAGTTGATGACCGTGCCATCCACTTTTTCCGCCTTGACCCGCAGGGTTTTGCGGGGTTGAATGTCTTCGATGCCGGTAATGGCAAAAACTTCGTCGCCAGCAAGTCCCAGGCCCTCGATGCTGTCTCCCTCCTCGAACACCAGCGGCAGCACCCCCATGCCCACCAGGTTGCTGCGATGGATGCGTTCGAAAGATTGGGTGATAACGGCGCGCACCCCGAGAAGGTTGGACCCCTTGGCCGCCCAGTCACGCGACGAACCGGTGCCATATTCCTTGCCGCCCAGCACCACCAGCGGCGTGCCTTCCTTCTTATAGGCCATGGCGGCCTCGTACATGGTGGTTTCGTCGCCCTGGGGAAATTTCAAGGTAAAACTGCCTTCCTTTGCCCCCACCAGCCGGTTCTTGAGGCGAATGTTGCCGAAGGTGCCCCGCATCATCACTTCGTGGTTACCCCGACGGGAGCCATAGGAGTTGAACTGGGCCACATCGACCCCTTGTGCCACCAGGTATTGCCCGGCCGGATAGGCTTCGGGAATGGCGCCGGCCGGCGAAATATGATCGGTGGTCACGGTATCGCCCAGCACCGCCAGGGCCCGCGCGCCCTTGATGTCGGTCGGCGGATCCGGTTCAATTGTGAAGTTCTCGAAATAAGGTGGATTCTTGATATAAGTCGATTGGTCATTCCAGGTATAGGTCATGGATTTGACATCGGGCAGTTCCGCCCAGAACTCGTCGCCGTCAAAAATACGGCCGTACTCTATTTCGTAGAATTCTTCTTTCAGGTGGGCGTTGACCAGTTCCTCGATCTCCTCGTTGGTGGGCCAGATGTCGTCCAGGTAAACCGGTTCGCCATTGGGATCGATCCCCACGGGTTCGAAGGTCAGGTCCACGTCGATATGGCCGGCCAGGGCAAACACCACCACCAGCATGGGGGACATCAGAAAGTTGGATTGGATGCGCTGGTGGATGCGGGCCTCGAAATTGCGGTTGCCGGAAAGCACCGAGGCCACATTGAGGTCGTTTTCCACGATACAGTTTTCGATAACCGGGTCCAGCGGACCGCTATTCCCAATACATGTGGTGCAGCCGAAGCCCGCCAGGTGGAACCCCAGGCCTTCAAGATACGGCATCATCCCGGCGGCCTCCAGGTATTGAATCACGACCTTGGAACCCGGGGCCAAAGAGGTCTTGACGTGGGCGGGCACTTTCAAACCGCGCGCCAGCGCTTTTTTCGCCAGCAGCCCGGCTCCCAGCAGCACAAACGGATTCGAGGTGTTGGTGCATGAGGTAATCGCGGCAATCACGACCGAACCGCTGCGCAGCCGGACCGGCGTGCCGTGCAGGTCAAGATCACAGGCGCCGTCCGAAACCGGATGGCATTTGGTCATGCGCGCGGTCTGTGTGCCGGACTCTTCATGAAACTGCGAGACGCGAGCCATGTCTTCATCGCGATTGTAGTCGCATCCCAGGATGTCTGCAAATTTGGACTTGAGATCCTTAAGGACGATGCGGTCCTGGGGCCGCGCCGGACCCGAAACACAGGGCTCCACCGTGGCCAGATCAAAGGTCAGGACGTCGCTGTATTCAGCCGTGTCTTCGCCGGTGTAGAAAAGACCGTTCTTGCGGGTGTAGGCCTCCACCAGTTCGGCCTGGTCGCTGCGATTGGTCGCCCGCAGGTATTCGATGGTTTTTTCATCTACCGGGAAAATACCCAGTGTAGCACCGTATTCCGGTGTCATGTTGGAAATGGTGGCGCGGTCCGGCACCGTCAACTTCTTCAGCCCGGGCCCGAAATATTCGACGAATTTCTCCACCACGCCATATTCGCGCAGCATCTGGGTCACCGTCAGGACCAGGTCCGTGGCGGTGACCCCCGGCCGCAGGGCACCCGTGAACTTGACCCCGATCACCTGGGGAATAGACATGTAGTAAGGCTGACCCAGCATGACGGCTTCGGCCTCTATGCCACCGACGCCCCATCCCATGACACCCAGAGCATCGATCATGGTGGTGTGGGAATCCAGCCCCACCAGGGTATCCGGGTAGGCCAGCCAGCCTTCCGCCGTCTCTTCGCCGATGACCACGCGCCCCAGATTCTCCAGGTTGACCTGATGGCAGATGCCCGAACGTGGCGGCACGACCTTGAAGTCATCGAAACTCTGCTGGGCCCATTTGAGAAAGGCATAGCGCTCACCGTTGCGCTCGTATTCTTTAGCCACGTTTTTGACCACGGCATTGTGGGTGCCGAAATAATCCACCTGGACGGAATGGTCGATCACCAGTTCCACCGGCACCAAAGGATTGATCTTGGCCGGATCACCTCCCTGCTGGGCCATGGCATCGCGCATGGCCGCCAGATCCACCACGGCCGGCACGCCGGTAAAATCCTGCATGAGCACCCGGGCCGGATGATAGGGGATTTCCACCGGTGCGTCGTATTGCTTCTGCCAGCCGGCAATCTGGCGCAGGTCCTCTTCACGCACCACCCGGCCGTCCATCTTGCGCAGCAGGTTCTCGGTAAGGATACGGATGGAAAACGGCAGGCGCTGGATATCGGCAATGCCGTCCGCTGCCAGTTTCAGGATGTCGAAATAGGTGTACCGGCGGCCGCTGACCTCGATCGTTCCGGTAAAGGCTTCTTTTTGCATGGCTCCCCCTTGTCGTCATAAAATCCTTGTGGTGGCAACATCGGTTTCGTCAAACCGGCGGTCCGGTTTCCCGGCCCTGCCGTCACGCGGGCATGCGCTCCACCACAATTTCGGCAAAGCGTGAACAGGCCACCTCGGTGCTGCCCTCCATCTGGCGGGCCAGATCGTAGGTCACCTGCTTGGCGTTGATGGCCCCGATCACGCCCTGGCGCACCGCTTCGGCCGCTTCCGGCCAGCCGAGATGATCCAGCATCATGGCCCCCGAAAGGATCAACGAACCGGGGTTGATCTTGTCCAGGCCGGCATATTTGGGGGCCGTCCCATGCGTCGCCTCGAAAAGCGCGTAGCCATCGCCGATATTGGCCCCGGGCGCCATGCCGAGACCGCCGGCCATGGCCGCCAGGGCATCGGAAATGTAGTCGCCGTTTAAATTGGGCATGGCCAGAACATCATACTCCGCCGGCCGCAACAGGATCTGCTGGAACATGGCATCCGCGATGCGGTCCTTGATCACCACGCGTCCGGCCGGGGCCTGGCCGTCGTATTTTTCCCACACGTCTTCTTCCGTCACGATCCGATCCCCGAAGACTTCCCGGGCCACTTCATAACCCCATGTGCGAAAGGCGCCTTCCGTAAATTTCATAATATTGCCCTTGTGGACAATGGTCACACTGGGGCGCTGATGATCCAGCGCATACTGCACGGCCATTTTCACCAGGCGCCGCGTGCCGAAACGGCTGATGGGCTTGATGCCGATACCCGACCCGGCCCGGATCCGTCGTCCCTCTTCCCGGTCGATGAAGTCGATCAATTTTTTGGCCATGGGAGAATCCGCTTCCCATTCGTATCCGATGTAAACGTCTTCGGTGTTTTCCCGGAACACCACCATGTCCACATTTTCCGGGGCCTTTATGGGGCTCGGAATGCCGGCGATGTAGCGCACCGGGCGCACGCAGGCGTAGAGATCGAGCACCTGACGCAATTGGACGTTGACACTGCGGATGCCACCGCCCACCGGTGTGGTCAGCGGGCCCTTGATGGCCACCCGATAGGTCCGGATCGCTTCCAGGGTGGCCTCCGGCAGCCATTCGCCGGTGTCGTTGAAGGCTTTTTCGCCGGCCATCACTTCCAGCCAGTCGATGGCGTGAGCGCCGCTGTAGGCTTTCGCCACGGCCGCGTCCAAAACAAGGCAGGTTGCCCGCCAGATGTCCGGCCCCGTGCCGTCGCCCTCGATAAAGGGGATGGTCGGGTTGTCCGGGACGATCAGTTGACCGTCTTGCGTCATCGATATTTTTTTTCCGTTCGTCGTCATGGCGCTCTCCATCCTTCATTTTCGCTCCGCTGTCGAACCACAATCAGCAGATAGATAATAATTACCCTATCTATAAAACAGGAATTGGCTACACCTGCAAGTCAATTAGTGATGTTAGCCGCCAACGTTCCGTAAAGGTCTATGCCTTATCTACCGGACGATAGCTAAAATTTTGATTCGCTTATCAATTTGGCCCGACTTCAGCCCGGTGGGCAAGGCCGCTTCAGCTGGCCGGCCAGTCCATGCCAAGACGATGGGAGGCCGGCGCCGGAAGGCCAAGCCCCGGACCGTCCGAGGACGTAAGCCTGACCGGGCAATGTCCTCCAACTCGGTAATTTTGCCGAGCGCCTCGAATTGTACGGCAGCCTGCGCCGCAACAAGGAAACGCTGAAGGGCCCCCCTTGCGAACTGACCGCGTACGGCGGGGCGTTCCCAATGAGAAATAACGGACCCTACGACCACGGGCCTCAATGACCGCATGAAGGTCCCGCACCCGAACCGCGACCGCGTGCTCATTCATAGAAGCATTTGAGCGGTGCCTCTATCACTGGAACCGGACCGCCATAACGCTTGGTATCAGCCGAACGACGCTATGGCCCAAGGCCAGGGGATCCGGCCTCGTCACTGATAAGAAAAAATATGCAGCCGTACCTGTATACTTATTCCAGTTCTCGCCGGATACGTCTTTTAATATTTTTTATAATCACTGGCGCCGCGAGACTGAGAATTGTAATGATCCACAATCCGATGGAGATGGGGGATTCATAAAAGGTCGAATAATCGCCATAGCTATAGGTAAGGGCTCTTCTGAAATTCACTTCGATAAGCCCCCCCAGTACGAGTCCCAGGATAAGCGGTGCCATGGGAAAACCCGTTTTTCGCATAATAAATCCTAAGATACCGAAGACAAGCATCATTATCAGGTCAAACTCACTGCCGTTAAGGACATAGACCCCGACAATGCTCAGTATGGCGATGAGCGGCATCAAAATCCAGCGGGGCACGAGCAGAATCTTGGCCAGCCATTTGACCATGGGCAGGTTAAGGATAATCAGCACCAGGTTCCCCAAAAACATCGACGCGGCCACCCCCCAGAACATGTCCGGCTGGTCGGCCAGCATGGTGGGCCCCGGGGTGACCCCAAGGGTGATGAGAGCGGCCAGCATGACCGCCGTAGTCTCGCTTCCCGGAACGCCTAAAACCAGCAAGGGGATGAATGAACCGACGGCTGAGGAGTTATTGGCAGACTCGGGAGCCGCTACGCCGCGCAGGTCCCCGTTACCAAAATTGCTATTGGCACCAGCAATTTTCTTTTCCGTGCTATAGGCGATAAAGCTGGCAATGGTGGCACCGGCGCCCGGCAAGACCCCGACCACAAAGCCGGTGATGCAGCTGCGCAGGATCCCTCCCACAGAAGCCTTTAACTCTTTAAAGGTCATCAGGATCTTGTTCAGCGGTGCTACTGATTGCACAGTATCCGCCGACAATTCCGAGAGAAAAATAAACAATTCACCGACCGCAAAAACCCCGATCACGACGACGATAAAGTCGATACCGTCTCCCAGTTCCCCGATGCCGAAGGTAAAGCGGCGCAGGCCGCTAAAGCTCAAATCGTCTATTCCAATTGTGGCAATGGCCAGCCCGATTAAGGCGGAAAAAATCGCCTTGATGAAACTGCCTGTGGAAAAGCTGGTGAGGGCGGTAAAGGCGCAAACCATCAGCACAAAATATTCGGCCGGTCCGAAATCGATGGCCAGTTTGGCGAGGAGCGGCGCAAAGAAAATAAGGAGGAAGATCGACAAGACACCACCGGAAAAGGACGCCACAGCGCTCATAGAAAGGGCGGGCCCCGCTCTACCCTGTTTGGCGGCTGGATTGCCGTCGATACAGGTCACGGCTGCCGAGGAGGTGCCAGGGACATTGAGCAGGATGCTCGAAATGGAATTGCCGTATTGTGACCCGTAAAAGATCCCGGCAAAGAAGATCAATGCCGAAGGTGGCGACAATTCAAACTGCAACACAATAGGAAACAGAATAGCGATCGCGTTAATGGGGCCGATACCGGGTAGCATACCAATGACGGTTCCCAAGAAACACCCGATAAAAATCAGCAAAACGTTTAAACCGCTGAATGCGACGGAAAACCCATGCATTAATAGATCAAACATTGTCTTCTATCTTTCTGAGCAGATTGGTTTGGAGGTCGATCAAGGCTTGTTACATTAAAGCTAAAGCCGTGCTGATATCGAACAGGTCAACGCTTGCCATCGAACGACTACACAAAGTTCAATAACCCGGCGGGCAGGTTCAATCCCAATAAGCGGTCAAAGACAACATAAAAACTGACAGCCGTGATAATCGAAACAGGTGCTATCCATTTCCGCTTGGCTTCAAATACCCACATGCAAATTCCCATGAGCACGCTGGCGGAAATAATGAATCCAACCTTATGAAGGACGAAGCAGTACACCAGAATCGCACAAAAGGTGATGCCGATCTTTCGTACATTTCTCCCTTTGGGCCATGATGTCGTGTGTGCGGAGGGCCAGATGAACAGGCCGATGGACGATACGATCATGAGGACAGAAAGAACGAAAGGATAAAATCTTTCATTTACCGGGTTAAAATCGGTATCCAGTGAAAGAGCGGAAGCGCAATAAATAATGCTCACTACCAGCATGACGATTGCGTATTTTCGATCGGCTATCAATTTCATAATATCACCTTGATTCAATTCGGGCGGCAGTCAAGGTCGATCTCCTTCCGTCCGCCCGAACCTATATGTTATTATTTTATAATGCCCAACTCTTTGGAGAGCTCCGCTACGTTTTCAATCTGCTTTCTGACAAATTCATCAAAATCCTTTCCAAACGAGGTAAACTCGGCCAGGCCGTTTTTCTCTCTGAGCTTCGTCCATTCAGGTGATTCGGCAACGGCTTTGACTGTTGATACCCAGTAATCATAGGCTTCATCAGATATGCCGGCCGGGGCATAAAATGCTCGCCAGTTACCACCCACCACATCATAACCCTGTTCCTTGGCCGTCTTGGCATCGCCCAGCGCGGGAATATGCTTATCGGAAAGGACAGCCAGAATCCGAACTTCTCCAGCCTGCAGTTGACCGATGATTTCAGAAGAATCGCCCGTAAATGCTGCCGCACGACCGGCGACCACTTCAAGCAGAGCTTTGCCGCCATTATCAAACGGAATGTAGTTGATGCTCCTCAAATTGCTTATCCCCGCTGCTTTCGCGACAAGAAGGGCCTTAAGATGATCCCAGCCGCCTTTAGAACTTGCACCCACGATAGGGTTTCTTGCCGGATCGGTTTTGAGTTTTTGCATCAAATCATCGAGTGTTTTGTACTGCGAGTCCTTTGCGACCACAATGACACCATAATCCATACCGAGCGCCCCCACCCATCTGACATCATCGGCCTTGTAATCGCCGTATACCTTTTGGGCCAGTCGTGTCGCCGTGGCGGCACTGGCCGCGACAATTAAATTTTCGTCTGTATTACGGGTGTTCACCACATAGGAAAACGCTTTCCCTCCACCGGAGCCGGACATGTTGACAACCTTCATGGAGCCGTCGATCAAGTCCAGTTTCTGCATTAGCTGTGCTGCGGGAACGCGGCAAGTGAAATCCCATCCCCCGCCAGCACCGGCAGGAGCCAGACATTCAGTACCTGACATCTTCTTTTGATCGGATATGGCCGGTGCAATACCGATGAAGCCAACCATAGCGAAAACAAACAATAAGGTAACAATTGACTTTTTCATGATAACCTCCATCCCTCCTGACAGTGTTTAAATTAGCTACCGAAACTCGTTCTGCTTTCCCGACAGCGACGACTAAACCTTCTTTCGACAGTTCGAATAGCGAATAGCGTGCCATACTGAAGAAAAGAGGGGCGACACTGTCAAAGCCCGTTCAAATAATGGACTAGTGAAGCCGTAGGGAATCATGGCGGGTTTAAATTCAGGGTGGCGGTGACGGGGTTTTTCTGATAATATCAGAACCCATTCTGGAAACATCAGACATTGTCTGATGTTTATGGACACTACACAAGACCACCAGCCAATGGTTTGGAATTGGGGTGATAAAGGATTTACTTACAAGTGACGTTGCATGAATATGAACTCAATTTGAGAGCACCTATCTTAAGCCATGCGATTTTTATTTCTAATTATTCTATCCTTCATGGTTTCCCTGCCATATGCCCAGGCCCAAGTTTATAAGGTTGCCGTGTTTGATTATGATGACCGGATAGACCAACAACAAAGCACAGCCAAATACATACAGCAGCAGCTAAACAAAAAATTACCGACAATTGCGCTGGATCAATATTCCGGAAAGGAAGACCTGGCCACGTCCATCAAAGTGCTTCAGGAACTGGACACAAAAGGCTATGACCTGATCATCACGATTACTTCCGACGCCCTCGTTATTGCCCAACATGTCATTAAGCAGACACCAACCCTTTTTACCAACGTGAACAACCCCCTGCTTCTGGGATTTAACAGCCTTGGCCCACCCAAAGGTTTGATATCGGGCGCTTCCTATTATATCAGTGTAGAAAAGCAGCTCGACCTTTATATGGCCATTGTGCCCAATCTCAAACAGATGGGCTTTATTTTTGACCTGAACAATAAATCGAAAAAGGTGGAACTGCCTGAAGTCAGACAGGTCTGTGAAAATATCGGCATTCATTATCAAATTGAAATCATCACAAGGAAAGAGGAACTCGAACAGGCGGTTCAACGGCTGATTGCCAATGGCGCAGAGGCCGTGACGATAGGAACTTCCGATATGCTTTATAACAATATATCTCGATTTATCGACCAGTGCACCGAGACCCACGTACCGGTTTTTTCATTTAATAAAAAAGGCGTGGATTCCGGCGCCATAGCAGCACTTTCCAGTGATTACAACCAGATGGTGGACAACCTGGTAATTCCCATGGCTTTAGAGGTCCTTGAAAATAAAAAGAGCCCGGGTGACATGCCCATTGCATTTTTAAAAAAGAATAGGATCTTCATCAATCTATCCCAAGCCGAAAAAATCAACCTTCATATCCCAAAGCAAATCCTGGACAGGGCTGTTATTATTCCGTGATGCTGTTTCACCCCTGTTTAGTATTCCAAAGGATTATAAAAACCGGACCTAAAGTCTGCGATATTCAGGCTTATATTATTTAGTATATACCAAAGAACCTCGCCTGCCGCCGGTCATTTCATCTTATCTATCTGATTTTTAGCTTAATTTTAGATTATTGGAGCATTTGCTGTTTACTTTGGCATATTGTTTGCGCTTATTTAGGATATTCCAGGGCCGGCTTTCCGCTAACCTTACCCCAGGATCGATTTGGAAAACGATTTAACATACGGAATCAATACAATGAAAAATCCTATCAATAAGATGCGCAATAAATATCCCCCCGCACCGAAATCCATTTCCAAGGAAGTCACTATCGGTCTGATTATCACTGTTATTTTAGTCTCTACGGTCTCCTTTTTCATTGCCCACGAAATTTCACAAATCAGAGCTGAAGCCCATTTGAATGCCAAAGCCGATGAGCATATCCATTATCTGGAGGAGATCCTGATCCTGCCTATCTGGAATTATGAATATGAGACCCTGGACGTGATTGGCCGGTCCTTTTTACAGAACGACGACATTGCCGGTATTGAGATTATGGACAGTCGCGGTGAAAAAGTGGTTTTCGGCACCAAAGAGGATACGGTTCCCCTTGTTACCCGAACGGCCAAACTCACCTATTTCAACCAGCCCATCGGATCGGTTCAGATTTCGCTTTCATCCAACTACTATAATATTTGGATCCGACAGATTTTTTATTATTTCGGGGTGATCATATCAACCAACCTTATTTCCCTGATACTGGTATCTGGTTTTTTACTGCGTTGGTCCTTGAATAAACCCCTACGACTTTTGAACCATGTCGTGGAATCCTATGATTCCAAGAAAAAGGAATTCCTACCGGTTCAAATGCCCTATATTGAGTTCAGGCCCTTAATCGACACCTTTGACGGCATGGGAAATGAAATCAAGCAGCAAATGGCCGAACTGGAAAAAGCGGAAAAAAAATACCGCAGCATCTTTGAAAATGCCATGGAAGGGATTTTTCAATCCACCTTGAAGGGAGCGGTGATCAATGCCAATCCCACCTTTGCTCGTATCCTGGGATATAAAAATCCAAAAGAGTTGATGACTCAGGTGGCCGATATCGGGTTACAACATTATGTAATCCCCGCACAGCGGGAAGAATTCATCCAGCGCCTGGAAGAAGAAAAGGTCATCAATTCATTTGAGGTGCAGTTCCGCAAAAAGGACGGTACCATTATTTGGGTTTCTTTAAATGCCCTGCCCATTTACGACAGGAAGGGAAATCTGAAACATATTGAAGGATTGGTGCAGGATATCACCAAACGGAAAAAGGCCGAAATCGAACTGACCAGGCTTTCCACGGCGGTTGAACAGGTGGCTGAAAATATTATTATCACCGATGACAATGGCAGGATCAAATATGTGAACCCGGCATTTGAGCGCAATACCGGATATAATCTGAATCGGCTCTATAACAAAGCCAACCGGTGGCTGGGCGCGGGTGATAGGGAGAAAAACATCTATGATGACATGCTGCATAGGGCTAAACAGGGGCATGTCTGGACCGGCCGGCTCACTTCCAGAAAGAAAAACAACGACATCGTAATCGAGGATGCCATTGTTTCGCCTATTAAAAGCCCTTCGGGCCGATTTATTGGCTATGTATCCATCAACCGGGATGTCACCCTCAAAGCCAAGTATGAAACCCAACTCCGACAATCCCAAAAAATGGAAGCCATCGGCACGCTTGCCGGCGGAATCGCCCACGATTTTAATAATATTCTGGGGGTTATCATCGGCTGTAGCGAACTGGTCAGGAAAGCCCTCCCCAAGGGTGATAAGGCGATTCAGGATATCGATCAGGTATTGACCGCCGGCCTACGGGCCAAATCCTTGGTGAACCAGATCCTTACCTTCAGCCGCAGGGAGGAAAGCCGCAAAACGCCCCTGATATTACCACCCTTTGTCAAAGAGATGATCAAATTTTTACAGGCTACGCTGCCCAACTACATAAAAATCCGATTTACCCAGGAGGTCAAATCCGGTGTAGTCTTGGCCGATCCCACTCAGATGCAACAGATATTAATGAACTTGTGCACCAATTCTTCTCAGGCGATCGGCCCCAACCGGGGTGTGATTGAAGTCATACTATCCGAGGAAGATTACGACACAGACAATGAATGTCCGCCTGATCTGTCGCCCGGACCCTATGTACGGCTGGATGTAAAAGACGACGGCCCGGGCATTGCCGAAGATATACAGCATAAAATATTTGATCCCTTCTTTACGACCAAGGGGGTCGGTGAGGGAACCGGGCTGGGGTTGTCGGTGGTCCATGGGATCGTTAAGAAACACGAAGGCACGATCCTTGTTCACAGCCCTGAAGGAGCGGGCATCTGCTTTTCCATTCTGTTGCCGCGGATTGAACACCGCGATATCAAAATCAAGGTGAATTCAGATTCAATCCTGCCCCAGGGAACTGAAAAAATACTACTGGTAGACGATGAAAAAGCGCTTCTGAACATTCTGGAACGGCTTCTGCGCAGCCTGGGGTATGATGTGGAGGCTTATTCCGAAAGTGATAAAGCCCTGAGTGCTTTCTTACAGAAGACCGAATATTTCGATTTAGTGGTAACCGACCATGTCATGCCGGATATGACCGGCTCCCAGCTGGCCGGTAAAATTCGAAAAAAGAACCCCAGTATCCCCGTCATCTTGCTTACCGGGTTCAACGAGCCACTGGATGAAAAAACCCGCAATCCCTCGGTAAAATACGATAAAATACTTAAAAAACCCCTTATGCATGCCGATCTGGCATTTGCGGTAAGAAAGGTGCTGAGTGGAAAACAGCCAGACTTACTTAAAGGCAGACCCAAGCCCAAGGATTTTAATTATCGACGATGATGAAGGCATGTCCTACACCCTTGCCCGGATGGTGGAAGAAGCCGGGTACGCGGCGGACACGGCCTACCGACTCAAAGAGGGTCTGAAAAAGGTAGAATCAGGGTCTTATGACGTGGTTTTTCTGGATGTCCGGCTGCCGGATGGCAACGGCATCGAAATCATCCCCACCATCAGATCCATCCCGTTTCCTCCGGAAATTATCATTATAACGGCATTTGGTGAAAGGGGCGGAGCTGATCTGGCTCTGAAAAACGGGGCCTGGGACTACCTGCAGAAGCCGGCTGACTTGCAGACGATGGAATTGTCTTTAATCCGAGCCCTGGAATACCGGAGCCAGAAACAGGTTTTAAAAACCCCTCTGAAGATAGACCGGCAAGGCATTATCGGCAACAGCCCCAGGTTGCTCATGTGCATCGCCCTGATGGGTCATGCGGCCAAAAGTGATGCAAATGTTCTAATTTGCGGAGAAACCGGTACAGGTAAGGAATTATTTGCCAAGGCGATCCACCTTAACAGTATCCGCAAACCCAAACCCTTTATTGTTGTGGACTGTACATCTTTACCCCATAATCTCGCCGAAAGTATTTTGTTCGGACATGCCAAAGGGGCGTTTACAGGAGCGGACAAATCGCATGAGGGCTTGGTTGAACAGGCTGATCAAGGCACTCTTTTTCTTGATGAAGTCGGTGAGTTGCCCTTGAACCTTCAGATAAAGCTGTTGCGGGTGCTGCAGGAGCGAAAATTCAGGCCGGTGGGCAGCAAAACCGAAATTAAAAGCAATTTCAGACTCGTCTCCGCCACCAACCGTGATCTTGATGAACGGGTAGCCAAGGGAAAATTCCGCCAGGATCTGCTCTTCCGGATCAGGACATTTGTGATCGAACTTCCGCCGATCCGGGGACGACAGAAGGATATCGAGGCCTTAGCAAATCAATATGTGGAAAAATTCTGTAACGATTACCAATATGAAAAAAAGAAGATTTCGGAGGATTTCATAGAAACCCTGACCCGCTATAAATGGCCCGGTAACGTCAGGGAGTTTATCAGTGCCATTGAAAGTGCCGTTGCCGTCGATCCCTACAGCCAGACGCTCTTTTCCAAACACCTGCCCAATTATATCCGGGTAAGCACCCTGGGGCCGGTGGCCCAACACGCAATTTGGCCGCTTGAGTCATCAGGACCGGAAACCAAACAATCCCTACAAACCCTAAAGGATTATCGCCAGGAAGCCATTGCTGAAGCTGAAGAAAAATACCTGCGAAATTTAATGTTCAGAACAAATTGGCATATCGCAGAGGCTTGCGAAATATCCAACCTGAAAAAAGCCCGGCTCTACCAACTACTGAAAGTTTACAACATCACCAAGTAATCACCGTTTAACGCTCAGCGGTTCCATACTTGGTTGGAAGGATGCCGCCGGGGTGTAAACGCGAGCTCAGGCCCTGACGCAGAAAATCATTCTTTTTGCAGTGTAAGCACTAGATAAATCGCTTCATCAGCTCGTCGACGGTCTGGTCCACGTTACCCGCGTGGATACCGTAATGTTGACAGGCCTGTTCGGCCCGCAACCGGCGGTCCGGCCTGGCCATGTCCGCCAGCCGGGTGAACAGCCCCAGGCGTCGGCCGACCTGATAAACTACCTGGTCTTCCGGCGCCAACTCCAGAAACTTCCGGATCACCGCCGTCATCGCAGCCTTGTCTTCAGGCAGGCGGCCGTCGACCTCCTGGAAGAGGTTCAGGATGTGATCGCTTTTGATGGTGCTGGTGATGCCATCCAGGTGTTCCAGGAACAGCAGGGTTTCCTCGGCCATCTCGCGGTCCGTCAGCTTTTCAAAGCGCCCAGCGTCAAAGTCCTGGTACAGCTCGGTATGGTTGGGAATGGCCAGGGTGCGCAGGCGGATGAAATCCGGATCGATCTGGTTGAGGCAATCGGCGGTCTCGAGGGCATGATCCCGGGAGAGCTCCCGCCCGCCCAAGCCGGGCATGACATATTCGGAAAGCTGTATCCCGGCCTGCTTGATCTTCTGCCCGGCCTTGATGTGCCCCGCCTTGGTGACCCCTTTTTTCATGCGCGTCAGCACCCGGTCCGAGCCGGACTCCAGTCCGATATGGATCCGGTTCAGGCCGGCGGCGGCAAACGCCTGCAGATCGGCATCTGCGATGCGCGCCACCGTGTGGGAACGGGCGTAGGACGTAATCCGCTCCACCCAGGGAAAGCAGCGCCGCAAATGGTCGAGTACCGCCCGCAAGTCAGCTGGTTTGATGACCAGGCTGTTGGCGTCCTGGATAAAAATGGATCGCATGCCTCCGGCCTGCCAGTGCAACGCGGCCTGGAAAGCGCCGTCATCACGCGGTGTCACGGCTTCGCCGATGTGCTGCACGTCCCGGGGCGACACGTGCCCGGTTTCGGCAACGGTTTCACGAATGGCCGTGACGTAGCGATGGACCCGGTCGATATCCTCGAGCACATGCGCCAGCCCGCGCAGGGAGAATCGCCGCCCCTTGTAGACCGGGCAGAAACGGCAACGGTTCCAGGGGCAGTTGCGGGTCACACGGATCAGGAGGCTGTCCGCCTCACTGGGGGGACGAATAGGCCCCTGCTCGAAACCCTGGTACCCATCGGTCGTTAATTTCGAATGCGTCGACATACGCAAGATAAGTCACCTCAATCTGAAGAAGCGTTTTAATCGTGATTGTCAAAGAAACATCAACGGACGGCTTTGTAAACGGGCCAATATATGCGTTGCACTGCGTTCCTCGTCGTTGCGGCGTAGGTAAGTACGCTCACTCCTCGGAACTTGCGCGCCTTGATCTTGGCCTGTTTACAAAACCGTCCAAAAAGTGGCACCAAACCCGATGGGTGTCAACCGTCAGAACGGGACATTCTCTTTGACAGTCGGGATGCTTTCGCATAAATTGGCACCTCCGGCGCAGCCAAGCCGAAACCCGTGCTGACGTCTCAATCGCATGACAGGGGAAGCAATCCGCTTTGAAATGGATTAAAATACTGGCGCCGCTCCTGCTGATCCTAATAGCAGGGGCCGCAATCGGTATCTATGATATGTCCCGGTATCCCGACACCGTGGACGCGCTCCATGGTGATGCCCATATCGTGACCATCGAACCGGGGGAGGGTTTTGGTGCCACGTCCCGCAAACTGCAGGATATCGGCCTGATTCAATCGCCCCTCAAATTCAAACTTTATGCCCGTCTCAGCGGCCTGCACCGCCAGATCAAGGCCGGTGAGTATCAGTTTTACGGCACCATGACGCCCCGTCAGATCCTGAACACCCTTGTTGAGGGTAAGGTTCTGCTCTACCGCGTCACCATACCGGAAGGCTACACACTGCGACAGATCGCCCAGACCGTGGCCCAGGCCGGATTCGGCGATGCCGAAACCTTCTACCAGCTTGCCACGGACCCCGCGGTTGTGCAGGACCAGCAACTGGGGGAGCAGAGTCTGGAGGGGTATCTCTTCCCGGATACCTATTACTTTCCGAAAGGCTTTTCCCAGCGTAAAATCATTGCCGCCATGACGCAGCGTTTCCGTGAGAGCATCAGCGATGCCTGGCGCACAAGAGCCGATGCCCTCGGCCTGACATTGCACCAGGTGGTCACCCTGGCGTCCATCATCGAGAAAGAAACAGGCGATCCGACCGAACGCCCCCTGATTTCCTCGGTGTTTCACAACCGGCTCAAAAAGGGGATGCGACTGGAAACCGACCCCACCGTCATCTACGGCATCAACAATTTCGACGGCAACCTGACCCGCAAACATTTGCGCACGCCGACGCCGTACAATACCTATATCATAAAAGGACTGCCCCCTGGTCCCATTGCCAGTCCAGGCCATGCAGCACTAGAGGCGGCCCTTTACCCGGCCGAGACCGACTATCTATTCTTTGTATCCCGCAAGGACCGCACCCATCAGTTTTCCACCAATCTGGAAGACCATCAAAAAGCGGTTCGCAAATATCAATTGCGGCGGAAACGCAAATCATCCTAAATACGCCCAGAACGGCGCCCGACAGCAATTGCGCCATAAGGTTTGGAAGGTTGAGAAATACCGCATGACAATCCATACATTTTCAGATGAACAGCTGGCCGGCCAGCGTCTCATGGTCGGCTTCGAAGGGCGTGAATTCAACGAGGATCTCAGGGAACTGATCGGCCGCCTCTATGTCGGCGGCCTGATTCTGTTTAGCCAGAACATCGCCGAACCGAATCAGCTGCAACGCCTCTGCCGGGACTGCCAGGATTTTGCCGCCCGCTGCGGCCAGCCCCCGTTGATCATCGCGGTGGATCAGGAAGGCGGCCCGGTGGCCCGCATGAAAGCACCCCACTTCACCGAGTTCCCGGGCAACCCGACCATGCGGGATGAAGACGACGCCCGGGCCTTCGCGCAAACCACCGCCCGGGAATTATCCGCCGCCGGCATCAACATGGACATGGCCCCGGTCATGGACGTAGCCCCCGACGATCATTCCGGCATCATGGCCGACCGGGTGTTCGGGTGCCGCCCCGATCATGTGGCGCGTATGGGGACGGCCCTGATCAAGACCCTGCAGGCCGGCGGGGTGATGGCCGTGGCCAAGCACTTTCCCGGCATAGGCCGCACGATTCTGGACTCGCACCTGGATCTGCCCACCTTCCGGGAAGACCTTGACGCCATGGCTCCTATCGAGCTGCACCCGTTCCGGGCCGCCATCGACCACAAGGTAGCCGGCATCATGCTCTCGCACATTCTCTACGAAAAAATCGATCCCCTGTGGCCGGCCAGCCTGTCGCCGGTCATCGCCCGGGATCTCCTGCGCCGGCAAATGGGATATCAGGGCGTCACCATGACGGACGATCTCGACATGGGCGCCATCGTGCACCATTTCGATATCCGCACCGTTATACGCCAGGTCGTGGCCGCGGAAGTCGACTTCGCCCTGATCTGTCACAAGGGGCCCCGCATCCAGGAGGGATGGGATGAAATGCGGGCCCAAACCGGCCGCTCACCGGAACTGGCGCGTGAATCGGTCCAGCGCATCCTGAACCTGAAGCAATTTTATTTGGCGTCTTCACCCGTCAGTTGATTCATTTCAAAAAAAAATGCGGCGGGGACAGGTCTTTCTCCTTATGCGGAAAGCCCATGCGGACGCTATGGGAAAACTTGAAACGCACCGATGGCACTGGATTTAACGACCGTCACCGCCGTTCGCGTACTCTGGCGTTGTCTCAATTTTTCTGCAGTTGGAAATCGCTTATCCCATCTCTTCTGATCAAACCGCCCCATAATCATTTTAAAAGTTGACTCCTGCCACAGGGTGGTAAGCTTAGTGAGTGAAATCCCCATCCTATTTAATTTCATCGAATATCCTAAACCGACTTCACACATCCTGCGCTGCTCGATGAAATTGCAGATGATAGGGTGTCTGCAAAGACCCGTTCAACGCAAGGAGACATATTATGCGCAATGATAAATTTTATCGATTGGCAGGTTCCTCACTGATCGTCTTGACGGTCTTGCTGGTGGCCCTGCCTATGGCGTTTGCCACCGAGCCTGAAAACTGGCACTTCAACGGCACTGTTATTGAAGCTTGCAGCTGTCCGATGTTCTGCTCCTGTTACTTCAATACCGAACCGGCCTTAAATCATACCGAACACGGTGCCGAACACTTCTGCAAGTTCACCATGGCCTATAATATCAACGAAGGCCATTACGGAGAAACCGATCTGACAGGCGTCAAATTCTGGCTCGTTGGTGATCTGGGTGCCAGTTGGAAAAACGGGAACACCGAATGGGCGGTCATCACCTTCCAGCCGGGTACGACGGATGCGCAAAAGACTGGCGTAACAACCGCGTTAAGCCACATCTTTCCGGTAAAGTGGAAATCCTTCGAGGTTGCCGAAGATGCCGAGATAGAGTGGATGGCAACCGAAGACCGTGCCGAAGCCAGGCTCGCTGGAGGCGTCAATGCACACATCATTCTAAATAAGTGGCAGGGCATGGGTGGAAAGACCGCGGAATTCAGGAATATCGCCTATTTTGCAGCACCGCGAAATAGCGGTTTCAAAATGATGCCCAACGAAATTGAGACATGGAAGGTGGGGGACAACGCCTTCACTTTCAAAGGTACCACAGGCTTCATGACGACGGTCGATATGACGTCCGACGATCTGGCGATGTAGACCCACCATGGTCCCCTCCCATGAGGGGGGACCATATCTAAATGAATCATTCTTCAACTTTTCGTTGATGGCGGCTCCAAACAAGGCCCACGTCGATGTGGACAAAAATGCCGTTATGGCAAAAATGGCTGCCGAAAAAGCCAGATAGTCGACGCGGGAGGAGATCGAGGCCGGAAATGTCGAATATAAGGTTATAGAGTAGTTATTCGCGTCCTTGATGACCGCTACAAAGGCGCCCGCGAGTAAACATCATCATTCAGTTCGCCCCGCCGTCCCAGCTTCAGATAATAGTACCCTGCCGCCGCGATCATGGCCGCATTGTCACCACAAAGATCCATCCCGGGAATGTGAACGGCCACGCCCTGTTCGGCGCCAGTCTGGCTTACCCGCTCCCGCAGGCGGCGGTTGGCCGCCACGCCGCCCACCACCACCACGTGGCCGCAGTTTCTGCTGCGTGCCGCCTGCATCAGCTTATACGTCAACACATCAATCACCGCTTCCTGGAAACCAGCGGCCACGTCCGCAACCTGCTCGGCCATTCCTTCCGGATCGTTCTGAACCAGGCGGTTGACCGCCGACTTGATGCCGCTGAAACTGAAATCGAAACCATTGCGGTCCAGGAAAGGCCGCTTGAAGCGAATACGGGTCGGATCTCCCCGGTGCGCCAGATCGTCGATGACCTTGCCGCCGGGATATCCCAAACCGAGCACCTTGGCGACCTTGTCATAAGCTTCGCCGGCTGCATCGTCCCGCGTCTGCCCCATCCGTTCGATTTCCGTAAAACCGGTCACATAATAAATGGCGGTGTGCCCCCCCGAGGCCAACAGGGCACAGAAGGGAAAATCCGGCGGGTCGTCTTCCAGAAAGACCGAAAGAATATGACCTTCCAGGTGGTTGACCCCCACCCAGGGGATATCCAGCCCGTAGGCCAACGCCTTGGCGAACGAATACCCCACGAGAAGCGACCCCACCAGGCCCGGCCCCTGGGTCACCGCCACGGCGTCCAGATCGTTCTTTTTATGCCCTGCCTGGTCCAGGGCATCTGTCACCACCGGCAGAATGGCTTCGATATGTTTGCGTGACGCCAACTCGGGCACTACCCCACCGTAGCGATGGTGAACATCCACCTGGGATGCCACCACCGACGATAGAACACGGCAGCCGTCTTCCACGACCGCCGCGGCCGTCTCGTCACACGAGGATTCGATACCCAATATCAACATGATAATCTCATTACGATTGCCAAAGGCGCTGCCTTCTCTACATGAAAATGGCCGGACGTCATTGACATCCGGCCGTGAAAGCGATTCTTGTGCTATCGACCGGTTCCTGGACTTCACGCCCTATGGGCACAGAACCGAGAATCGAATATTATCGTTGGGGACGCTTCGGACTCCCGCCGGGAGCCGGCCGCACCGGCTTTCAACTCCCGCAAAGCGGGGCCTGCTGGGCGCCCTTGGAAACCCACGCCAGAAAACGCCGCAGCCATCCGGACCCGCCGTTGGGTAACTTCGGTTTTTGCTTATTGGGCGCGGCAGGCATCGTTTTCCACCCAATCGATACGCGGGCCGGTTTCCGAACGTTTGATGATCTCACCGATGATGAACACTTTCTCGTCCATACCCCGCAGGCGCGCCACCACTTCGGAGGTGACCTGCTCCGGCACGATAGCAATCATTCCGATGCCGTTGTTGAACGTGCGTTTCATTTCATTGTCGGCAATCTTGCCAGCTTTCTGCAAAAAGGGAAAAATCGGTGGGATATCCCAACTGCCCTCGAACATGCGAATGCCACAGGAGTCCGGGATGACGCGCACCACGTTTTCCGAAATGCCGCCGCCGGTGATGTGCGCCAGGCCGCGCAGGGGCAAGTCCCTCGCCAGGCTTTCAATCGCCGACGCATAGATGCGGGTGGGGGTCAGCAGCTCTTCTCCGATGGTCCGACCCAGGTCCGGGACATGGGTTGTGACATCCATCTTGAGGACATCGAAAACGATCTTGCGCACCAGCGAATAGCCGTTGCTGTGCAGCCCGCTGGAAGCAATGCCCACCAGGTTGTCCCCCCGGCGGATTTCGCTCCCGTCGATAATCTTGGCGTTGTCCACCAGCCCCACGGCAAAGCCGGCCAGGTCGTATTCATTGTCCTTGTAAAAACCCGGCATTTCAGCGGTCTCACCACCGATCAGAGCGCAGCCCGCCTGTCGGCAGCCATCGCCGATGCCGCTGATCACCGCTTCGGCCAAGCCTTCATCCAGCCGTCCGGTGGCGAAGTAATCGAGGAAAAATAGCGGACGTGCCCCCTGGACGAGAATGTCGTTGACGCACATGGCCACCAGGTCGATCCCCACCGTATCGTGCCGGCCGGTCAGGAAGGCGATTTTGAGTTTGGTGCCCACCCCGTCGGTGGAACTGACCAGAACCGGCTTTTCCATCTGGGCGACATTCAGCGAAAACAAGCCGCCGAACCCGCCGATATCCCCCATGACACCGGGACGCGCGGTCGATTTGGCGATTGTTTTTATGCGATCCACCAGGCGGTTGGCTTTATCGATATCCACGCCGGATGCTGCGTAGGTCAACTCCTCTGTCATGGTCATATCTCCTGGAACGGCAATTGTTGCGAGCCTCCAACAACTCGATTTCCCTCCCTGATAAGCCAAAACAATTTTTTTGACAAGCCCCCAGCGATAATGTAACTCACTTCCCATACCGTTGAAGCAGACGGGTTTTATCGCCAAAGCCGACCCCATGGGGTTTTCCGCCCAGCGGGTCTGGACGACGCCCGTTGCGAACGTTTCATGATATCAACGCAACTCCAAGAGGTGTGAGATGACGCGCTTTGCCCGATTAGACCGCCTGCCGCCCTATGTTTTCGCCACTGTCAATGAATTGAAAATGGAATGCCGGCGGGCCGGCGAGGATATCATCGATATGGGCATGGGCAACCCCGACCTGTCCACCCCGCCCCACATCGTCGAAAAAATGGTGGAAGCCGCCGGAAAACAGCACAACCACCGCTATTCGGCCTCCATGGGCATCACGCGCCTGCGCAGCGCCATTGCCGCCTGGTACAGCCGCCGGTTCAACGTCGATATCGATCCGGACCGGGAAGCCATCGTGACCATCGGTGTCAAGGAAGGCATGTCCCACCTCGTACTGGTTACGATCCGTCCGGGCGATGTGGTGTTTACCCCAACCCCCACCTATCCCATTCATCCCTACTCGGCCATCATAGCCGGCGGCGACGTGCGGGGCATTCCGGTGGGTCCCGGCAACGACTTCTTCGCCAATCTGGTCGAAGCCACGCGGCAGACCTGGCCCAAACCCAAAATCCTGATTATCAGCTACCCCCACAACCCCACCACCGAGGTGGTGGATTCGGAATTCTTCGATAAGATCGTGGCCTACGCCAAGGAGCACGACATCATGGTCATCCATGACTTTGCCTATGCCGACCTGACCTTCGACGGCTACCAGGCCCCCAGTTTCCTGCAGGCCAAGGGTGCCCGGGACGTCGGGGTGGAATTCTTCTCCATGTCCAAAAGCTACAGCATGCCGGGATGGCGGGTCGGTTTTTGCGTCGGTAACGAGGAGATCATCTCGGCCCTGAAGCGCATCAAGAGCTATCTGGATTATGGGATATTCCAGCCGATCCAGATTGCCTCCATCATTGCGTTAAACGAAGACCAGAGCTGCGTGGCCGAGATCCGGGACACCTACCGCGAACGCCGGGATGCCCTGATTACGGGTCTGGGGCGGGCCGGCTGGGACGTCCCCTCTCCCAAGGGCACCATGTTCGTCTGGGCCCGCATACCGGAAGCATTCCGCCACATGGGGTCGGTGGATTTTTCCAAGTTCCTGATCCGGGAAGCCAAAGTGGCGGTGTCCCCCGGGTTGGGCTTCGGCAACTACGGGGATGATTACGTCCGCTTCGCCCTGATTGAAAACAGCATGCGCATCGGCCAGGCGGTGCGAGGCATCCGCAATGTCATAAAATAAACCGTGACGCCCGGAAACTCGATGGACTCGCAAAAAGTCCGATTTCAGAAGGTTTCGTAAGAAGTTCGAGATCAAGGCTTGCGAATCCCGAGGAAAGAGGCCTACTTACGGTACGCCGCAATGACGAGGGATGACGCGTAACGCCGATATCGGACTTCTTACGAAACCGTCAAAATTGACCGGCGGGTTTCCCCACAACGGCAAATTTGGTAAAGGTGGTCCGTTTGATGTCCGGATCACCTTCGTCACGAAGGTGGCAAACCTGATCCAAGCGGCCTCCGGGCCCGCATGCAACGCGTACCGATTGATCATCACGACCAAACCGACTACGTACTCCGGTCTCATGAACGCAACGGTCGCACGATAGAGAGGAGTTTGGGGAATGACGACACTGCAGGTGGGATTGCTGGGATTCGGAACGGTAGGCGCCGGCGTCGCACGGTTGTTGACCGACAGTGCCGATCGCATCCGAGACCGGCTGGGAATGGGCCTGAACCTCAAATATGTGGCTGACATCGACTTGACAACGGACCGGGGCGTGCGCCTGGCAGACGGTGTGCTGATCGACGACGCCGAGCGGGTCGTCAACGATCCCGAGGTGGATATCGTCATCGAGATGATCGGGGGCGAAGGCATTGCTAAAACCCTGATCCTGCAAGCCATCGCTAACGGTAAACACGTGGTCACGGCCAACAAGGCCCTCCTTGCCAAACACGGGAAGGAACTCTTCCAGGCAGCCGACCGCAAAGGTGTCGATCTGGCCTACGAAGCCAGCGTGGGGGGCTGCATGCCGGTCATCAAGACCCTGCGGGAGTCCCTGGTGGGCAACCGGATCAACGGCATGAGCGGCATCTTGAACGGCACCTGCAACTACATTTTGAGCCGCATCACGGACGAAGGCATCGACTTCCGCGAGGCCCTCGCCAAGGCCACGGAAGCCGGCTATGCCGAAGCCGACCCCACCCTGGACGTGGAAGGCTTCGACACGGCCCACAAACTGGCCATCCTGACATCACTGGCCTACGGGACCGAGGTGGATTTTGATGACATCTTCATCGAGGGCATCACGCAGATCACCCCGCTGGATATCGACTTTGCCCGCCAGTTCGGCTACCGGATCAAGCTGCTGGCCATCAGCAAAAATCATGGCGACCGGGTCGAGGCCCGCGTGCACCCCACCATGATTCCCGAAGGCAATCTTCTCTCCACCATCAGCGGCTCCCTGAACGCCCTTAACATCTCCGGCGACGCGGTGGGCGATGTCATGCTCTACGGCCATGGGGCCGGCATGATGCCCACCGCCAGTGCCGTCGTGGGGGATGTGGTGGACATCGCGCGCAACCTGTCCCGAGGGGCCACCGGCCGGGTGCCGCTGCGGTCCTTCCAGCCGGACAAGATCAGCTGCATTCCGATTGTTTCGGTGGATGAACTGGTCACCCACTATTACTTCCGGTTCACCGTCAAGGACCAACCGGGGGTGCTGTCCACCATCTCTGGAATTCTAGGCGAGTATGGCATCAGCATCCAGTCCGTCCAGCAGAAAGGCCGCAAATCAAGTGGTGCCGTACCGGTCGTCATGCTGACGCACCGGGCCCGGGAAGCGGATGTGCAGAAGGCTTTCCGCCGGATCGAAGCACTCGACGTCGTCGATGAAAAACCCATGCTGATCCGGCTGGAAGACAACGGCGGGATAGACTGAAGAATAAGTTCCAAGGATTGGTTTTAATACCCTTTGTCCCGCGGCGACGCGCAGGGGCAAGCGGGAGATCGGCGGTTTCTATTGGTTACGTTTCTTTTCCCGCGAAAGAAAATAACAACGGGATAAAATGCAAATAGGGTCCATAAGGGATTTGCGGTTCCACCATCAAAACGAGATTGCGAGGATCGATGCATATTGTCTGTTCTGATTTAGAAGGTGTGTTTGTGCCGGAAATCTGGATCAATGTCGCCCAGATCACCGGTATCGATGAGCTGCGGCTGACGACCCGCGACATCTCCGATTATAATGTCCTGATGCGCAAACGGCTCGGGCTCCTGGATGAAAACGGTCTGACCCTGAAAGATATCCAAAACGTCATCGCCACCATGGAACCGCTCAGGGGCGCCCTGGAATTCCTGGATTGGCTCAGGGAGCGCACGCGCCTGATCATCGTATCGGACACGTTTGTCGAATTCGCCGACCCGCTGATCGCCAAGCTGAAACGCCCGACCCTCTTTTGCAATTCACTGGTGGTAGCGCCCGACGGACAGATTACCGACTATAACCTGCGCCAGGAGGATGGCAAGCGTAAGGTGGTGGAAGGCTTGCAGCGCATGAATTTCCAGGTCGTTGCCATGGGCGACTCTTACAACGACATTACCATGCTGAAGAAAGCGGAAAAGGGCATTCTCTTCCGCCCTCCGGAAAACGTGATCGCCGAGTTCCCGGAATTCCCTGTGACCGACAATTTCGACGATTTGAAAGCCCTCTTGCAGGAGGCCCTCGCCGGCCTCGAAAACTGATCGCAAAGAACCGGGGAAAAGCGGTTGCATCGAGGAACAACGTAAACGCGAAACGCCCCGACGGGACACGCATCCATGCACAAACTCATCCATCGCTTTGCCGACTGCCGCCTGCTGGTGATCGGAGACTTGATGATCGACGAATATGTCTGGGGGGATGTCGATCGCATTTCGCCGGAAGCTCCGGTACAGGTGGTATCCGTTATCCGGGAAGACCTGACCCTGGGTGGGGCCGGCAACGTGGTCAACAATCTGCGGGCACTGGGGGCCCAGGTATCCGTGGCCGGGGTGGTGGGCACGGCGGCCGATGGCGACCGCCTGATCGACATGTTCAACGGCCTGCAGGTCGACTGCCGCGGCGTGGTGCAGGAGGCCGAACGCCCCACCACCCGTAAAACCCGGATTATCGCCTCCAACCAGCACGTGCTGCGCGTCGACCGTGAAACCAAACGCGAAATATCGAGCACATCATTTGACCGGCTGGTGACGTTTATGGAAGCCGTGATGCCGGACATCGATATCGTGCTGGTTTCCGACTACGACAAGGGGCTCGTAACGGAAAACCTGATGGAACGGGTAACGGCTGCGGCCAACCGCCACGGCAAGTTCGTCATCGTCGACCCCAAAGGCCTGAACTACCAGAAATACAAGGGCGCCACCCTGCTCACGCCCAACCGCAAGGAAGCCTCCCTGGCGGCGGGCATTGACATCGTGGATGATGCCTCGCTGGAAATGGCGGCTGAAAGGATCATGGCCACGGCGGGTTTGGATAAGCTGCTGATCACCCTTGGAAAAGATGGGATGGCGCTGTTTACCAAAGGCAGCCCACTCTACCGCATCGCCACCCGGGCCCGCCAAGTGTACGATGTCTCGGGCGCCGGTGACACCGTGTTGTCGGTCCTGGGCCTGACGTTAGGCCTGGGCGCATCTTTTCAGGACGGCATCGTCATGGCCAATGCCGCTGCCGGCATCGTGGTCGGTAAGGTTGGCACCGCCCCGGTCGGCGTCGATGAGTTGCAGTCCGCGCTCACTAATACGGGGCAGCGCTTCCCCTCCAAACATCGTACCTTGCAGGAACTCCCCGCCCTGGTTGGCGACCTGCAGCGACGGAACAATAAAATCGTCCTGACCAATGGGTGTTTCGACCTGCTGCACGCGGGCCATGTGCAGCTTTTCGCCGCCGCCAAGGAATTGGGCGATTTCCTGATCGTTGCCATCGACGACGATGCGTCCGTCCGGGCACTCAAAGGCAACGGCCGCCCCGTGATCCGGGCAACCGAACGTATCCGCATCCTGAGCGCGCTGGACAGTGTCGACGCTGTCGTGGTGTTCGCCTCCAACGAGTTTGAAATGCTGCTCGAGGCCGTCAAACCGGATATCCTCGTCAAAGGCAGCAACTACGAATCCTCCCAGGTACGCGGCGGCGACCTCGTCACCCGGCAGGGAGGGCGGGTGGCCCTGATCCCCGTCAGCGAGAATATTTCGTCATCGCAAATTATTAAAACCATCAAAAACAGCGCTTAGGCCATGGTTTTTTCCGACCACCCCGACGGCTTGCTGATTGACGTGCGGGTTCAGCCCAAATCGTCAAAAAACGCCATCGTCGGCATTCACGGAGAAGCGCTCAAGATCAAACTCAATGCCCCCCCCGTGGAAGGAAAAGCCAACAAAGCCCTCATCCAGTTGTTGGCTAAGCTCTTAAAATGCCCCAAATCCAATGTGAAAATCGTATCCGGCCAGGCCAGCCGCAACAAGCGCCTCCTGATTCACATCCACAATAACGACGATATTGAATCCCTGAAAGAATCGTTGAAAAAGATTCTGCTGGATCAGATTTAGTTTCGATAAGGACTTGACAATCAAAGCATGTAAGATTAGATTCCCTTTTTACAAATTGATGCGGGGTGGAGCAGTCTGGTAGCTCGTCGGGCTCATAACCCGAAGGT
>JAHLLS010000025.1 GCA_020444045.1 Deltaproteobacteria bacterium
CGCAACCCCATCTACGGCAAGACCCAGAAGGACGACCACTACGGCGCCAGCCTGACCGCTTTCTACCACAAGCCCTTCGGCTGGCAGGCGCCCTTTTTCAAAAAGACCAGCCTCTACTTCAAGACCGGCTATTTAGAGAGCGACAGCAATATCGACTTTTACGACACGGAGATTTTTACGGCCGGGGCCGGACTCCTCTTCCGCTTTTAATCGGTGGCTTCACGAATCAACTGAGATAGGTCGGTTGCCTCGTGCCTAAACCAAATTTAGAGATACCGGTGGAATTCCTTCAAGGGTTCCCAATTAAAAGCATTTTCGGATGCTATCTATTTCATTTACTGCCGGATAAAGCGCAGCTTTCTCATGTGGGTCATGCCGAGCAGGGCCTGGATATGTCGGGCGTCGCGAAAGCGCTTCTTCTGGCCGAAGTCCTTCATGTAGCCCACGTCGCCCGTTATCGGCGCGCAGGTCTCGAACTGTCAGCCAAACACAAAAAATGCTCTGCGCCTGCCCGTGGCCGGGCAACATCCGGGAGCTCAAAAACGTGATGGAACGTGCCGTCCTGCTCTCCGGTGAGGAAGGACTGGAATTGAGCCTCTCGGCCCAAATCAGGCCACCGACGGATCATCCTTTTACCGACACACCGTCTTTCGAGGAAATGCAGCGTCGCTATATCGGTTACATTCTCAAGAAAACGGGAGGCAAGGTGGGAAACGCCGCGGAACTGCTCGGCATGAAGCGGACCAGTCTGTACACGCGTATGCGGATATTGGGAATGAAGCGATAAATATTCTGCTATCGGGTCTTTCGTATATGAGGGAAAATCCATGAAAAGCGTGGCAAAAACATACTTTCAATCGATTAAGGATAGGCTGAGATAATCCCACCGAAATTATACCTGCCAAAAATACAGATTACGTGCCATATTAAAAGTTGGTAAGAATTGCAGATATTTGGAGATAGTCTCAAAAAAATTCGCGGCAAAGCATTTGATCGGCTATATCAATTCAGTTCGAGGCAGAATTGAATATATCCGGTTCGCACAATTACCTAGCAGTTCTGTCTACCAGTTTGCGATGACTGTTTGCTTTCGGAATAAAAAGAGCCCGAACCGTATTGTGGGAGGCTACCAGTTGCTCGCACAGATCAAAGGGTACGGTTCGGGCTCAAGTCGGATTAGAGAAGCCGGGCCTTCGCACCGCTTGCGGCCTCTCATCGTAAAATGATTTTAAAGCTTCTTATCGGTCCATCGCAACGCCATCATGTTTATTTTTCGATCGGTCTCTCCCGCAGGATATCTATCGAACCATCATCGCAGCAAATTCGGCAGAAAGGTAACAACCTCCGGGATCAGCATCAAAATGATGATGCACACGATGTAGGCCGGCAGAAAATAGGTCACCCCGCGGAAGACGTCCTCCAGTGGAATGTCGCCCGCCATGCCTCCCACGACATAGGTCGTGGCCCCCACCGGCGGTGTGACGGCGCCCAGCGTCGTCACCACCGTGATCGTCACACCGAACCAGATGGGATCGTAGCCCAGCTCGGCCGCCACCGGGAAGAAAATCGGGATCGTAATCAGCAGCAGGGCCAGGGCGTCCATGACCGCTCCGCCGATGATGTAGATCAGGAAGATAATCCCTATCACACAGACACTGGGTATCGGCAGCCCCACCACCCAGGCGGCAATGTCGAAAGGAATGCGGGTGACCGCCAGAAAACGGCCAAAAATCATGGCACCGGTGACGATCACGATCACCATACAGGAGATTTTCAGGGTGTCCGTCACCGAGGCCAGAAACCCTTTCCAGGACAAGCGGCCTTGAACACCGGCGATCAGGAGCGCCAGAAAGCTCCCGGCCGCGCCGGCCTCGGTCGGTGTAAACACGCCGAAGAACAGCCCCAGCATCACCAGCAGAAAGAGCACCACCATCTCCAGCGCGCCGCTAAGCGAGACCCAGCGTTCCCGCCAGCTGGTGGGCGGCCCCACCGGGCCCCAGTCCGGATGGCGGCGGCAAACCAGCATCACCGTCACCACCAGGGTCAAGGTCAGCAGGATACCGGCCCCCACGCCGCCGTAAAACAATCGGGCGATGGACTGCTCGGTGGACAACCCGATGACGATCAACACCACACTGGGCGGAATGACCACCCCCAGGGTGGAGCCGCAGGCAATGGCGCCGGTGCTCAGCTTGGGGTGATAATTGAATTTGCGCATCTGCGGCAGGGCCACCGTGGTCATGGTCGCTGCGGTGGCGGCGTTGGAGCCGCAAATGGCTGAAAAGGCCGAACAGGCCATCACGGTGGCCATGGCAATGCCGCCCCGGATATGGCCGACCCATTTATAGGCGGCATTGTAAAGCTTGGCATTGACCCCGGAATGGAAGGCCACCTGGCCCATGAAAATAAAAAGGGGTATCACGGTCAGGCCATATTTGGAAAAGGTGTCCCAGATCACCGAGCTCAGCATATGGAGACCCGCTTTAAAGGACACGAGAAGGCAGAACCCGGCAAACCCGACCAGGGCCATGGCCACACCCACCGGCATCCCCAGGAGGAACAAGACCGCGAGCAGAATGACGATGCCTGAAAGGCCCACCATGGCCGGGCTCATTGGGCAGCTCCGTTGCGGGTGCGAACCGCCTGTACCAGATCGGTCAGAAAAACCAGCGCCATCACCGCGCAACCGGCGGCAACCAGATAGGTGAAGGGGTAAAAAATCACCCGCAGGGTTTCCGACACTTCGCCGGTCTTCATGAAGCTATGGGCTTTCAGCCCGACCTGCCAGGCCACCATGGTGAAAAACACCGTACAGACGGCGTTGTTGAAGGCGTTCAGGCGCCGCTGGGTCTTCTTCGAAAAGCGCTGAATCAGAACATTGACGGCGATATGACCGCGGTTCAACTGGGTGTAGGCCAGGGCCAGGGCCGTCACCACGGCGCCGAAATACCCCATCAGTTCAAACGTGCCACGGATTGGCTCCCACACCGTGCGGCTGGCAATATTGGCACAGGTCAGCACGATCATGCCGACCAGAAAAACCCCGCCCACAAAAACAAGCAGGCGGTTCAACAGACGTGTCAGGCGCTCCAACCCGGTCATACGCTACCCCTCAATAAAAGGGCCGCAATTCCCAGCTTGGCGATTGCGGCCCGGCGTTGTGTCAAATTTACTGATACTGTTTTGTCAGTTTCTGAATGTCGGCCACGATGTCTTCGGCCGGGAACCCCTTGGCCTTGGCATCCGTCACCCATTGATCGGTGATGAACTGCAGCTTTTGGTCCCAGGCCTTTTTGGTGGCCGCATCCAGCGCAATGACCTCGACCATCTGTTCCTTGACCGACCATTCCATGGAATCTTGCACGTGCTGATCCATGTAAGTGCCCGTCCATTCAGCCTGCTCCGTGCCCATGTCTTCGATCACCTTCTGGACCTCCGGCGGCAGGGCCTTCCAGCGATCCATATTCATGACAACCGCAAACGGATAAATGACGGTGTCCGTCATGGTGACGTATTTGCAGCTTTCGGCAAATTTCAAATCTTTCATGACTTCCAGAGAAGAAAAAAGCCCCTGGACGACGCCCTTCTGCAGCGCTTCGGGCGTTGCCGACATGGGCATCCCGACCTGGTTGGCACCCCATGCTTTCAGGATCTGGGCGGCGCCACCGGAGGCTCGCAGATCCATCCCCTGGATGTCATCGAGGCTGCGGACAGCGGTTTTCGACATAATGTTGGCCGGGGCGGTGGTAAACATGGTCAGCACCTTGACTTGGCTGAACGCTTCCGGCTGATACTTTTTATACAGGTCCCAGAGTACCAGACTTCCGGTGCGGGCGTTCGGAATACCCAGCGGCAGGCTGGTGGCATTGGTGACGATGAAACGCCCCGGCTGATAGGCCATGCAGAGATTGCCGATATCGGCCTGGCCGGCAATCACACCGTCCATCATTTCCTTGGCCCCCAACAGGGTGCCCCCCGGATAGGTTTTGATCGACACCGCCCCATTGGTGCGTTTTTCCACCTCGGTCTTCCAGCGTTCCATCTGCACACAGGGGAAGGTGGGGGCCGGCGGGAAATTGGCGTAGCTGAGAGAAATCGAACCGGCAACCGCACCGATCGGCATCAGCAGAAAGGTCATCAGACAAACGACCAGGCACAACGTCAACCGCGCATCGGGTTTTCTTTTCATCTTTGGCTCTCCTCCACGGCTTCAGCACGCCAACGTCAAAAATTGACGGCTGCTATTGATAATCGGAACCACCGGACATCTCTCCCTCCGGATGCCATCAGGAGAAAACGGCCTGCCGTCCCGCGTCCAACGCTTTATACGACTTCTCCAGTAAAGCGGGTTTGGCCGCCAAGCGCTCTGCCATAACCGCCCGAATATCTTCTGCTGTACAAAACAGGGGGTGGGGTGCCCCTTCCGCCAGGGCGCCGCCGAGTACCACCAGATTGACGGCCCGCGGATTACCGATCTGATGGGCCAGGCCGTCGGCATCCAGCTGCCGCCAACCGTCCGCAAGCACGGCGCCGTTGACGACCGCCCATCCGTCACGGTGCAGGTAGTGACCGTGCTGGGCAGCACCTTCGTCCTTCATCGCCAGGAGCACATCAGCCTGGCCGGTCCGAATCAACGGGCTGGAATAAGCGCCGACCTTCAAATGGGAAATCACCGTCCCGCCCCGCTGCGCCATGCCGTGCGTTTCCGAGGTCAGTACCGGCAAGCCCTTGCGGATGGCTGCTTCCGCCATGAGGCGGGTAACGAATAAAACCCCTTGTCCGCCCACGCCGCTGATGACAATCTGCTGGTGAATCGTTTCGTTCATGAGGCGTCCTTCACGTCCTATCGCACTATCAGCCGGCTACCGGATGGATTGTTTCGGGCAAACGGTCCGGCAAACACCGCAGCCGGTGCAGAGTACGGGGTCAATGGTCACATGGGTTTCGTCTTCGGCCATCATGATGGCCGGACATTCAAAATGCTGAACACAGTAGCCACAGCCATCGCAGTCATCGGTTACTTCGGGCGGTGCACCGACCGTCTTCTCCAGGGACGACTGCTTGTCCAGCAGACAGGGGTAGCGGGAGATCACCACCGCCGGACCGGATTCACGGCAATAGGCCAGTGCTTCCTTGACGATCTTGATCAGATCGTCCGTCTCATACGGATTGGCCTCGCGCACAAAATCGACGCCGCAACCCCGAACCAGTTTTTCGATATCCACGGTATGCAGCGGTTCACCGCAGGCCCCCCACCCGCTGGCCGGGGTGGGCTGATTGCCGGTCATGGCCGTGGTGCGGTTATCCAGGATCACCAGGACAAAGCGGACCCCTTGCGCGACCGCATCCACCAGGGCCGGAAGACCGGCATGGAAAAAGGTGGAGTCTCCGATCGTGGCCACCACATCCCGTGGTTTGGCCTCGCCCTTGAAGGCGTGGTAAAAACCAGCCGCCTGGCTGATGGCGGCCCCCATGCAAAGTACCGTATCCACCGCGCCCAGGTTCAGCCCCAACGTATAACATCCGATATCGCTGGTGTAGATGGCCCGGGGCGCAGCTTTCTTGATCGCAAAAAAACTCGCCCGGTGCGGGCACCCTGCGCAAAGCGTCGGCCGGCGACCGGGAACGGCGGGGGGCGTCTTGACGCTGCAGGGTCGGTGAACAAAATCACAAAGAACCTGTTCGATGGTCTCCGGCGTCAGCTCGCCCACCCGGGGCACGGCACCGGTCAGTTTGCCGGTCACCCGTTGGCGGTCGCCCAGCTGCATTTCGATCATGCCGGTGGTCTCTTCGATCACCAGGACCGCGTCGTGCTGTGCCTCAAGCTGGGCGACAAACGCGGTGTGCAGTGGAAACGGCTGCCGCACCTGGTAGAGGGGGAGCGTCTCCCACAACCCGATATCGCGCATGATTTCCGTGGTATGCGCCGCCGCCACACCCGAAACCACGACAGCCTGCGGCCCTTTTACGGAAGGGTTCAATTGAATCGGCGCCGTGGCCTCATAAGCCGCGATAGCCGCCAATTTACCTTCCAGCTCGCCGTGCAGATGATGGCGAAATTTGGGGGTGGCGGCCCAGCGGGCCGGATCCCGATCGAAGACCGGCTTCCGGAGCATCTCCACCAACGGGTCCAGAGCAACGTCCTGGCGGGCATGGCAAACCCGGGTCGTGGGGCGCACCATGACCGGGATTTCGAAGGCTTCCGACAGTGAAAACGCCAGGCCCACCATCTCTTTGGCCTGGCGGGGCGAATCCGGATCCAGGACCGGGATCTTGGCCATCATGGCCATCATGCGGCTGTCCTGCTCGGTCTGCGAGGAATGCGGGCCGGGGTCGTCGGCACTGATCACCACGAAGCCCCCCTTGGTGCCCATGTAGGCGGCGCTCATCAGGGGGTCCGAGGCCACGTTAAGGCCCACCTGCTTCATGCTGACCGCGGTGCGCAGACCGGTCATGGCCCCCGCATAGGCGATCTCGAAAGCGATCTTCTCGTTCACCGCCCACTGCACATGCATGTTTATCGCTTCCGCTTCCCGCATGGCGGCGACGGACACCAGTATCTCCGAAGCGGGTGTCCCTGGATAGGATGTTGCCACGGCACATCCATTTTCCAGCAGCCCCCGCGCGATCGCTTCATTGCCCAGCATCAATCGTCGCATTTAAGATCGGATCCTCTTGCTGTTGTTTGATGGTGTCGGCCAAAAAAAAAGCCATGAGCTTCTCCAACGCCTGATGTTGAAGCGGCCCACAGCCCTGATCGGTTCATTTTATGAATGGTCTGGTGGTGAGCAGCTTCAATCCGCCGACCACCACCGGTTTTCGTGGCCGATTATCATGGTTCCTTACGCTCCTCGTCGTTCATCTGCCCATAGCCGAGAGCGCATGAATTGTCAAGCCTCGGACCTCCTGTATTCCCCCTTTTCCCTTGCTCCGCGGGGAGTTTCTCTGGTAGGTGTGACGCATTACAGACAAAGCCCCGGCTGGATTGCGGGGCTCCCGGTCCGGCCATCCGCTGAAGCGCAAACCAACCCATGGTGATAAGCGGTCAAGACGCGTTGACCGGCATCACCGCCACCTCGACACAGGGGGAACCCCATGAAAATCGCCACCGTTGCCCAGATGCGCGCCATGGATAAGCGCGCCATCGAAGATTTCGGCATTCCCGAAACCCTGCTAATGGAAAATGCCGGACTGGCGGCCTACCGGGTGCTGCAGGATCGATTCCCTGTCGCTGGCAGACGCATCCTGGTGCTGTGCGGCAGCGGCAACAACGGCGGCGACGGTCTGGTGGTGGCCCGTAAAATTTTCTCCGACGGCGGTCGCCCACAGGTACTGCTGCTGGGCGACGCCACCCGCTACCGCGGCGCCGCCGCCGTCAATTGGGAGGTCGTTCAACGGCTGGGCATCAACTCCGCGCCCTATTCGACCCCGGCGGCCATGGATGGCCTGATCAAAACCTGCGATCTTGTGGTCGATGCCATTCTGGGAACTGGTCTTTCCAAACCGGTGCGCGGCGATTATGCCGACGTCATCGAAAACGTGAATGCCAGCCATCGACCGGTCGTCAGTCTGGATATCCCGTCCGGCATTCACGGCGACACTGGCCAGGTCATGGGGACGGCCATCCGCGCCGACCTGACCGTCACCTTCGGTCTGCCCAAGGTCGGCAACCTCCTCTACCCCGGTTATCACTACGGTGGCAAACTGTACACCACCCACATCGGCTTTCCGCCCCAATTGACCCGGACCGACGAACTCGCCATCGCCATCAATCGTCCGCCGCGCATCCCCAAGCGGTCCCCCTGGGGCCACAAGGGCAGCTTTGGCGATGCACTTTTTATCGCCGGGGCCGCCGATTACTATGGCGCACCCTACCTGGCCAGCATGGCGTTCCTCAAAGCCGGCGGCGGCTACGCCCGGCTGGCCGCCCCGGCCGCCATCGTTCCGACGATTGCGGCCCGTGGCCCTGAAATCGTCTTTCTGCCCCAGGTGGAAACCGACACCGGCAGCATCGCCCTCAGCAATCAGGACCAGCTGGCCGCCGTCGCCCGCACCCGGGATATGGTCATCGTCGGCCCCGGACTATCCCTGAACGAAGAGACCGCCCGACTCGTGCGCCAACTGGCGGCAACCGTGCCGGTGCCGCTATTGATCGACGGCGACGGCCTCACGGCCATCAGCCCATCGGCGGAGATGGTCTGCACCCGCTCCGCCGACACGGTATTGACACCGCACCTGGGGGAAATGGAACGCCTCACCGGCCTGTCACGGGAAACGATCCAGGACGACCCCGTCGGCACCCTGCAAAAAACTGCCGGCCGCCTCCAGGCCATCATCGTCCTGAAGGGAGCCCACACCCTGATCGGATTTCCGGACCAGCGCGTCTTTATAAACACAACGGGCAACCACGCCATGGCAACCGCCGGGGCCGGCGACGTGCTGACCGGTGCCATCGCCGCCATGGTGGGCGCCGGGCTACCCGTGGACAAGGCCGTGTGCAAGGGTGTGGCCTTGCATGGCGCTGCCGGGGACCTTGCGGCCGACGCCATCGGAGCTGACGGTGTTACCGCGGATGACATCCTTCGATTTCTGCCGGAGGCTGTCCGGCGCGATCGCCTTGCCCAAAATGATGAAACCCTGTGCTCAAACGTGCTCACGATCGTCTGAGCCATAACGCAGGCGCTTAACAGCAATCCACACACCGGCGATTGACACCACCCGTGGCGCGCCGCATATTCAAGGCAAGATCAAAAGGCACCACATATTCTGCCGCCTCGTCAAAAGGATACATGCATGAAAGCCATCTACGGCGATACACGATTTATCTTCGGGCTGCTCGCTTTCGCGGTTCTGATCGGCGGCTGCGCCGCAAAGACGCTGTCGCCCGATTTGCCGCCGCTGACTATCAACAGGATGGTGGCCGACGTCCAGCAAGCGGTGGCCACCATTCGGACCTTTAATCCGGACATGAAACCCGTCGGTCTGGGAACCGGCTTTTTCATCAACGACAAGGGCCACCTGATCACCAATCACCATGTACTGGAAGGGGCGTATGCGGCGACGGTCAAGACCCGGGACGGCGAATCCTATCCGGTGGTCTCCGTGCTTTCGGATAACGAAAGCGTTGACCTTATCCAACTGGCCGTGGATATTCCGGCCGAACGCCGCCACTGGCTAAAAATTGCGGAAACGCCACCGGAAATTGCGGACCAGGTGGTAGTGGTGGGCAGCCCGCTGGGCCTCGAACAGACCGTCAGCGAAGGCATCGTGTCGGCCATCCGGGATGTGCCCGACGTCGGCACCATATTCCAATTTTCAGCCCCGATTTCCAGCGGATCCAGCGGAAGCCCGGTGGTCAACCGCTATGGGCAGGTCGTCGGCATCGTCTCTTTCCAGTCCCGGATAGGACAAAACCTCAATTTCGCGCTGGCCAGCGACAACCTGCTGAAACTGGAACAAACGGAAACCGCGCTTTCCGTGGCGGAATGGACCTATGCCCGCATCAAGCACAAACCCCAGGAAGTACAGAATCTGTGCCGGGAAGGCTTCAGCTTTTCCATTCGCGGTGAATACAAAGAAGCGTTGAACTATTTCCAGGAGGCGGTTGAAAACAGCCCGGACAGCACCGAGGCCTGGTTTGGGCTGGGCAACTGCTACATCGGGTTGGAGCAGCCGGCTGAGGCCATCGAGGCCTACCAACAGGTTATCCGCACCGACCCGGCCAACGCCAACGCCTACTACAACCTGGGGCACTACTACCGGCAGCTGGGCCGCTACGAAGACGCCGTGGCAACATTTCGGGACGCGTTGGCCGCCAACCCCAAACATCTTCCCTCCCACTTTGAAATGGGCGAAACGCTGGGACAACTGGGGCGACCGGAAGAAGAAAAGCAAGTCTACCAGGATATCATCGGCAAGGCCCCCAAGTTCTTTCCCGCCTACTTCCGCCTGGGACTGGTCTGCAACCGACTCGGCCTCTATGACCAGGCCATTGCCGCCCAGCAGCAGGCGCTGGCCCTCAAACCGGACTTTGCGCCGGCCCATTATGCCCTGGGCCTTATCTATGCCAATATGGGCAACTACCGTAAGGAAGCCAATGCCTACAAGGAAGCGCTGCGCATCGATCCTGATTTCGTCGAGGCCCATTACAATATGGGCCTCTACTACCTGCGCGCGGGTGAGCGCAATGCCGCCCTGGATCAATATAAAATTCTAAAGAAACTGGATGAAGACAAAGCAAACCGACTTTTCGATCTCGTCTATGGCGACCGCTGATACCCACCGCAAACGGCAAAGCCGCCGGCATGTCTGACAGGCGCCTTTGTGCGATGGATCCTAAACCACGATGCCCATGCCCTCCGACACCCTGACCACCTTTTTGCGCCAACCGCTTACCGTGCGGGGTCGGCAAATTCCCGGCCGCCTTTTCCTGGCACCACTTTCCAAACTGGGCAATACCGCCTTTCGGGAATTGGTCGCCGGTTACGGGGGCTACGGCCTGCTGTTTTCCGAAATGTGCTGGGCCCGTTCGGTGCCCTGCGGCAACGGCCACGACCAGGGGGGGTATATGTGGCGCAGCGGCGAAAATCTGCAGGAACTCGTATGCCAGATTTTCGGCAACGATCCTGAAGCCATGGCGCGCGCCGCCGCCATTATTGAAAAGGAAGGTTTTTTCGGCGTCGATATCAACTTCGGGTGTTCGGTAGCCGCCGTCTGCAAAAAACAGTGCGGGGCCGCCCTGCTGCGTGTGCCAGACAAGGCCGCCGCCATTGTCGCCACCGTCCGGAAGGCAGTGGATATCCCCGTTTTCGTCAAATTCCGTACCGGGTGGGAAGACCGGCCTGAAGCGGCCGTCGCCATGGCCCGGCGCTTTGAAGCGGCCGGGGCCGATGCCCTGACCTTCCATCCCCGGGTGGCCCCGGACCGGCGCACCCGTCCCCCGAAATGGGCCTATATTGCCGACGTCAAATCCGCTGTGGATATCCCGGTGTTCGGCAACGGCGACGTCTTTGATCGGGCCGACTGCGAACGGATGGTGCAAAGCACCGGGTGCGACGGCGTGGCCCTGGGACGCTTGGCGCTGGCCAAGCCCTGGATTTTCGGGGAGTGGACCGGTACCCTCATACCCGCACCCGATATCTACCGGACCAGTGCCCAAAAACTAACCCGCCTGCTGGAACGCTATTATCATCCCGAAACCGCCCGGCGGCGCTTTATGCGCTTCGCCGCCTACTTCTCGGCCAACTTTCAATTCGGACATACCCTGTATGCCCACCTCACCCGGGCCCGTGACATGGACGCCGTCCGCGATGCCTTGGATCGCTTTTTCGACATTTCTCCGGAATTACTGCAGCGCCCAAATATGAATCGCTTCCGATAGCCATCTATTGCGCCCGCAGTTTCGGATGGTTTGAATGACTACGCGCAGGGCTAAGCGGGACACGGGCGTGTTCTTTTGCTTTGTTTTCTGGCATGGGACAGAAAATGAAGAAATCTTATGAAAAAAGCACACCGCATCGGTTCTACCTCTCCGGGTCCTCCAATAGAGGTGGCGGGTTTAGGATAAAACTAGAGGAAAAGCAGCATGCGAACCCCGTTTAAAAATCGGTCGAACCAGTCTTCAGGCATGGGAGGGGATGGCGGTCGATCGGGGGTGGAAAGCGCGACGGGTGTCGGCGCAGCATCGGGGATGGTTGGCGTGGCGTCGATTTGGGAGATGTCAGGAGCCACCTGCAGCGCGGGGGTTTCCGCAGTATAAATCCGCCACTGATCGGCAACAAACGTGTTCAAGGCAGCCTGTATTTCCGGCCGCAGGCAGGCGTAGCGATACAGCAGGGTTTTTAAGGAAACGCTTGCCAACTGCCGGGTGCGCAACGCCGGCTGGCGGGCACAATGCTTGTAGAAGTGATTTAGCAGCGACGGTTCGAGCGTCGCCGCCCCGCAGTCAGACAAAAGGCGTTGCAGGGTCGCCAGGCATTGCTGTTCCATCGTGATCATCCGGTTTCGTCGTCAGAGTGAGATTACAGGGGTCTATCCGGCGGCTATTTGAGCCCCTCGGCCGAGTGAAAAACGACTTTGTCACCCACAAACTTGATGCTGATGGTTTTCGGTGCTTTGCCCCATATACAACTCCTGGTACCGATGACATCTTTGGCCTCGTCCGGTGTTCCCAATAGGGCCTCGACCTCGTCGTAGGTCATGCCCACCTGGATCTTGTCGTAATTTTCCTTGTTGATCTTGCTGCAGCCCACCACCAGAGAGACAGCGATCAATGCTATCAAGACGACAACTGAAATGCGTCGAGACATGGTTACCCAACCTTTCCTTGTGGAGGTGTTAATCTGGCTACCGCCGGCGATCCAGCCGCACTGCGGCCTTCGTTTGGCGGCCACCATATCCAAATAATCTAACGTTCGCAACGGGTTTTACGATTGAGGGAAACGCTGTTGAAGTGCTTTGGAAAGAGCGTAATCGTCATTTCAATATAGCGGGCGGGGAAAACCGATTCAATGACAGAGCCCGTGAATGGATCGGTTTAAGCAGCCGGCGAATACCGCGTCAGGTTCCCGGACAGGGGGTGCCACGCATTTCCCAGATCCGGCGGCGGTCGTTCGTGTCCCGGCGGTCATGCCCTTGGCGGCGTTCGACCCCGCCATTGGCGAAATAGGCCAGGCTGTAGGCCCGCCGTCGATCAAACCCGGATCGGCGGTCTACCAGGCATTGATGCCGTTTTTCATCTTCTCTTGAAAGGATGCCAGGCGACCCGCTTGTTTTCTTGTAATCACTCACGACGCCCCCCCCCCGGTAATGTCGTTATCTGAAATGCACGGCGGAAATAGGAATATCGAATAAGCCCCGGACACGCTATATTGTGATGTAGCAGCATCAAGCCAGTCAAGCAAGTAGAAGCGCGAGGTGATCCTGAGAAGAGCGATAGCGGTAACGCGACCGATAGCCCATACTAAAGCGCAGGGCCGCTAAGGTCAAGCGCAGCGTGGATAAAACGGATGGAAAGCGACAGCCACGGATCAACCATCACAGCAGTGCGTCAGCCGCTATCAGCCCATGCCGAACCGATCTGCGCCATGGGCTGGACAGCGGCGTTCACCGTCGTTTATAGATTCTCGGCGTTTGATCGCAGATAATCGGACACCCCCTCGGCGTCCGGTTTCATGGCATTGTCGCCTTTGTGCCACCCTGCCGGGCAGACTTCTCCGTGTTCCTCGGTGAACTGCAGGGCGTCCACCATGCGCAGCATCTCATCGACATCGCGCCCCAGGGGCAGGTTGTTCACCACCTGATGCTGTACAATGCCATCCTTGTCGATCAGAAACGAGGCCCGCAGGGCAACCCCGTCCGGGTGTTCGATCCCGTAGGCCCGGGTGATATCATGTTTAACGTCGGCCACCAGCGGGAAATCGATCACACCGATGCCGCCTTCCGCCACGGGCGTATTGCGCCAGGCAAAATGCGTGAACTGGGAGTCGATGGATACCCCCACCACCGCGACACCTTTTTCCTTGAACTGCGCCATCCGCTTGTGATGGGCCAGAATCTCGGTGGGGCAGACAAAGGTAAAATCCAAGGGATAGAAAAATATCACCACATATTGTCCGCGCAGGTCGGACAATTTAAAGTTTTCTTCAATCACGCCGCTGGGCATGACCGCCGGCGCCTCGAAATCCGGCGCCGCTTTCGCGACCAGAATGCTCATGGGACCCTCCTTTTTTTATGCGATGAACATGCAGCACCGAATAACGATGCTGGTCTCCGGAGTGAATCCCAACCTAATACCGTCTTAGGAATTGGCAACCAACGAGACCTGCAAAGGTCTCCAAACACAAAAAAAGATTACGGCCAACCGGAGGTTATCCAAAACCCCGATCAGCGACAGGCCACGCCCTCAGGCGATCGGATACGGCCTATTTCTTTTTTTTCCCTTTCGACCCGCCCCCCTCTTCTTCGGCGATCGTGTCCAGAGCCGCCGCGGCACCGGCCTGTAGCACCTGGGACTTTTGTTCGGGTGTCAACTTACGGGCCGTTCCTTCCCCGGCTCGATCCGTGCGCACGGGCGCGACGTCCATTTTCTCGGCGAACTCCGGCGCCAGATCCACAATCACCTTGCGGTGGGCATAATGAATCCCTGCTTTTTCAAGAGCAGCGGTAATATGCTTGTAGGCTTCACGCCGTATGACAAAATGCGTTCCCGGCCGGGCGGTGAATTTGGCCCGGAAGGTCATGACGGAATCGCCCACGCTGCGCACGCCCTGGGATTTGAGCGGTTTAATGAAATCGGGACCCAGTTCCTCGTCCAACAGCATTTTCTTGCCGACCTTCTTGATGATCTTGCGCACCTTGTCGATATCCGTGTCGTAGGGCAGCTTCAGGTCGAATTTCACCACCATGCCGCCCCGCATGAAGTTGGTGACGGACTTGAGGTCCCCCAACGGCACGATCTGCAGCATGCCGCGGTGGTGGCGCAGCTTGATGGTGCGCAGGGTGATCTCCTCCACCGTGCCGGAAATGCCGCCGGCGTCCAGGTATTCCCCCACCCGGAAGGCATCGTCCATCAGAAAAAAAATACCCGAAAGGATATCGCGCACCAGTTTCTGGGCACCAAAGCCGATGGCCAGCCCGATCACCCCGGCACCGGCCAGCAGAGGACCGATATCGACGCCGAGGGAGGAGAGCACGATCAGGGTGGTCATCACCACAATGACGACGCCGATGAACTTGCGCAACATGGGCAGCAGGGTGAAGGAGCGATCTTGGGCCCCGGGAGCGCCCCACTCGTCATCCTCGTCCTCCTTTTCCGCTTTTTCGGCAAATCCCCCTTGTTTCAGCTTGCGGCTGATGGCCGCACTGATCATCTCCCAGGCGACATGGGCCAGCAGAAGGGTCACCAGGATGTTGAAAATGGCGCCCACGGCGGCTTCCCCGATGGGGACCCGAAAGCCCCAGATATCCAGGAACCAGAGGGCCACGGCCGCAAACACCACCAGGCGCACCACCCGTCGGACGATAACCAGGTAGTTGCCCGCATCGGCCGGTGGTGAATCGATCTCGCCGCCGTCACCCGCTTCCAGCACGGCATCGTCCTGTTCCGGTGAACGGCTTTCAATTTGCTTGACCACGGTGGAATCCAGGCACCATATGGCCAGGCGATCGAGCAACAGATAAATGGGCACGATGAGAAAGCTGATGATGAAGGTGCCGCGGAACCGAGTCTCGTCGGCCGTCACCAGGTTGACAAAACCAAGGCCCCACACCAGAAAAAGATAGGCCAGCGCCAGCGTGTGCCACATGCCGGCAAACTGGCTCCGCAACCACAGACTTTTCTCCCCGCTATCTTTTTCGCGCTGCAGCATGTGGTCCCGCACGTTGTGGCGATTTCGCCAAATCATGCCGGCGAAAATCAGGATGATCGCCGTCCCGTAGAGGATCGGTAGCCAGATACGGGTCGGCAAGGTGGCACCAAGCCGTTCGAGAAGGAGTAGCGAGATCATGCCAACCGCCATGATACAGATCACCAGCAGCAGCCGCCGGTAGAGGTAGCGGGCCAACGCGTCCGACATCTGGACGAGCCGCAGTTTCCCTGTCTCCGGGGAAAGAATCAGCCGCAGCAGGGCCGCACACAGCCGAATGGCCACGGCCGTCAGCAGGAAGGCCAGGAAAAGCAAGCGCAGCCCTTTGTCTTCCTTGCTGACGGTCATGAAAAACAAAAGGAAGGGGGTCAGGGTAAAGACCAAAATACCCAGCAGTTCGGGAATGAACCGCAATAGGGCCCCCCAGAATTTCAGGATGCCGTCCATCCCCGGCATGGTGTCGATCTGGGTGCGAAACGCTGCGGTCAGACGGTAAAACAGCTTTTCCGCCCCGTAGCCCACCGCCAGAAAAACCAGGACGATCAGCACCATAAACGAGAACCGTCCGGCTCCCTGATAATCCGTCAACTGGCCCAAGGCCCGGCCGAGATCGCCGGGGATGTCGGGAAGGCTGATCCCCAGCCGGTAGACCCTGGAGACGAGAAGCTCAGTCCGGCTTTCAAACCACTGGATGACGCGTCCCAGGCCGCTCACCTGCTGCGTTGTCCCCGTCTCCGTGGCTTTTTGGGCCTCGGCCTGCAACTGGGCGATCAACAGGCGCCGCACCTGATCGTCATCGAGACGGGCGATGATCGCATCGATATCTTTGGCTTGCAGGTCTTTCGGCAGCTGAATCGCTTCCTCGGTCGGCGCCCCTTTGCTTTTACCCGTTTGCTTGAGCAGCATCGGGTTCATGGCAAGGGCCTGGGAGGCGAACAACAGCAGTCCGATTACAGTTACAGCGATAAGCAGGGCGTTTTTTTTCATGGCGGCGCTCCAGAAAAGTTAAACGTCATGATGAACGGGGGGCGTTGTCCATTTAAAAAACAGCCCGAATGGTGCGGCATGTCATGCCCCACAAATAATACCCAAAAGGCGAATACAAAAACAGCGTGATAGGTCTGGGAACAAAAAGAAAAGGCCGGATCAGGGTTTTTGGCCCTAAACAGACCTTTAATGGATTGCGTCTATTATTTCAAGTGAGAACAACTTTCATTCATTTAGTCTTCAAGAGTCTCCTCGATCATGTCGCAGGTCATCCAGGAGCCATCATACAACGTGATGACACAATCGTTTTCGCTGCTGGTATCGCGGGGGGAATCTTCCATTGTACGACCTCCATGTCCATACGGTTGCAGGGTTGTTTGCCCCTGTTCGCCATATAAGGTAAGCAACCGTCACCCGATGTAAAGTGATCCGCATAAGCCCGAACTTGTTCAAACGCCCAAAAAGACCTATAGTTTGAGCGACCCATGGGGAGTTGAACGATGTGCATTGAAGAGACAACGCCCAACCCACCGTTTTCAGCATCGCCGTTGCCAACGATGGTGTGGCTGAAAACACCGGCCACGCCCGAAAAAGGGGACGACACGGCCCCGGGAAGCGATGTCCAGGCGGAAGCGGTGGAAGAGCGCCTCATTCTCTGCCGGGAATGCCTTTTCCCTATCACGCGGGAAGAAGACCAGAGTGCAATGGAGGGGGGCCAACAGCACACCTTTGCCAACCCTGCAGGCATCGTGTTTACCATCGGCTGTTTCAGTGCGGCGGAAGGGTGTGCTCCGGTGGGCCCCTCATCCGATGAATTTACCTGGTTTCCGGGTTTTACCTGGCGGGTGGGAATCTGCCGGGGTTGCCTGGCCCACCTGGGATGGTATTTCAGCGCACCTTCCGGGACCGCGTTCTGGGGACTTATACTGGACCACCTGATTTTCCCCTCATAGTCATTCGGCACATCCCATGCGAAAGGCGCTATCCTTACACGGACAGGCACAGCAGGTTGAGCTTGTCTTTGAGCACCAGGGGCCGATCCGCCGCCTTCCGACCCAGCTGCTGGAAGAGTCCGACCTCGGTCTGCACGTTCCAAGCCAGGTCATGGTAGGCGAACATATAGCGGCTGAATTCGTGTTTGCTCTCGAATTGCCAGTCGGCTTCAAACTGCGTGGCCTGCGTGATGCGCAAGGGACTGTCTGCGATGGCCGCCATAGCCGATTCGAGGGCGGCGGTCTCGTCCTCGAAAAAATGAAACAGTTGCTGGGCCTCACCGTCGACCGCCGGTTCCATGGCCAGGATTCTTCCACCCGGCACAAGCACCCGGACGGCTTCTTGCAGGGCCAGGCGACTGTCCTGATGGTGCAACGAGAGGGTAAACAATACTCTATCGAAGCTGTGGTCCGCAAAGGGCAGCTGCACGCCGGAAGCCCGGCTGAACAGCACCCGGTCCACCCGATGGACCGCACGCATCAACTCGTTTTCGTTCGGGTCCACCGCCACCAGGCAGGTCGCTTTTTCAGCCAGTTGCGCGGTAATACGGCCGTCGCCGCAACCCACCTCGAGAAGTCTTGGCCCACCGAAAACCCCGAACTCCTCCAGCTTTACGGCTTCTAAACACCCCGTGTCGATTCCCATGGACGTCAATTGATCTCTCCTCGAAGGACTGGTGATTGGTTGGCGCCCACTGAAACCCGTGCGCGGGACTTGCCAATGATCCGCCAGTTCCTATGTTCCATTGAACAGATCCTGACGTCAACCGACACTCTGGATAGTTATAACGAAACCATGGAACATAAAATAAAGAAATCGCTATCCCGTGAAGAACTCGGCGACTACCTGCACACCCTGGCCGATGCGGTGCAAAACGCCGTCGAAGTGCATGACCAGCGGTTGGCCATATTACAGACGGCTTTTGAAAAGCTGGAGTTGAAATGCAAACGGGAAACGAAAGGGTTCGGACTTACGCTCAAACTGAAGGCGGATTCCAGAGGACTCTCGTCCAAAGGGAAGACGCCGCCAGCTACGACACATCCTGCAGGATCCTACAGGGCGCTCAAAAAAGAAATGCAAACCACCTTCAAGCAGATCGGGGCCAAGATCACCGCCAACCAGATCCCGGACGCCCCATTGATACGGACTTTCCAGAAGGAAATCCGCGCCATGGTACGCTACCCCGACCGCGGTGAGCCGCACTACGAGGCCTTCGAAGCCGCCTGCCGACGCCTGGTGGGCGCCTGCCAGAACAACCGGATGGATGACATGCGTCAGGCTTACGAAGCCCTGAAAAGAATGAAAAAAGACTGTCACGCCCGGTACAAGTAGGGACGGTACGACCAGCGCGCAGGAAGGGGTCACACGACAAGGTGTTTAGACGCATCCACCGTGGGGTCATAATAGGTGATGTGCGTTGCGTAGGTTTGCAAGTCCACATGCAGAGACGTAAGGAATTTGCCCTTGCGCCAGGTCAAACCCACCTGGTTTTCCGGTGTCGCCTCGATTTTGAATTCGCCGTTGAAGGCCGGGTAATACGATCGAAAGGTCATCAGGCGCAGCAACCGCTGGACTACCGGCCGCTGCATTTCCTGCTCGATCTCGTCCAGGTCGTAGCCGTGCCGGTTGATGTCCCGCCCGTTTTTGGTCCGCTCCACCAATTCGATGTCATTGCTGCCGGCCAGCAGACCCACGTAGTAAACCTGCGGAATCCCAGGGCAGAAAAATTGAATCGCCCGGGCCGCAAGATAGGAATCGTCGTTGTTTTCAAGGGCCGAGTAGTAGGTGCAGTTGACCTGGTAGATGTCCAGATTCTGATAGGCTTCCCCGGAGTAGATGCGTTTGATGTTGGAGCCTTTTTCGTAAAGGCCCTCGAGGGTGCGGTCGATATCCGCCTGGGACATCAGGTCGGCCACGTCCACCACGCCGAGGCCGTCGTGGGTGTCGAGGGTGGTAATCTGCTTGCGGGGGCAGATGCGCAGCCATTCCAGGAGTTGACGGTTGGTGTGGTGATACAGCGTGTGCAGCATGATCATCGGCAGTGCGAAATCATAGGCCCAATAGTCGTGTTCGGCCAGCTTGAGCTGATACCGATGGTGCTCGTGAACCTCCGGCAGCACCTCGGCGTCGAAAGGTGCCACAAACCCTTTGATCCACTCCAGAAGCTCCCACACCTCGGGTTCCAGGAAAAAACAGTTCGTTCCCAGTTTGAAGGTCGTGTAGGCAAATGCGTCCAAGCGGATCATCTTGGGATGGCTGCGGGCCAGTCGGATCAGGAATTTGCGCACCACCTCCCGGGTCACCGGCGAGCGGTAGTCCAGGTCGATCTGTTCGTAATCAAAGGTGCTCCAGATCTTTTCACGGGAACCATCCGGCCGATGAATGGTCGTATACGGCGGTCGGGGCTTGCGGGTGTAGACTTTGGCCAGGTCCGCTTCGGGCAGCTCCCCGTCCGGACTCAGTTTCCTGAAACTGAGAAACATGTCGGCATAGGGGCTCTCGTCACCACGCTCCAGATAGTCCTGGAAAAAAACCGACTGGCGGGAGATGTGGTTCACCATGAAGTCCACGATCAGATCGAAATCCCGCCCGATGTGCTCGATATCGTCCCATGTCCCAAAAGCAGGGTCCACCTCGTCGTAGGTCAGGGGGGCGAATCCGCGGTCGGCCGAAGACGGATAGAACGGTAGAATGTGAACCCCGCCGATGGCCTTGCGCAGATATTTGCGGAGCACAAAATGCAATTCCAGTAGATTGGCACCCAGCGAATCCGGGTAGGTAATGAGTTGGACTTTGTTTTTGAGCGTCATGCGTCGCCTTTAGCTTTTTCGAAAAATCGATATTTTTGCAATCCTTCCAGAATACCACCGGCACAGGGCTTCCGGGCGAAGTAAACGTGTTTACTCTTGCGCAGCGCCTCAAGCTCCGCGCTGTAATTGGCCACCACGATGGCCGAGGGTTCGCCGCGCAGCATTTCTTCGTCGTTGCCGGAGTCGCCGGAGACGACAATGTTGCGCAGGGGGATTTCCCACTTGTAGCAGAGAAACCGGATCGCTTTCCCCTTGGAAGCGCGGTAGGGAAGAATATCCAGGTACTGGTCGTGGGAGTAGACTAGATTATACTTGCATTTCTTATTGAGCAACCGATTGTGAATCTCGGCCAAACGGTCTTTTCCGGGCTCCATGTAGTAGCTGATCTTGAACCGCCGTTGGGTATCTTCCTCCTGGTAGGTCAAATAGGGCAAAGACTTCAGCGTCCGGCGAATCTTGGCCGGCTCCCACCTGGCGGCGATATGGGATTCCCAGCTGCGGCTCTGCTGCAGGCGCGGTCCGTAATAGATCTCCGCCCCCACGGAGGTGATCAGGACATCCACCCCTTCAACCCCGTATTTTTGGAGATGGCCTCGTACGGATTCGATCGTGCGGCCGGTGGCCACGACAAAGCCGACCGTGGACCGATTGGCCTTCAGGGCACTTAATAGATCCTTCAGGTGCATGTTGTCTTCGCCGATCAGGGTGTGGTCGATATCCGTAACGAACAGGGCGTTCAGGCTGGTCAAGCGTCGTCCGATGGCATCCGTGGGGTGTGCGGTGCCCATATCGGCTGTTTCGGCCGCCGCCGCCAGCTTTTCCACCGCGGCCATGTACTGGCGGGCATGTCTTTCCCAGGTATAATATTTGCGCACATTCATGATGCCGTTTTTGGAATACCGGTCCCATTGGTCCCGATCGGCAATGATCGCCCTAAGAGCCCCGGCGATCTGACCCGGTTCGGACGGATCGACCAGAAGACCGTTTTTACAGTTCTCGGCGATATCCTTGGGCCCCCCGTCATGGGTCGCCACGATCGGAAGTCCCGTGGCCGAGGCCTCCAGCAACGTCAGCCCGAAGGGTTCGGTCAGGGCCGGGTTGACGAAAACACCACCTTTTTCAGCTGCCACGCGATACAGTTCCGGGACTTCCGATTCGAAATCGTGTTTTTTGGGAATCGCCATTTTACCATACAGATCGTACTGGTCCAGCCGCAGCAGCATATCCGTAAGCACTTCCCGTTCATTGCTCTCCATGCTCTCGATATCTTTTCGGATACCGGCGAAAACCGCCAGGTTGGCCATGGCCTGCAAGTCCAGGTCTTCACCATAGGCCCGCACCAGTCCGGTAATATTCTTGCGCTTGTCCGGTCGGCAGAGCGCCAGGATGAGGGGTTTGTCCGGATGCAGAAAAAACCGGTTTAACTCCTGCATGACCGAGGCCCGGGCGAACATGGCCGCTTCGTCCTTATCGTTTTGCGGCAGCATGTCGCGGTAATAAGGGTAAAACCGCTCCAAATCGAACCCCGGGGGGATAACCTTGAAGTCCGGCTGGCCATTATTGCTGTATAGTCCGTATTGTTCGACAATTTCCTGGCGTGTGCTGGTGACGATCAGATCGGCCTGACTTAGGACTTCTTCCTCGACGGCAATGCGGTGATCGATCTTGTAGCGCCGTTCGAGATCGACGGCGCCTACCCCGTCGCTCAGTAGTTTCTGTTTTTTCACCCGCCCCAGTGAATGCCCGGTGAAAATAAAGGGCACGCCGAAGAACCGTGACAATTCCATGGCCACATAGCCGGCATCCGGGTAATGGCCGTGGACAACATCCGGGATAGCCTGTTCCCGTTTGATGAATTTGACGGTCTTGTCGATAAATTCATCCAGATGGGGCCACAGCAGTTCCTTTCGCAAATATTTACGCCCGCCGCACTGGATACGAACGATCCGGAACTTGTCGTTCACGATCTCCATTGGACTGGCGTAATCATTCGATACCGTTTTTTCGGCGATCAACCGGGTAAACAGATCGACCCGGGCCACCGTGTCGAGGGTGCTCAGCTGGCGGGCCAGTTCCAGAACATACGTCACCTGCCCCCCCGTGTCGGCGTTGCGACCGAGTTCCGGGTTGTTGGAACGGATCAGTCCGTGAATGCTGAACATCTGGATGTAACGCTTATTCCCCATGCTCACCCCCGTCGGTCATCAGTTCCCGTATGCGATCGTAAAAAAGCGGTGTGGCCGGAATAGCGCCTGTGATACCGCACACCTGGCTGGCCAAGCGGCTGGCCGATTTCAGGATGCGTTCCGGCGGCCAGCGCCGCACATATCCGATGGCCAGCATGGCCGCAAACGCATCGCCAGCCCCCACGGTGTCCTTGATCTGAAGACCGCGCTCCGGGGCGATGTCGTACCGCTCGCCCCCCGTAAATAGACTGCTGCCGTGTTCGGCCCGTGTGAGGGCCACCATCTCGATATCGAAACGGGCCATCAAGGCCGCGACGTTTTGCGTTGTATCGCCGCGGATGGCGTGTATCAAAGCCAAGGTTGCCAGTTCCTCATCATTGATTTTGAGGACATCCGCTTCCTGCAGCGCGAATGTGAGGCTATCGGCGGTGAAGCAATCCGGGCGCAGATTGATGTCGCAAAGGCATTTGGTCCGGGATGATCGAAGGCTCAGAATCCGCCGCACGGTTTGTGCGCCCTGCGCGGTGCGCTGGATCAGGCTGCCGAAATAAATCAAGTCACAGTCTTCTTTGACAAATTGCTCGATGGCCGGCGTGAGGGTGATAAAATCGTAGGCGACCCCGGGAAGAATGTCAAACTGCGCACCGCCTCCTGCATCGAGTGTTACCAGGACACGACCGGTGGGATGCTCTTCATCCCGCTGCAGATCACCCACCGGGAATTGGCGTTCCGCCAGGAAATCAAGAATCGCCTGCCCCTCAGGATCTTGACCAATGCGACTGAGAAATCGAACCGGACCATCCAGGCGGTGAATGTGGTAAGCGAAATTGAAGGCCGCACCGCCCAGGCGACGACCTTCTGGAAACATATCGAATAAAATTTCACCAATGGAGAGAATCAAAGCCTGAATCCTTTCAGGGAACGCACGCGATATGCGTCCCAATTTTGTAATACCGTATCGAAAAAAACAATGGCGGGCATTGCCGGACAAACCCGGCGACGAGAATGGGAGGCATCAATCCGTTTTTCGGAAATAATAGGATGGCCGAAAGGCAACGCCCCGTGAAGAATTCAAACGGGTAGATCGGGGATTGTTTCGTATGCCCCAGGATCATCGCAAAATTTCGTGGGTATTATTTTATGTCAAATGAATATATCTATAGGATAAAATAAGATATCTATTTAATTTAAACGTATTACGTTATGATATCTCTTTCAGGTCACCAATTTTTATTTGGTGCTCAAATAAAATTTATATCATACTGGATTGATCGTCAATGTCAATGGCAGGACGCTCGTTGCCCCATCCGGCCCCTAAAATCCAGATGACAACTCGACTGCGCGGCTGATGAACGCTTTTCGACCTTTAGCGTCACAAGGCCGACGCATAAAAAACGGTGGGTGGGCTTACTAAAGAAGCTTGGAAATGATTTCATTCATGATCTCGGTGGTGCCGCCACCGATGGAAAGCACCCGGTTGTCCCGATACAAACGCTCCACCAGATACCCCCGCATGAAGCCGAACCCGCCGAAGACCTGCACAGCCTCGTAGGTCACGCGGTTGCTGACGCTGCAGGCAAAGTTTTTGGCCATGGAGACTTCCTTGATCTGGTCGATGCCGGCATCCATGCGGGCCGCCACACGGTAGGTGTACTCCCGACTGATCTCCACCAGGGTGGCCAGCTCCGCCAGCTTGTGGCGCGTCACCTGAAAACCGGTCAACGGTTTGCCGAAGGCTTCCCGTTCCCGGGCGTAGCGCAGCGCTTCATCCAGGGCCAACTGAGCGGTCATGTTGGCCATGATGGCCAGGGACAGGCGCTCGGCCTGGAAGTTTTCCATGATGATGTAAAATCCCTGGTTTTCTTCCCCAATACGATTGACCACCGGTACGCGACAGTCGTCGAAGAAAAGCTCGGCCGTATCCGAAGCCCACCAGCCCATCTTGCGCAGTTTGGTGGAGGTGCTGAAACCCGGCGTTCCCTTTTCGATCACCAGGAAGCTGATGCCGTGCGCGCCCTCCTCCCCGGTCCGCACGGCGCAGGTCACCTGGTCGGCCCGGCAGCCGCTGGTGATAAACGTCTTGCTGCCGTTGACCACATACACGTCGCCGTCGCGCACGGCCGTCGTTCGCAGACGCGCCACATCGGACCCGCCGCTGGGTTCGGTGATCCCGAGCGCGGCGATCTTCTTCCCGGCCAGAACTGGTTTGATAAACCGTTCTTTCTGGTCGTCCGTGCCATGACGGATAATCGGCGGGATGGCGATATCCAACGATCCCAGACCGGCCACCAGACCGCCGGAGCCGGATCGCATCAGTTCCTCGCTGGCCGCCACCTTGAAAAAGATGTCCCCGGGCGTGCCGCCCAATTCCTCGGGATAACCGATTCCCAGAATCCCCACATCACCGGCTTTGGCGTAGAGCGCCATCGGAAATTCGCCGGCCTCTTCCCATTCATCGATATTGGGCAGGATTTCCTTTTTCACAAAATCCCGCACCGATCGGCGCACCATCTCATGGGCTTTGGAGAAGTACTCCTGGCAACCTGCCTGTGTCTTGAATTCCAGGGCCATCTTATCATCCTTTTCGGAATTCTGAGTGAGTCAGCTTTATCCTAGTTCGAAGCGTCCGGTCATAAAGGGTAGGTTTCAGTTTCCAGCAAGGCCGCAGTCCTTTTGCGACCGCAGGCGTAGTAAACTACGTCGAGGATCGCGAAAGCGACGAGAACGCCGCTGGAGGCTGAAAGATGCCATTTAGGACCGGATGCTACCCAAGTTTGGGGGGCGGCATGACCAGCGCCGTACCCTCCGCCACCTTCTCCCCTTTCTGATTCGTCCAGGACAACACCATGCGCACCCAACGCTTTCCCTCGAGTTTCTCGGACACTTCGGCGGTGGCGGTGATCGTATCGCCAAAATGGGTGGGCGCGCGGAAACGGGTGTTGATCTCGAGGGCCACCGTTCCCAATCCGGGCAATTTCGTTCCCAGGACGGGGGCAATGAGGCATTGGGGCAGGGCACCGTGAGCGATACGCGTAACAAAAGGGGTTAATTTGGCAAATTCTTCGTTCACATGCATGGGATTGAAATCGCCTGAAATACCAGCAAAAAGATAAACGTCTGTTTCCGTAATGGTTTTGCTAAAAGATGCCGACATGCCGATTTCCAGCTCATCATAGGTTTTTCCCAATTCGAAATCCATGCTGTCTCCTTGCTAGTGTGCCGAAACGGTTGTCTTCTGAAGGCCGACGGGCACCGCGATGGTTTTAACCCGCAAATATTCTCCCAGTGTTTTGGCCTGGGGGTCGCTGCGCAGCGAAGCGGCCACCCCTTCCCCCAGGATGCCCCGGATATAGAAATTGAGCGCCCGCAGATGCGGCAGTTCATAGCGCTCGATGTCAAATGGTGCCAGATCCGGCAGCAGGGCCGTCAACTGCGCGACCGATAGGAATTTCCGCAGGTGGTCATAGGCCTCGCTGCTCCGGGCCCAGACACCCAGGTTGGCATTGCCGCCCTTGTCACCCGACCGGGTGCCGAACAGTCGACCGAATGGCAGCGGCACCATGTCCTCTGTCCGGGCCGGCGGCTGATCGTCGGCCGACGGCACTGAGGGACAAGGCGCCATATCGGCTCCGGGCAGGGGCTCGATCGAAATCCGTTCCTTCCCGACGACGACCTGGGGCCGGACGTGGGGGTTCGCCACCAGGGTCGGCCAGTGCTGGATGGCAGGTGTTCCTTTGGCCGGAGGGGCCGTGGCCGTAAAGCCGGGAATACTCACCAGGGCCAGTTCAACAATGGCCGAAGAAAAGCGGGCCACCTTTTTGGGGTCCGGATCGATCACCCCGAATCGCAGGTAGGCAAAAGATTCATCATTCGTGCTCGGCTCGGCCTGGTCCGAACGGACGAGCTGGACATCGAAAACCGCATACTGGTCGCGGCCCCCCAGGCTTTCCACCACGGTCTCTTCAAGAATCCGCGCTTTTTGCTCGATATCCAGCCCGGTGAGAATCAGGGTCATGGCATTGCGATAGCCCCAGAGGTTGTTGAGGCATACTTTGGTGGTGCTGGGCGGCGGTGCTCCCTTTACACCGGAAACCTTCACACGGTCCGGCCCCTCCTGGGCCAGGTGGATCGTGTCGAAACGTGCCGTGACGTCCGGGGTCAGATAGTGAGGGGACTGGATTTCATACAGCAATTGGGCCGTAACCGTACCCGTGGACACCAGACCGCCGGTACCGGGATGTTTCGTGATGACCGAGGAACCATCCGGATAAATTTCAGCCAGCGGAAACCCCACGCCCTGAAACGAGGGGACTTCATCGATAAAAGGATAATTGCCGCCGGTGGCCTGGCCGCCGCACTCGATGATGTGGCCGGCCACTGCCGCACCGGCCAGGCAATCCCAGTCGTCCCGCTGCCATCCAAAACGCCAGACCGCCGGCCCGGTCACCAGGGCGGCATCGGCCAGACGACCGGCCACCACGATATCGGCACCCCGATTTAGCGCTTCGGCCACCGCCCACCCCCCGATATAGGCATTGGCGGAAATGGGTTGGGCGTTGGCATCCTGAAGACTTACCCCCTTGTCCAAGTGACGGAACGTTTCGCCTTGTGCTTGAAGATCGCCTAGCCTGGGCAAAAGATCATCACCTTCGATGTAGGCAATTGTAGGCGCCAACCCCAGTTTGTCGGCCACGGCCTGGAGGGCGTCGGCCAACCCTTTCGGGTTGAGGCCGCCGGCGTTGCTGACCACCTTGATATTGCGGTCCAGGCAGCGCCCCATGACATCTTCCATCTGACGCAAAAAGGAGCGGGCGTAGCCCAGTGACGCATCCTTGAGTTTCTGGCGAAATAGGATGGCCATGGTCAATTCGGCCAGATAATCCCCGGTGAGGACGTCTATCGGGCCGCCTTCGACCATTTCTCTGGCGGCGCTGAATCGATCGCCCAGGAAACCGCTGCAATTGGCAATAATGAGTTTATCTGTTGTCATACTTACACCCTTCTCTTCAAATAGTGCCCCGCCAATCAGTTAAAGCCACACGACCGTGTCTGATTCAGCAATGAGGATTTTTTGCTCTGTGCAAGGCCGCACAAGGGTTTACGGTGAGGCGTACTGTTGTACGCCGCAGCCGGAAACCCGCGGAGAACGATGATCAGGACAAAAAAGACCATTTCTGGACGGACACGAATTAGCGGCCGACAAAATTAGGCTCCCGTTTTTCGATGAAGGCCATGATACCCTCGCGCGCATCTTCCGTTCCGGCTACGTCGGCAAGCTTTCCGGCCAGATAGTCCACCGCCTCCTCAAACGGCATATCGGCCATGGCGTGAAAGGCCTCCTTGCCGATCTTCATGCCGATGGGACTTTTGGCGCCGAGGGTCTCCAGCAATTCAGCAACCGCCGCATCCAGACGTTCCCGCGGCACGACCCGCGTAATCAGCCCCATGTCCAGGGCCTCTTCGGCGGTCAGTTTGCTGCCGGTCAGCACCATCTCCAAGGCCTTTTTGCGCAGCACATTGCGGTAGATGAGCGCCCCGATCATCATGGGGAAGAGCCCCACGTTGACCTCCGGCGTGCCGAATTTAGCATCATCGCAAGCAACCACGATGTCGCAGGCCAGCATGAGGCCCATACCGCCGGCCAGACAGTATCCATTGACCCGCGCGACGGTCGGCTTGGGAAAGCCGGCCAGGCGTTTGAGCAGATCGGCAAAACTTTTGAAGACCTCACGACCGTCCGCGTCCATTCCGCCGCCAAGATCGGCGCCGGCACAAAATGCCTTGGCGCCGGCACCGGTGATACAGACAACACGCACGGCGGCGGCGTTCTCGATGGCACTCAGCGCTTCGTGGAAAAGGGCCAGCGCTTCGGCATTGATCGCATTGCGCTGGGCTTCCCGATTGATGGTGATCCAGGCAACCCTGTTTTCCGAATGCCAGTGCAGTGGTTTTTCTTCACGCATCGTTATCCACCTCCCCATGCCGTTGCTGGTTGACGGGGCCTATGCCGAAACAGCTTCGCCCGCCTTATCTTCCTCGTTGGATTGGAGATCCACCAGGATATCCCCGGGCATCACCTTGTCGCCTTCGGCCGCATTGATGCCGGTGACCCGTCCGTCAAACGGAGCCGACAGCGTCGTCTCCATCTTCATGGCCGAAACCACCACCAGGCCCTCGCCCTTTTGGACATCCTGCCCTAACGCAACAAGGACCTTGACCACCACGGCCGGCATGGGGGGGGTCACCTCCCGGGGTGTTTCCCGGTCCCTCCCCCCGGTCGCTGCCGCCATGGCCTTGGCATCCGCGTCGGCCACGCCGTAGGCCACGCCGTTGATCACGATCTGCTTGGCCACGTCGTTCCCGCCGAGGAAGACGTTCCGAATGGCGCCGTCCACATTGAGCACGAGGCGATGGGTGTCGATTCGGCGGGCCGCCACCGTGCGTTGTTTGCCCGCGGCGGTTATGACCATCCCGCCGCCGTCCTGCTGTTCGACCAACAGGGTCTCTGTTTCACCATTGATCTCCAAATTGTACTTCATGGGTCGTCTCCCCTATCCTTATACCCGCATCAGGACCGCCAGGCCCCCAGCGTCTGCCAGGGCGTGAGTTCCGGCGCGCGGCCTCCACGCAAGGCATCGGTCCCGATCGATTTTTCGGTAAGCGCGTCAACGACAAAGGCAATCCGCGCCAGGTCGCCGTCAGCCTTGGCGGGCTGCCAGTCTGCCATGTGCAACGGGATGAAATCCGTATAGGTGGCACCATCACGGAAGGCTTCGTGATCGAGAACATCCAACAAAAAGGCGATGGGCGTCTTGACGCCGATGACCACATAGTCTTTCAGCCCCTGGCACGCCCGGGCAATGGCCGCCTCGCGGGTCTCGGCATGCACGATCATTTTGGCGAGGATCGGATCGTACTCCACCGGCACCTGGCCTCCCATGTAAATGCCGGAATCGACACGGATGCCCGGCCCTTGGGGTTGTTGCAGATAGTCGATGGGGCCGGGGGACGGAAAGAAGTCGTTCTCGGGATCTTCCGCGTAGATGCGGCATTCGATGGCATGCCCCCGTCCGGCGATGTCGGACTGGGTATAGGACAGGCGTTCTCCAGCGGCAATCCGGATCTGCTCCCGCACCATGTCGATGCCCGTAACCATCTCGGTTATGGGATGCTCAACCTGCAGACGGGTATTGACCTCCAGGAAGTAAAACCGGCCGTCCGGATCCAGAAGAAATTCCACCGTTCCGGCATTGACGTATCCGGCCGCCTGGGCCGCCCGCACGGCAGCGGCGCCCATCTCCTCCCGCAAAGCTTGTGTCAGGGCCGGCGAGGGGGTTTCTTCGATGATTTTCTGATGGCGCCGCTGGATGGAGCACTCCCGTTCCAGCAGGTGGATACAATTGCCCTGGCCGTCGGCCATGATCTGGAACTCGACATGCCGGGCCCGCGCCAGGTATTTCTCGATGAAAATGGCCCCGTTGCCAAAAGCGGCCGCCGCCTCGCGGCTGGCGGTTTCAGCGGCTTCGGCCAGCTCCGCAGCCGAATGGACCACCCGCATGCCCTTACCGCCGCCGCCGGCCGCCGCTTTGATCAACACCGGGTAGCCGATCCGTTCCGCTGCTTCTCCCAGTTTGGCCGGATCGGTTTCGGAATGGCTCAGACCCGGGATGACCGGCACGTCACTGCCCTGCATCAGGCGGCGGGCCACGGTCTTGTCCCCCAGGTCGCGGATAGCTGCGGGTGGCGGTCCGATAAAGGTAATGTCTTCGGCCTGGCAGCGGGAAGCGAAGGTTTCGTTTTCCGCCAGGAATCCGTAGCCCGGATGAATGGCTTCGGCCCCGGTTTCCCGGGCAGCGGCAAAGATGCGGTCCTGGTTGAGATAGCTCTCAGCCGGATCGGCTGCACCCAAAAGCACCGCCCGATCCGCCGCCAGAACATGGGCAGCGGTTTCATCCGCCTGGGAATAAACCGCCACGGTTTCAATCCCCATCTCCCGGCAGGTAGCCATAATGCGGCAGGCGATTTCACCACGATTGGCAATCAGAATACGTTTGAACATGGCTTATCTTCCCTTGAAATGATGGCGGAACCGTCCGCCGGCAGAGTTACATGCGAAAAATCCCGAATCCCGCCACATCGTCGCGGATGGGCGCATTCAGCGCAGCCGAGATGGATAATCCCAAAACGTTGCGGGTTTCGGCGGGGTCGATGATCCCGTCGTCCCATAAGTTGGCGGTACTGTAATAGGCATTGCTTTCCTTGCGAGCGGCATCGACGATAGGGGTCTTGATGGCGGCGACGTCCTCCTCGCTCATGGGAGGGCTTCCGGCGCGCGCCAGCTGGTCATTTTTGACCGTGATCAAGACGTCGGCGGCCTGCTCGCCCCCCATGACGCCGATTTCAGCATTCGGCCAGTTCCAGAGAAAACGGGGGCCGTAAGCCCGGCCACACATGCCGTAGTTGCCGGCCCCGAAGGAAGCACCGGTCATGACCGTGAATTTGGGTACCGTGGCCGTGGAGACCGCATTGACCATCTTATGGCCATCCTTGGTGATGCCGTGTCTTTCATATTCCCTGCCGATGATATAGCCGTTGATGTTCTGGAGAAACACCAGCGGGATGCGCCGTCGGTCGCAAAGTTGGATAAACTGGGTGGCTTTGAGGGCACTGTCCGAAAAAAGAATGCCGTTGTTGCCCAGAATGCCCACGGGATAACCATGAATGTGGGCAAAACCGCACACCAGGGTCGATCCGAACAAGGCTTTGAATTCCGTGAATTCACTGCCGTCCACGATACGCGCGATAACCTCCCGGACATCATAGGGCGTTTTCAGGTCGCGGCTGACAATGCCATACATTTCCTGGGGGTCGTATAGCGGCGGTTTTGGGGCTCTCATCGTCAGGCGGGCTTTTTCACCTTCCGGCAGGTTGCCTACCAGCTCCCGCACGATCGCAATCGCATGCGGGTCGTTGTCGGCAAAATAGTCGGAAACACCCGATTCGCGGCAATGTACGTCAGCGCCGCCCAATTCATCGGCCGTGACCTCCTCGCCGGTGGCCGCCAGCACCAGGGGCGGGCCGCCCAGGAAGATCGCTCCGGTGCCTCGCACATGGACCACTTCGTCCGACATGGCCGGGATATAGGCCCCGCCGGCCGTACAAAGCCCCATGACCGCGGCGATCTGCGGGATGCCCATTTTGGACATGACCGCCTGGTTGTAGAAAATACGTCCGCCGTCATCTTCGTCCGGGAAGATCTCGCTCTGCATCGGCAGAAAGGCGCCCCCGGAATCGATCAGGTAGATGGTGGGCAGCCGATTTTCCATGGCGATCTTCTGAGCCCGCAAGGATTTTTTAACACCCATGGGGTAAATGGTCCCCCCTTTAATCATGGGATCGTTGGCATTCACGATAACTTCGCGGCCTTCCACCACCCCGATGCCGATCACACTGCCGGCGCCGTGCACCTTGCCGTCATACATGTCCTTGGCCGCCAGTGCCCCGATCTCCAGAAAAGGCGTGTTGCGGTCAAGCAGCAAGTCCAGTCGCTCGCGAACCGGGAGTTTACCGACTTCCGCCACGCGCTGCCGGGCTTTGTCGGATCGCTCCTCCCTCGCCTTCTGCAGGGATGCCTTCAATTCCACCACGAGAGACGTCATCTTCTCGAAGTTCTTCTTGTATTCGTCCGTCCCGGTGTCGATCCTTGTCTCAATGATAGCCATGGCGATTGCCTCCTAAGACTTTTGCTTCGTATGCAGCAGGTTTTGTACTCCCCCAACGATAAAATCGACGGCATCCCGACCAACCGCTTCGAGATCCTCTTGGCGATCCTGCCAGATCAGATAGTGGTAGGCCAGTCGTTCAAACATCCCCAGAATACTGGCGGCCATGACCTCAGCGGCCAGTCTGCTGCGAAAAGCGCCCAGGTTGGCGGCCACGCTCAGAAGCGCCGTCTGCAGATCGGCGATCAGCTTGTCGAATATCTTCTTGCGGTGCGCCTCGACCACCTCGCTCTGGCCGGCCGATTCCCGGAATATCAGGGCGATTTTCTCCGGATGATTGGGACAGAAGTCTTCGAAGAAGACCTTGCCGGCCTTCCGGAGGCCTTCCAGGGTGCCGTCGGCATTCTTGAAGGCTGTCCCCAGAAGATTGCGCAGTTCATAGCCGGTCTGATCCAGCAATTTCACCAGCAGGTCTTCCTTGTTCTTGAAGTAAAAATAGACGGTCCCCACCGACACCTCCGCCTTGTCGGCAATCCGCTCCATACCGGTGCGGTGGTAGCCCTCCCGGGCGAACAGCGTCCCGGCGGCGTCCAGAATGGTCTGGAGGCGCTGTTCACGTTCCCGCTGCCGGCGCAGAGCGCTTCGCGACGGGGAGGCCTGATCTTTTTCGACAGGATAACGATGTTGCTTCATAACCACTCCCAAGGTCGTTGTTGCGGCCGTTCAGCGGGATAATCCTTACCGATACCCCAAGGCATGATCCCCGATCCTGACCCGTGCGATCTCGGTCGAAATCCCGCTGATCTGGGTCCATTTGGCGGCCCGGTAGGCGGATTCGGCGGCACTGCCGGAGCGATAACCCTGCCCGGCTAAAATCCGCAGGGCCTCACCGGCCACGCGTTCGGCCGCCTCCGTACCGAATACCTTGGCGCACCAGATCAACGAGGCCCCTTCTTTGGGCTGGGTGGCCATGGTCCAGGCCGCCCGATAAGCAAACAATTGGGCTGTTTGGTGGAGCGTCAGCATTTCCGACAGTTTGAAGCCGACCTCCTGGTAGGCAATCACCGGCTTGCCGCCGGTGCGGTGCGACTTGGCAAAATCGCGGGCCTCCGCCAGGGAGGCCTCCATCATGCCCAAGGCGGCCGCCAGCAGAATCTCGTTTTCCCACAAGCGCAGCGAATCCAGCACCGCTGCGTTTTCAGGCGGCAGAATAACGTTTGCTTCCGGGAGGTCGCAGTCGTGAAGGTCGAGTCCGGCAAGGTGCAGACCGTCATAGCCCATGGTGCGGATACGGTCGGAAACGGTGAGGCCGCTCGCCCGGCGATCGATCATGAAAATGGCCGGTCGCCCGTCCAGCATCCCCACCACACCCAGATGATCAGCCAGCGGCGCGTTGACCACGTAATTTTTGTGGCCGTTGACAACCACCCGCCCGCTTTTCCGGATGCCCTGGGTATCAAGGGGGTCGTTTTCGACATTCATGGTATTCTCGGACAAGGCCAAAGCCCCGATCGATTCCCCGGCCAGGAGATGCTGCAACCACTGTTCTTTCTGGCCGTCGGCGGCCCAATGGGCGATGGCGCGCCCCAATACGCGGGTACTCATCTCCACCGCCAAAAAGAGCGAGCGGGCCTGGCCGGCCAGGGTCTCCATGGCTTTCATCAGCGGCACGGCGTCCGCCTGGGCGTTGTTGCCGAAACCGAGCTGAAGATAACCGATTTCGGCCAGCTTCTTCAAAATGTCGCGCAGCGTTCGGGAAACCGCGTCCGCCGACTGCCCGGCCAGCGCTTCTTCGGCCGGCACCGCCGCAGCGATGGCACGCACATTTTCGAACAAACGCTTTTCATCATCGCTAAAATCAAAATTCATGACCTGATCTCCCTCGGTACGATTGTGTTTCGCCGATTACATGAGACGCGATATGATCATCTTCTGCACTTCCGACGTACCGCCGCCGATGGGTGCCAAACGGGTGTCACGAAAGATGCGTTCCACGTCGAACTCGTGGGTATAGCCGTAGCCGCCGTGCAGGGTGACGGCATCGTTGGTCACCGGCAGGCTCCAGTCGCCGATGAACAACTTGGCTACGGCCGCCTCCAAATGGTTGAGGGGACGCCCCTGGTCTTTGCACCAGGCGATGCGGTATACCAGCGCCCGGGCGGCCTCGCCAAAAATGCGCATGTCCGCCAGTTTGTGCTTGATGGCCTGGTAATGCCCGATAGGCTTGCCGAACTGCACCCGCCCCTTGGCATAGTCGGCGCATTTCTTGACCAGATAAGTGGTGGACCCCACAAACGGCGCCAGCAAAGCGCTGCGGTCCCACTCCACTGTCTGCATGGCCATCAGGAAGCCCTCCCCTTCGTTACCCAACAGATTGTCAGCCGGAATGACACAGTTATTCAAAACCAACTCCGAGGTCTTGGAGGTCCGCACCCCCATTTTGATCAACGGCGGGCCGGCACTGAACCCCGGGGTTCCCTTGTCGATAATAAAGGCCGAAATACCGGCATGCTGCTGGTCCGGGTCGGTTTTGGCGTAAACCACCGCCACATCGGCGATGGGACCGTTGGTGATCCACATTTTGGTCCCGTTTAAAACATAGGTGTCCCCCTGGCGCGTTGCGGTGGTCGACATGGAAGCCACATCCGACCCGGCATCCGGCTCGGACAAGCCCATGCACCCGATCCACTCGCCGCTGGCGAGTTTGGGAATGTAGTGCTTTCGCTGGGCATCGGTGCCATGCCGGAAGATGGTGTCGGCACACAGAAAGGAGTGCGCGCCGTAGGCCAGGGTCAGCCCGCCGTCCACCCCCGCTTCTCCCAGGGCCTCCCCGGCCAATACCGTCGTGACGACATCCGCACCGCCCCCGCCCAGTTCCTCCGGAAAGTGCAGTCCCAGAATGCCGAAGTCCCCCATCTTGCGAAAGGACTCGAAATCAAACTCGCTCTTGAGATCATGCTCCTGAACACGAGGCACAATTTCCTTTTTGGCAAACCGGATCACTTCCTTCTTGAACATCACTTGTTCCCGGGAAAACGTAAAATCCATGACGATTCCTCCGTCTGTTCAGATCTGTGCGCCACCGCAAATTCAAGTTTTGAATTTAATTCAAATTTAAAACATGATTCTTGTAGATCTCCGCCGCACCACTTGTCAACATTTTTCGAACTTATTTTTTAATTTGAATTAAATTCAATTTACGAAAGATGGAACGCTATTTTTGCTTTGACAAGCGGAAAGTGTTTTGCCTATGGTAATTTTGATCGCTCAACATCGCCTGCGACGACACTACCCTGCACCGGAAAGCACACGTAACATCATTTTGTCTCGCCCTCTCCCATACCGTGCGCCTGAAGTCCACGCGCGATCATTGCCCGCTGCCATTTCAGTTTCGGCAGGCGTCTCCCGGAAGCGCGTGCATCTTTTCCGATGGGGATCCTACTTCCACAAGGCTTTCACCGGGACGAAAAAAACGACTTCCCGAGAGCGCCTGCCGAATCCGTCTTCGCAATGCCGGAACGTCCCATTCCGGTCCCGGGCGCGTGCTAAAACAAGCTGCACAACCGACATCGACACCATCCGCACCGTTGACATGCCCCCGTTCGTCTTGATAAACCGCCGATATCTTTTTTTAAGATGGTCGCCCGAACCGTTCGGACCGTGCCCGCCCTCTAGGCCAAAACCAGTCCCCCGCCATTATCCGGGAATCGATAGGGGATGGAAGGCGCCTCTCCGCACGCCACGCGCGTCTAACCGCATAACGAATCGAAGCAAACCCGCACGCCGTCATGACAACGGCCCTGCCACTGTTGCGCGGCGCCACCTCTCGCACCTTGTGGAAGAAGGAGTACGACCATGGCCCAACTGATCGCGGACCGTCGGGACATCGATTTCGTCCTGTATGAACAACTGCAGATCGAACAGCTTTTTGAAAAAGAGCGCTACCAGGACCTCAATCGCAAGATGGCGGACATGGTGGTGACGGAGGCCCGGCGTTTCGGCCTCAAGGAAATCCTCCCCACTTACGCGGAAGGCGACCGCGCCGGGGTGATCTTCGAGAACGGCCAGGTCAAAGTGCCGGCCTGCTTTTACGGCCCCTACAAGCACTATGTGGACGGGGAATGGATCGCCATGGAGGAAGCCCCCGAAGTCGGGGGGCAGGGCCTGCCCCAGATCATCGCCCAGGCCGCCCGCGAATATATCGTAGGCGCCAATTTCGCCTTCGCCGCCTTCGGCATCCTGAGCCACGGCACCGGCAAGATGATCGAGATCTTCGGGACCGACCAGCAAAAAATGCTGTTCCTGAAAAAAGTCTATTCCGGTGAATGGGCCGGCACCATGCTGTTGACCGAGCCGGACGCCGGATCCGATGTGGGCGCCCTCACCACCACCGCCCGCAAGAACGACGACGGCACCTATACGCTTACGGGCAACAAAATCTTCATTACCTGCGGCGACCATGATGTAACGGAAAACATCATTCACCCTGTGCTGGCCCGCGTGGAAGGCGCCCCGGCCGGCACCCGGGGTATTTCCATTTTCCTGGTCCCCAAACGCTGGGTGAACGAGGACGGATCGTTGGGAGACGCCAACGACATCTTGTGCACCGGCATCGAAGAGAAAATGGGGATTCACGGCAGCCCGACCTGCAGTATGGCGCTGGGGTCGCGCGGAACATGCCGGGGGATGCTCCTGGGAGAAGAAAACCGGGGCATGGCCATCATGTTCCACATGATGAACGAAGCCCGCCTGGGGGTCGGTCAGCAGGGCTACCTGCACGGGTCTTCGGCTTACCTGCATGCCGCCGCGTATGCCAAACAGCGCATCCAGGGGCGCGATCTCGCCGATGCCCGCAACCCTCAGGCCGCCGGTGTCCCGATCATCCGCCATCCCGACATTCGCCGCCAGTTGATGCGCATGAAAGCCCTGGTGGACGGCATGCGCAGTTTTACGTTCTATATCGCCTACCTGTTCGATCTGGAAGCTACGGCTGACGATCCGGCCCAAAAAGAACGCTACAAAGGTCTCATCGACTTCCTGACCCCTGTCGTCAAAGCCTACTGCTCCGATCGCGGGATGGAAATCTGTGACATGGCCATGAATGTCTTCGGCGGCTACGGCTATACCCGTGAATACCCGGTGGAGCAGCTCATGCGGGACTGCAAGATCGCCACCATTTACGAAGGGACCAATGGCATCCAGGCCATGGACCTGCTGGGCCGCAAACTCGGCCTGAAAAAGGGTGAAGTCTTCATGCAATTCCTGCAGGAAGTGCGCCGGACCGTGCAAATCGCCGAAACCCTTCCGGGGCTGCAGACCCTCTGCGGGCGGCTGGACCAGACCCTCAACCGCTATGGCGAGACCGCCATTTTTCTGGGCAAAAAAACCATGAGCCCGGATGTTAAAATGGCCTTTGCCCATGCGCATCCCTTCCTGGACGTCACCGGCGACATCGTGATGGCCTGGATGCTCCTCTGGCGGGCTGCCACCGCCCAACCCCGCCTGGCGGCTCTGCTCGATAAATCAGACGATCCGGCCGCCCGCATCGCGGAAAACAAGGACGCGGCCTTTTACGATGGCCAGATCAAAGCCGCCACTTACTTTATCAGCAGTCAACTGCCGGTTACCGTGGGCAAAATCAATGCCATCCTGGAGGGCGACGCCAGCGCTATCCTGGAGGCCGCCGAAAGATCTTTCGGTGGCTAAACGCTATCCCGTTTGGCAACACCGATAATGTACGGCCGGCCTTGGTTGCCAGGTGCCGGCCTTTTATTGCCCTGACGCTATAAAAGGAGAATAGAATGAAGGACGTTGTCATCGTATCGGCCTGCCGCACCGCCATCGGCACCTTTGGCGGAACCTTGCGGGACGTCAACGGCGCCACCATTGCGGCCGCCACCATGAAAGAAGCGGTTCGCCGCGCCGGTATCGATCCCGCGCTCATCAGTGACGTGCGCTACGGCTGCTGCCTCGAACCGACCGATGCCCTGAATGTCACCCGCACCGCGGCCCTGCTGGCCGGCATTCCGGACAGTGTGCCGGCCGTGACCATTAACCGGGTCTGCATCTCCGGCATGGAGGCCGCCCTCTCCGGGATGGCCATGATCCAGGCCGGCCTGGCGGAGATCGTATTGGCCGGCGGCGTCGAACACATGTCGGGCGCACCCTATACCGTGGAGAACGCACGCTGGGGCTGCCGGCTTCAGGACCAGGTATTCGTGGACCGCATGATCCGGGCCCTGCACTGCGGATCCCATATTATTCCCCATCCGGAAGACGGACCAGTGGACGCCGAAAAACCGCCCCTTAGCTATTTCAAAGGCAAACCCTATATCATGGGGCATACGGCCGAATTTATCGCCCAGCACCACGACATCAGTCGGGAAGCCATGGACGAAATCGCCTTGCGCAGCCACAACAATGCCGAACGGGCCACCCGGAACGGTGATTTCAAGGCTGAAATCGTGGCCCTGGAAGTGCCGCGCCGCAAAAAAGACCCCCTCGTCTTCGATCGCGACGAACACTTCCGGCCAGGCATGACCATGGACGACCTCCGCAAACTGCCGCCGGCCTTCGTTCCCAAAACCGGCAAGGTCACGGCCGGAAATTCCAGCGGCCTCAGCGACGGATCAGCGGCCATGATGATCATGAGTGCCGACAAAGCCCGGGACCTGGGCCTGACGCCCCTGGCGCGCATCAAAGCCGTCGGGATGGGCGCCTGCCACCCGTCGGTGATGGGCCTGTCACCGGTGCCCGCCGTACGCAATCTGCTCCAACGCTCGGGAATGACACTGGACGACTTCGAACTGATCGAGGTCAACGAAGCGTTTGCCGCCCAGTACCTCGGATGTGAAATCGAACTCGGCCTGAACCGCGACGTCACCAATGTCAACGGCTCCGGCATCGGTCTGGGACATCCGGTCGGTGCCACCGGGGCCCGCATCATGGTCACGCTGCTGCATGCGCTGAAGCAGCAGAAAAAAACAGTGGGCATGGCCACGCTCTGTGGCGGTGGGGGGGTGTCAATGGCGTGTGTTCTGGAAATGCTATAGAAGCGATTTCAAAAAAACCTTTTAATTGAGAAAACTGGCTGTCCAAATCGACTATAAGCAGGAAAGCATCCATGGAATTTCCGAATATCTGGGCTGAAATCGACCTGGATGCCATTGGCCATAATGTTCGGGAGTTGCGGCGCATCACCCGGTCCGCGGCGCGCATGATGGCCGTGGTCAAGGCCGATGGCTACGGTCACGGGGCCGCTCCGGTGGCCCGCACCGCCCTGGCGGCCGGGGCCGACATGCTGGCCGTGGCCCGCATTGACGAGGGAATTACGCTGCGCCAGGCTGGCTTGAAAGCCCCCATACTGGTTTTCGGTCCCACCCTGCCGGCCTTTGCCGAAAGCCTGGTGGCGCATGAATTGATTCAGAGTGTCACCGGGCTGGACGCCGCCCGCCAATTGGACGCGGTCGCCCGCCGCTGCGGCCGGACGATTCCCATTCACCTCAAGGTGGATTCCGGGATGGGCCGCCTGGGGCTGCGTCCCAATGTTGAACAGCAGGCCGAGCTGATGTCGGCGGTCGCCGAGGTCGACGCCATCGCCAGGTTGGACGGGTTGCGCCTGGAGGGGATTTACACCCATTTCGCCGCAGCGGATGAACGCGACAAAGACTATGCCCAGCAGCAATTCGACGTTTTCGAACGCTTCCTGCAAGCCCTGCAGGCCGCCGGCATCGATTGCGGACTGCGTCACGCCGCCAACAGTGCCGCCATCATCGATCTGCCCCAGACCCACCTGGATGCGGTACGGCCCGGGATTGCGCTATATGGCCTCTACCCGTCACCGGACGTGAATCACGAACGCATCCACCTCAAACCGGCCCTGTCCCTGAAATCGCGTTTGCTGCAGGTCAAGGCTGTTCCGGCCGGCTGCTGCGTCAGCTACGGCATGACGTGGAAAGCCCCGCAGTCAACCGTTATCGGAACCGTGGCGGCCGGCTATGCCGACGGCATCCAGCGAAGCCTATCCAATCGCGGCGCCATGCTGGTGGGGGGTCGGCGGGCCCCCATTGTGGGTCGGGTCTGCATGGATTTGATCATGCTGGATCTGGGGGCGGGTTCCCCGGCGGCTGCCGGGGACGAAGTGGTGATTATCGGCCGTCAGGGCCGGGCGGTCGTCACGGCTGATGAAATCGCGGACCTGCTGGGCACCATCAATTATGAAGTGGTGTTTACCAATGCCACCCGCGTGCCCCGCCGGTATCTGCCGTAATGGTCTGCTGAATATGCAACAACGCAGCGTCAATCTTGATCGGAAAACGCCGTTTTCATTTTCATGCCGGTGCTGTCTTGCCTGTTGCCGTAACAAGAAAATCCAGGTCAATCCATACGAAATTACCCGCCTGGCCCGCAATCGGGGGTTGTCTACATCTGATTTTATAAATCGCTATACGACCGAAGAAGGAACATATCTGACCTGGGATGCGGAGGGTCGGTGCATATTTCTCGATTCCCAGGGTTGCGCGGTCCATAGGGATCGCCCCCTGGTCTGTCGCCTCTATCCCCTTGGGAGACATGTTACGCATGCCTTGCAGGAATCTTATTCCGAATTTGAACCGGATCCGGAATGCCAGGGCGTTTATGGAACGGACGGCCAGATCGGCGATTATCTTGAATCACAAAACGCCTATCCGTTTATGGAAGCTGCGGATAAATACTTGCAACTTTTTTGGAAATTATGCAATATATTACAAAATAGCGCGGCGGATCCGATAAATGATAATTTAGCCACGACTGCCCATACAGGGCCGTATTTTTCAGTAGCTGCGCCTTACGATATCCTGAAGGACGTCGACGGGACGGTGGCAGATTTTTGCAAGAAAGAAAAAGTTGCCCTTCCCAAAGATATCGAAGATCAAATTTCTATCCACATCCGGGCGATCGAAGTCTGGGCATGCCATTCCAGGAAAGGGGGACAAGATGAAGAAAACGTCAACGGCTAAAGATCACAACGACCGTAAAACGCTGGAAATACGTTCCCTTAAAAAAACAATCGGAATCGCGACGATGGTTGCATCACTTGGCGCTTCCCTCGGCGTCAATGTAGGCGATCTTTTCGCCGGTGAAAAATCGATCATCAACAGCAGTCCTGCAGTAACCAGTGATGTCGTGTCGGACCAGTATAAAATCCCTGATGCAAACCAGCACAAAGTGGCCAATCAGCTCAAAAACATCCCGGCGAACCAGCACAAAGTGGCCAATCAACACAAGAACATCCCGGCAAACCAGCACAAGCTGCAGAACCAGCAGAAGACTCCTCTTGGGAACTGAAACACAATCCTTTTTTTGGGAGGGGTAATTGAACCTGTCTTGGTATGGTGATACCGCAACCGCCATGCCGGTTATCGTCAAATTAGCACCTTAAAGTCCCCTCGTGCGCGTCCCGGATCAGGTGAATATCTTCAGGGGCGATCGTCAGATAAACCGTCTCGCCTTCGGCCACGGTAGAGCGGCAAATATCACGGCGGCTGTCGATGGCATGAAAGGAGACACCGTCCACGTCGACCGCGATATCCGCATAGAAGCCGCGGTTTAAAATGTGGCGAAGCCGGCCGGTTAAGTGGTTGACCGTCGGGGCGTCCTGGGGCTGAAGGCTGATACCCACATTTTCCGGTCGGATGGCAATCGAGTGAAAAACGCCTCCCGGGTTGCGGCACCGCAGCCGAAGGCCGCCAATTTGCGCCCCATCCCCGTCAATTTCCGCAGAAAATAGATTTTTCATGCCCACAAAACCTGCCACGAAGGGCGTTTCCGGATGCGCGAAAACCGTCTCCAGCGCGCCGATCTGCTCGATACGCCCGTGGTTCATGATCGCCGTGCGCTGTGCCAGAAAATGTGCTTCCGCAAAATCATGGGTCACCATCAGCAGGGTAATGCCCGTATCCTGATGCAGGGCTTTGAGCACCCCCCGGATGTCTTCGCGAAAATTTGGATCCAGGGCGGAAAGCGGTTCGTCCAGCAGCAATACGGAGGGGGCTACCGCCAGCGCTCGCGCCAGCGCCACGCGCTGTTTTTCCCCCCCGCTCAGGGACCGAATGCGGCGCTTCATGAGGCGCGTCAACCCCAGGCGCTCGACCAAGGGTGTCACGGACGGCAGGGACGCCCGACAGTAACGCTGGCCGTAAACGATGTTCTCTTCCACGGTCAGGTGGGGAAACAGGGCATGATCCTGATAGACGATGCCGATGCGCCGCCGCTCCGGCGGCTGCCGGGTGACATCGCGACCGTCAATCAGGATACGTCCGGCGGCAATCGGCACGACGCCGATAATGGCTTCCAGCAGAAGGGTTTTACCGGCCCCTGTCGGACCGAGGAGCGCAAAGGCTTCACCGGCACGCACCTGCAGATTGATGTCCTCCAGCGCAAACCCCGGCAGGACGATAGCAAGATCTTCCACCCGTATCATGCGATGCCACCCTTACGGGGTGAGGCCCAGCGCAGCAGCAGAAAAAGCACCAGACAGACCATGATCAGGCCCACGGCCACGGGCTGGGAGTATTTCAGGCCATAGGCGGTGAACCGTTCGTAGATCATCACCGGTGCGACCATGGGATGATAGGCCACGATCACCACGGCGCCGAATTCGCTCACCGCCCGGGCCATACACATGATCAGCCCCACCAGCATGCTGCGCCAGGCTAGGGGCAGGGTGATCCGGAAGAAGGTGCTCCAGGGGGAGGCCCCCAGGCTGCGGGAAACGGTCTCCAGGCGCGCGGGCACGGCCTCGAAACCGGTTTTGACGGCATTGATGTAAAACGGCAACCCCACGAAGGTCAACACGCAGACGATGCCGGTGACCGTCCCCATAATCTGGATGTTCAGCTGGTCCAGGATCCGCCCGAACCAGTGGTGACGGCCGGCCATGCTCAGAAGGGCAATGCCCACCACCGGATGGGGGATCATAATGGGCAGATCCACCACGCTTTCCACCAGCCGTTTGCCGGGAAAGTGCTTACGGGCCATCAGGTAGGCAAAGGGTGTGCCGAAGACGAACGCGATCAGAGCGGCGGTTCCCGACGTGTAGAGGCTCATCCCGATGGCGCGGATGACATCGGGATCACTCCAGGTCTCCCGCAGATCTTCCAGTGAGGGCTGGACCACCATTTCCACCAGCGGCAGCAGGATGAAAGCCATAATGATGGCGCTGGCCGCCAGGGCGATCCCCATAAACGGATCGACCCGGCGGCGGCCCGATCCGGGGGACGGCAAGGGCAACGCGTCGTCGGTGGTTTTGCTCATGTCGAAAATGGATGCGGACGGAAACCGGCAAGCCCGCTGACGCCATGCGAGGCGCGCGGGCTTGCCGGGATGCCGTTATCAGGGATTGACGGTTGCCAGCTTCTGCAGGGAGGCGGGCAGCGTTTTCAGCTCCGCTTCGGACGCCACCCGGCAGGGAATGAAAGGCGGCTGACCCATGGATTCCAGGACCTTCATGCCGCCCTGCGGATCCAGCAGGTAGGTCATGAAACGCTCCGCGCCCTTGGGATTGGGGCTGTCTTTGACCATGGTGACGCCGTAGGTGCAGCTCTGACCGGTGCGGGTGATCCAGGTACCCGGCTTCTTCCCGGTAACCTTGACGTTGGCCTGCTTGTAGAAATCGTCATAGGCATAGTTGCCCAGGTTGATGTGATCGTCCAGCTCCACGAATTTCAATTCGTGCTGAACGGCTACGGAGCGGTACTCCCAGGCATAGTCCATATGGCCGGTCTTGAGCAGCGACACCAGTTCCACCGACTTGGGCCGCACGTTGGCTTCCGGCCGGTTGGCGATCAGGCGGTCGTAGAGGCCTTTCTGGTTATAAAAAATTTCCGCCAGCTGAAGGACCATCAGACTGCGGTAGCCGCAGGGGTCCAGATTCGGGTCCGAATGCCCCCAGACCACTTTTTCCCGGGCCAGGATGTCAAACCAGTTGTCCTTGGTGATCTCGTCGGCAAAGCGGCTCTGGTCCGTATAACAGAGCACCAGCCGGTTGGTGGCAAAGCGGATGTTCCAGTCGGCATACTTGGGCATCAAGGTCTTTTCGATCACTTTGTAATCCGCCGAGGCCATGATATCGGCGGGTTTGTGGAGTTCGGAGATCATGCGCGCCATCTTGGTGCTGCCCCCGGCCTCACGTTGGATATCGAGATCCGGATTCTGGGCTTCAAACTCTTTTTCGATCTGCGCCAGGGGCACCGTCAGGCTGCCGGCATGAAAAATAATGACGGCCTCTTTGGCCACGGTGGTCGCGGCGGCCAGAAAGACCATCAACACGGCTGCCAGTAGGATACGACCCCATCGACATTGTCCCTGATTCATTCTCTTTTCCATCTATTCCTCCTGTGATCGGTCCTCGTTGGGATACACCATTTTCCCGCTGGAAGCGACATCGTAGCCTTCCAGCGAATCGGCCAGGTGCCGGAATTCATCGTCCGGCAACAAGCCCAGAAACAGCTGAACACCGGGGTCGAAAAACCGCTCCTTGGTGATCAGCAAATCATACCGCTCTTCGCGCAGAGGGATAAAATCCAAGCCCAGCATACCGGCCACGGCCCGGATGCCGGGACCCACGTCGGCCCGGCCGGCCAGCACTTCCAGCCCCACGTCCAGGTGACGGACGACCGTGTGATGGTAGCCCTCGATCGCCTCTCCGTTGACCTCCGCTTTGGCCAGTTCACGGTCCAGCAGCAGTCGCGTGCCGGTGGTGTTGGGCCGGTTGACGAGGGTAATGCCCGGTTGGGCCAGATCGGACACCGCGCGGATACCGTGCGGATTGCCACGGGCGACGAGCAGGCCCTGTTCCCGCCGGCAAAAGTTGACTACCGCCGGCAGGCGCTCCAGCTCCCGATCGGCATAGTCAAAATTATAGTCCCGCTCATCGTCCTGGATCAGGTGACTGGTGGCCATGTGACAAAGGTTGCGACGCAGCGCCCGCAGCCCCCCCAGACTTCCCAGGTTGCCCAAAACGGCGACATGCTCAGGATAGCGCCGGTTGAACAGGGCCAGTGTCTTTTCCAGCAATGGATCGTTGCTGCCGGCCACGATCAGAAGTCCTTCGTATGGGGGCAAGTGTCGGGGCGGATCGGGATAGTTGATGGTATTGGCCTCGACCCACTGCTCCACCAGGTGCTTCGGAAAAAGCCATTTTCCGGTAATTTTGGTTGCCGGAAGACTTTTCTCAGCCACCAGCGTATAGACCATTTTTTCATTGACCCCCAAAAAATGGGCCACTTCTTTGGTTGATAATAAATTGCGCATACCGTTACGCCCTTTCCGCCCGCCGAAATGACCAGGGTCGGCACCCAGCACCATCCAGCGGCACCGGCACATACTGAGACATGTGCCATAAGTTGGGGTTTATAGGGTTTTCGTATATCTCTGTCAATATGATTTTCACCAAAGAATAAAAACACCCAAACCGACCGATAGCAACCCATAGTTTCCAGTAGGCCGGCCGGTACTGCGTGAGGTTGGGACGATTCGCTGGTGAAACAGAGGGGAAATGGATCGGCCCGGCGCGGGACGGATGGCAGAGGCTGCCGCCATACATCCGAGGACTTGTCGAACCCCCTATCCGGCGGGAGATGGCGCTTTTCGAAACCCGCCAGGGAAGACAGCCCGCCCCCGACCGTTTAGAGCTCTTTAAGGTTGCGGTTGCCCGGCGACTGGCGCAGGGACTCACGAAGTTGCGCCAAAGCCCGCGATAAGGCGGAGGCGTCCTCCCCTTCCGGCAGGGGGAGATCATTCACGCCCCGCGCTTCCAGGGCCTCAAAGATGAAACTGATGGTAAACTGATCCACGTCCCTGGCAGGAACATAGGTGGGCGTCACCGCGTTTTCGAGCAACACTTCGTTGAGGACACCGCTTTCCACCAGTTCCCCCAACACGCGATGGGTCAAACGCTGGGGCTGGTCCAGTTCAGCGGCAATCGCCGCGGCCGTCAGCGGTTTTTCACCGGCAACGAATTTGTGAACCACCAGACGGGCAATTTGCAAGGCGATCATTTTGCGGAGCCCAGGGCTGGCCTTTGTGGTATCGGCTTCAAATTCGTACTCCTGCGCATTTTGCTTGGCAAACGAGATCTCGGCACCGAAAAGAACAATGACCCAGCTGATCTGCAGCCAGGCCAGGAAAAGCGGCAAGGCAGCGAAACTGCCGTAAATGGCATTATAGCGTGCCGCGCCCACCTGCAGCGCAATATAGAACCCCTGAAACAGCTGATAGCCGGTCCCGGCGATCACCCCGGCCGCCAGCCCGGATGTAAATGTGACACGGGTATTGGGCATGATCATATACACCATTGTAAAGAGGACCCAGACAATGACGTACGGAATCAGCTTGAAGGCCAGTGCGATCAGCGGGCTGAAATAACCGATCACCGCAATTTCCTGCGCGGTCTGCTGGACATGGGTGGTGATGAACACCGTTGCGCTGCTCTGCATGATGACCAGCAGCGGGCTGATCAGCATGATCGATAGATAATCGCTGAATTTGCGGGCAATGGAACGCGACTGCTGGATGCGCCAGATGCTGTTGAAGGCGTTTTCGATGTTGCCCAGGACCTTCACCACGGCCCAGAACAACAACAATAGGCCGATGCCGGCGATGATGCCCCCCTTGGTCGTCTCCAGCATGGATTGGGCAAATACGACCACTTGCCCGACCACTTCCTCCTGACCCGGAAAGTTTTCGTAAAGCTGCTTCTCCAGCATCTTCTGGAAGCCGAATCCCTTGGCGATGCCGAAGGCCATGGCGGCCACCGGCACGATCGAGAGCATGGTGTAAAAGGTCAGCGAAGATGCCCGCAGCATACAGGCGTCTTCCCTGAATCCGCGAATGGCCAGCAGCAGGACGCGCAGCATCCGGATGAAGATGCGCTTCCAGGGCGGCATATCGGCCAGGCGCGTCCGCCAGATATCACCGGAAACGAACTGAACCGTTCCCGACAGGCGGGCCTTGGCAGCTTGGATGACGGGCGACGGATAGGGCATGGTGGAATCCTCGCGTTGGGAGAGGCCGGCGATCAGGGTGGTTGCGGCAAAGAATAGGTAGCAGAATAGCAATTATCCCCGCGTGGTGCAAGACACACGCCGCCGCAGCCGATGCTTTCCGCTGGAAAACAAGTCGTCGTTGTTCTTTTCCCAACCGTTTTGGATAACAGGCCGCGGCACGGCCGCACTTGACAAACGCCGCGGATCGCGTGAAATGGTAAAAAGCGTCTGTTGATTGAGCCACGGCTTGACCATGAAAGGCAAACGATGATGACCCCGCAATCCATCAAAAGTATGACCATTTTAGGAATTCTGCTCTGCGTCGGCCTTCTTGGGCTGGGATTTCAGCTTGGCCAAAGCGTGCTGGCCGTCAAGACCCTCGATCGCACCGTAACGGTCAAGGGGCTGTCGGAACGCGAGGTGGAGGCCGACACCGCCATCTGGCCCATCACCTTCAACGAGGCCGGCAACGACCTCAACGACCTCTTTTCAAGTATTCAGCAAAAGAACACCCTCATTACCGCTTTTCTGACCCGGCAGGGGTTCCCGATGACGGCTATCTCGGTCGCGCCGCCCGGCATTGTTGATAAGCAGGCCCAGGGTTACAGCGGCTCGGAACGCATCAAGTTCCGTTACGCGGCCCATTCCACCATCACTGTTTACACGGATGACGTGGCCAGGGTGCGGCAGGCCATGCAGAACCTGGTCGAGCTCGGCAAAGCCGGCATCGCGTTTGCCGGCCCCGGCTATCAGGCCCAAACCGAATTCCTGTTCACGGGCCTGAACCGCATCAAGCCGGATATGATTCAGGAAGCCACCCGGAATGCCCGGGAAGTCGCCGCGAAATTCGCCAAAGATTCCCAGAGCCGCCTGGGCAAAATCAAGCAGGCCCGCCAGGGGCAGTTCTCCATCAGCAATCGGGACAGCAACACGCCCCACATCAAGAAAGTGCGGGTGGTCTCGACCATCACCTATTATCTTTCGGACTGATTAACGGTCGGGCGAATCGGGAATTGCCGACGGTGCGAGGGTCTGGCGCAAGGCGGCGACATCGTCCCCTGTGGGGGTCTGGTATATCCGCAAGTCAAAGGCGGGCAGAATGGCGAGTAAATGGTCGAAAATATCGGCCTGAACCCCTTCGTAGGCCACCCAGGCTTTATCCTTGCAAAAGGCATACACCTCCAATGGCAGCCCCTGGGGCGTGGGCGCCAGTTGGCGCACCATCAAGGTCATTTCCTGATTGATCATCGGGTGCTGCCGAAGATAAGCCGTCATGTAGGCACGAAAGGTACCGATATTGGTCAGGCGGCGGCGATTGACCGGAGCGCCGTCAACGATCGCCAGGCCGGCATTGTGGCCCTCGATTTCCTGCTGCTTTGCGGCGATATAGTCAGCAAGATGGCGCATGCCGGCAAAGCGGGTCAGCATGGCATCGCTGCAGAAGCAGATCGATCGCATGTCGATATGCAACGCGCGTTTGATACGGCGACCGTCGGCGTCCTGCATGCCACGCCAGTTTTTGAAGGATGTCGTAATCAGGGCGTAGGTGGGAATCGTCGTGATGGACTTGTCCCAGTTCTGCACTTTCACCGTCGTCAGGGTAATATCGATGACATCGCCGTCCGCGCCGTAACCCGGCATCTCGATCCAGTCGCCCTGCTTGAGCATGCGATTGGATATCAGCTGCACACCCGCCACGAATCCCAGAATGGCATCCTTGAACACCAGCATCAGGACAGCGGTCATGGCCCCCAGACCGCTGAAGAGATAGAGCGGTGTCTTGCCCAGAACGATGGCAATGATCGAGAGCAGCCCGGAGAAATAGAGCACGAGTTTGAAGACCTGGACAAAACCGGTGATCGGGATGTCCCGCGAGACGCGAAAGGTCTTGTAGATGTCCAGAAAAGCGTTAAACAGCGCATCGATGACCAGTACGGCCACCGCGATGATATAAATGGTGACACCGCTCCGGGCGATACTCTCGGCACGCGCGTAACCCCCGAAAATCAAAGGGATGCTGACATGAACAATAAGGGCCGGCACCAGCAGCGCCAGGTGGGAGAACACGTTGCGCCCCACCAGGAAATTATCCCAGTGGGTCCGGGTACGCCCGGCCAGGCGCTGCAGCAGGCTGTTGAAGATGCCGCGGGTGATTTTCAGCGCCACGAGGCACACCAGCAGCACGATGACGGCCGCCGTCAGCCGGACCAGTATTCCGCTGGTTTCCGCCCCGATGTGATAGCGCGCCAGCCAATCAGTGATGACGTCGGGCATGGGATTTCTTCCTTCCAACATCAACGTTATTGCCAAGAGACTGCCCCGGGTTAAACCAAATGCTCGCCCTGCGCCATGAAGCGCTGGAACCCTTCCCCATCGTCGCCAGCCGCGGCCAGGCGGCGGACACCTTCCTGCAGGGTCTCCAGATCAGCAGCAATGGAAATCCGCAGATAATGGAGACCGTCCGTCCCGATGGCACCGAACGAGCGGCGATCCATCACGGCCACCTGATGATGGTAGAGGGTAAACATCTGGAACAGGGTCGCAGGTGAGGTCGTTCGTCGGGTTTCCGGTGGCAAATCGTCATAAGCGTCCAACGCCCCGACCCGCTTGCAAACCCCCCCGATATTGGGAAACAGGTAGAACGCGCCGCCCGGTTTCTGACAGCTGACGCCGTCGATGGCATTCAGCTGCGCGAGAATCGCATCCCGCCGCGCTTCAAAAGTGCGCGCCATTTTGGCCATCCAGGGCCCCGACTGGGCATTTTCCAGGGCCTCCCGGGCTCCTTCCTGGTTGTAGGGCGGGACACAGGAAAAATAGTTGATGTTCATCGTTTTGAACGCATCGGCTTCTTCCACGGTCGGCAACACGGCATACCCCACACGCCCCCCGGTCCAGGCAAACGATTTGGAAAACCCGCTGCTGATGATGGTGATCTTCTCCATGCCCGGCATGGACGCAATGGACAAATGCGGCTGGCCGTCAAACAGGATGTTTTCATAGATTTCATCCGAATAGACCCGCACGTCCGGGGCACATCGGGACTGAATGGTGTCGGCCAGGGCGGACAACTGGTCGTGGGTCGCCACCCCGCCGGTGGGGTTGGAGGGAAAGTTGAGAATGATCAGCTTGGTTTTGGGCGAAATAAGCGCGGCAAGCTGCTCGGGGGCGCAGGTAAAATTCGACTGTTCGTCAAGGTGCAGAGGCACTGGAACCGCGCCGATGTAGCGGATGAAGGATTCGTAGATGGGGAACCCAGGGCTGGGGTAAATGATCTCATCCCCAGGGTTGCAGTAGATCTGCTGGGTGAAACCGATCGAGGGCTTGCCCCCCGGGAAAACGCAGACGTGATCCGCCGTCACCGATAGGCCACGGGTTGAGTTGATCTGGCGCGCAATGGCCTGCCTTAAGGGAAGAATGCCCTTGGGATCGCAATAGTGCGAGTTGTCGCGGGCCACCTGCCGGCAGATCTCCTCTTTCACCCAGGGCGGTGCGCTGAAGTCCGGCTCCCCCAGGTTCAATTTGATAACGGGCGTACCCCGGGACTCCACTGCGACGATGTGCGGCCCGATCTTAAAAGCATTTTCCGTACCGATGCGCCGCATGCGCTCCGCGTAGAGGGGCATGACAGGGTCTCCTTTTCAAATCAGGTGTTCGATTTTTTCGGTGGTTATGCCACATTCGCGACAGACATTCAAACTGCCTGTTGGACTTTTCCGGCCGCTTTCGTTATAGCTTTGTGGCGCATCGACCGCTGGTCTGCCTTTCAGTGATCTTCGCCTTGGTCGCGCATGGATGGCAAGGTCATGCCGCGGTTACCGCATCGCTATGAGGAGGGGCCTTTTCATGGACTTTCAACTGCTTTACTGGCACTGGCTGGTCATCGGCATGCTGTTGATCATCGGCGAAATATTCGTTGCCAGTTTTACCATGTTCTGGTTCGGATTAGGCGGTCTGGTGGTGGCCCTGGTGCTCGGTTTGGCGCCAGGCCTTTCACTGACCTGGCAGCTGTTGATCTGGGCCCTTTCGTCCGCCCTTTTTACACTGCTCTGGTTCAAGCTGGTCCGCCCCCGTATGAAAGATCAGACCAAGGCCGGGATTGCCCGCGAAGCCGCTATCGGCGAAAGCGGCCAGGTGATCAAAGCACCGACCGAAGGCCACCGCGGCGTGGTGCGGTTTACGACGCCGCTGCTGGGATCGGACGAATGGCCGTTTATCTGTCAGGAAACAGTCGTGCCGGGAAATCGCGTCTTTGTCAAAGACATTTCGGGCAACACCCTTATCGTGGAATACCGCGAATAGGGGGCGTCGCGCGGCCATATCCCTAAAGCGAAACGCGCGGCATCCCGCCGTAAGCTCATTTTTATACAGGAGGAATCATCCCATGGACGGTTTGATCGTAATCGCGGTTTTTTTCATTCTCGTTGTGGTCACCATCACCATGGGGGTGCGCATCGTACCCCAGGGCAGCAAGCATGTGGTTCAACGTCTGGGGAAGTACCACCGCACCCTGCCGCCCGGTTTGAACATCATCATCCCCTACATCGACATCGTGGCCTACAAAGTCACCACCAAGGATATTGTCCTCGACATTCCCTCCCAGGAGGTCATTACCCGGGACAATGCCGTCATCATTGCCAACGCCGTGGCCTATATCAACATCATCTCACCGGAAAAATCCGTTTACGGGGTGGAAGACTACCGGCTGGCCATTCAGAATCTGGTGCAGACCTCCCTGCGGTCGATCGTGGGCGAAATGGATCTGGACGACGCCCTCTCCTCCCGGGATCAAATCAAAGCCAAGCTGAAAGCCGCTATTTCGGATGACATCTCCGATTGGGGCATCACGCTTAAAACTGTCGAAATTCAGGACATCAACCCTTCCCAGACCATGCAGAAAGCCATGGAGGAACAGGCCGCCGCCGAACGCCAGCGCCGGGCCACCGTCACCCGGGCCGATGGTGAAAAAGAAGCCGCCGTCCTCGAGGCCGACGGACGCCTGGAAGCCTCCAAACGCGATGCCCAGGCCAAGGTCGTGCTGGCGGAAGCCAGCCAGCGGGCGATTCAAAAAGTGACGGAAGCCATTCAAGACAAAGAGCTGCCCGCCATGTTTATTCTGGGGGAACGCTACGTGGAAGCCATCCGTCAGATGTCCGGTTCGGAAAATGCAAAAATTGTCATGGTCCCGGCCGATATTCCAGCCGCGGTCCGCGGCCTTATGGGAAACCCGGGAAAGTAAACCCCACGCGCAATCAACGACGCGACGTGGCACCAACCAGCGAAAGGGGAAGAACCACATGAGGACCCGCACGTGCAGGAAATGGATCCCGACGATGATGGTGCTGTTGTCGATTTTCGGATGGCTGGCAGGCTGCGCGCTGCCCGGGCCGCCACCCCCGGCATCGCCTTCCCCGACCGTACCCGTGGCGGCTGGCAGCCAGGTGCCGCTGAAAGTCGGAGTGTCCACGAATATGCCTCCCCTGATTTTCAAACAGGGCGACCAAATCACCGGCCTCGAGGCCGAGCTGGCCAGAGGCCTGGCAGACTATCTGGGGCGCCCCCTGCAGTTTGTCGAGGTGGATTGGAAGGACCAGATCCCCTACCTGCTGGATCGGCGCACCGACATTATCATGTCCGGCCTGTCGGTCACCGAACTGCGCAAAGTTCGCATCGCCTTCAGTGATCCCTATTCGCGCACCGGCCAGATGGCCCTCATCCGGCGGGGCGATCTCCAGCGCTTTAATATGGGCTATTATTCCATCGTGGAAACCCCGTCGATAGGCGCGGTGGAAAACACCACCGGCGCCTTGCTGATTCGCGATCGTTACGAAAGGGCCAAAAAACGCTTCTTTAAAACATCCGCCGAAGGCGTCGAGGCGTTGCGGGATAAAACCATCGATCTGATGATCCACGATGCCCCCGTGATTCTGGTCCTGGCGGCCGAACACGAAAGCGAGCTGGAACCGCTTTACCCCCTGCTGACCGAAGAATATCTGGCATGGGGGCTTCGCCGGGAGGACGGTATGCTGCTGAAATCCGTCAATGCCTACCTCAACGACATGAAGCGCGACGGCCGCTTGCAAACCGTTGTGAATCGGTGGATGCCCCTGTCCGGGAAATAACCCGCTTGAATATCCCGACCTGGAACGGCCGGGACACGGTTGATTTATGGAAGAAAGGATGACGCCCATGAAGGAGGCCGCCCACGTTGTCGACCACATTCTCGGCTGGTTGGCACAATACTGCGACACGGCCAATTTGAAAGGTTTTGTCGTCGGCGTTTCCGGCGGCATCGATTCGGCAGTCACATCCACATTGTGCGCCCGCACTGGCAAAACCACGCTTCTGCTGAACATGCCCATTTACCAGGCGGCCCACCAAATCGACCTGGCCCGACAGCATATCGAATGGATCGAAGGCCGCTTTCGCAATGCCAAGGGGGTTCATGTCGACTTGACCCCCGCCTTCCAGGCCATCGAAAAAACCCTGCCGGACGAAATCCAGGATGGGTTGACAATGGCCAACAGCCGTTCGAGGCTGCGCATGATGACGCTCTATGCCTTTGCCACTCATCACCGCCTGCTGGTGGCCGGAACCGGCAACAAGGTCGAAGATTTCGGCGTCGGGTTTTACACCAAATACGGCGATGGCGGCGTCGACCTGTCCCCAATTGCCGACCTGACGAAATCCGAAGTCTACGCCCTGGGGCGTTCACTGGGGATCATCGACGGCATCATGCAGGCTCCGCCCACGGACGGATTGTGGGAAGACAACCGCACGGATGAGGGCCAGATCGGGGCCAGCTACCCGGAATTGGAGTGGGCCATGCAATTTGCCGAAAAAAACGGTGATGAAAGTGGCCTCGCCCCCCGACAGAAAGACGTCCTGGCCATCTACCGCCGCTTCAATCAGGTCAATCGGCACAAAATGGAACCGATTCCGGTGTGCCGGATTCCGGACAGTTTGAAGAACTGAGCCGCCCTGCCGGGGGCCGACAGCGCGCCTGCCAGGCCGAATTCTTTCCCCGCGCAAGCCCGCACCCATCAAGGCATGATTGACATCACCCACCATATCCGTTAGGGTTTCTGCGCGACGGAAGGCCGTGGGTATCCCACCCGCTTGATCTGGTCGCGCACACCACCCTTCAACCATCGGGATGTTACCATGATCATTGGTCTTGATGTCGGTGGCACCCACGCCGACGTAGTGCTGCTGGGAAATGAAGGTGTCATCAATGAAATCAAAGTCCCCACGGATCCCACCGATCTCTTTCACACGGTATTAACCGCCCTTGAAAAAATCACCGCCGATATCGACCCGGCCAAGATTATCCGCATGGTCATGAGCACAACCCTGACCACCAATGCCATCATTCAGAAAAAACTGCCCCAAGTCGGCATGATTGTCTCGGGCGGACCGGGTGTGGATCCCCACTTCTATCGCACCAACGATCACTTTGAATGCCTGTCGGGCTCCATCGACCACCGGGGCCGCGAAGTCGAACCGATCCAGGCGGCTGCGCTTGATCGTATTCGCGAAAAGTTCGTGGCGGCGGGCATCCGTCACGTGGGAGTCGTCACCAAGTTTTCAGTTCGCAATGCCGCGCAGGAAATCGCCATCGCCCGCCAGCTCGAAGGTCATTTCGAAAAAGTCTTCCTTGGCCACCGCATTTCGGGCAACCTCAGCTTTCCGCGCCGGATCGCCACCACCTATTTGAACGCCGCCGTCTATCCGATCCACCGCGAGTTTTTCGAAGCCGTCAACAACTCCCTCACCCGCAAGGGGCTGAAGGTGCCGATCCGCATCCTCAAAGCGGACGGCGGCAACATGAATTTTGAAGCCTCCATCGACTACCCGGCCCAAACCACCCTGTCCGGACCGGCGGCCAGCGTCATGGGGTCCATCGCGTTCGGACCGGAAACCGGTGATGCACTCGTCATGGATATCGGCGGGACCACGACCGACATGGCGATCCTGGTGGACCAGGTACCCCTGCTGGCCCCCCAGGGGATCGAACTGGGCGGCTTCAAGACCCTCATCCGATCGCTCGAGACGCATTCGATCGGTATCGGAGGGGACAGCGCTGTGCGGATCGAAAATGGCCGGATTCAGGTCGGTCCCCACCGGGACGGACCGGCCATGGCCCACGGCGGTCCCTCGCCGACACCCACCGATGCCCTGGTCCTCCTGGGAAAAGCACGCAAAGGATCGCGGGACTTGGCCGCTCAGGGGTTCGCATCAATCGCCGAACAACTGGGGGTGACCCTGGAAGAAGCCGCTTTCCAGGTCTTTGACCATACCTGCCGCCAGATCCTGCAGGCCGCCGAGGAAATGGTGGAACGCATCAACCGGCAACCGGTGTACACGATTCATGAAATGCAGGACGGCTATCAGGTCCGGCCCGCGACCATTCTGGTGTTAGGAGGGCCGGCCCCGCTGTTTGCCGAGCACCTGGAAACGCTGTCGCGCTACCAGGTCGGCGTCGTCCCGCGCTGGGCCGTGGCCAATGCCATTGGGGCCGCACTGGCACGCACCACCTGCGAGGTTAACTTATACGCGGATACCGAACAGCAAATCGCCTCGGCACCGGAAGAGGATTTCATTAAAAATATTGACCGCTCGTTCGACCGGGTTCAAGCGCGTCAACTGGCGCTGGATTTGCTGCAAAAAAAAGCCGTCGCCCGAGGCGCCAACCCGGAACATCTCGAAATGGAAGTCACGGAAGATCTCCAGTTCAATATGGTGCGCGGCTTCCATACGATCGGGCGCAATATCCGCATCCGGGCCCAGGTCCAGCCGGGACTGATTTACGGTTATGACCCGGTGGCCGGCCGGCTGATGTGACTCTTAACCGGCCGGATCGATCCGGTCAAAGCGGGCCGCCCCCTTGCCCAACCGCCGGGGAGTGATGATTTTTAAAATAGCACCGCCACAATCCATGTCTTTAACGCGGGGGATAGAAAACAACCGCACGAACGGTGTTTCTCTGTGAATCATCAAGAATGGGAGCATCATGCTGAAGGCCAAACATAAAACCGGGCTGGTTTTTTTTCCGGCCTTCGACTGGGCCATCGACCCCACCCACCCGGAACGGGAAGAACGCCTCCTCTACACCCAGGATCAGGTGATCGAAGAGGGCATTTTCGATATCGACGGCATCGTGGAACTCAAACCGGACCTGGTCAACGTGCCGGATGTCCAGCGTGTGCATTTCTGCGTCCCGGACTCGCTGAGCGTCATGACGGAATCGCACTTCATCAGTGCCGGCGGTGCCAAAACCATCGGCTGTGCTGTCATGGAGAAAACCATCGAAAAGGGGTTTGCCCTAGTGCGCCCACCCGGCCATCACGCCATGCGGGTCGTGCATGGTGCCCGGGGCTTTTGCAATATCAACATCGAAGCCATCATGATCGAGCATCTGCGGCAGACCTACGGGGTCAAACGGGTGGCCATCGTGGACACGGATTGCCACCACGGCGATGGCACCCAGGACATCTACTGGCACGATCCGGAAACCCTTTTTATCTCGATCCACCAGGACGGCCGTACCCTCTACCCCGGCACAGGTTTCCCTAACGAACTCGGCGGCCCCAATGCGATCGGGACCACCCTGAACATTCCCCTGCCCCCCAACACGTCGGAAGAGGGCTTTCTTTACACCATCCGCAATGTCGTCCTGCCGATTCTGGAAGATTTCCAGCCGGATTTGATCGTCAACTCCGCCGGGCAGGACAATCATTTCTCCGACCCCATTACCAATATGAATTTCACCGCCCGCGGCTACGCCGAACTGACCGAACTGCTGAATGCCGACATTGCCGTATTGGAGGGGGGCTACGCCATCGAGGGCGCCCTGCCTTACGTGAACCTTGGCATCATTCTGGCCATGGCCGGTATCGATTACAGCAACGTGCGCGAACCCAATTTCAATCCGGAACAATTACGCCAGTCCCAGGATGTCACACGTATCATCGGCAAGGTGGGCGAACTGGTGCTGGCCTACTGGCAGCAGCGTGGCGCCATCCAGGACCAGGTTCGCAGCAAGCCCACCTGCGGCCGGCGGTCCCGCCAGTTGTTCTATGACACCGCGGGCATCACCGAAATGCAGGAAGAAACCATCCAGGTGTGCGATCAGTGCGGCGGAACCTGGCGCATCGATTCGACGTCCGACCGCGGCCGGCACATCCTCGCCATCCACATTCCGCGGCGGGCCTGCACAAAATGCCAAAGCATCGGGCAAGCCTGGTTTGCCGAAGCCGATGCCAAACAATTCGACATGATCGCCTTGCAGGATCAGAGCACGGACACCTATACCGTGCGCAAGGCATAGAAGCTGTCGCAAAAAGGTCTTTTGGCCCCCCATCGGCGTTGAACGCTCGGCTCAAGTCCTCGAAATACCGCCGTCTTCCTCCGGCTTGCCCCTCGCGTCCGCCTTGATCTGGAACCAAAATCCTAATTTTGCGTTTGCTTCTAAAAGATTTTTTTGGATCTATAAAAACATAAAAGAACATTATGCCAGATTTGGATTCAAACATGCGTCAAGCAACCCTCACCGCCGCCCTCGGACTTCGCGCCCGGGGGTTGCAGGCCATACGCGCGTTCTTTGAGGCTGCCGACTACCTCGAAGTCGAAACCCCTATCCGCATCCCGGCCCCCGCCCCCGAAGCGCACATCGATCCCGAACCCTGCGGCCAGGCGTTTCTGCAAACATCCCCCGAGCTGTGCATGAAGCAGTTGCTGGCGGCCGGCTACCCGCGCCTATACCAAATCTGCCGCTGCTTTCGCCAGGGGGAGCGCGGCCGGCGCCATTTGCCGGAGTTCACCCTGCTGGAATGGTACACCGCGGATCAAGACTACCGGCACATGATGAACCAGACCGAAGCCCTGGTGAAGCACGTGGCTCAAACACTAGTCCGCAGCGGCCAATTGCGCTTCCAGGAACGGCGGATCGATCTCCAGGGGCCCTTCGAGCGCCTGCGCGTCGACGATGCTTTCCGCATGTTTGCCAGCAGCACGCCCGAGGCGGCCCTATCCGACGGACGCTTCGATGAAATCGTCGGTTGCACCATCGAACCCCGCCTCGGTTGGGAGCGGCCGGTCTTCCTGTACGACTATCCTGCGGCCTGTGCCGCCCTGGCCCGTCTGAAACCGGATCAGCCCACCCGGGCGGAACGATTTGAGCTCTACATCGGAGGGATCGAATTGTGTAATGGATTCAGTGAATTGAATGATCCAGAGGAACAGCGCCGCCGTTTTCTGGACGAGCTGCAGGCACGGCAGCAGACCGGCCGGCCGGCAAGCCCCCTGCCGGAACGCTTTCTGGCCGCCCTGGACCGGATGCCCCCCGCCACCGGCAACGCCCTGGGGGTGGATCGCCTGATGATGCTGCTTGCCGACACCCTGACCATCGACGATGTCACGGCCTTTGTACCTGAAGAGCTTTAACCCCGCCCATCGAACGATATCAGACTAAGAATCAACACGATATGGCTGGATTGCAGAATATATCCTCCAAAGGTGGATTACTGGCGTGGGGGCTGCCATGCATAGGGTGTCAGAGGAATGATCGTGGCGGTGGGCCGGAACGGCCGCCGCAAAGGGGCAACCATCATCCCACGAACGGTCGGCGTAATATCGTATCCTTCCGCCAGCGCTCGTCGTCCCGCTCGGGGTAGTGGATGTTGTAGTGTAACCCGCGGCTCTCTTTACGGTGGGACGCACTGCGGATGATCAGCTCCGCCACCATGGCCAGATTGCGCAGTTCAATCAGATCGGCTGTCACCTTGAAATTCCAGTAATAATCGCTGATTTCCTGCTGAATCATTTCGATCCGCCGCCGGGCGCGTTCCAGGCGCTTGTCCGACCGCACGATCCCCACGTAGCTCCACATGAAGCGGCGAATCTCGTCCCAGTTCTGGGATACCATGATCCGCTCATCGCTGTCCGTGGTGCCGACTTCGTCCCAGGCGGGCGGATCCGGCACCGCCGGCAGCGCGCCGGATTGAAATTCCTGGATCGCCTGCCGGGCCGCCCGATGGGCATAGACCAAGGCTTCCAGGAGGGAATTGCTGGCCAGGCGGTTGGCGCCGTGCAGGCCGGTGCAGGCCGTCTCGCCCACGGCGAAAAGCTGGTGGATGTCCGTGCGTCCTTCGGTATCGGTGACCACGCCGCCGCACATGTAGTGCGCCGCCGGAACCACCGGAATCGGCTCACGGGTCATATCGATCCCGAATTGGAGGCAGTTTTCATACAGGTTGGGGAACCGCTGGCGAATAAATTCAGGGCCCCTTCCGGTGATGTCCAGAAAAACGGCATCGTCGCCACTGCACTTCAGTTCGGTATCGATGGCCCGGGCCACAACATCCCGGCAGGCCAGGTCTTTGGCCGGGTCATAGCGCTCCATGAAAGACTGGCCGCGGGCATCGATCAGCACTCCGCCTTCCCCACGAACGGCCTCGGAGATCAGGAAATTTTTGGCTTCCGGATGGTAGAGACAGGTGGGGTGAAATTGGACAAATTCCAGATTTGCCAGGGTGGCACCAGCCCGGTAAGCCATGGCCAGACCGTCCCCGGTCGCGATATCCGGATTGCTGGTATAAAGATAGACTTTACCGGCGCCACCGGTCGCCAAGAGCACGACCCGCGCCAGGAATGGTCGCACCCGCCGGGCTTCCCGATCCAGCACATAGGCACCGCAGCAGTGCTCCTCGTGGGTGGTCGTGACCTGTCCGCGTTTCATGCGGATGGAGTGCGTGATGAGGTCAATCGCAATATGGTTCTCGAACAGCTCGATATTGGGGTGGGCCCGCACCTGCTCCAGGAGCGCCCGTTCCACTTCCCGGCCGGTCATATCCTGGGTGTGGACGATCCGGTTTCGGGAATGGCCGCCTTCGCGGCCCAGATCGAAGGCCTCGGATGGCGCATTGCCGTGGCGGCTGAAGGAGACGCCACGACCGACCAGCTCTTCAATGCGCCGCGGCCCTTCTTTCACAACAAGCTTGACGACTTCGGGATGGCAGAGTCCGGCCCCCGAGGCCAAGGTGTCTTGAATATGGAGATCGAAGGAGTCGCTGCCGTCGAACACGGCCGCAATACCGCCTTGGGCTTGATTGGTATTGCTCTCCATGGCCGCCTTTTTGGTCACCAGTGCCACGCGGCCGACTTGGGCGGTATGGAGTGCAAACAACAGTCCCGCCACCCCGCTGCCAATGATCAGGAAATCAGATTGATGTGTTTTCATCGCTTACCAAAGCAGCAGGTCATCGAAGGTGGCAGGCTGTATAGGACGGACCTATATCATATACATGGATTTACGCCGCTGGCGTTTCATGACCAGGCCCAGCAGAAGACCGATAAAGAGAATACCCGCACCGCTGAAGAAGAAAACCAGATACTTGCGCATTTGAAAAGAGCTGGCATCCGAATCCTGTTTCAACTCATTATAGGTGCGGGTGAGTTCTTCAAGTGCTTGGGTCTTTTCTTCCAGGCTGGCCTTGATTTCGGCATTCGCGGCCTTGAGGGTTTCGTTTTCTTGAGAAAGTTCATCGGCCGTTGCGGAAAGGCGCTGGTGGGTCTGCTGCAATCCCTGGAGCACGAGCTTGCTGGGTTTCTCCGAGGACAGGTACCGCTTCAAAACCCACCCCTCCTTGCCGTCCTGAAGGCGCACCCGAACCCATTCCTCACCGTCTTCGAGGATCTCCATTTGCTCGCCGATAGAAATCATATCGATTATCTTGCGTTCCACTCCCGGTCCGGTGCGCAGCAGCAGTTTGAACTCCTCGCTGCCGACATACCGCATTTGTGCCTGAACAACCGTTTCGGAGAGGCATACCACAACACCAATCCAAACCAACAATCCAAGAATTCGGCAGACTGGCGTCTGCGTTGCATTTCGAATACGCTCACAGCTTAACATGAGAACCTGTTCTCCTTTTTGCCATTTTATCTATAACTTTCACCGCCGGCAAAAGCAGCACATCAATCCTTTCATACACATTCAATATCTTCTTATATTGATTAGAAAATATCCCATATGTCAATAATTACTTTGTTTTTTTTCTCTCTTATGATAGTCGAAACAGCCAAGAACGGGCTACGATTGTCACGACAACCACAGAACAGCCAAGACTTTCTACCCATGATTGCTTACGATTTGATTTGTCAGAACGGCCACATCTTCGAAGGATGGTTTGAAGATGCGAAGGCCTACGCGAAGCAAAAAAAGAAAGGCCTTGTAACCTGCCCGGTCTGCAACGATGCCGACGTCTCCCGCCGGCCCTCGACGTTTGCCATCAAATCCCGCCCGGCCGCCGGAGCCCCCTCACCGGAGAACACCGACCTGAAAGCACTGGGGCGCCAGATTTATGACTTTGTGGAAAAAAATTTCGACAATGTCGGTTCGGATTTTGCCAAAGAAGCCCTCAAGATTCACTACGGTGCGTCGGAACCCCGCAATATCCGTGGCGTCAGCACTAAGCAGGAAGAAAAAACCCTCAGAGAGGAAGGGGTCGATTTCGTCAAAGTGCCCCTGCCGCCACCCCCGGAAGACAATTAAGCCTCCGTGTCTTCGCCCGGCTGCCCCCTTTAACCGGACAAGCGCTGGCGCAAACTGGACAAGCGCTGCTTGGGGCGGTCGTTCTTCAGCGCGATGTCCAGCGCACGGCGCTGGCCGACAAGGACAACCAGCTGCTTGCCGCGCGTTATGGCCGTGTAAAGCAGATTCCGTTGCAGCATGACAAAATGCTGGGTGAGCAACGGCAAAACCACTGCGGGGTATTCCGATCCCTGTGATTTGTGGACGGATATGGCATAGGCCAGGGTCAATTCCTCCATGTCCGCCACATCGTAATCCACCCGGCGTCCGTCAAAATCAACGCTCAGGCCCTCATGGGCCGCCGCCACCGATGCGACCCTGCCGATATCGCCGTTAAAGACGTCCTTGCTGTAATTGTTGCGCAGGTGCATCACCTTGTCCCCCGGGTGGAACTTGGCCGGAAGCTGACGGCCGTCGGGGTTAAGCACTTTCTGCAGCGTCTGGTTGAGGTTGATGGTGCCCGCCTCCCCTTTGTGCACCGGTGTGAGGACCTGAATGTCCCGGACGGGATCCAGCCCGTACTGATCGGGTATCCAGTTGACGCACAGGTCAATGATGGTGCGCACCACGTCCCCGGTTCGTGCCGCCTCGATAAAGTGAAAAGGCGCCAGAAGGTCCGACGAACGCCCCGCCTGCAAATCCGGGCATTCGCCTTCGCGCACCCGGTGCGCATTGCGCACGATCGGACTTTCCTCGGCCTGTCGGAAGACCTCCACCAGGTGGTACACCGCCGGCCGCTGGGACGCGATGATATCCTTGAGCACATTTCCCGGGCCCACCGAGGGCAGTTGGAAAATATCGCCCACCAGAATCAGGACGGAGGTCAGGGGCACCGCTTTGAGGAATTGGGCCATCAAGAGGGTGTCCACCATGGACGCCTCATCGACGATGAAGACATCCGCGTCAATGGGATCGTCCTGGTCCTTTTCAAAGCCCCCCGCCATGGGGTTGTACCCCAACAGCTTGTGAAGGGTAGCGGCGGGCTGGCGCGTTACCTCGGACAGGCGGCGCGCCGCGCGCCCCGTGGGTGCGGCCAGGCAAACGGACTGTCCCATGGCATGAAAAACCGTGTGCAGCGACCGGACAAGGGTGGTTTTGCCGGTTCCGGGCCCGCCGGTAATAACAGCGACGCGATGGGTCAAAACGCCGTGGATGACCGCCTGTTGAGCGGATGACAAATGGATGGCCAACCGTTGGATCACCGTCGCGGTGATGGTTTCGGGCGAAACTGCCGCCTCCGGCAACGGCAGCGCCAGCATGGCGTTCAATCGTGCCGCAATGCCACGCTCCGCCTCATAGAGAGGCATGCGATAAACCCGTCTGTCCGTTTCGCTTTCGCTCACGTGGATGTCACGATCACGGACCATGGCGTCCATCACGCCGGCGAGGGCCTCCGTATCGATACCGAAAAGGCGATGGCTCTGGGCCAGCAACTGGGATTCCGGAACAAACACATGCCCCTCGGCCACGGCCTGATCCAGTATATGGCCGAGGCAGGCGCGAATGCGACGAGGATCATCCGCCGGCACCCCCTGACGGCAAGCAATCGCATCCGCCACCACAAATCCGATACCGGGCACTTCGTCCACCGCGCAATAGGGGTCTTCCTGGAGGAGCGCCACGGCATCTTCGCCCAGCGCTTTGAAAAGCCGGCCGCAATAGGCGGGTTTCAAACCGTTTTCCTGCAAAAATTGCATGAGATGCCGCGCGGCATGGTGGGCCTTCCAGCCATCCTCGATCAATGCCGCCGTCTGGTCGCCGATACCGCGAACGTCCTTCAGCAGGTGGGGACGCTGCTCGATAACCTCCAGCAGATCGGCCCCGAAATGGCGCACCAAGCGTTCCACCAGCTTCGGCCCGATCCCGCGAATCACACCCGATGCCAGGTAGCGCCGAACTTCCTCAACCGTGTCGGGCAGCAAGACCTGGTAGTGGATCACCTTCAACTGGGCACCATAGCGGGGATGCTCCTGCCAGTGACCGGTGACCTCCAGCGACTCACCGCCCCCAGCCAGCAGAAGATACCCCAGAATCGTTACCCGATGACCGTCGGGATCTGTCAGCAGGCGTGCAATGGTGAAATGGGTATCAGGATTTTGAAAGGTGATGCGCTGGACACGTCCTCGAATCGTAACGGCCGTGTCGTCGAACGGCGTGTCGCCATCCCGGTCGGCAAAGGGGATCATGGCATCGATCCGGACGGGGTCAACAGCCAGTCAACCGCCGCCGCCAGGTCGCTAGCGACCCAATCGGGCGGCATCGCCTGGGCCTTCAGCTGGGGACGGGCGTCATGCAGGCCGGACTGGACCAGGATCGTGCGACCGCAGCCGGCCCGGATGCCGCATTCGATGTCGCGCGCACTGTCGCCGATCATGGTGGCCGCAGCCAGGTCCAGGCGGTATTGGCGCTGTGCCTGAAGGATCAAACCGGGTTTGGGCTTGCGGCAGGCGCACCCGTCGTCCGGATGGTGCGGGCAGTAGAAAATAGCGTCGATCCGACCGCCCCGGGCGCCGACCGTCTGTCGCAGGCAGCGGTGCATGGCTTCCAGTGTCGCGATGTCGAGCATGCCGCGCCCCACGGCCGACTGGTTGGTAATCACCATGACCGTCATGCCGGCTTGCGTCAGCCGGCAAATCGCATCCAGGCTGCCCGGCAAAAATACGAACTGGTCCCAGGACGTGATATAATTCGGTGAATCCCGGTTGATCACGCCGTCCCGATCCAGGAATACCGTCTGCCCGGTGGCGGCCATGCTACTCCGCAACGATGAACACATCGAAGCCTTGGCCTATCAGGGTCTGCTCGTATTGATCGGCTTCTTTCAAGGAGGTGGCCCGGCCGACGCGCACGCGGTGAAACATGCCGTCCCCCCGGTCGAAGGAGGCCACATGGACATGCTTGTAATTTTCTTTACGAAGCTTGGCGGCCAGGCGCTCGGCATTGTTGCGGTCCTGGAAGGCCCCGACCTGAAAGGTAAAATTGCCGCTGGTCAGGTCGACCGCCACCAACCGCTCCTGTCCCCCGGGTTGTCGCACCGTGTGCGCCGGAGCGGCCAGCGCCACGATTTCCACCGGCGCGGTGCCTGGTCCGACCACCCCCAGCTTATTCGCCGCCCCGTAAGAGAGATCGATAATGCGGCCCTGCACGAACGGACCTCGGTCATTGATGCGCACGTCCAATTCGCGGCCGTTGCTAAAATTGTGCACCCGCACAACCGTATTGAAGGGCAGGGTTTTGTGCGCGGCCGAGATCCCGTACATATCGTAGGTTTCGCCATTGGATGTTTTGCGCCCGTGAAATTTTTTACCATACCAGGACGCCGTGCCCCGCTGCCGGAATCCGTCGGCATCCGGTATGGGCTGGTACCATTGCGTTCCGACCCGATAGGGTTTGGGATGGCCCTGCGGCGCGGCGGGGGCTTCCCGGGGGAGAACCATCGATACCGATTGGCAGCCATTCAGTATGAAAAGAACACAACACAGGTGCAGGGACCATCGAAAAAAGGGACGAATAGACTCAGGGCAAAAACACATCATCGCTATCACAAAAAGGGGTAAGGTGGTTTACAGCGGGGTTGGCATCACCCCAAAAACCGGTCTTCGGACGCCTGGTGGAAGCGCCCGGATGACCGTCTGTTTTAGGCTCAGGAACCGATCGCAATGCTGAGCACGTCTCTCATTTTGGATACAAAATGAAACTGGATGGTATTCCGCACCTTCTCCGGCACGTCGATCAAGTCTTTTTCGTTGGCCGCCGGCAGAATCAGGGTTTTGATACCCGCCCGGTGCGCCCCAAGGACTTTCTCTTTGATACCCCCGACGGGCAGCACCTGACCCCGCAGGGTGATTTCCCCGGTCATGGCAAGGTCTTTTTTAATGCGCCGATTGGTAAACAAGGACACCAGGGCCGTCAGCATGGTAACGCCGGCAGATGGCCCGTCCTTTGGAATCGCGCCGGCCGGCACGTGAATATGGATATCGTGGCTGCTGAAGAAATCTTCTTCGATTTCAAGCGCTTTGGCATGGGAACGGATATAGCTCAGGGCCGCCGTGGCGGATTCTTTCATCACGTCGCCCAGCTGCCCCGTCAGGGTGAGCCCTTTCTGGCCCTTCATGGCCGTCGCCTCGATAAAAAGAATTTCGCCGCCGGTGGGCGTCCAGGCCAGCCCCATGGCCACACCCGGTGTGGCCGTACGCTCCTTGGTTTCCGACGTGCGTTTGATCGGGCCGAGGAATTCGGCCACATCATCCACGGCCACCGACACGACATCGGCATCGCCCTGGGCCACCTTGGCTGCCACCCCCCGGCAAATCGATGCGATTTCACGCTCCAGGTTGCGCAACCCGGCCTCCCGGGTGTAGCCGCTGATGATGCGTTTCAGGGCGCCGGCGGTAATCTTGAACTGGCGTGCCTTGAGCCCGTGCGCCTCCCGCTGGCGTGGAATCAGGTAGCGGTTGGCGATTTTGACTTTTTCCTCCAGAGTATACCCCACCATCTCGAGCACTTCCATGCGATCGAGAAGCGGCGGCGGAATCGTATCGAGGACGTTGGCCGTGGTAATGAACATGACGTGTGAGAGGTCAAACGGCACGTCCAGATAGTGATCCGAAAAGGAATAGTTCTGCTCGGGGTCGAGCACCTCCAGCAGGGCTGACGACGGATCTCCCCGGAAATCGCTGCCCACCTTGTCGATTTCGTCCAGCATGAAGACAGGGTTGTTCGAATCGCAGCGGCGCAGGGCCTGGATCATGCGCCCGGGCATGGCGCCCACGTAAGTGCGCCGATGACCGCGGATTTCTGCTTCGTCGCGCACGCCGCCTAACGAAATCCGCCAGAATTTGCGTCCCATGGCACGGGCCACCGAGCGGCCCAACGATGTTTTGCCGGTCCCGGGCGGTCCCACGAAACACAGGATCGGCCCCTTGGTGGCCGGATTCAGTTTTCGGACGGCCAGATGTTCGACTATCCGCCGCTTGGCTTTCTCCAACCCGAAATGATCGGCATCCAGGATGTCGCGGGCCGCCTTGATGTCCAGGTTGTCTTCGGTACTTTTGTGCCAGGGCAGCGCCGTTATCCAATCGAGATAGGTTGTCGCCACACTGTACTCGGCCGAGGAGGGATGCATGCGCGCCAATCGACTCAGCTCCCGATCGGCTTCTTTGCGGGCTTCCTCCGGCAGGTTGCCCTCAAGGACTTTGGTCCGATACTCTTCCAACTCCACGTTGCTGTCGTCGGTCTCACCCAATTCCTCGCGGATGGCCTTGAGCTGCTGCCGCAGGTAATACTCCCGCTGACTTTTTTCCATGTCCCCCTTGACCTGGGACTGGATCTTGTTGCCCAGCTCTAAAATCTCAAGCTGTTCGTTCACCAGTCGCGTCACGGCGTGCAGCCGTTTCTTGACATCATCGATTTCCAGAATAACCTGCTTCTGCTGGGCATCGATATTGAGTGTGGATGCCACCATATTGGCCAGCGTACCGGGTTCATTGATGTTCTTGGCCATCACGGCAACTTCTGGCGGCATGCCGGGCGAGAGTTCCACGACCCGGTCGAAATGGTTGACCAGGTTCTTCATCAGGGCCTCGGCCTCTTTGCCCTCGGCGCCCTTTTCCTTGATATGCTCGACCTGAGCGATCAGATACGGTTTTTCCTGATCAAACGCCTTGACCTTGAAACGGCTGATCCCCTGAACCAGCATCTGGGTTTGATTGTCCTGGGTCTTGGCCATTTTCAAAATCATGGCACTGGTGCCGACCCGGGACAGGTTTTCCATAGGATCGAACGTCTGGGAATCATTTTCGGCTTCCCCCGCGCCATCTTTATCGTTAGCGTCCGCCGTCGCTGCATCCGGTTTGGCCACCAGCAATCCGATGATCCGGTCCTTCTGCATGGCTTCATCCACCAGTTTGATGGAGTCCCCTTGCATCACCACCAGGGGCAGGACCATTTTGGGATACAGGGCCGTTTCGTGCAACGGCAGTATGGGCAGACGCTCGGGAAGCTTTTCAGTTGTGAATTCCTCCGGCGACCGTTGTTTCGTCATGCTTTCCTCCCAGTGCAATCATTCGATGGCGCAGTGGATATCGCAGTCAATCTCATCGGCTCTTTTAGATGGCTTACTCTTCTGAAATGGGAATACGACGCGGCCTGGTGGGTATCGACTTGGCCAGGCGCAGGTGCAAAAATCCGTTGGTATACGTTGCCGAAACAACATCCGGATCGATCGTTGTCGGCAGATAGATCACCCGTTCGAACTGACCGTATTGAATTTCCGCCAAACGGAAGGAGGCTTCGGCCGCACGGGGCTGGGGTGGCCGCCGCCCGCTGATTTTGAGAGCCTTGTTATTGATTTCGATATCGATATCGTCTTTTTCCACCCCGGCGATTTCTGCTGTGATAAAAAATTCTTCGGGCGTCTCGTAAACGTCCATTTGAGGATTCCAAGGCTGGTCGCAGTCGGCAAACATCGGGTTGGCGGATCGAAATATGGTGTCCAGGGTCCGCTCGAAACCCGAGCCCAGCTTGTCCCAGTCGTCGCCGAATCGAATCTTGATATATTCCATGGCCGGCTCCCGGTTGCTAAGACAGTTACGTTATTATAAATAAGAATGTTTTATGGTGTCGGCAAATTAGCATTTCAACCGTTTTTTGTAAAGCGGGGATCCCCCCCCTCACAACCGCGGCCACGATACGTTCAGGCAGGAGATCCGCATGCCGTCATCCAGAGTTATCCTGCGGTCCCAATATTTTATTTATTTCGGCATTCTGGGACTGTACCTGCCCTATTTCAATCTTTACTGCTACCATCTGGGATTTACCGGCACCCAGATTGGCCTGCTGAGCGGCCTGCGCTCCGCTACCCTGGTGGTGTTCCCTTTTGTCTGGGGAGCCCTGGCAGACCGCTTCCGCCGCCGCAAATCCATCTACCTGCTTTGCAATACACTTGCCTGCGTGGCCTGGGCCGGATATCTCACAACGACGGACTTCGGTCCCATGCTGATGCTGACCGTCATGTACGGCATATTTTACGCTCCGTTGATTTCTTTCCTGGAAGCCTATGCCATGGACCTTCTGGGAGAAGACAAAAACGCCTACGGCCGCATACGCGTCTGGGGATCGGTCAGTTTCATCCTGATCGTCACAGCGATGGGGCACCTGATCGGGCGGTACGGCATTGGGCTGATCGTCCCGCTGATCCTAGCGGGAGCATTGTTGCAGACGCTTTTTGGGGTTGCATTGCCAACGGGATCTCCCCTGCGACCGCCGACGGCCAGTGAGGACGTTGTCCGTGGGAATTGGTCCCGTGCCATCGCCTTCCTCTGCTGCGGCTTTCTCATGCTGGTCAGCCACGGCACCTATTACGGTTTTTTCTCCATCCATCTCGAGAATCTGGGCCTGTCGCCCACCTATATCGGTATCGCCTGGGCGATGGCCGTGCTGGCTGAAATCGTTGTCATGACCCACTCGCGGCGCCTCTTCGCCCGGGCCAGTCTGGAATCGGTTCTGCTGGCGTCTTTCTTCATTGCTGCCCTGCGCTGGCTACTGCTGGCTGCATTTACGTCGCCCGTGGTCATATTAGGATCTCAGATTTTACATGCCTTTTCCTACGGCACCTTTCACATGGCCAGCATCCTCTATATGGATCGCCTCACCCCCGGTCCGGCCAAAACACTGGGACAGGCTGCCAACAATGCCATCACGTACGGGCTGGGACTGATGATCGGCTTTTTGATCAACGGCGCCCTGTTTGATCACCTGGGTGCCCGGCCCTTGTTTGGTATAAGTGCCGGCCTGGCCCTGGCGGGCGGCATTCTTTTCCGGTGGCACCAGCAAAGCCTGCCGGACCCGATGGACGACGCCACTTAATCGCTTTCGGCTGCCTGCCGCCGAAATGACGATGGCAGCATCCGTTTCATAGCTTACATGGCACGCATTGGTTAGGGGAGAAGCGGCTTGGAGGACATCGGGAAAGCCGGCCGGAAAAGCATCAATCCCGCCGATTCGGCCACACCAGATAACGGAACCAGTGGCCCAGGGTGTTTCCCTGCAGGAGGGCCTGATCCCAGACCTGGAAGTCGCGTGAAAGCTGAGCGGGGTCGGCAAACCAGTCCCGTCGGGTTTTCATGGGGCGCACTGGATCGAGGGTCTTTACAACGCGGGCCGGGTTGCCGGCCGCAACGGCATTGGCGGGGATATCACTGACGACAACGGCGCCGGCACCGACAACGCTGTTATCTCCGATCGTAACCCCCTTGCAGACGATGGCGCTGTCCCCCAGCCAGACATTGTTGCCAATGCGAATCGGCGCGCCACGCCCTGCGGCGGTGCGATCATAGAGGTCATGCCAATCGGAGTCGGTCAGGTAGACACGGTTGGCCATCATGACACTGTGCCCAATGGTAACTCGGCAGGCCGAACTGATGCGCACGCCCGGGCAGATCAAGCTGTAATCGCCGATGCGGATCAGCCCCTCGCCCGCCTGGTCCGGCCAGACGCAGAAACGAACCCGCGCATCCGCACAGGCAATCACGGTGGCATAGTGGCCCAAGGCGATGGGGGCCCCGAAAAGTTCGACGTACCAGGGGCGCATGAAGTGGTGCCCCCGGCCGAGGGTATCGAACTGGGGGCGCAGAAAACGCCGCACATAATACTGCTGCCAGCGCAGAAACAGTCTCTTGACAGCATAGGGGCGGTGGTCGCGTCTCAAGGCCGATTCATCCTCTCGAAGCGGTGCAGCCAGACCTCTGACAGGACTTTCATGCGGGGCCGTGCGCATCCCAGGCGGCATGGCTGAACATCTGGCTGGCCGGCGTCAGGTGATACAAGGCGTCGATCGCCATGAGGACCACGGCGTTGGTCCAGGTTATTTTATCTTCCGGCCAAATGACCATGTTCGGAAACGTAAAACCGCACCAGTAGGTATCGTCATCGAATCGCTTGGTGCTGATCCAGCTGAACACAATACGGGCCAGGTCGTCGTTTCCCATGGCCACCAGGGCCAGCACCAGTTCGCAAGTTTCGGCCACCGTGACCCAGGGTTCGTCGTAAACACAGCGCACCCCCTGCCCTTCCTCCACGAATTTCTTCCAGTAGGTATCGATGCGTTTGCGCGCCTCTTCACCGGTCACGGCCCCTGTCAGAATGGGATAGAACCAATCCATGGAAAAACGGGACTTGGTCATATTGAACAAATGGCGTTTCTGGCGCAATGCGGTCTGGAGCGCGAGGAGGGCCGGTGTCCAGTGAGGCTGTGCGTGCCCCAGAAGATCGGCCAGCTTGAGAGCGCATTTGAGGCTCATATAGACGGAACTCGATCCGGTCAGCAACGCCATGGCATCCACACGCCCATCGGGACTGATAGCCCAGCGAATCGGGCCTTCCGGCATTTGCAGCGCCAGCGCGAAATCTATGGCGTCGCGGACGGTCGGCCATAAAGAGGCCACAAATGCGATATCGCCCGTCACCAGATAGTAATGGTAAAGCCCCACCGCGATATACGTCGACAGGTTGGCATCACGGGTGCGATCCTCGGGCTTTCCATCCATATACGATGCATACCAGCTGCCGTCATCCAGCTGGGTTTGGCGCATCCAGGCATAGGCCCGGCGGGCGGCGTCGTAATGCCCTCCGATGGTCAACCCCATGGCGGATTCCACATGGTCCCATGGGTCGGTTTTCTGCCCATCGCACCAGGGAATCTCTCCGCTCGCACGCTGGGTGTTGAGAATCAGCCGTGTCAGAGCATCGATATCGACAGCAAGATCCTGCCGGATCCGGGTTACGGATGATTGCATAGCACGTCCACTTCGCTTTTGAGTAATTCTTAAAAGTCTGTTTCATAATGGCAACATCCGGTTTTTGCAAGGACAAATTTATCTGTCACGCCGCCTCAAGGCTTACCCCAGTTGATATGCTGGCTGTTTTCATCTATAGTGAATGCACATTCCGACCATCCGTATGACGACCCGGAAGCAATGTTGGGGTTCCGCGTGATTGTGCCGTTTGACACCGTCTGATGGCCGCCGTTGCCGCCCCGAGGCCCCGGTCAGGGAGAAGCCCATGGACGATCTTGCCAAACTGGAAGACCAGGCTGAGCAATACGCCCGTAACGGCGATGCCCAGGCTGCCGTCAAATGCTTTTGCGACCTGGTTGCGCGATACGCCCGGGCCAAGAACTTCCCCAAAGCCGAAGCCCTGCGCGAGCGCTTGATGGCCGTGGACGACATGGCCCTCACCGAAATCATCAAAACCGCCGAAATCATCGAAGCCGAGAAAAGCAACGCCATCGACCAGGATCATGTCGATGCGTTCAAAGCTCTTTATGACACCCTCACCGAGGAAGAAACCAATGCCCTCTACTTCGCCAAGGAACCGCTTGTGCTGGAAGCGGGTGAGGTGCTCTACCGCCAGGGGGACGTCAACACGCGCCTCTTTTTCATCCTCCATGGCCATTTGAAGCTCTACTTTTCCCGTGAGGGTAAAGACAATCTCATTGCCACCCTTGAACAGGGTGCCATTGCCGGCCAGGATTCCTTTTTTGGCAGCACGCTGTGCACCACGTCCCTGGCGGTTCAGTCCAGTGCCGAATTGCAGGTGATCGAGCGCCAGAAGGTCGCCGCATGGAAAGAATCCGTGCCCGCCCTGGAAGCCAAACTGCAGCAATTCTGCCATAAACAGGATGTGGGCCAGCTTGTCACAAAAAAAGGCCTGGAACGACGCATGTGCCGCCGCATCAAAGTCGAGGGCCCGGTCGTTGCCCAGGTGCTGAATGCGTCACAGCAACCCGTGGGAAAACCGTTCCGCGGCGATATGGCCGATATCTCCAATACGGGCCTGTCCTTTTATATCAAGGCCACCGACAAATCAGCCCAGATGCTGCTGGGGCGGTCGCTGCAGATCAAGTCCACCCTGGAAGCCGGCGGAAAGCGGCAAAGGATTGAGCGCACCGGCGTCACCGTGGCCGTGACGCCACTTTTTTTTGGCGATTTTTCGATTCACATCAAATTCAACCGCCCGTTGAAATCCAGCTGAAGCCGATAGGCTCAGGCACCTCAGGCAGCCTCCTGCCCGGGACACGCCGGCCGGGAACAGCACCGCCTTTATAAGCCCCCCCCGATGTACATGCTTTGCCATCAAGATGTGCACGCCATGCCTGACACTTGATCGCCACCGATGATAGCGCGATCCAATCCTCCTGAATATACCTGTATTTTCAAATTGTTATACCGAATACGACAGCTGGCACCGGAATTGCTTTGGCATTGTTGTTTCCGAGTCGCTTCACGTCATTCGGCATGAATACCAAAGAAAAACCGCCGGACCTGTGCTGCACCGTATCGCTTGGCTGACAACCGGCGCTCATCAAACACAAGCACTGTCATAGCAGGAGAAACCGCATGATCGCGAGACGCATCAGTTCCAGACTGCCCGTATTGGCCTATCACCCACCCAAGGTCTTCGCCCCGGACTATCTCAACCACATCCATGCCGCCGGGGCTCTGCCGGTCCTGGATACGGAATTTTTTACGAATACCGACATCATTCAGATGATCGAACAATTGGCACAGACCGACCTGATCTTCGGGCTACGGCTGGCGGCCGATAACCAGGCCCTGCGCGACTATCTGGAAACCAACAGTATCGCCAATCTGGACCTGATCGTTTTCTCCTACCGTTCGTCCGCGGACCTGGCCGGGCTGCAATTCAACAACCGCGACTATCGGTTTTTTGTCGAAGCCACCGACATCAAGCTGCTGGATGAACTGGACCGGATCGATCCCCACGGTATTATTGCCAAAGGCAATGAAGGTCCGGGCAAGGTATCCCGCTATTCATCGTTTATCCTCCTGCAGTGGTATCTTAAAAACAGCGATCGGCCAGTCTTCGTCCACGGCGGTGTCGGCTGGCATACCGCCGCCGGCCTGTTTGCCATGGGGGCGGAAGGCATCGTGCTGGACAACCAGCTTTACCTGGCCGAAGAAGCCCCCCTGGCGCCGGTCTACAAGGACGTTTTCCGCCAGTTGGAGGAAAAGGACGCCACCACCATCGGACAATCCTTGACCGTCCGCTATCATTTCTTCGCCAAACTGGGCACGCGCATCGTCAAGACCCTGCGAGACCGGGAAATCGTTCTGGCGGGCCAAGAAGATGCCGATGCCAAACTCTATCGTGAGATCGAAACCCATATGGCGGATCTCCATGCGCCGAGCGACACCCCGCTCCAGAGCTTGTTTTATCTGGGTCAGGACGCCGTCTTCGCCCGCCATTTCGCCCGCTATGGAGCGACCGTGAAGGAGATGCTGCATGGACTATTCACCCATATCGGCGAACAGTTGCAGGCTGTCGACGCACACGATCCCATGCGCGCCGGATCGGCCCTGGCCCAGGAACACGGCACCCGTTACCCCATCATGCAGGGCCCCATGGCCAACGTCAGCGACAACGCCGATTTTGCCGCCGCCGTGCTGGCCCAGGGTGGGCTGCCCTTTTTTGCGCTGGGCAACCTCCCGGCCAATCTGGCGGACGACATGCTGGCCGCCGGTAAAAAGAAAGTCGAGCGTTTCGGTGCCGGCATGATCGGCATCGAAGCCTTCAATGAGACCATTTCCCACCACCTGGCATCCGTCAAGAAATACGAGGTCCCCTTTGCGCTTTTTGCAGGCGGCATCCCCTCCCAAGTCAAGGATCTGGAAGCCGGCGGCACCAAGACCTATCTCCATACGCCCAGCCTGATGATGCTTGAAAACGCGCTGCAGAAGGATTGCCGGCGGTTTATCTTCGAGGGCGCCGAGGCCGGCGGCCACGTGGGCACGTTGAGCAGCATGGTGCTGTGGGAGCTTGCCATGGAGAAAATGAGCCGCCTGTCGGATGACCAGTTAGCGGACAAGACTATGATTTTTGCCGGCGGGATCGGCACCAACCTGGCGCCGCACTTCATCTCGGGCATGACATCGCAACTGGCCGGGCGCGGTGTGAAAATCGGCATCCAGGTCGGCACCGCCTATCTTTTCTCATGCGAAATCATCGAGACCGGCGCCATTAAAAAAATCTACCAGGATGTGGTCTGCCAGCACGATGAAACCATCGTCATGGGCACCACCGTCGGGCTGGCCTCACGCACCGTGGCGACTCCCTTTTCCCAGCGCATGATTGAGAACGAACACGGCTGGATACGGAAAGGTGTGCCCCTGGAAGATCGTAAAAAAACTTTTGAAAAAGACAATATCGGATCCCTTTTGATCGGCGCCAAAGCTTTTTGCCCGAACTTCGACAGTGAATCCGGCGAAGTCTGCTTCCTGCACTACGATGAAAAGGAGCAGTTTGAAAAAGGCAATTTCATGATCGGAGACGGCCTGGCCTTCTACCCCTGCAGCACCACCATCGCCGACATTCACCGCTCCTTTTTCGATCACAAGAACGACCTGCACCGGCAGCTCAACGCCCTGGAAATCCTCACCAGCCCCAGGCACGAAATCGAAGATGAACTCGCCGTAATCGGCATGGGTTGCATCTACCCTGACGCTGACACCCTGGAAAAATTCTGGGAAAACATCATGGCGAAAACCTACGCCATCAGCGACATGCCGGCCGATCGGCTGGATCCTTCGCTTTACTTCGACGAGGACCGCAAGGCCGTCGACAAGAGCTACACCAAAATCGCCGGCGTCGTCCGGGACTTCACGTTCGACCATGACCGCTACGGCTATACCGCCGACAAGGCGACCCGCCTTTCGCGCAGCCAGCAGATGATTCTGGAAGCGGCCTACCGGGCCGTGGCAGATGCCGGCTACTTGAAAGACGACCTGACCCTCGATGCGGCCTATCAGGAATCGACGGCGGTCATCGTGGCTACCTGCCTGGGCAACGAACTTGGCAACGATCTCCACCTGAAATACTGGTATCCCGAGATGCGCCATTACCTGGAGCAGATCGAGGCCTTCAACACCCTGGGAGAAGACGACCGGAACCTTGTGCTGGACACCCTGCGCGAGGGGATGGCCAACGGGATGGATTACGAACCGGTCCACGGCCAGCTGCTCAATATCGAGGCCTCCCGCATCGCCCATCACCTGGGCGCCAGAGGCGTCAACTATATTGTGGATGCCGCCTGTGCGACCTCCTTTGCCGCCCTGGACTGCGCCGCCAAAGAACTGCTCAGCGGCGCGTGCGACATGGTCATCAGCGGCGGGGTCAACACCAACCTGGCGCCGGAGTCCTTTGTGGGCTTTTCCAAAATGGGTGCCCTTTCGGCCAAGGGATCCTACCCCTTCGACGGCCGGGCGGACGGGTTTGTCTTAGGCGAAGGCGCCGGTGTCGTGGTGCTCAAGCGCATGAAAGACGCCCTGCGCGACGGCGACCGGATCTACGCTGTCCTGAAGGGAATCGGCGCCAGCTCGGACGGCAAGGGCAAAGCCATTGCGGCCCCCAATCCCGCCGGGCAGGCCCTGGCGCTGCAACGCTGCTATGAAAACATGCGCGACCCGGTGACGGTCGCGGACATCGACTACATCGAGGCCCACGGAACCTCGACCATTGCCGGCGATCAGGCCGAAATCGAAACCCTTAAAAAGATTTACCGGCGCGACCGCCCCATCGGCGTGAGTTCCGTCAAGTCCCAGATCGGCCACCTGCTGGGCGGTGCCGGCTATGCCGGCATGATCAAGGCCATCCTGGCCATCAACCATCACACCCTGCCGCCCAACGGCCGCTTTGAATCCCTGGCCCCGGCGCATGCCATCGAAGACAGCCCGCTTTACATCATCGAAGAAGCTCAGGACTGGCAGGTCGATCCCGGTCGTCCCCGTATGGCGGCCGTGAGCTCTTACGGCTTTGGCGGCATCAACTACCATTGCGTGATCGCCGAACACACCCCCGAATACCGACCGCTGCCGCGCCGCATCTTTGCCGACCTGGATTACGACTTCAATGACGACCGGATTGTCTTTGCAGGCCTGGGAGTGGTGCTGCCGGAATCACCCGATGTGGACACCTTCTGGCAAAACCTGTCCGAAGGACGATCCGTGCTGTCCGCGATACCGGAAGACCGCTTTCATAACCGTGCCTATGCCGACGAGCCGGTGGACTCCACTTACCACATCCCGCAGGTCAAAGCCGGGGTGGTGAAAGACTACCGTTTCAACAACGTCAAGTTCCGAATTCCACCGGCCACCGCCCGTTCCCTGGACCGGGCCCAGTTTTTTGCCCTGGATGCCGCCCAGCAGGCCATCAACGCAGCCGCGCTAACACCCCAACTGTCCCATGGCAACCGGGTCGGCGTCATCCTGGGCACCCTTCCCGGTGAACGGCAGGTGCAAAATATCCTGCGGGTTCGCCTGGGAGTCATTCAGGGCATCCTCAGCCGCATCGACGGCATCGAAGAGGGGACGAAGAAAACCATTACCACCCGCCTGACGGAGCAGATCCGGGATCGCATTCCCGAGAACAATGAAGACACCATCCCCGGCCTGTTGTCCAATATCGTCTCCGGGCGGATTGCCAACACATTTGGCTGCAATGGCGCCAACTTTGTCGTAGATGCCTCCTGTGCATCGGCCACCGTGGCCACGCACCTGGCGGTCAGGGGCCTTCAAAACGGCGAATTCGACAGTGTGCTGACCGGCGGGGTTGACGCCAATTTCTACCCTACCGTCATGCTGGCCTTCAAACGATTAGGGCTCCTGTCCGATGATGATTGCCGCTTTTTCGACAAACAAGCCAAGGGATATGTCATGAGCGAAGGCGCGGCCGTGCATGTAATGACGACCTACGGCTACGCTAAAAAACACAACATGCCGATTATCGGCGAGTTCTACCACAGTGAATTTCACTCCTCGGGACCCGACCACCTGCTGGCCCCATCGGAAAAAACCTACCGCGACACCATGCGGGCCTGTTATCGCCGACTTCCCGTCAATGCACACCAGGTGGACCACCTGGATGTGTTCGGTGTCGCCAACGTATTCTTGGATCAGATGGAAAAACAGGCCATCGAAAAGACATTCCCGCGGCCTGTCTTTTACGGCAACATCAAACCGGAGTTCGGCTATTTCAAATCCGCCAACCCGGCTGTGGCCATGACCAAACTGCTTCTCATGAACCGCTCGCAGACCATGCTGCCCCATTACAGCTACACGGCCGAATCCTCGATTGTCGACCCGGATTCGGGCCTGACAGCGAATCCCCGGGTTAAAAACATGACCCAGCGCCAATCCCTGGTCTTCGCGGCGAACGTCAATGGCGTTGGCGGCAATCACGGCCATACCGTCATCGGCACACTGCCGCCCTGGCTCAGATCGAAAGACCAGCCCGCCAGCATAGCCACTGCCACGACAAGTCGGCCCCCCCGGCAGGCGACGATCATCCCGATGAAGCCCAATGGTGTGGTGGCGCTCGTTTCCGGCCAGGGAGCTCAATACAGCGGCATGCTGCAGGAGTTGTATCGGGAAAACCGCACGATTCGTGAAATCATGGACCGTGGTAACCAGATTTTCCAGGGCATGCGCGGCTACAGCCTGCTGGACATCATGTTCGGCGAAAACCGCCTGCTGAATTTGACCGAGAACACCCAGCCGGCTGTTTTCCTCAGTTCGGCCGCGATCTACACCGACCTGGCCGCCCGGGGATTCTCACCCGACCGCTTTATCGGCCATAGTGTGGGAGAATATACCGCACTTTACTGTGCCGGAATGCTGGATTTCGAACCGGCCATGCGGCTGATCGTCAAGCGGGCCGATTTCATGAAAGCCGCCATCGAAGTTCAACCGGGCCGTATCATGGTGGTGTTCAAAAATGCCGACAGCGTCCTTCAGCTGATCCGCGATGCCCGCATCCAGAACATCTACGTCGCCAATAAAAACAGTGAAAACCAGACAGCCGTTTCCGGCGCCCAGGAAGCCATCGAGGCGTTCGCGGCCTATCTGAAAACCGCCAAGGTCATGTTCAAAGCGCTGGCCCTTTCAGGTGCCTTCCACACCCCGCTGTTTCAGAGCGCATCGGAAAAAATGGCGGATTACTTGCAGGGCGTTACCTTCCGTCCCGTGGATTTCCACCGCGTCATCTCCAACGTCACGGCCGAACCCTACCCGGAAGATGCCGATGCCGTCAAAACACTGCTGGTCCGCCAGATCGTCTCCCCGGTGGAATTCATCCACTCGGTGGAACAGTTATATCGTTCAGGTCATAACCGTTTTTTTGAAATCGGTCCTGGGCGCATCCTGGTCAACCTGCTGAAAAACATTAATATCGACGATTTCCAGGCCCTGCCTTCGGTGAACGCCAAGGCCGGCGAAGTGGCCTCGCTGCAGGATTTCAAAACCCAACTGGAAACCCAGGGGCTACTGAAAAAGCAAACCCCCGCCGGAGATGCGGGGAATCGAATCGTTCCTGTGCCGGAGCCCACAACCACCCCGTCGCAACCGGCCATGACCGATGCCGATGATTTCGATGCCTTTTTGGCAAAAAATGAAGATGCCTTGCGCGGCGTTCTCTACCAGGAATTTTTGAAACAGAAGCGGGAGAAGGCCCTGCGGGAAGTAGAAAACTTCAATTTCTACACCGGCAAAGCCGTCATTTCCGGCACGGCCATCGGGTTGCCGGGAACCGGTAACAAAGTATTTAACGCCAACAACTTCGACAAGATTCTCGAGGGCAATAATTTCATCGAACCTCTGTCGGCCCAGGAAAAAGAAAAGATCGTCGACATGAACATCACCCGGGTCTTCAAGCAACCCGACGGCAATGCGCGTTTTCTGGAAATCACCGACACCCGGGACGTGATCCAGTTGGCCGGCAAACTCGGCTATTTCAATCTGGAAAACGAATACGGCGTCAATTACGATTACGACATCACGATCTCCCTGGCGATTGCCGCCGGCATCGAAGCCCTCAAAGACGCCCAGATCCCGCTGGTTCTCCAGCACAAAAAGACCTCCACCGGGCAGCACATCCCGTCCGGATTCGCCCTGCCGCGTGAGTTGCAGAAGGGCACGGGCGTCATCATGACGTCCCTGTTCCCGGGATTTGAAACCCTGATCGAACAGTTGAACCGATACTACTACAACAAATTCTATGTACGGCCGTACAAAGAGCTTGAAAACATCTACTACCACTTGATGGAATCGGTGCGGGATTCCGACATAAAGGAACAGATCACCGACTGGTTTTTCAAAATCAAGGAACGGCGCAAAAAATACGGTACCTACAAGTTCGAACGCAACCTGCTGTTCGACGTCGTCCCACTGGGCTCGGCCCACTTTGCCCAGTTGATCAAAGCCAAGGGCCCCAACATGCTCATGAGCGGGGCCTGCGCGTCCACGACCCAGGCCATCGGCGTGGCCGAAGACTGGATACGAACCGGGCGCTGCGACCGGGTCATCGTTATCGGTGGTGAATCCTCGACCTCGGAGATCCAGAGCCCCTGGATCGCTTCCGGCTTTCTGGCACTGGGGGCTGCCAGCATCAAAAACGTGGTCTCCGAAGCCGCCAAACCGTTCGACGCCGACCGCAACGGAACCATATTAGGGGCCGGCGCCGTTTCGCTCGTCGTGGAGCGCGAAGACCGGGTGCGCGACCGAGGACTGAACGGCCAGGCCGAGATTCTGGGCACCTATATCGGCAACAGCGCCTACCATGCCACCCAGATCGACCTGGGGCACCTGACCGAAGAAATGGAAGGCTTTGTGCGCCGGGTCGAAAACCGTCACGGCCTTCAACGCGATCACTACACCCGCAGCATGGTCTTCATGTCGCATGAAACCTTTACACCCGCCCGCGGCGGCAGCGCCTCGGCCGAGGTGGCTTCTCTGAAGAAGACCTTCCCGGACAACTACCGCGACATCACCATCACCAATACCAAAGGATACACCGGGCACACCCTGGGAGCGGCCATCGAGGATGCCGTTATGGTCAAGGCCCTTCAAAAGCACCAGGTGCCGCCCATCGCCAATCTGACCAACATACCGAAAGAATTCCAGGATTTGCGGTTTAGCCAAGGCCCGTCCAAAGGTCCCTTCGAGTATGGTCTCCATTATGCGGCCGGGTTCGGGTCCCACTTTGCGTTCCTGATGATTCGCCGCATAGAAGAAAAGCTGACTGCGGACAACCCGCAATACCAGGCCTGGCTGCAGCAGATCAGCGGTCTCAAACGACCGCGCCTGACCACGATCAACAATACGCTCTGCATCGATCCGAGCGTGATCTCACCGGTTACCGATGCACCGCATGAACCGGTGCCCGCAGGGACACAAGCGGCCAAACCAGAGCCGGCAACCCAACCCTCCGCGGCCATCACGACCCCTCCGGCACCGAGCGTAGAGGTGCTGGCCACGGTCAAGGCCATCATTGCCGAGCAGACCGGCTACACCACCGACATGCTCGAAGACGAACTCGACCTGGAAGCTGACCTCGGCATCGACACCGTCAAGCAGGTCGAAATCTTCGGCAAGGTCTCCGAGCGCTTCGGCCTCGAAGTCCCCGAAGATCTCAAACTGCGCGATCTCAACACCATCGTCAAACTGGCCGACTACCTCGGACGCCAGATCCCTGCCGGGGGTACGCCCGGCGCACAGCCCGCCGCGGCCATCACGACCCCTCCGGCACCGAGCATAGAGGTGCTGGCCACGGTCAAGGCCATCATTGCCGAGCAGACCGGCTACACCAC
>JAHLLS010000002.1 GCA_020444045.1 Deltaproteobacteria bacterium
GCGGCGTACGAAAAGTACGCCTCTTTCCTCGGGATTCGCAAGCCGTATCTCGAACGAATTACGAAACCGTCTGAAATCAGACCTTTTGCGAGTCCTCGAACCTCCGCCGCCGTCGCGCCCAGCGCCCGACCGGCAGCAGGATGATAGAGTTGACGCCCCTATGATCACCCATGATTTGAAACGCCTGCAACGCATCACGGCCGACCTGCCGCACGGCACGCGATTGCGTCTCACCCTGACCGGGCATGCCCGCAGTGATGACTTTCAGGCCTACGGCCGTCAGTTGACGGCGGCGTCCACGGCAATTGACCTTCTTACGGATGTCACCGCGGATCCCGATCCACCCTGGCTGGAAACGACGGGCGGTATTCGCTTCCACGCCCTCCCGGAAGGCGACAAGCTGGATCGCCTGGTGGATGCCCTCAAACCGCAGGACGACCGTGATGCCAGCCTCCTGCCGGACCTCCAGGCGTTGCTGAGGGACATGACCCTGCCGGCAACCGTCCGACTCTTCATCACCCCCGGCTGCCCGTTCTGCCCGCAGGCCCTGTCGCAATGGATCGCCCTAGCCCGCTCCGGCAGCCAGCTCCGCCTGCACATCATCGATGGGGCCCTTTTCCCGGAAGTCGCCCAAGACGCGAACGTCCAGGCGGTGCCGACCCTGATCCTCGATGATCACTGGCGCTGGTCCGGCCGGATCCCCGTCACCGATGTGCTGGAGCAGCTCGCCACCCGCGACCCGAGCCGCCTGAGCGCTGATGCGCTGGACGGCATCATCAAGGAAGGACAGGCCGAAGCGGTAGCCCGAGCCATGATCGAAAAAGCCACCCTGTTCCCCGGCATCATCGATCTTCTGGTCCATGACAAGTGGCCGGTAAGATTAGGCGCCATGGTCGTCATGGAAACAATCGCTGAAGCGGACCCCACATTGGCCGCCCGGGTAGTGCCGATTCTCCAAAAACGCTATGACCGCCTGGACGACCCGGCCCGGGGTGATGTGCTCTATATTATCGGCGAAACCGGCGATCACCAGGCTGTGCCGTTCTTACAGAAGATTGCGGCGCACAGCACCAACCCGGAAATTCGGCAGGCCGCGAGTGAAGCCCTTGCGACCCTTGAAACCGCGCAGCGGCGTCAGTAGAACAACCATATGCGCCTTCTTCCATAGGAGCTGTCCGCATGCCCCACCAACGCCTTGAATTCAATAACCGCCAGGGACTCGCGCTTGCCGCTCAGTTGGACGCCCCCTCCGAGGAGCCAGTGGCGAGTTATGCCCTCTTTGCCCATTGTTTTACCTGCGGCAAGGACATCAAAGCCGCCTATCACATCGCACGCACCCTGAACCGGGCCGGCATCGGGGTGTTTCGTTTCGATTTCACCGGCCTGGGGGCCAGCCAGGGCGAATTTGCCGACACCAATTTTTCATCCAATGTTGCCGATCTGATCGATGCCGCCCGCTACATGGAAACCCATCAGATGTCCCCAAGCCTGTTGATCGGCCACTCGCTGGGCGGTGCGGCCGTTATCCAGGCCGCCGGATCGATCCCCTCCGTCCGTGCCGTGGTCGCCATTGCCGCCCCGTCCGAACCGGCCCACCTGGCACGCCATCTGGAAGGGATTCGCGAGCCCTTACAAAAGCAGGGAGAAGCGGATATCACCATTGCCGGCCGCACGTTGAAAATTAAGAAACAATTTTTGGACGATATCACCCAGGTGGACATCGACATGGCACTGAAGGAATTGAACCGTGCCCTTTTGATCCTGCACTCGCCTCATGACACCGTGGTGGACATCAAAAATGCCGCCCGGCTCTATCGCACCGCGCAGCACCCCAAAAGTTTCGTCTCGCTGGACAGCGCCGATCACATGCTGTCGGATCCGGAAGACGCCCGCTATGCGGGCGGGATGATTGCCGCTTGGGCAAAACGGTATTTGCCCTGAACATCAAACCCCCCATGCCCCGAAATATCCCGTGTAACAACGGGCGGTTGGCGCACCAGGCTTGAAAAGATCCCCGACGGGCCTATGTTAGAAGGAACACATCGCAGAAGATCTTAAGTGATCCGAAACAGATTGCCATGCGGTGTTCCCTTTTCAATAGTTGACCAGCGTGAAGGAGGGATCATGATCGAGAAAGCTGAATTATGCGCCAAGATTATCGAGCTTTATCCGGATATCGGCGCGTGCGGCATTGATGTGGACGTCGCATTCGACAACGACAAAAACGCCTGGGTCGTCGATTTGAAAAAAGATAGCTTCGAGCTGAAGACCCACCTCGAAGAAGGCGACGCCGACAAATGCATGATCGGGGAGCAGTGTGTCGGCCTTGGTATTGAAATCGCTCAGTTGAGGGCCAATATCGAACGCCTCAAGGAAGACACGAAGGCACGCTATTAAGTCACCCCGGGCAACATCTGTCCCCCAACTGTTTCCCGAAACATAAGGATGCCGGATGACGCGCTATCGCGAAGAAAAGGATTCCATGGGAATTGTGCGGGTTCCCGAAACAGCCTACTATGGGGCCCAGACCCAGCGGGCCGCCGACAATTTTACGGTCAGCGGACAGCGCATGCCGCCGCACTTCATCCGCTCGCTGGCCCTGATCAAGGGCTGCGCCGCCCGGGCCAATCAGTCCCTGGGGCTTCTGGCAGCCGAACCGGCCGACGCCATTGCCACCGCCGCTCAGGAAATTTATGACGGGCACCTCGGCGACCAGTTTCCGGTCGATGTTTTCCAGACCGGGTCCGGGACATCCACCAACATGAACATGAACGAGGTCATTGCCGGCCGGGCCAACGAACGACTCACCGGTCAGCGCGGGGGGCGCCACCCGGTGCACCCCAATGACCACGTCAACCTGGGTCAGTCCAGCAACGATGTCATCCCCAGCACGATCCACGTGGCGGCCCTCACGCGGCTTCACCAGCGGCTTTACCCCGCGCTGACCGACCTGCAGGACGCCCTGGCGGCCAAAGCGGACGCCTTCGCCGATGTCCGTAAAATCGGCCGAACCCACCTGCAGGACGCCGTTCCCATGACCCTGGGCAACGAATTCAGCGGCTATGCCCGCCAAATCGAATTGGCCCATGAGCGTTTCAGCACCTTGGAATATCGTTTGGCTGAACTGGCCCTGGGAGGCACGGCCGTCGGCAGCGGCCTCAACACCCACCCGGAATTCGCCGGCCGGGTCATTGCCGAGCTGAATGACCGTTGCGGCCTGAACTTCCGTGAAGCCGCCAACCATTTCCAGGCCCAGGCCTCCTTGGATACCGCCGTGGAACTGAGCGGCGCCCTGAAAACCATGGCGGTGGCACTGGTTAAAATCGCCAATGATTTACGATGGCTGTCGTCCGGTCCTCGCTGCGGGCTCGGTGAAATCAACCTGCCGTCACTGCAGCCGGGATCTTCCATTATGCCCGGGAAAGTGAACCCCGTGATCCCCGAAGCAGTGATCCAGGCCGCCGCCCAGGTGATCGGCAACGATACCGTCATCAGCCTGAGCGGCCAGTCGGGCAATTTCGAACTGAATGTCATGCTGCCGGTGACGGCCCACAATCTCCTGCAGTCCCTCGACCTGATGGCCGCCAGCGCGGAAGTGCTGAACCAAAAATGCCTGGTCGGTGTTACGGCCAACCAGGACCGATGCGCCGCCAACATCGAACAGAGCCTGGCCCTGGTGACTGGACTGGTCCCGTATATCGGCTATGACCGGGCCGCGGCAATCGCCCACGACGCCTACAAGAGCGGACGCACCATTCGCGAACTGGTCAGGGAAGAAGGGCTGCTGGACGATGAGACGCTGGACCGTGTTCTCACCTGAGACGTCAGGCCGAATCGGTTTGCACGAAACGACGATTGACCGATCGACAGCGGTTAGCCTTGGGCCATCACTGCCACCATCGGTATGGTGAACACAACCAATCGACCACCTGCGCCGAAACCGCCGCCATTCCCTGCCCCAAACCCGCCGCCTTAACCGCCCGGGCCACGACATCCGGGTGATACCGCTGCCCTTCCAGATGATCCGTCAGCTGCGCCAGGGCGGCAGGCGCCCTCTGCGACAACGTCAACGCGATATGGGTGACACGACCATGCCGGATCTGCATCAGGGCCTCGCTCCGCCCCCAGGGCAATCGGGCCTGGCGACGGAGCTGAAATTCGGGCGAGCGTCCAACCGCCCACTCCCATGAACGGTACTTGGACTGCGCCAGCTCCCGGGCGGCAGACCAATCAGCAGGGTCCGGCACCACGGGCGTGACGCGCCCATGAAACGCCGCAAAGGATTGGATTAAGGCCGCACGAACCTTCGTGACCGTCAGTTCGGGCCGATAACGAATCAGATTGCCGACCGGGCTGCGGACGGAACCACGCCCGCGACACGCCGGCACGTCACTGTCGGACGCCAACGCCTGCTGCAACCGGTCCAAATCGGCGGAAACCAGCAGGGTCCCATGGGTAAGGCATTTCCGCTGGGCACGGTATTGTGCCGTCCCGGTGACCTTCATCCCGTCCACCAGAATGTCATGGCGCGCATTCAGGCGCGCCGGCAGGCCCAACGCTTTCAGACCGTTCAAGACCGGCCTTACAGCATCGCCGGGCGAGGGAAAAGGGTCGCCCCCCCGGGCCTGTAGCAGTCCAAAATTCAAGTTCCCAGGATCGTGGTAGACCGCCCCGCCGCCTGACATGCGCCGCACGACCGTAGTCCGCCACCGCATCACGTGCTGCATACTGGCTTCGACGTAGGGCACTTGATTGCGGCCGATGACCACCGACGGATCGTTGACATAAAAAAAGAGCAGGGGCTCGCCGCCTTGGAACCGCCGCATCAAAACCTCTTCCAGCGCCAAATTCAGCGCCGGATCGCGAACGGATTGGGTATCGATCAACAGCATGCAGCACTCCTGAAGCAAAGCATGGATCCTGCCAACCATCGCCCATACCATGCCCTCGGCAAGGTCGCAAACAAGGAAAGCATGGTATCATTGCCAGCGCATCCGGCTGGAATAATTCATTGACAGATATGGGGCGCCCCGATAAAGTAAACTACTTGAAATAATTCAGGGATCAGCACTTACACCCGTGCTCGTGAACGATGGTTCCGGCGGCGGCAGCCCCCTAAAAACGCGGTCGCCCCGCGTTGCCTCAAGTCCATTGACACGCGCCGTGAAACGACACCAAAGTTGAAGGCATTACGTATGTCGGTTACCCATTCATCGCCGCCTAAAAAATTTGCCGGCATTCCGCTCAAACCCTACCTGCACGCATTTTCTCTCAATCGGCTAAAGCTGGGCGTCGATAATCTGCGGTACGATATCCATCTCAGCCCCGGATTCATCAAAGCCACCCGCCGGATAGCCCTGCAACTGATCGGCCAAATTTCGGGCGTGTCTGATCTGCCCGACTATGAAAATGGGTTTAACTGGTACCGCGGCGAAAAGGAGTTCAAGAGCCTCTGCCGCGACATTATCGCGGATGCGGTCAAACGCGCCAAACTGGACAACGAACATCAGGTTCTGTTTCTGGTCAAAGCCGCCATCATTGTCGCCTTCAAAGAGGCGGTCAACGACCGCTACAAGGCGTGCCTCCAGCATGTGAACAACCAGATCTGGCGACAGGAAATGGCCTATAACCACGACCAGGTCAAACACCTTCAGGAAGCGCTCCAAACCCTAACACGCAACCGGGACACGACCATCCGCAATGCCAATGCCCGCCTGTTTCGCTACCTGACGGATGTGCTTCTTGACAGCATGAACAATCTCTATACCCTGCATTTCGGTCCGGAAGCACTGCTACCCGAAGACTTTTTCGCCAACCCCCTTCTCCACACCGAAAACCCGTCCAACGACAGTTTCTTGATGACCGAATATGTCTTGCTCGGCAGCCGGCGGGAAGACGTCAACCAGTATGACGCCTTCTTAGGCGCACTCAACGATTTTCTCGCCGGGCGCGATGGCGAGCCGGCCTCCGCCCGACCCGCCGATGCGGTGGAATCCAATGACAGCGCCGCTGGAGGCAGCGACACCGATTATACCGCCTGGATCAAGCATGAAAGTAATATGGACGCACTGTTCAATTACTACCGGACCGAACAGATGCTGCGCCGGGACAAACGCCGCACGCCCGACAAGAAGCGCCTTCGCAAACTCAAACAGGTCACCCGCCTGCAGAAACGCCTCTTGACGGCATTGATCAAAGACTTCAACGAACGGGAACTCACCCACATCGTCGTCGCCACCGAAGAGATGAAAGCGTTTTGTGACAGCTACTGTCCACCCCTGACGCCCCATGAAGTGCTGCAATACATCGTTGACCGCAAGTCGCGCCGGCCGATTCGCGCCAAACTGAAACGCATCAAAAAGAACTATGGTGAAGACTATTCCCTGCAACCCATTCGCAACTGCCTTTCGCGGATCCGTTGGCTTCCCCGCCAGCAGAAAATGGAAATTCTGCTCGATTTCGTGAAGACCTTTGCGCGCTATCATCGTGATTTATGCAATTACACGCTTGTCAACCACGCCATCTCCTATATCAATTTCGTCAATGACGAGACGTTTCTGAGGTTGTCCCGGGCCAACCATTCCCTTTACGAATTTCTTCTGCCCAACGAACAGAAGCCCGATGAGATGCCCATCATCAGCCATACGGTCCTGAAGGCCGATGTCCGCGGGTCGACGGGTATCGTCAATGAGATGAAATCCCAGGGCATGAATCCGGCCACCAATTTTAGTTTGAATTTCTTCGACCCCATCACCAGCATTTTGTCGCGATTCGGGGCTTTCAAAGTCTTTATCGAGGGTGACGCGATTATCCTCTCCATCTTCGAACATGAAAATCAGCCCCAAAACTGGTACAGCGTCGGGCGGGCCTGCGGCCTTGCCATGAATACGCTACTGATTGTCCAGCGCTACAATCGAAAAAACACCGCTTCCCGACTGCCGCTTCTGGAAATCGGCATCGGCATCAGCTATTCCGCCAACGCGCCCACCTTTTTCTTCGACCAAGACAAGCGCATTATGATTTCACCGGCCATCAACCAGGCCGATCGCCTTTCGGGATGTTTCAAACCCTTACGCGACCAAGCCGCCTTGAAGCAATCGCCCTTCAACGTTTTTGTCTATGAAATTGCGGCCCAGGACCAGAAGGCTGCCGCCGGACAATATATCCGCTATAACGTCAATGGCATTGAACTCAGCGACGATGCTTTCGAAAAATTACAAAAAGAGATCCAGATGGAACAACTCGACCTGAAAGCACCCGGAGCCGAAGGCGAACCCCACAAGCTTTTCGTCGGCAAATACCCGACGGTATCCGGCACCTCGCATCAACTGGTCATCCGCCAGGCACCGCTGCCCATCATCTCGATAGCGGATCTCAAGGTAACCGGCACCACAGGCCGCTACTATTACGAAGTCTGCACGAATCCGGCCCTTTTGGGCTACATCAAAGACCTTCGATAGAGACGACGCCCCGCTTAAATGCGCGAAAAGCCTTTCTGTTTTGACTTTTACCGGGGGATTCACTATGATCGGCGCAATGCCTTAACAATGATCCCTGCAGGGTTATACCCTTTTCCAAGGAGGCGGTGATGGGCGTATTAACCGGATCGGGATATTGTCCCTACTGCCGGGAGGATGTCATGGTGGCCTGTCCGGCCGGCACCGACCTATTTCACCTGACACTGACCCTGCTGAGCGGCGGAATTTGGGGCATCGTCTGGCTTTATTGCCGCTTTCGCGCCCACACATGCATATGCTGCCAATGCGGCCGCGGTTTGTCACGCGCACACCTTCAGACACCATCGCAAACGATCCCGGAAGCCGCCTGGCAGTTCGCACCGCACATCCGAAACCAATCGGATTTCAACAGCGTCCTGGTCGCCTGCAACCTCGTCTACTATATGCCGACACGTGCTTGCTATCGTCGGACTTAAGGACGGCGGCCATCTTTTCGCCAAAAGGCTTAACGGCAGGCGCCATTAGGGAGACGACCACATGAATAGGACGACAATGCGGTTACGGACCGGGATTATCCTCGTCGCAATCATAGGTGTTACCATGGGCGCCGGGAATGTCTTTGGTGACGACCAATTTATCGAACCGCGCACCCCTCCGCCCAATCCCATGAATGTTACCGCCGATGCGCTGATTTTACGACCGGTGGGACTGGTCATGATCCCTGTCATGGGTCTGGTCTATGGCATCAGCTATCCGTTCGCCAAAGCCGCCGGCAATGAACAGGAGACCTACCAGAGCCTTCTCGGCGAAACCATCGATTACACCTTTCATCGTCCGATGGGCCGGGGCGCCCCCTTCGAATAAACCGGCAACGCCGGTCCAGGATTGGCAAAAACGCACGGCATAACCCGTCTGACAGGCCATCAGTCCCCCCTTGATCGATTGTTCCCGACACGCTAAAGTAGCGCACATCAATTGACGGCGAACCCACGCCTTTGCCCTAAAGAAGGAATCTCTCATGCCCTCGAAAAAGATTGCTGCTGTCGTCACCATCCTTCTCGGTTTCTCGGTTGTCATCACGGCCTGTCGCACCCCGAATTCCGAAACCCAGACCCTCGTCGGTTATGACGTTATCAAACTGCGCCTTACGGCCGTTATGCCGTTTCTTGCCGGCAATACGGCCATGAACGCCGACGATCGGGTTCGTCCTGCCTTAGACTGCACCATGATGGAATTCTGTCAGGAAGTCAGCACTCTGGGGAGCGGGGCCGAGAAGGTGTTGACCCGAGAAATACAGCGGGCGATGGAACTGAAACTGGACTACAAGGTCGCACCGCTGGCACGTTCCGTGGACATTTTCGACGACCTGCCCCAGAACCGTACGGTCGACACGCCCCGGCAGCTCGCCCAGCGGTTCGGGAAAGCCATGGGGGCCGATCATGTCATCCTTGGATCGGTGTGGCGCTACCAGGATCGAACCCAGGACGCCGGCGCTTCGGTGGCGTTTACGGTCTATCTCCTGGAAGTCGACAATGGACGCCGTGTATGGCGCGGGAAATTCGATAAAACCCAACATGCCTTGTCGGACGATCTGGGCGATGCCGGCGCTTTTTTTCAAAAGGGCGCGCGCTGGCTGTCCGCCGAAGAACTGGCCCGTTTCGGCATTGAACAGATGATGCAAAGCTTCCCGGAGACGGTGGAATAGGCCATGCGCATCACACTGATCGGCATGTCGGGTTCCGGAAAGTCGCTCTGGTCTTCCGTCTTGTCCCGCCACGGATTCCATAAACTGGGCTGCGACAATGCCATCGGCCGTCGCCTGGTCGACGACGGCGAATTATCCGAAGGCTCCCTGGATCTCATCGGACGCTGGATGGGGTTTCCGTTTGAAACCGGTTTTACCCGGCGTGAAGCGCTCTACCTGGACCATGAAAAGGCGGTCATGGACCAATTCCTGACCGCGTTGGAAACCCGACCGGCGGAGAACGCATCGCCGGTGGTCATTGATACCACGGGCAGTGTGATCTACACCGGCCAGGCGATACGGCAACGGTTGCGGCAGCAGACCTTGGTCGTCTATCTCTCCACTTCGGCCGCTTTTCGCCAAAAGCTGCACCGGACGTACGTGGCAAACCCGCGTCCGGTATTATGGCAACAGCATTTCCAGAAAAAAACCGGCGAGGACAACCAAGCGGCCCTCAAACGCTGCTATAAAAACCTCCTGGCAGACCGTGATGTCCGCTACCGGCAATATGCCCACCTGGAAGTGCTTTGTGATCCGACGCCCGACCAGCCGCTGGAAGTCGATACGCTGTTAGCACCGGTTAGGTCCTTTCTGGAACAGAGGCGATCGTCTCATGGGGCCTGACATACCGAAGCCGACGATTGCCGGCTTGACCGGTGGCATTGCCTCGGGAAAATCCACTGTGGCGGCCATGCTGGCGGAAGCGGGCGCCCGTATCGTCGATGCGGATCGCATCGCCCACCAGGTCGTTTTGAAAGGACAGCCGGCCTGGCAGGACATCGTTGACCATTTCGGGAGCAGTATTTTAACCCGCGACGGGCAGATCGACCGGGAAGCCCTGGGGTCCATCGTCTTCAACGATACCGAAGCGAAAAAAACCTTGAACGGGATTGTCCACCCCCGGGTATTTGAAACCATGGCGCAGGAAATCCAGTCCCTGGCCAAAGCACACCCCGGCGACCTCGTCATCATGGATGTGCCCCTGCTGATCGAGTCCGGCCTGCATACCTCCCTGCCAATCGTCATCCTGGTCTACGTCCCCGAAATGATGCAGAAAGAACGACTCATGCGACGCGACGGTTTGAACGCCACCGACGCGGCCGCCCGCATTCGTGCCCAAATGCCCATCGATGCCAAACGGGCGCACGCGCACTACATCATCGACAATAGCGGCGATCTTGGCGCCACCCGTCGACAGGTGCTCGATATTTATCGGAAGATCCTTTCCGGTGCGCCGACGCCATCGCCCCCCTCCTGCCAGACCCCGTCATGATGGAATCATCCGGTATTTTAACCACTGCCATTGTTTTCGGACTGAGTGCCGGTCTTTCTCCCGGCCCCCTGATGACGCTCGTGATTGCGGAAACCCTCAAGCGAGGTATCCCCGCCGGCATCCGCATCGCCGTCGCACCACTGATCACGGATCTTCCCATCATCGCGGGCTGCCTGATGCTGCTGGCCACTTTTGCGCATGCCGCGGTTTTCGTCGGGATCGTGGCCCTGTTGGGTGGCCTCTTTATCGCCTGGATGGGATATGAAAACATCCGTTTCACCGGCGTCGGAAACAACACCGGCTCCTTGCAGACGTCACAGCTGAAAACGGGGATCATTGCCAATCTGCTGAACCCCTACCCCTATCTCTTCTGGCTGACGGTGGGGGGACCCTTGATCCTGAAAACTGCTCGCAGCAGCCTGGTTTCAGCCGCCCTTTTTCTGTCGCTTTTTTATGGGTGTCTGGTGGGTTCCAAAATAATCGTTGCCGGAGCCGTCGGTCGTTCCCGTCGTTTTCTGGGAAGCCAGGCATACATATGGATCATTCGGTTCCTGGGGGTTCTCCTCGTGATCTTTGCATGGGTTTTCTTCAGGGAAGGACTGGGACAATTAGGCTGGATTTGATAAAGCCGGTCGGTCTGAAGAACAATCGCGGCCCCAAGCCAATGGTGCGAACACAATTCCGGTACTCTGCCCGAAAGGTTCGTTTCCGGGCAGAATCATGGCCGCCGCAAAACCGTTTAAAGCGGCTGCCGGCCCTGCAACTCTTTCAAATAGGCTTTTTCAAAGGATGTCAAGGCGCGCTGGTCGATCAACGTCGCGGAATTGGGACTCAGCCCCTGTTCAAGGAAATCAAACACCTGGTTGTCCTTGAGATAAAACAGGCGAATCCCTTCCCGGGCCGCCTTGTTGTACTCATAGATAAACTCCGGAAAGCCATGCGTCTGGAGAAAAGTGTTGACCGGTTCGCGATAGCGGCTGTTGATCATCAGCCGCTGATAGCCAAAATTCTGGTTTTCGGCATCGACGGGAAGATACAGGGAGCCTGAATGCAGTTTGGTCTCCTGGTAGTCAAGCCAGGCACAGCCAATAGGCATTACCAGCAGCATTAGCGCCAGAATCCAAATAGAGTAGCGTTTCACAAAGTGGTCCCCCTCCAATCAATGGACAAATCCGGTCAAAAAACAAAAAATCTCCGATCCACAGCACCTTGCGGGTGGGCCGGATCGTATGTCATACCGGCCACGCTCACCGGGAAAGTCGATCATAACACGGATTGCGCCGGGACGGAACATGACAGCTACCGGGCTTGGCCCTCGTCTGCTGCCGGCGCTTCGCCCGAATCTTTCTACTGGGTTGCCGGTTCAACCCCATTCAACAAATAGCACGCCAGGAGGTAGGCGTTTTTCTGATAGCTGAAACGGGGATGTAAGATCGGGCGGTGCTCTTTGGAAAATTGCCGCAGGCGCACCGGCGGAACAATCGTGACATCCGCATGAGGGTATAACTGAAGCAGTCCTTCAAGTTTAAAGGTGGTGCCGCCCGACGCAAAATTCCCGATTTTCTTGCGCTGCACAATCGCGATGCGATCCGGCTGCCGGCGGTCAAAAAGCGCGTGCGCGGATCGGCAAAAATGACGCACCTGGCCGGGGTCATCTTCGTCATCGATCTTGATCTGGGTTTGTTTGCCGGTAACATCTTCAATGGTTTCTGCGGTTTGACGCAGAAACACAAAAATGGCACGACGCGCGGCGATCTCAATGCCGCATACCGTTGGACGTGGTTTGGTCATTAGCGTCATATCCATTACCCCGCGGTCATATGGCATACGTCCCGGGACGAAGCCCACAACCGGACAGTTGGTGGCCCTGCCGTCCGGCCACCATTGGCCGTCTCAGGGACGTTTGCGGCTCTGCCCGGTCACCAGCGCTCCGGCGATCAAGTGCGCGCAACGGAGGGGTTCCGGTATACGGCTGTGGATCGACCAGTGGGACAGGGTCGCAACGGCCTGATCCCGCGTTAATCCGACGCGTTGGACAAACACATCGCCGACCGGCTCCATGGCCCCGGCCGCTTCGATCATACGCCACTTCGTCCGGCCACCTTCCAGGTGCTGCACCAACGCGCTGTGAATAGCGCCCAAATCCGGTGCCCTGCGTGCAATGACCAGGACGGGCCGATTCAAGCGCTGATACAGATCGAACACGTCGACCACATTAAATCCGCCCATGGTGATGCCTTGCAGCATGATCAGGCGGGCATGCTGGTCGAACTTCGATTCTAGAACCAGATCGGCCAGCTTCTGGGAGGCATCGAAACCGTCTTTTTCGATTTCACCAACGAGAACACCGTCCAGACGGCGATCGGCAAATACCGCCCCGACGACCTTGACAGGGCCTTGGTGGGTGCGTGAAAACGGGGCATCGTCAAACCCGATCACGTTGGAAAAACGGCGTTTCCGCATAGGATCGTTTTAGGAGGCGCCGGGAAGAAAGTCAAAATTTTTCCACTGGGCGGGAGATGATCCCATCCGCAGTACCCTTCTGCAAGACATCGGGAATGGTCGCTGTCAGGTGGGCATCACGCTCAGCGCAATACAGCCCGGCCCGGCGTGGGCTGTAATGGTCGGCCCAATTTCCGCCGTGCGGATACCGTCGACGGCCGTGGGCATTTCCCGCTCCAGCTCAGTCATAAGCTGATCTCGCTTATCCTCTGCGGCGGCATGGGCAATCCATATTTCACATTCACCGCGATGGCGGCGGTAATCCTCATGGGCCTGTTCCGCGATGGACGCCAAAGCGGCCTCGTGGCCCCGGTGTTTGGTCAATGGGACCAGTTGTCCCTTTCGGAGCCCGATCACAGGCTTGATGTCCAGCATGCCGCCCAGAATCGATGAAAAAAAATTGAGTCTGCCGGCCCGTTTCAACCAATAGAGATTGTCGACAGTAAAATACAGGCTGCTGTTGGATTTGAAAAATTCCAATTCATGGAGCAGCTCGTCAAGTGCAACCCCCCGCTGCAGCATTTCAGCCACACGCTTGGCGATAAGGGCCTGCCCGGCGGTGCAGGTCCGGGTGTCGATCGGCAGCACCCGTTCGGCAGCATCGTCGTACATGAGTTTAATAGCCTGCTGAACCGAGGTGTAGCAATTGGAGAGCTCTTGGGAGACATGCAATGAGATCAACCGGTCGTAGCGCGTTAACAGACCCTCCAGGACGTCGGCGTATTCACTGGGAATCGGTGGCGACGTATGGACCTCCCGTTCCGCCCGCATGGCCTCAATCACCTGCTCGTTTCCAATGGAAACGTCGTGAAGATAATCCTTGCCATCGATGACAATATGAATCGGGACCATATGCAGGCCCAACGCTTCGACCATCCCGGGCGGAAAATCCGCCGTACTGTCCACAACGATACCAATGTGCTCCGTCATTGTCTGTTTTCCCTATCGGTATTTTCTGACATGGCTTACCTCGCCTGGCGGACACGCCGATCGGCTTTTTCCCACTCTTCGGCAACAAGAATCCCCGCAGGAATGTCTCAGCTGGAGATTGGCCTACGGGGTTATCGCTGTTTTTCCGGTTTACTTTAACGGTTTGCCAAGGCAACACCCGCCGCACATCGCGGTGATCAATTCAACTCACGAAGTTTCCTTTTTTCCCCTTTCGCCAGAAAAAAGGTGACAGGATGGCTTACCACTTCGCATCGATCTTTCGCGAAAGTGTCTCCTGCAGGAAACGGTAACAGGTTCCGGACCGCATGACACATGCTTTTCTGATATCACAGGGAAACCGGTGGTTCAATCAAACATCAGATCGCGGTGGGCCCGTTCGGCGTGTAAGGTCGTTTTCACGCTTCAGGCCTTCAAGACGCATAAAAGCCCCTTAGGACGGGGGTTGACGGCCGCGGCAGAATCGCCTACGGTGAAAATTGGAAGGTGTTTAACAATTCACAACCCGCCGAGGAGACAAGGCCATGGCCCGCATCGTTCAGCTTTTGGACGGCATTGCCACCGCCCAGTTTGAAATCGACAAGCCCGAAATTCTCATCGGTCGTGCGCCGGAAAGCGATATTTATATTGACGACGCCTCCGTCAGCACCGATCACTGCATCATCGAAACCGTCACATCGGACGACGCACCGGCTGAATATTACATCCGCGACCTGGGCAGCACCAACGGCACCTACGTCAATATCGACCGGGTGGAGCGCCAACGGCTGGTCCACGAAGACGTTGTCCGGGTGGGGCTGAAAAACTTCAAGTTCATCGATGAACACAGCGCCGAATACGTCAAAACCGCCAAAATCAAAAAAAGCTGGATCCCGGGGGTCTATTACACAAAATAGCCATCGACGGGGATACGCCGTCAACGCGGCAACGGCATCAAATCCATTGCAAACGGATACATCCTCCATAAAGAAAGCGGGTGGCCCCCTGCATGGGACCCCCCGCTTTCTTTATTCCCGTTATTGACATTCGATCAATCAGTCCGGCACCCTCCGGAGGGATTCAATTTCCATGGTCCGTTCAACCGCCACCGGAAAGTCCTGAACGTCGGTTGACACCTACGCCTCGGCGGCTTGCTGATAAACATGCACATCACTCTGCGGGTAAGGAATACTGATCCCCTCGGCATCAAACCGTTTTTTGACCGCTTCGGTGGTATCGAAAAAAACCCCCCAGTAATCGCCCGTTTTCGCCCAGGGCCGCGCCACAAAATTGACACTACTATCGGCCAGTTCCGAGACCGCGATCTGGGGCGCCGGATCCTTCAAGACACGGTCGTCCGCGGCCAATATTTCCGCAATCAACTGCTTGGCCTTATCAATGTCGTCTTCGTAACCGATCCCGAACACCATATCCACCCGCCGCGTGCCGGTCGCCGACCAATTGATGATGTTGTCCCCGGTCAGGCTCGCGTTTGGAACAATGATTTTTTTATTGTCCGGTGTTCGCAACTGGGTGGTAAAAATTTGAAGACTTTCCACGGTGCCCATTACGCCTGCCCCCTCGATAAAATCTCCGACCTTGAAAGGCCGGAACATAATCATGAGAAAACCGGAGGCGAAATTTGCCAACGAGCCCTGCAGGGCTAAACCGACCGCCAGGCCGGCGGCACCGATAACGGCAATGAAAGAGGTCGTCTGGATGCCGAGTTGACCGAGAGCCGCCAGAACCACAAAGGTCAAAAGCGCATAATAGATCAGATTTCCGACAAACGACCGCAGGGTTGCGTCGACATCGCGTTTTTCCATCACCCGCTGGATCAGCTTGCCAAACAGTTTGGCCACCCAGCGCCCGACAATAAAAATGACGATGGCAAACACCAGCTTTAGACCGTAAGCCGCCAGCAGTGCGTAGCCTTTTTGGATCAGATCTTCCATGAACCCTCCTCCTTAAATTGATTTGAATGATAGACGATTGATGGTTTGAGACTTTTTCGCCCCGGAAACAGACAATGGCGAGACAGGACGTGAACGAGACAAATAAGCTCAGCTAATTGTTTACAATAAGAAGAATTGCTTGTTGGTCAAGCCTCTCAGCAGCGTCGAAGAAAAACGGCGCCATCATCCTTAAGGGGTCATCTTGAGGGGATTGCTAAAAAGTGTTAGCGAATATCGTCGTTGTGGCATTTCAGGCAGCCGACAAATTCAGGATGACTGGTGGGCGGCCCCACCGGATGGTCCGGATGGTGGCATTCAAGGCATTCCGCGTCCTCACTGACACCGGCATGGATACCAGGAAACTGCCGAATGGAAGGCCCGTGCATTCCCAGATAATAGCACCCCCCCAAACCCAGTAGCAGAAGCACCGCTGCAAATCTCATGACGGCTGGCATGGCATCTCCCCCGTGGTTGAATCCATGAAGTCGCGTCCGAATCGAACCTGATCGGCCCAAAGAGTGAAGAACAATAGCGGCCGTTCTAACCCGGTGTCAATAGCAACTGTGATCACTGGCATGGGCGGCCGGCACCCGATACCTCTCAATTGCGGTTTCCATCAGGTTGAGAGGTCTATGCGCATCGGCTCGTCTTCGGTGCGCTCCCCATCCTGGAAGGCCATCCGAAGCCGGCACCGCATCTGAAGCACGACCCCTTATTTCCTTTTGACATTCAAAGCCTTTTCGCCTATTTAAGAAAGATATCAGTATCTGTATCATTGCTCTCCGTTGACGGAGAACGCCAAACCTGCCGTGAGGCAGGGACGGAAAGCCACGGGTCTTATGCGAGACAGCCGGGCCGCCGATGATCGAAAACGGCCGAATCGCATCAGACCTCTGAACGATTCGGTTTTTTTATTGGCCGGCAGCGACATGACGACACCATGATCCCGTTGGCTGGAACAACACGATGAAACTAAAAAAACGACTGCTGTCGACCAGCGTTGTTCTCTGCCTGACGACCCTGTTGCTGATCGGCAGCCTTTGGGGCGAGTGGCCCCTGCTGCTGTGGCCGGAACTCAAAGTATACGACCAGTTGATCCGCCTGAAGCCCACCCCGCCACCGCGCCAGGTGCTGATCGTTGCCATTGATGATGTCAGCATTCGGGAACTGGGCATGTGGCCCTGGCCGCGCACGACGGTTGCCGAAGGCCTCCGCCGTTTGACCGAGTACGGGGCCGATGCCGTGGCGCTGACCACGGTCTACCCGGCGCCTTCAGCCAATCCGGCGATAGTGGAGATAGGCCACTTGCGGGAAACCCTCCAGTCCGTAGCCAGCGCCCGCCAAACAAAAGGCTATGGCACCATCGACCGCAAACTGCAGGAACTTGAAAAACAACTCGATGAAGACCATGTCTTGATCGATGCCGTTCGCGCCGGGCACAACATGGTCCTTCCCTATCGCCTGGTGTTTACCCCCGCTCTCGACAAGGCGTCGCCATTAAGCGGTCTGCTCCGGATCAATTCGCTGGACCGGCCAACCCGGGCCGAACAACCATCGCCGACCCTCCAGACCGGCCTGCAAGCCCTCCTGGACCGGCTGCAGCCCAAGCCGCTCATCCCGGAAGGCGTCACCGAAACATTTCGCGCCCTGGCGGGCAAAGCCGCCGCCTTGGGCGCTGTCAATCTTTCCGTCGATCCAGATGGCGTCATCCGACAAATCCAGCTGCTATGGCCCTATCGGGAGCGCTACCTCCCTTCGATTACCCTGCAACTGGCGTTAAAAGCGATAGGCCGCCCCTTCCGCGGCACCGTTCTGCTTCCGGAAGACTGCACCCCTTACGGCCTTTGTATCGACGATACCGCCATCCCTACCGATGCGCACTACCGCATGCGTATCGGCTACCATGCTCCGCCGATCCGCCTGAATCAAATCCCTTTTGTCGATCTCGTGTCGGGAAAAGTCGATCCGGCCGTTGTCAAGGATCATGTCGTGATCATCGGGGTGACGGCAACGGGTTTGACCGCCACATACCCAACCCCCTTTACTTCGCGGGCCACACCGCCGGAAATCATCGCCGCCGCCACGGATACCATTCTGCGTGGCGACCATTTGATCCGACCCTACTGGGCGCCGCTGGCCGAAGCAACGGTGCTGCTCTATTTTTTATTGTTTCTGCTGCTGGTCATTCCGAGGGTCAAGCTGGGTATCGGCGCCCTGATCCTGGCGGTTTTTCTGACCACCTGCTGGGCCGCGGCCATTCTGGCCTTCACACAGGCCGGATACTGGTTCCGTCTTTTTCCTTCCCTGATCCTCTGCACGCTGGGATTTGCCATGATCGCCTTCCGCCAAATCGCCTTGCGTCTGAAAGCCGAAAACACGGAATTGAATCGTGCTTTAGGACTTTCATTTCAAACACAGGGCATGCTCGATATGGCGCTGGAAAAATTCATGCAATGCCCGGCCGAAGACAAAACCGTGCGGCGCCTGCTCTACAACCTCGGTTTGGATTTTGAGCGCAAACGCATGGCCGACAAAGCCTTGACCGTCTATGAACGCATTTTACAAGCCGGTGGGTACCGGGATGTCAAGCGCCGGGTGAGCAAACTGAAAACAGCCCATCAGGCCGTCACCAGGACCGTCAACCCGGAAGCCCCCATGGCGACATTGAGACTAACCGATACGGAAACCCGTCCCACGTTCGGCCGCTATGAAATTCTGGAAGAAATCGGTCAGGGAGCAATGGGCACCGTTTACCTCGGCCTGGACCCTAAAATCAATCGCCAGGTAGCCATCAAAACCATGGGTTACAGCAGTGTTCCGCCCGAAGAGCTGGAAGATGTAAAACAGCGTTTTATGCGAGAAGCCGAAGCAGCCGGCAAATTGTCGCATCCTAACATTGTCACCGTCTACGACATCGGCGAAGAGCACGATACGGCATACATGGCGATGGAGCTTCTGGACGGCTGCGACCTCACCACCTATTGTCAGCGGGACCGTTTACGGCCGGTCCCGGAAGTGCTCGATATCATGGCCGCGGTGGCGGACGCCCTGGGATATGCGCACAAAGCCGGCGTTGTCCATCGCGATATCAAGCCCGCCAACATTATGCGGTTGAAGGACGGCAGAATTAAAGTGACCGATTTCGGCATCGCCAAGGTCATGGACAGTGCCAAAACACGCACGGGTATCGTGATGGGAACCCCCTCGTACATGTCGCCGGAGCAGGTGGGCGGAAAAAAAATCGATGGCCGCTCGGATCTCTTTTCGTTGGGAATCGTCTGCTATGAAATGCTGACCGGTCATAAGCCGTTTGGTGGTGAAAATTTGACCGCCCTGATGTACGCCGTTGCCAAAGCCCCCTACCGACCGTTAACGGAAATCGTGCCGGATATCCCTTCCTGCTGTGTCGCCATCGTCAACAAACTGTTGAACAAGGGTGTTTCCCGGCGCTATAAGACAGCAGAACAGGCACTGGAGGCCATTCGCCAGTGCCGCGGCAACCTTGGTTAACCCAAAGCCTCTTTAAGGAGCGTAACCATGCTGGAAATAACACTGGAACTCAAGAACACCATTCTAGACACGTTCAAAATCGACAAGGACGAGATCACCATCGGCCGGAACAGCACCAATGATATCACCATCGACAACCTGGCGGTTTCCGACCGGCACGCCCGCATTGTCCGGGACAAAACCGGTTATTATCTGGAAGACCTCAACAGCACCAACGGCACCATGGTGGACGGTCGTAAAATCAGCCGCATCGGTCTGGGAGGTCGACAGGAAATAAAGATCGGCAAACACATCCTGGACGTACGAACGCCGGATAGCAAGGATGCCAGCTCAGATTTCGCCCGCACCATGAAAATCGACCGGTCTTGATCGGATCAGCCTCATCACCGTCGAGGTCCGATAAGCTGGGGCCTAAAGCTTAGCCCTGGTTCCCTGTTCCTGACCCGGCGCGGCGGTGAGGGGATGTAGGCAGTGATTTGATCCGAAAGAGTCAGGCGCCCTCATCGGAAAGCGTAAATCGCCAGCGGCAGAACATGTCGTCCGGATGACGATCCGGCGGCGCAAAAAGGCAATCCACCCGAATCCGTCCGTCAATTTCACGTGCCAGTCCCTCAAATTCTTTGCGATGCATTTCCTTGCAATTATATTCCCCCAGGCCGCGTTTCAGACGTGCCACCTGGGTCGGACAAGACGGCACGCTGAGCCAAACGGCATCGTCGCGGCAATCGATCTCATAACCCACCAGCAGGGTCCAGGGAAACAGCCGCAGCACCTGGACGAATCCCTCCAGCCCTGTGGCGGTGATGCCGAAACGGGCTTTGAGATCCCTGGCGGCCATTCCCGACACTCGGCCCCAGACGTCTTCGTTGATGGCCTCCGCCATCGACTGATCGAAGCGGTCCGCAACGGAAATGAACCAGAAGGCATCCACCACCCGGTAATGCCACAGTAGAAATTCCAGGTATTGCCTGAGTTGCGGTGCCTCCATGGACGCCAGCGGGTCCTTTATCATGGCGCATCCTTACCCGGTGGGAGCGTTTATACCGGCAAGCCACCCGGGCTGAAATTGACGTTGCGGTAACAATGGTCTGGATGAGGAAAACGGCTCAGAAATCGATTTTGTCGGCCATGCCCCCGTAGAGAAAACCGCGCGGCACTTCGCTGTTTAAAAAATCGTGGGGAAAGCCGAGTTCGATCTGGCTGATCTTGTTCAGGCGCTCCATCTGATCCGCATTCAAACGGAACTCCAAAGAAGCCAGATTCTGCTGGACCTGTTTGGCTGTGCGCGCGCCGATAATCGGTATTACCCGCGCCTGCTGGCGAACCCAGTTGAGCGCCACCTGGGCCGGGAAACACCCGATTTCATTAGACACCCGATCGACTTCCCGGGCAATGGAGTAGTTATCATCATTGATTTCCTTGAAGGCCGCCTTGTCCAGACGTCGTTCACCCCCGCTGGCGTCGGACCGGGTGTATTTACCCGTCAGCAGGCCACTTCCCAACGGCGACCAGGCAGTGATGCCCAGGCCCAGGGCCCGGGCCATGGGAAGCAGTTCCCGCTCGGATGTCCGTTCCACCAGGCTATATTCCACCTGCAGGGCGATAAAACGACTCCAACCACGCAATTCCGACAGCGTATTGGCCCGGGATACGATCCAGGCCGGCGTATCGGAAACCCCGATATAGAGCACCTTGCCGGCACGAATCATATCATCGAAGGCCCGCATAATCTCTTCCACCGGCGTCGTAAAATCCCAGGCGTGCAGCCAGTAGATATCGACGTAATCGACCTTCATGCGTTTAAGGCTGGCTTCCAGCGACTGGAGCATGTTCTTGCGGTGATTCCCGGCCGCATTGGGATCTGTTCCCGGATGGCTGTTCGTGTATTTGGTTGCCAGGACAAACCGTTCCCGGTCACCCGCCACCATTTCCCCAACAAGTTTTTCGCTCGAGCCGTTGGTGTACAAATCCGCGGTGTCGATGAAATTCCCACCGGCTCCGGCAAAGGCCTCAAAAATGCGACGACTCTCCTTGGGCGAGGCACCCCACCCCCAGTCATCCCCGAACGTCATGGTACCGAGGCAAAGTTCGGAAACACGCAAACCGCTGTGGCCTAACAATTTGTACCGCATCAATTTTCTCCCTGGGCGTCACATGCCGATGTACGCGCCGAATTCCGTCATCACGACGTGAATCGGAATGGCAAATCCCACCCCTTCCACCGAACTGTGAACCACTTTCGAGGTGTTGATGCCGATGACCCGCCCGTCTTCCGTAATCAACGGACCGCCGCTGTTGCCCGGATTGATCTGGGCGTTGGTTTGCAGTAGGTCCGCGCGACGCCCCGAAAAAATACCGGACGTCACCGTATGCCCCATGTCCAGTGAATTGCCAATGGCGTAGAGAGGCTGACCGTGATGCAGGCCGTGGGCATTGCCCCGGGGGATATAGGGCGTTTTGTAGCCTTTGAGCTGCAGGAGAGCCAGGTCATATTTTTCACTGATGGTGACCTTCTCGGCCTGCAACTCGGTTTTGTCGGCTAAAACAATCGTATAACCGCTCTGGGCCAAATCGCTGATCATACGCTGCTCGTATTGATCGTAGGCCGCGTCGAACTGGCGCCGTTGTTCCTCGAATTGATATCGCCGTTGACGCAAAACCTCTTCCCGGACCTCAAGCTGGTCTTTATAATGCTGATATTCCGCTTGGCTCATACGGCTGCGCTGCCGACGCAGTTGGGCCTTTTGTTTGCGCAATTCGCGCTCCTCTTGATCCAGAAGACGGGCCTGATACTCAACCTGTTTTTTGACATTTTCGATTTGATCGGCCGCATCTTCGGTCTGGCCATAGGAGGAATCGATGACATGGCGATTGGTGACAATGTAGCCGTTTTCAGAGATAAAAAACCCCGATCCTGACCCCAGCGCCATTTTTATCGAGACGGTGGCATTGCGGGCTTCTTCGATCTTGTTGGCCGGGGGCAGGTTTTTTTGCAAATGGGCCTGCAGGTCCTCTCCGGTCAAAACGCTGGATGATGCGGCGCTAGCCGCCCCTGTGGAGGCCTTTTTGTCCTTGATGTATTGCTCGGCAGACTCATACACTTCTTCGTCTGGCGTATCCGTAAAATGCCAGACGCCGTTTTCGTCTTTGTACTTGTAGACACCGGCCTCACCGGAATCGATCAACAAAAACGCAAACACCATGGCCACCAGACAAACTGCCAGAGCGCCGGTGTAGGTCGAGATGCGGCGCCGGTGAGTCGGCCGTCTCCTCTCTGAAGATTGGCGTTGCACACTTTTTGTCGGCATAACAATCCTCCAATGAAACGTCCCGGATACCGGTTCGCCTCGTCTGAATGAATCTCCCCAGAAATTAAAATCTATTATGATGCCGGGAAAGTGTCAAGACTATCTGAAATTTATGGAAAAAGAGAAAATATGATGGACCACCGGCGCCTAACCGCGTGTGGGGTCGGCATTCAACCGCAAACGGTCGGCAGAAGGTTTTGCCAGGGTCCCTGCTGCAAGCCGCCGCGATCGGCCGGCAGGATACTGATCCAGCCTCTGGAAGACCAGTCCGGCAGGGCGTTAAGCTCACCGCCCTGCCGCCCCCGATAGTGAAAGGCGTGGTGGAAGTGCCCGATGAATATTCGGGTCACCCCCTCGGCAAACCGCGCCTCCGCAAAGGCCTGCAGCAAATCCAGCGGCAACGATTTGCGAAATGCTTGGTTGGTCTGTTTCAAGCGGCGTTTGATGATGTTTACCAGGTCGGGTCCCATCGGCAGCCCCCGGACAATCGCTTTCGTGACCGGATTTTTAGTCAATTTCCGTAAGGCGAGATAGTTTCGATCGTTGCGATTGATGCGATCACCATGGCAAAAAAGATGGCCTTCGACATCCCGCCACCAGGGAAGGTCGGTACACCACGTGAAGGCCGTGGCGTGGCCGCGGGCGAGAAAAAATTCGTGGTTGCCCTCGACGAAGCCGATACGGCGATGCGCTTTCTGCCGGCGGCACCAGGACAGAAAGGCACGATGCAGCGCATTTTCATAACGCGGGAGGGCAATCCAGAGATCAAAGATGTCACCGATAAAGACCACATCCCCGGGGCCGCGTTCCAGAGCGGCCAGCATGTCAAAAAAAGCGTCACCATCCGACGGGTTGCGGCGAATGTGCGCATCCGCAATCATGATCAAAGGCGCGGGGTGTTCTTCCGGGGAGATGATGGTGCGATGCGTTTGGCGATTCACCCTATTCAATCCAAGGTTTGAGGATTATGCACCGCCCGAAAAAGGAAGTGATCCGAGTCGTGTCGTGTTTCTGAGATGAGGTCATGTGTGAAAAGATCCACCGATGTCCTCTGACGTCGCAGCGCAAGGCAATGTTGGACGTGGAACGATCTGGCGATCGATGGTCAGAGGTTTTCTTCTTCCGATCCCAGAATCTCTTCCGTTTCCATCCACATCACATTGATAATACCGAACGCGCAGGCGAGAAGAACGCCCAATATCCATGAAAAATACCACATGCTGTCAACTTTTCCTTGTCGTTACAGGTTAGCCCTAAAAAGTGTCCCGCAGGCGGCCCGCTAGTAGGCCGAGTGGGTGTTGGCCCGGATGTTTTCCTCCGTCGATTTTCCCCGCAGCACGCTGTACACCCAGCCAGTGTATGCCAACACAATGGGTAGAAAGATCACGACCGCCCCAAACATCAGCATCAGGGTGCGATGACTGGACGTCGCGTCAAAAGCGGTCAGGCTGCTGTTCGGATGGGTGCTGGACGGCATGATGAACGGGAACATGGCAAAGCCAGCGGTCAGAATCACCCCGGCCAGCGCCGAACCACTGCATACGAACCCCAATCCCGGCCGGTTGGCCCGACTCAGCAAAACGCCCAGCACACCTCCCAGGAAGACCACGGCCGGGGCGGCCATCATCCATGGATAACGACTGAAATTAGTCAACCAGGCGCCCGGGGCAACCTCCACGGTTTTATCCAGGGGCGTCATGACCGATCCGGGATCCGGCATGGTTAGAATCCGAAAGCCTTCGATGCCATAGGCCTGCCAGACGCCGGCCAGGCCGAAGGCCGCCAGAAACAGCAGACCGAACACGGTCGCCGCCTGGCGCGACCGCGCCTGGATATCATCCTCGGTTCGCATTTGCAGATAGATGGCCCCATGGAAAATCAGCATGGTCAGACTTACCACGCCGGTTAAAAGCGCGAAGGGGTTGAGAAGGCCCCAGAAACTCCCTGTGTAATAGGGCCGCAAAAATTCGTCGAAGTGGAACGGCACCCCCTGCAGGAGGTTGCCGAAGGCCACGCCGAACACCAGCGCCGGAACGGCGCCTCCCACGAACAACCCCCAGTCCCAGGTACTGCGCCAGCGGCGATCTTCGACCTTGCTGCGGTATTCGAATCCCACAGGCCGGAAAAAGAGCGCAAATAATACGAGGAGCATGGCCCAATAAAAACCGGAGAAGGCCGTGGCATACACCATCGGCCAGGCCGCAAAGAGAGCCCCGCCCGCCGTAATGAACCACACCTGGTTGCCTTCCCAGGTCGGTCCGATGGCATTCAATACCACCCGGCGCTGGGCATCCGTGCGGCCCACAAAAGGCAGCAGCGTGCCCACCCCCAGGTCAAACCCGCCCAGCAAGGCGAATCCGATCAGCAAGACCCCCACGAAGAGCCACCAGATCAGTTTCAACGTTTCATAATCGATAAACATGGTGCGGATCTCCTTTTACCCAAAAACCTGCTTCCGCTTAGGCAACGGCTTCTTGTTCGAAGTAATAGCGCCCGGTATGCAGGCTGCTGGGACCCCGGCGAATATATTTCTGCATCAGGTAGATTTCGGCAATCAACAACCCCGTATAGAGTAAAACCAAACCGATGATGCTACCGATCAAATCCCCCGGCGTCAGGGTTGACACCGACAAATACGTGGGCAGGATGTCGCCGATGGACCAGGGTTGACGGCCGTACTCGGCCACAAACCAACCCAATTCCAAAGCAATCCAGGGGGCCGGCGCCGATAGGATCAGTAGTTTAAGCAGCCATTTCTTCTGATCGAAGACCCGGGTGCAACAATAGTAAAACGCCACCCCGATAAGGGCCAGCATCCAGAACCCCAGCCCTACCATGATGCGGAAGGCCCAGAACATGGGCGCCACCCGGGGGATCGTATCCAGGGCGGCCTGTTTGATCTGGGCCTCGGTGGCATCCACCACCCGGGGAGTGAAGCGCTTCAACAGCAAGCCGTAACCTAGATCTCCCTGGCGCTCCTGGAAGGCGGTCCGAACGGCCTCCGAACGGTCCCCCTGGCGCAGTTTTTCAAGCAGACCGTAGGCGATTATCCCACTTCGAATACGGTCCTCGTTTTCCGCCACCAGCTGTTTGATGCCCGGCACCGGGGTGTCGATGGATCGGGTGATGATGAGCCCCCCGACCCAGGGGATTTTGATGGCGGCATCGGTTTTCTGCCCTTCCTGGTCGGGAAAGCCAAAAAGCGTCAGGGCGCTGGGCGCTTCGTCGGTTTCCCAGTGGGCTTCCATGGCGGCCAGTTTGACTTTCTGCACCTGACCGGTCACGAATCCGCTTTCATCCCCTAATACGATGACGGACAGAATGGATGCCAATCCGAAGCCCGTGGCCACTGCAAACGACCGGCGGGCAAAGGCCAGATCCCGTCCCCGCAGGAGATAGTAGGAACTGATCGCCAGGACGAACATGGTGGCCGTAACATAGCCGGCGCCGACGGTGTGTACGAATTTCACCTGGGCGATCGGGTTGAAAAACAACTCCGCGAAACTGGTCAGCTCCATCCGCATGGTTTCGAAATTGAAATGGGAGCCGGCGGGATTGCTCATCCACCCGTTGGCGACCAGAATCCAGAGCGCGGACAGGTTGGAGCCCAACGCCACCAGGAAGGTGGTGGCCAAGTGAGCCCGCTTGCTCAGCTTGTCCCAGCCGAAAAAAAACAGCCCCACAAAGGTGGATTCCAGGAAAAAGGCCATCAGGCCTTCGATGGCCAGGGGCGCCCCGAAAATATCGCCGACATAGTGGGAGTAATAGGACCAGTTGGTGCCGAACTGGAATTCCATGGTCAGACCGGTTGTGACCCCCAGAGCGAAATTGATGCCGAACAGCTTGCCCCAGAATTTTGTCATGTCCCGGTAGATGACTTTCCCGGTCATGACGTAGACCGACTCCATGATGAACAAAATCCAGGATAAGCCCAGGGTGAGGGGAACGAACAGGAAGTGGTACATGGCTGTCAGGGCAAACTGCCAGCGGGATAATTCGACCAACCCATCGACTGGTGTCATGAATCAACTCCTTGCTGGAAAAAGACGGCAAACGGACGGCATGGCATCAGGACATGTCCAGCCACCGGGCGCCGGTGAGAAACATTCCTGGCGGCAGGGTAGGAAAAACCGGTGGTGGCGCTGCCGGCCCCCGCCGGTCATGTTCGGTCCCGGTTATCGGATCAAACTGTCTTTCTATATTAAGAATGAGTTTTGTTTGCAAATTCCTATTATATCCGATTAATAGCTGTCAAACAGTTTCCTATGAATTCGACATCGACCCATAGTTCCAAACCCGCCCTGCGATGGCTGCTTCGACGTGCCCGCACCGCCCGGCTGTGGATTGCCCTGTCCGTGAGCCTGGGATTCGGCAGTGGGGTGCTGCTGATCGCCCAGGCCGCCTTGATTGCCCACTTGCTTCAGGCCGTCTTCATCGACGCGCTTCCGCGGTCTGAACTGACACGATCCTTCGTTCTCTTCGCAATAGTGGTGACGGGACGCGCCCTCATGGCCTGGGCCCGCGAGGTGGCCGGCTTTCAGGCCGGCGCCCGGGTCCGGACCCGCGTTCGCCGCGACCTTCTGGCGCACATGACCACTGCCGGACCGGCATTGATCCGCCAGCATCAAACCGGAGCCCTCGCCAGCACCGTTGTGGAACAGGTGGAGGCCCTGCACAATTTTTTTGCCCACTACCTGCCCCAGCTGGGCCTGGCCGTCCTGATCCCGGTCAGCATCGTGGTCGTGGTTTTTCCCGTTAGCTGGACCGCCGGGGTCATTCTGGCCGGGACCGCCCCCCTGATCCCCCTTTTCATGGTACTGATCGGGATGGGCGCCGAATCCATCAGCCAGCGCCAGTTCCAGGCTTTGTCCCGCATGAGTGGTCATTTTCTGGATGTTCTCCAGGGTCTGCCCACCCTGAAACGCTTCCGACGGGGCAAAGCCGAAGCGGAACGCGTGGCAAAGGTTTCACACGATTACCGCTTAAGGACCATGAGTGTTTTACGCGTCGCTTTTCTGTCGTCCGCCGTACTGGAATTCTTCAGCTCGGTTTCGATTGCCCTAGTGGCCGTGTATCTGGGAACCCATTTCCTCGGCTATATCGATTTCGGCAGCTACGGCAGCCCGCTGACCCTCGGCGCAGGGCTGTTCATCCTCGTTCTGGCACCCGATTTCTACCTGCCGCTGCGCGAATTGGGCACCCACTATCATGCCCGGGCGGAAGCCGCCGGGGCTGCCGAAGCGATCATGCAGATTCTCGACACCCCCTTGCCGGCCCAGGCTGCGGCCGTCCCTTCCGCCTGCATTGCCAAACCCATTGAAATCGTATTCAACGATGTGGGCTTCGCTTATGCCAACCGCCCCCCCTATCTGCTGCAAAACGTGTCCTTCACCGTCCGGTCGGGTGAGAAAGTTACCCTGGCCGGCGCCAGCGGGGGCGGCAAATCCACCCTCCTGAATTTGTTGATGGGGTTCGAGCAACCCAGTCAGGGGACCATCGCCATCAACGGCACGCCCCTATCCGGTATTTCCAACAAAGACTGGCGCAACCAGCTGGCCTGGGTCGGACAGCAGCCCGTTCTTTTTTACGGTTCGCTGCGTGACAACATCCGTCTCGGCCGTCCCGAAGCCGATGAGCCGGCGATCCGGGCGGCGGCCCATGCCGCCAAGGTCCTCGAATTTGCCGATCGAATGCCCCAGGGGCTCGACACACCGGTGGGAGAGAAAGGTCACCGACTCTCCCGCGGCCAGGCCCAGCGGGTCGCCCTGGCGCGGGCCTTCCTGGCCGACACCCCCCTGCTGTTGCTGGACGAACCAACCGCCGGCCTGGATGCCGCCAATGAACGTCTGGTGGTGGAGGCCATCGATCGGCTGAGCCACGGTCGTACCGTCATCATGGTCACCCATCGCATGGCCAATGTGCGGGACAACGACCGTATCCTGACGCTGGCCGGCGGGGGCATCGCCGAAGACGGATGCTTCCGTGACCTGATGGCCGTGCGGGGTCCCCTCTTCAATCTGCTGCAATCGCCGGTGGAGGGCCGAAACCATGGCTGACACGAAGGGCCTGCTCACCCCGTTTCTGCACCTGCTGCGTCCCCACCGTCCCTGGATGGTTCTCGGCCTGCTCCTGGCCTGCCTGGCTGGCGCGGCCGGGATGGGATTGCTGGGCCTTGCCGGCTGGTTCATTTCGGCGGCCGCCTTTGCGGGACTCTCGCCCCTGACCGCCCATCTCTTCAACCTGTGGCACCCCAGTGTCGGCATCCGCATCTTTGCCATTACGCGCACGGCCGGGCGCTATGCGGAACGTGTCGTCAACCACGACATTACTTTCCGCATTCTCGAAAGCCTGCGAACCTGGTTCTATCTGCGTCTGGAACCGCTGGCACCGGCCCGCCTGGGTGCCTATCGATCCGGGGATATCCTGAACCGGATCGTTGCCGACATCGATGCCCTGGACAACCTTTACATCCGGGTGCTGACTCCCGGCCTGGTGGCGCTGGTGATGGCCCTGCTGGTGACCGCCCTTTTCTGGCAGTTTGACCCGGGCGCGGCCCTGGCGCTGTTTGCCGGCATGGTCGCGGCGGGGTTCCTTCTACCGATGGCCGCCAGCCGTGCCGGCGGCGCACCGGGCCGGGAGCTGGCCCGGCATTCCGCATGGCTGCGCATTCATACGGTCGAAGGCCTGCAGGGCCTGGCGGAACTGCTGATATTCAATGCCGCCGACCGCCACCTGCGAAAAATCGAACAATGCCAGGACACCTTGATCCAAACCCAGGCCCGCATGAGCCATATCAGTGGCGCCACGTCGGCCGGACTGACCCTGTTGTCCGGTGCCACGGTCGGTACCGTGCTCTTTCTGGGGGCCGGTCGTGTGGAACATGGCCAGCTGGACGGCGCCATCCTGGCCATGATGGCCTTTGCCGCCCTGGCCGCCTTTGAGGTGGTCTGGTCGCTGCCGGCTGCTTTTCAATATCTCAGCCGCACCCGGGAAGCGGCGCGGCGCCTGACAGAGATCGTCCAACAGGCACCTGCCGTGACCTTCCCGTCACGATCCACTTCACCCGCAAATCATGACATTGCCTTCGAAGGGGTAACCTTTCGCTACGACCGCCAGACACCAGATGTTCTGACGAACTTCACCCTGCGGATCGACCAGGGCGAGCGGGTGGCCGTCATGGGGGCCACCGGGGCCGGTAAATCGACGTTGGTCAACTTGCTGGTACGATTCTGGGACGTAAACGCCGGACGAATTCTCGTGGGAGGGCAGGATATCAGGACCCTGAGCGAAGCGCGGTTGCGGCGGGAAATGGCCGTGGTATCGCAGCAGTCCCACCTCTTCAACGCCACCCTAAGGGACAATCTGCGCTTGGCCAGCCCCGACGCCGATGATGATCGCCTCTGGGGGGCCTTGGGGAAGGCCCGGCTGGATCATTTCGTGTCCGCTCTCCCCCAGGAACTGGATACCTGGATCGGGGAAGCCGGACATCATCTCTCAGGCGGCGAAGCACGGCGCATGGCCATTGCCCAGGCGGTTTTGCAAAACGCGCCGGTATGGCTGCTGGATGAACCCACCGAGGGCCTGGACCGTGTCACGGAGCAGCAGGTGATGGACACATTGTACGATCTGACCGCAGACCACACGATGCTATTGATTACCCACCGGCCGGTGGATCTTCACCGCATGGACCGCATCGCCATTCTGGAAAACGGCCGCATTGTGGAAGAAGGCCACCACGATGCCCTCCTGGCCAACGGAACGTACTACCCGCGCCTCGGCATGCGTTTTCGTCCTTAGGAAATGGCGATCAAGTTGTTGCCGCCATGAAGTGGCAGGTAAGGATGGGTACGTGGAACATCACTACCGGGATCAGGATTCGCCTTTGTAGGTCGCGTAGCGAATGGCATTTTTGCCATCCCGCTTGATGGCCCACATCAATTTTTCCGCCATCTTGATCATGGTCCGCGCCGAGGGGGGCACGTGGAAAAACGTAACCACGGCCACACTGAGTGTCAGCGGCCAGCCCTTGTCTTCCATTTCTTCGGCCAGCTGGTCACAAATTTTGGGGAGTACGACTTTGGCGGCGTCGAGATCCGTTTCCGGCAGCAGAACGACGAATTCATCTCCCCCGAGACGCGCCACACGGTCGGTAGCGCGCAAATACTTCATCATCGTGCGGGCCACCCGCTGCAACACCATGTCGCCGACCGTGTGACCGAAACGGCTATTCACACGTTTGAAATGATCCAATCCGATATAGGCCAGTGTTACCGGCCGTTTATAGCGGACGCTCTTGCGATGCTCGTTTTCCACAAGATTGTAGAATGCCCGGCTGTTCAGGGCGCCCGTCAAAAAATCCACCAGTGACAGCGCGCGGGTTCGGGACTGCGCCTTGTGCAGACGCGCCAGAAGAAGTGCGAATGCGCCGGCAATGACGGCCAGCGAAGCAAACTGCCACAGCATGACCAGAGTGGAGGGAAACAAACGCCCGGCATAATGGCCGGCCGCCAGCCAGGCTGCAGCGCAACACAACGCCAGTAGCACACCGGCTCCTGCGCCGGCATGCCAGGCGACGAAATAGACCGGCAGCAGATAAACGGCCGTAAGCGTGACATGACTGCCCGTGAGGTAATCGAGCACCCCCACCACGGCCACCGACGCCAGGCCGATGGATAGTATAATGGCCTTGCCTTGTCCCTCGATGAAATCACGCATGCGAAATGGGCGCCCTCCCCGGATTGATGCGCATCACGTCACCGCCCTCATGATCAGACGAACATGGCGCCGTTCTATTCCAGAACAAACTGAACGGATGCCAGGCTATTGTCGGCACTGTCCAGCAGATAGACTTTCCAGTTGCCTTTCCGGCCCATGGTCATTTTGCTGGTATACGTGCGCCAGCGGGGGCCCGGTCCGATGGTCAACGGAACACGGGCCACTTCCTGCTCCTCGTGGTACCAGGCCATTTTAACTTCTGTGGCCGCCGGTATATCGCGTGCCTCTAAAAAGCAGAAAACCGTTTCCGTTCCCGCCGGGAAGACTTCCATCACATTGACGGGCGTGCGATTCTGGACATTTTCACAAACCACCAGTCGCGCCACGGAGAAGGGCAGCGACTGCGCCAGGACCGTCATTGGCAGGCCTCCCAGCAGCAACCATACCATCCCTGTGAACACCAAACCCCTGGCAGGGCATAGCACCTTTTTCATCATGGATCCCTTTCTACCATAAGTGTGGAAACGTTAGAGCAAACTCTGATCGACGGGCATCCCCATGGCATGGTACCCCTTGTCCACATAAAGTACCGTCCCGGTGATCCCGCTGGCCAGTGAACTGCATAGAAAGGCCGCCGCCTGCCCGACCTCGTCTGATCGCAAAGACTCCGCAAGGGGCGTGTTCCGGGCCACATAATCCACCATGCGATCGATCTCGCCAATGGCCGAAGCCGCCCGGGAAGCCAGCGGGCCGGCCGAAATACAGTTCACCCGCAGACCGTAACGGCGGCCGGCCTCGTGGGCCAGAACCCGGACATCACTTTCCAGGGCGGCCTTGGCGGAACTCATGCCGCCGCCATAGCCGGGGATGACCCGTTGACCGGCCAAGTAGGACAAGGCCATGAAAGCGCCGTCGGACGACATCAAGGGCGCCAGATGGCGCACCATGGCCACCATCGAATAGGCGCTGACACTCAAGGCCGCCAGGTAGCCGCTGCGGCTGGTTTCGATGAGGGGGTTGCGCACTTCGGGACCGTTGGCCAGCGAATGCACCACAATATCCAGCGATTCGTCCCCGAAATCCCTGCGCCATTGGGACACCAGGCCGGCTATGGTATAATCGCCGACATCGCGGTACCGTTTGTTGGTCCGGATGTCTTCCGGGACGTCGTCCAGCGTGTCAAAGGCCGCATCCAGCGGATAGATGCGTTCAAATTCCAGCAAGCGGCCGTCGCGCATGGTGCGGGAGCGGTCCAACTTGCCGCGTTCAATCAGTTTAGCGAAGATATTCCAGGTCGGCGGCCATGTCCCCACGGACACCGAAGCCCCCGCCTCCGCCAGGGCTTTGGCAATGGCAAAACCGTACCCCTTGTCATCGGCCACCCCGGCCACCAGGGCACGGCGGCCCTGCAGGTCAATCGCAAGCATTGGGCATCCCTCGATCGTGTAAGGTGAATTTCGTTTACGGCCAACCAATCGTGCACCTTATTTATGCCAGACTTTATCCTTCGGCGCAAACGGACTTTGTCCGACGCCGGGCCAGATACGCAGCACCCCGAAAGCGGCCCGGCCCGCGATCCATCCCCCGGTGATGCCCCAGATCCAGACCAGCGCGTCGGGTCGGGTCAAATCCAGTGCCAGGAGGGCCAGACCGCCCGCCAGGGTTACCCCCATCATCACGTTGCGAAGGTAGCGAAAGTCGCCACTGCCCCAATGAATCCCGTCACTGGCAAACGCCAGCGCGTTGGCCGGCTGAACCAGGATGGTCATCGTCCATGCCGGAAAGAACACCTGCCGGGCGGCCAGCGGCACCAGTGCGGCTGCCGCGAGTTCCCGCCCCATCCACATGCTGCCCCCAATCGCCAAACCGGCCCCGACACTCCATTGGCAGACGACCCGTGCCACCCGGCGCGCATCATCCATGCGGCCGCCCCCCATGAAAAAGCCGATCAGGCTCTGCCCGGAAATGGCGAAAGCATCCAGCAGCAAGGCGCTCATGACCCACACCTGACGAATGGCCTGATGGGCGGCACCACTGTCCGGCCCAATTTGTGTGGCCGCACGGGTGGTCAGCACCAGGAACCCCATCAAAAAACCGGTCCGCAGGAAAAGATCGCCGCCGATATGAAACAACCGCAGCAAATCCTGTCCTTTCATCCGAAAATTAAAGCCGAGGGTGGCCTGCATGGCCGCCACGGCCCACAAAGCGCCCACCCACTGGCTGACGACACTGGCCAGGGCAGCTCCGGCGATTCCCAAGGGCGGTGCCGGCCCCCACCCAAAAATAAGCAAGGGGTCCAGCACGATGTTGACGACATTCAACCCCACCGCGATCTTAAGGGGTGTTCGCATGTCCTGCAACCCCCGCAGGACGCCGAAAGCCGCCAGTGACACCAGCACCGCCGGTGCGCCGAAAACGCGAATGACCATGTACTGGACGGCCTGGTCAAAGACGTCTCCCGAGGCCCCCATGACCCGGACGGTCCAAGGGATGAGAAGAAGACCGAAGCCGATGAGCAAAATTCCGCAGATCACGCCCAGCAACAGGGCCAGCGTGCTGATGGCCGCCGCCATGGAGCGGTCCTCCCGCCCCAGTCGCCGGGCCACTTCCGTCTGTGAACCGACCCCCAGAAAATTGAATACCCAGAAAATGCCCGAGAGAATGGTGGTGCCCACTCCCAGGGCGGCCAGCGGCGAAGAACCGAGGCGGGCAATATAGGCCGTGTCGACCAATCCGGTCACGGGCTCAGCCACCAGGGAAAACAGAACCGGAATCGACAGGGTCACCAATGTTTTGTGGGGGGCTTTTTTAAAAGGGTGGTCGACCGATGTCAGCGGCTTAGACTCCAAACGATCCGTCCTGTCTTCTCCAAAAAAAATGTGGCGCCAGCATCCGCTCGGCCGCATCGGCACCAACGGTTGCCATCGTTATGGGGAAAAGGGGTAAGATACTGCGGGGATAACGACCTGATGGGTAGCGCCCGCTTGGGTCATCCCGCGTAATGCATGATCGCTTCCCGCATGGCACGGGCACCAAACTCAAGTGCCGCCACCGGAATACGCTCGTCCGCACCGTGAATGGTTTCAAAAAACTTGAAATCCCGTGGCAGTTTCATGGGCGTAAATCCATAGGTCTGGATGCCGATGCGAGCGAAATAGCGGGCATCGGTGAATGCCGGCATCAGCAAGGGCACGGGCACGCCCTTGGGATCGATCTGTCGAATCACATCGGCCAGAAAACCGAACAGATGCATGTCCGGAGCAGAAATGCCAGGCTCGTATCGGGTTACGGCCAGGTCAATCGTGCCTCCCAAAATTTGTCGCAATTCCGCGAGGACGTCTTCGGGGCCAAACCCCGGCAGGAGACGTCCGTCCAGGTCGACCTGGATTTCGCTGGGCACCACATTGATCTTCTCGCCGCCGGCAACGATCGTGGCGTTCACCGTGTTGTGGAAAAGCGGTTCGAGGGTCTTCCCAGTTTCCCCCATCACCTTCAACAGCAGATCGGTCAGGCGTGGATTGCAAAGTCGGCGCAGCACGGCGCCGCGCAGTCCGGGCAAGGCCGCCGCCATGGTGTCCACCATCTGTCGCGCGACAGGGGTAACGTGGACCGGCAGACGACGCTGATCGATGGCCGTCAGCATCCGCCCCAGGCGGCCCATGGCGCCGTCGCGCATGGGCCGCGAGCCGTGTCCGCCGGGTCCGCGGACCGTCGCTTTCATCCAGCATAATTGCTTCTCGGCAATTTGAATGGGGTAAAAGCGTTGCGATCCGATATAGGTCGTATGGCCACCGAATTCTCCCAGGGCATAGCGGACCCCCTCGAACAATTCCGGATGGTGCTCCACGAGAAATCCGGCCCCCATGCTGCCTCCGGTTTCCTCGTCGCTCAGAATGACCAGTAAAATATCACCGGCCGGCTGAAACCCACGGGAAACCGCCTCCAGCAGCGCCGCCAGCATCATGGATATGCCGCCTTTCATGTCCAGCGCCCCACGTCCCCACACATAACCATTGACCCGCTTGCCCGCAAAGGGCGGATGGGTCCATGACTGGTGGACCGTCGTGACGACATCGGCATGGCCGTAGAGCATCAAGGGGGGCGCCGCGCCACGTCCTTTGAACCGGGCCACCAGGTTGGCCCGATTCGCCGCCTTGGCCACCACCTGGGATGCGATACCGAATGAACGAAGCAGATCGCGAATATGCATGACACAGTCGGTCTCGTTGCCGGGAGGATTGGTCGTATCATACCGAATCAGGCTTTGCAGGATTTCTGCCGGGGAAGGGACATCCGGTCGTTCAGGAGAAGGTGCCTTCGTCATTCGCATGTCCTTGCACGTTTGGCCGTACGTCGTCGCCCCATGCGGTCATCGGGATGAGACCACAGAGCAAACCCGTAGATATGGCGCAGTCATCCTTTCCCGTATGGCCCCATAGGAAAGAGACCAACCCGTTCTATCGGATGCCGTGTAAAATCAATATTGGAATGGGGTAATGCCGCCTTTTAACGACTTAGCACAGGATGGTGATCGTGGCAAAATAAAATGCCGGCGGCGATGCGCAGGCATCGGACCCATCACGGCAGGACGGGCCGCTCTTGATCCGGTTCAAAGCGGGAGGTGCTTCATGTAGCCGCGGAGGGTTTCGACCGTTTCTTTGAGGGCCGCCGCGTTGTCACTTTTTTTGATGCCGCTCTTCAGGTAAAAATCCACGGCGTTGAGATAATTGATTTTGGAAAGCGCCTCCTTGCGAACAACCTCCTGGCGCTTGTAGCATTTCACGCCTAGCTGCTGAATCTGTTTCAACCGAACGGCCCCGTCTTCGGGCGGGTTGTCGGTCTCCTGGAAATAGGTCAGGACGATCCAATAGGATTCGAGAAAGGGCGCCATAAAACCGGCAAAGCATTTCAGTTTCCGGAATCCTTCCGACGTAAGATTGTAGGTGTCCGGCAGTTTCGGATGCGGGACCAGGATGGCGTCAGCCATAAAGGCCTTGATCGTCTTGCGAATACGGGTGTCCATGGCGGCCCCGTTACCGGCGGCGAATTCGTTCTGGAAAAGGGTCTGCAGAAATCGATAATGGTCGTAAAGATCGGTGGATGCGAACTGAAAGGCGTCCCTGGCAAGAATCGCCAACGATGTCATGGCCGCCGGAACAAAAGGGCCGATGCCGCTGTTTTTGTAATACTCCAGGGCGGGCCGCTTGCCAATGGTCAGGTGATAGTGCCCCTCCCGGCTAGGGGCATCCTCTTTAGAAACCGGGCGGAGAAATTTCGACTGTACAAACCCATTCAAAATATGGGTTGCCGCATGGCGCTGATCCACCATCAGTGTTTCCGCGTGGGACACGTTCATTGCTTCCATATGGCGCATGAAGGTATCCATATTGAAGTCAATCTGCTCACGGCTGATGACCTTATGGGCACTGTTGAGGACGGCGGCCGACACGAGGGCCTGGGGCGTCACCACGGTATGGCGGTCGATGGCACGCAGCACCCGATCGCCGAGATCACGTGTGAGGGCCCGGATATCTTTGGCACGCATGTCCGGCACGGGGGCCCCGTATTCATTTTCGAGATCTTTCAACGCGATGGGTTCGCAGAACTTGATGTAGATCTTACCGAACCGCTTCTTCAAAACCCTTCGAGCCCGAAGCATTTGCCAGAAGCTCTCTGGTTCTTTCTTGCCCCCCTCCGCCTCCTGAAGATAAGCGCCCACCTCGGGCACCCGGTCATAGCCGATATAAATCGGGACGAACGTCACGTGACGGCAGGCCCCGTTCTGGATGGCCGTCAGGAGAATCGACAACATGCCCAGTTTCGGCAGCAGCAATTTGCCGTTGCGGCTGCGGGTGCCTTCGATAAACACTTCGATATTAAACCCCTGACCGAGAAGCATGTGGATATACTCGGAAAACACCTTGGCGTAGAAAACAGCTCCGGTAAACGAACGGCGCACAAAAAAGGCCCCCACCCGTCGGAAGACCGGCCCCATGGGCCAGAAGGCGAGATTGGCACCGGCGAAGGTGTGGGGACAGGGCAAGTTGTTGTGGTGCATGAGGTAGGAAATCACCAGATAGTCCACATGGCTTTTGTGGCAAGGGATCAGAATCAGGGGACCGTTGCGTGATGCCCGCCGGACGGCGTTGAATCCTTCCTGGTTGAAGTCGACCCCGTCAAACATGTTGTCGAGCATCCATCGCACCGCAGCCATGCCGAACTTGACCACCAGCGAATTGGGCTTGGCGGCGATTTCGTCCACATACTGGAGTGCTTCACGTTGCACCTGGGGAATCGACATGTTGCGCCGACGGGCCCAGGATTTCATAAAAGCCCGCAGGCGCTCGTTGGTCAAGAGATGCTGCTTGATCTCTTCAGACGGTTTGAGGATCGGTCCCGTAATGCTCTGGCGGTGCCGCGTTATCTGGCTGAGCAACCGGTGCCGCAGCACCATGGCTTGCGCGTCGACGGTCTTGTCCTCGCGGCCGACCTTGATCAGAAATCGCTGTAGATTGATGGGTTCGGAAATCTCCACCAGAATTTTTTCCGGATTGAGGATGAGTTTCCATAGTTTGCGCACCAGACTCGGACGGGGATCCGATCCCACCAGGGGGGCCGAAAGCGACGACACCGGACGGGTACTGTAAAACATCAGTTGCGGGACCAGCCAGATCGGTCTTTCCAAATGCGTTTCCAGCTCCACCAGGAAACGCAGGGGATCGGTCTGGGATCGGACGTACCGCCGGTAAAACTCGTTGGACTCCACCAGGGAAAGCATGATCGGATGGCCGGCGGCCATCTGCCGGACGATATAGCCACCGGTAAACGGATCCGGCTGTTTGAAATGGCGCTGGAAGAAAACGATATGGGCCAGCATGATGCGCAGCAAGCGTCTTATGGGCTGCCACAGGTAACTGCGGTAGTAGAGTGCTGTTTCCGGGCAGGGCAATCCGTGCCGGTGCGTGTAAAAATGGAAAAACAGCCGTTCCAACCGGCTTTTGTGCTTGGTGATATAGACGATGGCGGCATTATCGGGAAGATTACGAATAAGGGCCAGTTGATCTTCTTCGATGGAAACGTGTGAAAAAAGCAGTTTCATCATCAACCGCCCGCCAGGCCCCAGAGGGGCCGGCAGGTGCCAGCTGAAATGATCACACGTCCCCTGGAGAAAACGATCCAGCACGTTTCTTATGGAAGACATGATCGACATGGCAATTCCCTATCGAGCGTGCACCAATTTATAACGACATCCGAATGAACACACCCATCGATTCGTTTTCATCCCGATTCAGTCAACAGCGCGGCAATGGCGGTATCCAGAGAGAGCACTTCAAAGGGCGGCTGGCCTGCCAGAACAGCCGCCTGGCGAGGGACCGAGTCCGTCACCCAGAAGTGTTCGAATCCGGCCTGCGTGAAATTTCGCCAGGCGTCCTGCGGAAACACGGCGTGGGTTACATAGGCACTGACGGCCCGCGCGCCGCTTTCCCGCAACATCCTTCGGCACTCCAACAGCGTGCCGCCGCTCATGGCCAGATCGTCCACGATAACCACATGGCGATCGGCCGCGCGTCCTTCCCGTATACTGATCTTCCGTTGAGAACCGTCGCGGACCTTGTGACAGACGATATGGGGATAGGCATCGAACCACTTGCCAAAGCGTTTCAAGGCCCCCTCATCCGGGAACGCCACAGCGGGATCTTTCAGCAAAGGCAGTTTATCCCGCACCAGCGGGACACCGGATTCCAGGCGGGGAATCACCTGGTCGGAAAAATAAAACCGTTCCTGCAGCGCATGAATGTCGAATAAAATGATCTGAGCCGGACCGGAAAGGGTCATGGGAACGTTCGACACCATTTTCGCCAGGGTGGCCGCCGTGGCGATCTGACCGTCCTGGTCCACCCGCTCCATGGTGCCGGTGGGATAATAGGGCAAAATGATTTTGAAGGATTTGACGGCGTAGCGCGGAATTTCATAAATGGCCGACAACTGAAAAAAGATGTCACCGGGGGTGTCGAATGACGCCAGGAACGCCAGGTCGTGGTTGCGAATGGCTTCGACATTGTCGATCATGATGTTCGGAAAGCCGTCCGCAAAAACGCCCCAACGGATCGTCCCAAGGGTAATTCCGGGATGAGCGGCGACAATGCGCTCCGCCAGTGCTGCCATCTGAGGGCAGGCCAGAAGCGTTATCATTTTCGACTCCCTGCCTTCTCGGCGAAATGGTATCAAGCCCAAACCAGCGACCGCCGTCGATAAGCCACCCGGCCGGGAATCACCCGTCGATCGATTGCGGCCGGCGGTTTCCCGGGATGACGCGCGCGGCGTCGATGGCGTTCAGCATGTCCTGCTTGCACGACGGGCAGTAGGAATGGGAAAAGGACAGATCCATATACTGACCGACGTAATTTTCCACCGATTGCCAGTAATCTTCATCCTGACGGATCTTTTTGCATTGCGCGCAGATCGGGACGATTTTGCGCAATTCCGCAAACGCGCTGATATCTTCCATCACCAGCAGTGCCAACTGACGTGCCTGGTGCTGAAAACCGGATGCCGTGACTTGAAGATAGACATCCCGCCGATGGCCGTCCAGGCTTAAATTCATGCGGGTGCGAAGACGCCGGCGTGCCTTGCCGGCCAGGGCATCGCCAACGGCCCCCCGGATCACACAATCGCTGCAATCAGCGGAACGGCCGCAGCCGTCGGGGTGGTCAACGGCGTGCAGACAATGCAATGCCTCACCGGCGCGCAACGACGCCTGCGAGGGTACGTCGGACGACCGGATCAGCTCATGCGCCGCCCGGTTGGCCATAATGATGCGCACATCCGCATCCACGACAAAAACCGCTGACGGCATCGCATCCAGCACCGCACGCAGCATGGCATTGTCAGAATGTTCAAAATGGATCGTCATACAAGGCTCCACGCAATCAAATGGCGAGACTGTGCCGGGGTCGAAGACGCTTGGATACCAGAAAGCGCCTTCCGGGGGAACCTTTTTTATTGTCTCGATTCATCCGCGTGCTCAGGAAATCGGGATTGCTGTCGGGCCGTCTCCTGGCCCCATTATGATAAGGTTGGGCATCACAGGATGTCAGCCACCCGCAAACGGCCGATGCGGTCGTTATACAGGCTGCCACAATAGATGAACCCATTGTGTTCTTCGACCGAGGTCACCGTGCGCAAGTGGTCGCCATTTGTGTCATGCAGACTGCGTATGATCGTCCCGGACGCATCCAGAGCCAATACGAGGCCGTATGGCTTGGGTTTGGGCCACAACCCTTTCGGCAAACGCGCCAGAAGGTTTTTCGCCCAGGGATGGGGGTGAAGGTGATCCATGGTGCTGTTACGAACGGTAAACATGGCCACCCAGAAGATCCCCTGCCGATTGGACGAAATACCGTCCGGGAACCCTGGCAGATTATCGATGAACACGTCGTGCTGACCCTTGCGGGGGCCTTTCAGCCAGAAACGTGTGACCCGGCAACGATAGGTCTCGTTGACCAGGACAAAATTTTCATCTGGCGACAGGGCCACCCCATTGGCGAAATACAACTCCCGCAGCAGCACCTCGGTTTCGCCGGTTTGGGGATCGAAACGAAGCAGACGCCCGTAAGGCCGGGCCTCGATGCAGTCCAAGAGATAATCATGCACATGGTGGCGGGAGCTGGCGTCTGAAAAATAGAGGCGGCCGTCCGAAGCGATGTCCAGATCGTCGGTAAAACCGAAAGGCACCCCGTCGGCTTCGGTGGCCAGAACACGCACTTCACCGCTGACGTTGACCGAAAGCAGCCCCTTGACCGCATCACAAACAATCAGATTGCCCCGGGCGTCGAAATGCAGCCCAAGGGGTCTCCCGCCGGTATCGGCAAAGGATTCCACGCGGTCCCCATCGACACGCAGGATACGCCCGTCCAGGGTCCCGCCGTAAATGCGCCCCTGGTCGTCCACGGCCACATCTTCCGGGCCGATCACCTGGCCGACGCCAATCAGTTCCGCGGCTTTCAGCTTCTCATTCGGCTGTAGCACCCCCGTCATGGGAGGCGCGAGCGGCGGCCGGTAGGCAACCGCGTCCACCGGTCCGGGTACCAGCGCCAGATACACCCCCGCCAGGACACAAAGACCCAACAACACGACCAGAAGCTTGTTCATTTGGCGTCCTCCTCTCTATCAGGGCAGATAATCCTCGCGGACAGGGCTAAAGACCTCCAAAGCCACCGAATCGGCATATGCCACGGCCGAATGCGTGACATCGCCGGGGATGCACCAGCTGTCTCCCGGACGAACGGCATGCACCACGCCGTCAATCGTGAGATCGATGCGGCCGGACACAAGGTAGCCGGTCTGCTCGTGGGGATGCTGGTGAGCAGGCAGGTCGGCCCCTTTGGCCAGATTGAATTCCACCAGCAGCGATTTATCGCCGTAGACCAGGGTTTTCATGCGGACGCCTTCGATAACATCGAGATACCCGTTATCCTCGTGCACACTGAACATGGTGTCTCCTATTCCCCGAGCCCTGTCATACGGACATTACGGCTCCAATTTCAGGTTTCCGGTGAGACCAGGAGGCCCCCACCTGAGAAATCGACCGGCCCCATCCCTCATCATCTTATAGGTAGTGCCCATCCAGAAATCGGCAAATTTGGTTGAGATCAAGGCGCGCGAAAAATTTAACCGCAGGCATATAGGCGATATTCCGAGGATTCAATTTTTCGCGCAACGCCGATATTGATGCGCCTTCGGCGGGTCGAGCAAATTGGCCATTTATGGACGGGCACTATGTAGCAAACGCAATGGCAAGTCCCGGAAGCCAGCGTCGGTATCAAACCAGATCCAAGGATCGTGCGCGTGGGGTGTCCACATGGCGTATCCGGCGGTAAAGATCTTCGGTGGCCTTGGCCGGCGGCACATCAAAATGATTCTTGAGAACCTCCCGGCAACGCCCATAAACTCTCGCCGCTTCGGCATACCTTCCCTGGCGGTAATAGCAGGCCATCAAGCGTTGATAAAAATGCTCCTCAAGGGGATCGATGGACAGCCCTTTTTGATACCATGCCATGGCTTTATCCCAATCCCCCGCGGCTTCACGATAGCGTCCCGCCGTCTTCAGGACATCCAGCAATAGGTTTTTCAACCGTTCGCGGGCGGCGATGATCCAGGGTGTCCCGTTTTCATCATCCAGAAAGTCGCCGTGATAGGATCCAATCACTTTTTCACAGGCCTCAAGCATTTCCCGGTCCGCCGTGTCGCCCACCCGAGTGAATGCCCTGCGGGCGGCCGCTTCAAAAACATGCGCATCCACCCATACATACCGGGAATCAAGCGATACCCTGCCGTTGCTGAGCATAACGGCCGCATTGATACCGATCAGCTTCCGTAGCCGATTCAATGTCGAGGAAAACGCGCTGGCGGCCATATCGCCATCCGCATCCGGCCACAGGGCGTCCGTAATCCGGTCTATGGGAATATCCCGCCCCCCCTGTGCCATCAAAAACTTCAGCAGCTCCATCGGCCGTTTTTGGATCTTGCCCTTGAACTGAACCGGCATTCCGTTGCGGCGCATCTGAAAGGTCCCCAGCGTCCGCACCTCGAGCGCCCGCGGCCAGTCCTGGAGATCGACAAACGCTGGATCCGGTGCCAGGTGGTGGGTATGGATAAGGGCTTTGACATAGTCGGTCTCGATGCCATTGACGAGGGCTTGAGCACACAAATAGGCGACCATACCCGGATGCCACCACCAGACCATCGTTAAAAAACAATTTTGTCGCCCCAGCACAAGGGCTTTCTTCAGAAAAACAAGGCCTTGGTGTGAATCCTTCTTGTCATAGGCGATTTTGGCGAAAACCATGAGGCACATGAACGTGAGGACGGTACTGTCGGTGCGGCGTGCCACCGCATAGGCCGGCTCGAGGATTTCACGGGCCGCATCCGCGTCACCTTGCAGATGCCGAACATAGGCCAGCTGAATGCGGCAGATGACACAGGCCAGCACATACCCGGTTTCCTCGGCCAGCCTTAACGCGGATTCGGCATGGGCGCGGGCCTGCAAAATGTTCCCGGACAATAGCTGATAGAGACCGGCAAAGTGGTGGTAAATCGTATGACCGTGGTAGGGCGCCTGGTCGAGAACCGCTTCGAATCGTTTCAAATAGGCATCGGCCGTTTGGAAGTCGGACAACAATAGCGCCGCAAATATCCCCGGCATGAAAAATTTATGTTCCCATGCATAAAGCCCGGTTTTATGCACCAGCGCGATGGCATCGGCGACTTCACTTAAAATCGAATCCTTGCCGGTCATGGTGCAAAGCCGGGTGGAAAGGTCGATCCATCGCCAGTGAATCATCATGGGCGGATGGGCGCGAAGGGATTTGGCCAAGGCCCGGGATTCCTTCCGGATAACCGCAACGGTATCAAAACGGCCCATCCAGGCCTCGTAGGTCATGACCCAGCCGATGGCCTGAAGATGGAAATCAATATCGTCGCCTTTTCGCGCAAGAACCAGGGCACGCTGAGCCCAAGGGGAAATAGCGTCCGGCTCGGGCTTCCGGATCAACAAGGCCACCGTCATGGCCACCGCCACCCGCGCTTCGATTTGCAGCGACGGATAGGCCGCCCCGGAACGGGTCCGGTCTTCCAGCCAGCCGATCCAGGGGTCGAGCGCGCTGAAATCATGCCACTCGTTGACAATGCTTTCCACGATACCGGCCCATGCCAGCCAGAGCCCGCGCTCGTCCGACAGGGAAGTGAACGCCTTCAGTGCAGCAATGAAACGCGCCCTGGCTTCATGGGGTGCCCGATATTGACCGGCCACCCCCCACCAGTAGAGCAGCCAGGGATGCACCGCCAGGCGATCGGCGGGAATACGGCCCAGCCATTTTTCAAGTGTCATATGCCGCCCCTGGCCGATGAGCGTCATCGCTGAATTCCGGATCAATCGTTCGAGACCGGCCATGTCGTCGATTTCGATGAACATCCAGGCGGCATCCTCGACCCAACCGGCTTCTGCCAGCACTTTGGCGGCATGGTGTTTGGTTTTCAGGACCGTATTTTCACCCATTACCGCCAGCGCTTTGGCGATCAGGAATTGTCGGAAAAGGGCATGGTATTGATAACTCACAGGATCATCGGAAGCCTTTTCCGTGAACCGATTACTGTGCTGCAGCATGGCAAGCATATGACCGGCATCCGAGCGCCCGCTCAACACTTTCGCCATGGCAACCGTCATCCGTGGCAGAAAGGCCGTTTGAAGCAAAAAACTTTTTACCGCTTCCTCCATTTTATCGAACAGTTCACTGGAAAAATAATCGAAGACAACCGATGGAATGACCAACTGGCGACTTCCCGGCAGCCGTTTGTCGTGAGGCATACCCTTGGCGATCAAAACAAGGCCGGCTGCCCACCCTTCCGACTGTTTGTGGCATTTCCGGGACATGCAAAGGGATATCGGCCGACCGGTTTCCAGGCGAAGAATCGCCCGCGTTTCTTCGAGATTCAGGCGTAAGCGGTTCGAATCAATGATGCGCATCCGGTTGTTGGCGAGCAGGGAAGCAAAAGCGGAAGGCGGGTCCAAGCGGCTCGCGATCAGCACATGGATGTGCCGGGGCAGCTTTAAGAAGCCTTCCTTAAGGAGCCTGTGCAGCTCCGTGCATGACGCGACCTTATGGAAATCATCGAAAACAATAAATATGGGCTGCGACAGCCGGGCGATGAGGTTATCGAAAAACCGTCCGGCAAAAATATCCAGGCCCGGCAAATAGTCAGGCGTCAGAGGGGGCAAGGGTTTTCGTTTGCGGGGGGTGGCCTTTTTAACGGCCATGCCGACGTAATGGAAGAAGGTAGGAAGATCGCAATCGCCACCATCGACCCGATACCAGATATACGGAAGTTTTCGGCCTGCCAGATAGCTGGCGACAAGGGTTGTCTTGCCGGCCCCGGCCATCCCGGAAATCCAGGTCACTGCATAGTGTGCCTTCCGATCCAGCGTTTCAAACAGCGCGTCCCGCCAAACGACCTTGGGCAGTTCAGGGGGGGCGATCTTGCTGATAAGCGGTCGCGTCGGTCCCATGATCGTGTTCTACCTCGATTTGGTTATGATACGAATACCAACTCTATGCTTCCCATAGCCTCCCGTCATTCCGTGTTACCGTCAATTTTCAATCCGTTCCTGATTTTTCGCAAAAGAACGTAAACCCAATGCCATCGGTGACCGATCGGTGACCCCGGCCGTGATAGGCAGATACCCTGTGAAGGTATCGGATTGATAGTCGGTCATTTTTAAAAATTTAGCAAGTCTTCAGCCCCATGGACAGTTATCTCATTCGCATTTATCGACGCAGCCGGGATGAGCCGGAAAACCTTGTGGGTGTCGTCGAAAATATCGATACCGGTCAGCAGCATTCGTTCAACAGCCTGACCGGGATGTGTCAAGCGGTTTCGGCAACGGATCCGAATAGAAAGGACCCGCCGGGAAAGGTCAAACCTCTCAGGTCGAGGAAGCCAGGAAAGGGCGCCTGATGACACGAACAAAATCCACGGCGCGAATCAGTTGTGGTTTTGTCCTCCTCTTTTTAGGGCTCTTGCTGGCCGACCGATCCGCCTGGGGGAATGATTTTACGGCCGACATTGCGGCACGGATGTTCGACAACGATGTGACGGGCAAAATTTACGCAACCGATGGTCGCTACCGGATGGACCTGACCGTTACGGGTGACGATGTTGCAAAAGGACCCGTCGTGGTCGTGGATCGTACCAAAGGGGTAACGCTGCTTCTCAACCCCAATACCCGCACCTATGACGAGTTTAAAAACTTCTCCCCGCGCGCCTACTTGATAGATCCCTTTCAAACCATCACCTACCTGCAGGAAAATGTCACCCAGCGGCGGATCGGCACGGACACGATCGCAGGCATAGCCTGCGATCACGATGGGTTTTACGACCAGGATGTCAAACTGGCCGATGTTTGGTTTGCCGGGGAGCTGGGGGCTTTTCCGGTCAAGGCCCATATCGTCAGCGGTCGCGACGAGGGCGCCATCAAGGTCAAAACCAATATCCGGGATGTGACCCTGGCGCTGAGCAACATTAAAGCGGGGTCGATCGATGCATCGGTTTTTGCGATTCCCGAAGGATACGCCGAGGAAGATCGACTGGCCCCGGCCAAGCTGGACAAACCGGCCATTACCCGAACCATCAAAGGTGCCGCACCCTGGGGACGCCGTATCGGCAAGGGGGGAGAAATCCAGGTCGCCGTCGACCCTCGCAGGCCCCTCAAAATTATCTTGAAAAACCTTGTCGATCGATCAAGCTGCCGCTACCGCCTCATCCCCGAAAAGGGTGTTTCGGATGCCGCCCCACCCCACCCGGTGGACCTCGTCAAAAAAGGACAAACCAAACGTTTCGAGATCGAAAAGGCCAAAAATACCGTCTGGGTGTCCGTTCAGGTTGAAGCGGGTCTCGTTTATGCCGCCGTGACCAACGAAACCGATCCGTTTGCTTTCGATAGGGACCGAAAGATTCAAGAAGGCTATCTGCATCCGAGCATCCTGGGCGCTACGGGGATCAGTCTCGACCCCGCCCGGCCGGCGACCATCACGGTAACCGGCGACAGCCAGGATGCACCCGTGTCCGTGGTGACCCTCAAATGCTTTCGGCGCGACTATCAGGACAAAGTCTTCGAACAAGAGTGCCGTATCGCCAACGGCACCAGCGAAACCTTTAATTTTGCGACGGAGCAGCAGATCCGGACATGCGAGATCGGTGTTGCCGGAGAAAACGACGGTGTTAAATATCTTGCCGAACAGCCGGCCGTGGCCCCGAAGGCCGCACGCACGGCAAACGATCCCTCGGCAGCCGCCAAACCGCCTTCAGTGCCGAAGATCGTTCGCACCCAGCCAAGCGCCTCCGTCGGCCGCGCTTCAAAAACCACGCCGGGATCAAGCACGGCCGATCTCGACAAGGCCGCAACAAAGATCATTATCCAGGCCTTCAACAATGGCGACATCGCCACCGTCCGGGAGCGACTCGACAACGGGATGGACCCCAATGCCCGAGTCTATGGCGCCCCCCTGTTGCAAAAAGCGGCCAACCTGAGCACGGCCGATATGGTCAAAATGATCATCGACCGGGGCGGCGATCTGACGTACCGGGACCGTTCCGGCAACGACGCCCTTTCCCAGGCCCAGAGCAACCGCAAACACTGGCAAGCGGTAATCGCGGTGCTGGTGGAGGCCGGCGCCCCGGTCAACGAGGAAACCGCTGTCTGGAAATTGGCCTTTAAAACCAAGAATGGCATGTTCGAACCCGGTGTCCGGGAAACCCTCGCAATCCTTTTTTCAAAAGGAGCAGATGTCAACAAGCCCATCAGCCGAAATGGTGAATCGCTCCTGATGCACGCCGCCCAAAAGGCGTGGCTCGAGCCTGTGAGATTCTACCTGGACCACGGCGCCGACATCGAGGCCCGGGACGGCAAGGGCCAAACCGCCCTGGATTGGGCCAGGACCCTGCAGCGCGGCGAAAAGCCCTATGAACAGAGAAACCGCAACGCCATCATCGCCCTCCTGGAATCCAGGGAGGCAAATTAAATCCAGTAAACGGCGACTCACACAAAGGAGACGATTATGCCGAAGCGCCATCTGATCTTTATCGGGTTGGCAACAAGCCTATTCCTGGCATTGCTTTTCTTGCCGGAGCCGGCCACCGCTCAGGAAGTACTCATGGACGGCGAAATTCCGCTCATGGAAGGCGCCCGGGTGGTCCAAGAAAAAGTCGAGGGCTCCATGGGCCATTTTGTACTGGAAGTCCCTGCATCGGTCGCGGACGTCGTCGACTTTTACCGCCAGGCCATGGCCGACCAGGGCTGGCCTCCGGGCAGTGTCAGTACCATCGGGGATCGGGGAGCCATCATGCTCAACGATGGCCAGCGGCAGTTTGCCCTGCGCGCCGAGCGCGAAAACGACCACACCAAAGTTATTCTGATGCTCACGGGGCCTTAGGTTAGACGGGTTGCGACAAACTAGAGTTTATCAGGAATCCGGCTGCCACGTAAACGAACGGCCGCTCTTCGGAAGCCGGGATCTTCTTGCAAGTCCCGTCAGGACATGAATCGATTCAGGCCGCCGCCGGAATGATAGGTGTGAGGGTTTCATTGCCCACACAACAGCTTGGACGGAGGATCACGATGGCTTCAATATACCGCCGGACGCTGATTACCAGCCTGGTTATTCTGATGGTGTCAGGGATGTTTTTCTTCCCGGAATGGGCCCAGGCCAAATTTCAACCCCCCATGCCGCCGGCCCCCGGAGAACCTGAAAATGGCAAAATATATTTCGGTGAACCGGAATGGGATACCCCAATTGATCTGGCTGGAGGGAAAGACGAGAAGTTACATTTTCATGTTCGGGGGGAGTACTGGTCTTATCGGACGACTCTGGGAGACACCCAGGAGATCCAGCAGCAAAATATCCGTGAGTGGCTGTCAGAGATAAAGTGCCCTGTTTTAGCCGACTTGCCCGGACATGTGGTTGGACGAATGGACCAGGAAACAGGTGAGGTGATGACCTATTACTTCAAGATTTCCCGGTCGACCACAGAGGCAAAAGTCTATTTGGACCGGCATGTGAGTGTAGCCAATGAAATAACCATGACCATTGGCGGAGAAGGGCGGCAGGGTTTTGATTTCTGGATGGATCACGACGGCAAAACCTTCCAGTCACTGGTGGTTCAATTTGAAAAAGACCGGGTGAATTTGTACGGTATTTCAAAATCAAAAGTTGATGGATATGAACGCTCATACAGGAAAACAAAGTATTGCCGCATAGAGCATGGTGCCCGGCAAACTCTTTTCGATATCCCCCAGTATGCGGGCCCCTACAAATGGAGAGCGTCTACCGATTCAAAAACACCCCAGACGATTAAAATCAGCGTGATATCAGGTCCGCCGCTGCCTGAATTGCAGGATGGATCCAACCTGGGCGCTGTGCGGGTGCGAAATCTGCCATTCGGGTCCGTACAACTGAAACCGGAATGGGAGGTTTGGATGGGTCATCCGGATTTTAAGGAATCGAGCTTGCGGGCGGATCGCACCCCGGAAGGCGATGCCATCTTCTGGCTCCCGTCAGGGTATTGGATGGTTGAAGGCAAGCCGATCCGGGATGAGGGGTTGTCTTCAGCAACAGCCCACTTGATTCCGGTCCATTCCGGCCAAATTACCCAGGTGGAATGGCCCCGGTCATTGTCCGGGCTTTTTGCCCCCCAAGGAATTGGGCGCCTTGAAATTTTAGATGCCCGCCCCCGTGGGGACATGGGCGAAGTGGATGTGTCACTGGTGGAGCTGGACCAAAATATTGTTCCCAAGGTCGATCGGGTCAACTGCTACGAAGGGGGGCTGGCCGGAAAAATCATTTCCGTCGAACCGCTAAAAAGTCCCTTGAATGTTGTTTTCCTTCTGGATTCCTCCGGTTCCATGAAAGGTGCCATGAGCAAGGCCTTGGCTGCCACGAAAACCTTTGTAACGCTTTTTCCGGAAAACGCCGAGATTACAATCGTGGATTTCGATACCAAACAAAAGAAAATTGAAGCGGCGGATCGCCAGATGTTGATCAAGGCATTAGACAAGGTGCGGGCCGATGGGGCGACCTCTTTGTATGACTCAATGCTCCTTGGCCTTGGCCTTTTAAAAGACAAAGACCGTCGCGCCCTTGTGGTGTTTACCGATGGGGTCGATGCCAACTGGAATGACACCGGCCCCGGCAGCAAGGCCACCAAATCCGAAGTGATGAAGGCGGTTGAAACCGCAAAAACACCGGTTTTTACTATCGGATTCGGCAAAAGTCCGGATGTGGACACCTTGACGCGGGTGGCATCCCTGTCCGGCGGAACCTATTACGAGGCCCATGACAAGGAAACCCTTGACAGCGTTTTTGCCAAAATTTCCGCCAACCTTGGACGGCAATATCGTGTCACCTATCAACGCCCCCAGGCGGCAGGACTTTCCGATGTGCCGGTCATGACCATTGTCGTCGATAACAGCGGTAGCATGGATCATGATCCCTCCCTAAAAGGCTGTGGTTTTCGAATTCAGAAGGTCAAAGAAATACTCAAAGAATTTCGCCAGTCCCTGCCCAAAGGCTTTCTGGTTCAGCTGCTTACCTTCAACGATGATGTGCGTGCCGGTCAGGTCATTTCCGCTGAACCGGCCCCCCTGCTTCAAGGCCTGGCCATGATGCAGGCGGGCGGCGGGACCAATATTCTGGGGTCCACAGCAGCTGCTCTGGATGTGATGAAAACCGTTCCCTCCACCAGAAGATACCTGGTCTACCTGACCGACGCCGCGATGAAGGTCGCTCAAAAAGATCAGAAGGAAATGGATATCCTGTTGTCCAGTCTTAATGATGAAGGTATTCAATGTTTGTTCGTGGGGGTGGTGGATACCGATGAGGGGGGAGCGTTTGAACATGCCGCACAACTGAGCGGAGGTCGGTATGTGATCTCCACGGATCTTGAAAAAGTGAAAACCGTTTTTGGCGAACTGGCAGACCAGATATTCACCGCGCCTGAAAAAGAAAAAGAAATTTCTCTGCGGCTCACTCTGGCGGATCGGGATGCCAGGGGAAAAAACCGTCTCTTTTCAGCTGGACGGTTTGTGGATTTTCCCAAACTGCCGGTTTCAGATAACATCGTTTCACCTGAAGCCGTGACCTGGTCTATCCAGGGGCCATTGAAAATTTACGACCAACTCCTGGGATCTGCGGTATCCGGCGGCGAACACTTGGGTAAAAGCGTCAGTGTGGCCAAACGGATTCCTTTCGGAATTAAGGACAACAGCATTGATATGGAATTGGGCGTGCAGGGCAGCAATGATGCCATGACGCTATCCATTTCTGAGATGGTGATTCTATCAAGGCTGAGGGATATCGATCCCCCGAGAAACCATCGGTTTTTAGTACTGCCGTTGCAACTGACGAATATTCTCAAACCTCAAAAGGTGGCCGTCTATAAAGACGGATCACAGCATCCGGCAGCCTGGATGGCAGGATCGGCAGCACCGGTAAGTTATGAAGAAAAAACACCTCCTTACCTGATTCCGGATTTAACCCGACATCTGTTTCTGCGCTGGAATGAGGGGATCACGCTGCCGGTATCCCCGGCCACCTGGTTGTGCGAAGAGCCCCTATTAGTACCTGGAGAAAGAGCCCTTTCCATTCCTCCGAACCAGTCCATAAAGGGGGCGTGCGCTTTTCTGGTACCGGATACGGAAATGGCCCAGGCCTCCCTGCATTTTTATGATGTGAACTATGGTCATATCGATATCCCCCTCACCGGTGTGATGCCTGCCCGGCCGGAAGCCCCGGCCGACCTTCCCACCCGTCCCGAAAAAAATCTGGGTTCGAGTTTTGCCCTTAAAATCTCCCGTGTGGAAGACCTCACGAATATCGGTCAAATTCCTGCAGGCGATGGATTTGTCTTCCGGGTCATCGAAGGGTATCTCACCTCTAAAATCCAAGCCCTGCTGGCATTGGATCCCGCCCAGCGGTTTACCTATCACCTCCCCACGGACAAAGGGGATTTTGTTTTTACCCTCCATGCGGCAACCGAATTGGTTCCCATGGGATTTTATCGCCCCACCATGGTGACGCCGGGATCACGCAACGTCATCCGCATGGCTTTTCGTATGCCCAAGGACATGGCGGACCGCCCCGAAAAGGGCTATTTGTTTGTGGATGTCTTCGGCGGCGGGGTTCGGCTGGAGCTCGCCGACGCGCCGGCTCCGGCGTCTGCCCTCTCCCAACCCGGTGCATCTGGCCAGGGCATCGAAATCCACGTCAACCAATCCGGTTTGGTCAAAGAGCGGGTGGCCGATCGTCGTGGGAATCTTGTAGCTGTGGATATTACTTTCAAGGATGCACCCGATCGCTCCCATACGCGGCTCGGACACCTCGTGGTTTTAAAGAAAAAAGGGACCGGGGCGGCCGATTGGGGAGAATACTATCAACGGCACCATGCCGGATTGCAGAAAATCGCAGACAAGCCCCACCGGGGCCTGGGAAGTTTCGGGAAAGTGGGCCTCGGCGGTGAAGAACTTCTCAAGGAAACCGGCGCCAGTCTGGCCATTCCTTTAGAGCGTATGGTGATCTTCGGCATGGATGAAAAAAGCGTCATTTTCGACGGACAAACCCGGCGCGGCGTCATGCTGTTTGAACTTCCCAGAGATGAAAAAATTGAAGACTGGGTCATTTCATCTTGGATCCTGGACGATATCGCCCTGCCGATCCACAATGCCCCGTTTGCCGGTGCTGTGCTTTTTTCCGAGCGCCTGGTTCTCAACGACAAACTGGATAACGGGTTCTGGCAAAAACTGGAGAAAAAAGTGGCGGAACTCCAGGCCCAACGGGTGGCTAAGGGCTATGAGCGTCCTGGAAGCGTATCGGCACGACCGGTGGATCTTGATACAGCGGATCTTGGGAAACAGCCGGTGCCGGCCCCTGGAATCAGTTCGCCGGGGGCACAAAAATTAAAACAGGTGACCCGCAGCAAGGACATCTGGAAAACCATTGCCGAACTACGCTGGCGGCCGGGACAACCGATCGCCTGGCGCCCGCATTATGCTCCCGAGGCAGTCCTGACCCAGGGTTGGGGGGATCCCTCCGACCTCGCCGCCCTGGCCGAGCGACTGCTAAATCAGCAGGGAGTGGTGACAACACGTATCACCGTCATCCCCACGGAAGCGGGCAAGCATGCCTTGGCCGAAATGATCCATGCCCAAAAGATGAAAATCGAATCGTTGCCGGCCCTGCTGTTTAGTGAAAGCGGCGGAAAAGAAACGCTCATGGTCCTACCCTGGTGCAAGGCGATCGAAGAACTGGAGGGTCTGGTCACATGGGATGGCGTTAAAAAAGAATCCCAAGATTGGCCCCAGAAAATTCGCCTGCAGATCAAACTTGAAGTTGAGCCCACTGCCTCCCAACAAGGTTCAGCCAATACCCGTGTAGCCGCATCGGCCCTGGCCGGTGGCAGCAATGTTGGCAAACGTAAATGGATAACTCTTTTTGATCAATCGCTTTTAGGTGAGGACCTCAGCCTGGATGCGCTGGACATCGGCTATACGGAAACTAGAAAAGAGGGTCACCCCGTTCTCCAGGTTGTGGTGGATGGACCTTCCGGCCGTCAAGTTGGAAGCCAGGTTGTCGAACTTGATCAATACACCGTCAGCAACGAGTGGCTGGGCACGCATATGGATAACGGCCCTTGGAGAATTGCCCAGGAACCGGTGGACGAGAATCATCCCATCACCGGGCGCTTTCATGTGCTTTCCATCAATGCGCCCGATCTGTATATGACAGATGTAAAAGAACTGGAGGCAGTGCGCCAGAAGAAATACGCCCAGGCTGACACACCTGACGGTCTGTCCGCCCTTCGGTGGTACGGCCGCACGGTTATCAACAGGTTTGTCGCAGCCCAGACCCGGTTTGAAAAGGACTTGGCAAAGAAGCTGGATTTGACCATCGGACGCAGTCTCAACGGCCGTTGCCTCCTGTTGACCGTCCAACGAGCGGATAAAAATGCGGCCCCCTCAACACGCATGGACCTGTTACACGTAGCCAATGATATTCATGGGGGCAAGGCCCCTGATTTCAACAAGGCAGTCCGGGCCTTCAACATCATGTCCGGCTTTGCTGCAGCCCAATTTGAGGCGGCTGCCATTCCCGGCGGGGGAATGGGTCTTTTTGAGTTGTGGACTCATAGCCCCGAGGGTACGCAGCTTGCCTATATCGATCACCACAACAAACGCGCCTTTACAGACATGCTGAAAGAAAAAGGGTATCCCGAAACCTTGGTGAAGTATCTTTACGATTGCCGAAGTGCCATCCTTTTTCCATCCAATCCGGCGATCATCAACGAAACGGCGCGATGGGGGTGGCTGGAAATCGATCCCAAGACTTATAACGTAGTATCCCGCCTGGACAATGGGGCTGCCGGTGCCATGGTGGAAGGCATCATCGGCAACCTCTTTCAACAAGCCACCAGCTATCTTGTGGGGGCCCTTGTGGGAATCGATGTCTCTTTGTGGAGTGTGTCCGCTTATTCACTGCAGTTGGAAGACTATGATCAAATTTGCGAAAAAGCCTATGGGTTTGCCTCCGGTTTCAGCAAGAAATTCAGTGTCAGCGAAGAGATCACCGGCCCCGTGGGGTGGGATATCGGCGGCTCACCGGATGTAGAGCTGGCCAAATTCGACCGATTCATCAAGTTCAGCCTGGATTTCGGCGGGATCAAAGCGAGCAACAACATGTTGGGATTTAAAAACGGCTACAAAGATGCCGTAGAATACTACTTCTCCGACTAAATATAAGAGAGGTTCCCGTAATATGACTGCCGCTATGAAAAACACACAGGAAGATAGCCGAAGTGCCCCCATCGGTGACGGAGGAAAAAAAGATAAGAACATGATCATCGTTATGCTGGCCATGTTTGCTGCCGGGATTTTTATGCTGGCATTGGGCGGCTATGAAATAAAGGGTTCCCGGGAAACGAGCAATTGGCCAAGTATAACGGGGACGATCACGTCTTCTTCCGTACGCACAGAAACCCGCCGCGAATCGAATAAGACATCAACGGTTTATTTCCCCAATGTGCAGTATCGTTATAAAATCGACGGCCAGCCGTATACAAGCAGCCGGATCGCATTCGGCAACGCATCCGGAGGTCGGAAGTCCTTCGCTCAGGACGTTGTTGAAAAATATCCATCCGCCCAAAAAATCACCGTTTATTACGATCCCGATGACCCGCAATATGCGATTTTGGAAACGGGTTTCACATGGAATTCCATTTTCATTTTCCTGGGTGGGATCGTTTTCTTCGCTGCCGGTGTCTTGTGTTTGAAAACCTACTTGAGAAGCAAACAGAAGCAGGGTTGAGGATAACATTTTCAAGGAAGCCTTAAGCCACCGCTGGAATAATCGCTATGTCACGGCATGGTAATCATGCCATTCAGGAAGATCGTTTTATTAACGTTCAATAAAAGGGAAATCGATCATGAGACATCTCCTGTACACCGCTGCAATTGCGATTTTTTTAGTCGGAACCGCCGTCGCCGCCAACCTTAACCTGTACAACGGCACCTGGATGAACCCGGCTCCCGCCCCCCAAGCCATCACCAAACTCGAGATCGGTGTCGTCGATTCCAAAGTCCACGTCCACGCCTTTGGCCAGCTTCGCCCCAAAAAGGATTACGACTGGGGATGGAAACCGGCCAGCTCGTATTCGGATGGCCATCTCGCGACCCGCTATCAGACGAGTTCCTGCGTGCGTGATCTCACCATCAGCCTGTCCGGCAACAAGCTTGTGGTGAAAACGCACACCCACTATACCGACAGCAGCGGCCGGCCCGATCGGGACGATACCGATACCTTGAAACGCTTGCTCACTCCCACAACCCAACAAACCCCCAAGCCCTTGGACCCGGCTCATCCCAAGCCCATGGACCCGATTAACCCCAAGCCTGCCAGCAATACACCGACTGGCAAGTATTAAGGACCAAGCGAATAATTTTGAAAAGCCCCCAGCTTCCGCCTGGACGGCAACGCGGAGTGATAAACCGCTGGGAAACAACACAAAGGGGAAATAGGGCAATGATGATCAAACATAAAGAGAATAACAGATTGTCATATTTCGCAAGATTAGGCGGCGTCTGTCTGGCGCTTGCCATGCTGCTGGTTCTCCTTGCGGCGTCGACGTTTCATGCCGAGGAAGACCCCATTTACGACATGTGCCAATCCCAGACAGAACGCCCCGGGCCCTGGTGCTACCAGGAGGAAGTCGAAAAAATCGGCGACCCGGACCTGTGCGAAAACATTCTCAAATACTGGCCCAAGGCCATCGGCGTGCACGGGTGGTGCTATTACCGACTGGCCCTTCTGCATAAAGATTGCAACCTGTGCGATCGTATTCACAAAGGCGATATCAAAAAAACGTGCCGGCTTGATTGTAAATAATGTGTCGCGAGAACGGCCAGGGTCGTCGGCCATCCCCACGACCCTGTTCTGAAACTATTAAGAGGAAAAAGGAAGATATCTTGCGGGAGGCTCGAATGACACAGCGGAAAACCCAGGCGGTCGGCATGAGGATGCTGGTAGCGTTCCTCGTTCTCATCGGTCTGGCGGTGGTCCCCTCAACGGCGGATTCATCGGCGGCTGACGACACGATCCCTTTGATGCAAGGGGCTAAAATCATAAAAGAAAAAACGCACCAGGGGTCGAGCAGCCTCGAACTCGAGGTGAACGCAACGGCCGATGCGGTGGCCAAATTCTACAACCAGGCCATGTCAGCGCGCGGATGGCCCTCCGGAATGGTCATGTCCACGCCGAATCGCAGCGCCCTGATGCTTCACCGTGATGGCGCGCAGTTCGCCGTAAAGGCTGAAGAAAAGAACGGAACCACCCGCGTGACCATTGTTTTGCTTCAAACCGGTCCGTCCCGGATAACTTCGGGGACGAAGGCCCGGCTGCCCGAAACCGCTCCGCAACCACTGCCAGAAACCCCGTCGCCTGCATCCGGCAAGGTTGCCCCAACGCCGTCGCGAGAGTTACCTGTGCAAGCAGACCGGCCCCTGCAGGAGACCCCGGCGGACAGCCGGCCGGTTTCCGACCAGGCCCCGACGTTTGGCGCACCGGATTTTACGGTCACCGATGTGGCCTACTGGCCGGAACGCACCCGCATCCGCGCCCGGGTCCGCAACGGCGGCAAGCCCTTCAACGGACCTTTGGCCTTCCGCCTCAACATGGCCGACCCCTACAGCCCCTATTCTCTGGATGAAATCGTTTCGGTGCCGGTGGCGCTCAATACGACCGACGCGGTCTGGGTCACCCTTCTGGCCGATTTCCAATGGCCCGACCCCATCGAGCATCCGGTGCTCAACACGGTTGTCGCCGCCGATCCCGATAGTGCCATTGCCGAGCAGGACGAGCGCAACAACCATCTGCACAAAACCCTGTACGTCCCCTGCGGCGTCCACATCGAAGCACTCTCCAACCAGAGTGTCGATGTCGGCGACATGGACCGCTTTGCCATCTATGGCACCTTCGGCAGCCAGGCGGCCGGCCGGGTGGTCTGTCTGGAAAAGGACAACAAACGCCAACGCGCCCCCATCCAGTCATGGGCCAACGGGGCCGTCATCGTCGACATTCACGGCATCGGCACCGGGACATACGACGTTGTTGTTTACTGTTCCGATCCGGACCGAACCAACGCCTATGCAAGCAACCGTCTATCTTTGCGAATCAAAAAGAAGAGGGCTAAGATTAAATTGTCCAGCGGCGCTTTTGACGCCGCAGATATGGCAGATGCCATGGCACGCGGATATGAAGAGTGGTTTGAAGTAGGAGAGGACCTTTTCAAGGTCTGGATCGAAATAGGGGACCAGGGCATTTCAGCAAATGCCATCAGGTCCAAGTGGTTTGCATCCGCCGTTTTTGAAATTTTTAGGCAGGAGTATCGTCTGGCCTATCAGGAATTAAGCGATGTTGCTCAAGTCGAAGAAGGCTATCAAATCCAACACACATTTACCGGTATCGGACCTGGGTTATACACCCTGAAATTAACGATTAAGGATGCCAAGGGGCAAGCGGACGCAACCCGATCCTTCCATTTTCAGTTCTGATAAGTTTGTATCGCCCATGCTCGTCGATTCGGTTTTAACCCAAGCGAGAGGAGCTTCAAATGAAACGGAAAATCATTGTTATCGGTATGCTTGTGTTCACGGCCCTGTTGATCGGTCATGCCTGGGCCGGGCCCCAGATGAACCCGGGGCAATGGGAAATCACCACCAAGACGGAAATGGCCGGCATGCCGCCCCAATCCATCACCCACACCCAGTGCATCACCAATGACGATCCGGTCCCCATGAGCGATGACGCTTCCCGGGAATGCCAGGTGACGGACATTGTCACCAACGGCGACACGATTTCATGGAAAATCGTCTGCGGCGGTCAGGGAGGCGGGATGGAGGGCACCGGCCAAATCACCTATCGCGGTGATACCATGGACGGCACCATGTATATGGCCATCGCCGGCAGCAACGTGCAGGTCACCAACTACCTCACCGGCCACCGGGTCGGCAACTGCAGCGGCCAGTCCAATGCCTCGTCGTCATCAGCAACCCCGCCACAGAAGCAATCTGAGCCCTCGGCGGTTGAAGACGCGGTTACCGAGGATGCTGCGGATGTGGGCCAGGCGGCCCGGGATGAAGTCAAACAAAACACCATCGATGAGGTTCGCAAAGGGGTCCGCAGTATTTTCAGTAATATCTTCGATTAACCTCTTGGCGGCCCGTTCGAATCACCCGGCTACTGGCAGGGTGGCGTCATTTCCGCCAATAGGTAACTGGCCGGGTGCGGCACCTTCTACCAAAGCTGAAGAAATGGAGGCATCGTGATTATCACCATTATCGTTATAGGCGTCATCGTCGTTGCCCTGATCCTGATTTACAACAATCTGGTGGGCAAGAAAAACCAGGTGGCCAATGCCTTTTCCAGCATCGATGTCCTGCTTAAAAAGCGGTTCGATCTGATACCGAACCTGACCGAAATGGTGAAGCGCTACATGAAGCACGAAGCGGATGTTCTCACCCAGGTGACCGACATGCGCACCAAGGCGACCTCCGGCCAGATGACCGAGGCCGAAACCGTGGCACTGGACAAAACCGTATCCAGTGCCCTGGGGCGCATCATGGTGGCGGTGGAAAACTATCCGGACCTCAAGGCCAGCGACAATTTCCTGAACCTTCAGGCTTCCCTGAACGAAGTGGAGGAACAGATTTCAGCGGCCCGCCGCGCCTACAACGCTTCCGTGAAGGACTACAACAATGCCCTGGAGATGTTTCCCAGCAATCTGGTGGCCGGCCTGATGCGATACCAGCAAAAGGTGTTTTTCGAGATTGACGCCCGGGAGGCCCAACCCGTCGATGTCGGCCGCCTCTTTGAGACATGAACGCAAAAGTGCCATCTCAACCCGGCTTGAAAACTCAGCAATGCGGAAAGGGAGCAGACATGACATCGCTGGAAGCGTTTTATCAGTCCGACCTGTTGCCGGATTTGCAGAAGTTGGAGGCCAAGCGGCTTACCGTAAAGAAGAAATTGATTCAGGCGATTGGGATTTTTGTTGGCCTCAATCTTGTTTTTCTGTTTATTGCCGGACAATTCGCTGTCAATATCATGTTCTTTTTCATGTTTCTGATTATCTCGGCCATTTTTACCTTCTTCCCATGGCACCTTAAATACTACCGCGACTATCACGCCGGCTTCAAGGAAACCATTATCCCCAGGATCGTGGCCTTTGTCGATCAGCGTTTACGATACGACAAGACCGGCATGGTGCCCAAGGAAGATTTCATCGTCAGCCATTTGTTCAAGGACCGCCCCGGCGAGTATGGGGGGGATGACCTGGTAAGCGGCACCCTGGGAGAAACCGCCGTCCAGTTCTCCGAGATTCACGCCAAACGGGTTGACGTCATCCGTCAAAGGTCCAGTTCCAGCAACAGCCACCGGACCAAGAAAAGAGTGACGCCCATTTTCAGGGGCCTTTTTTTTGTGGCGGATTTTAACAAAGCCTTCAAGGGGACAACCATCGTCCTGCCGGATACGGCCCAGAAACTGTTTGGCGATTTGGGCCAGGCCCTCCAGGCTCTCAATGTACCCAAAGGCCAGCTGATCAAAATGGAGGACCCGGAATTCGAAAAATTATTTGTGGTCTACGGCGAAGATCAGGTGGAAGGCCGGTTTATCCTTTCCACCAGCCTGATGCGCCGAATAGTCGAATTTCGGACCCGAACCCAGAAAGAGATGCGGCTTTCCTTTTCAGCGTCCAAACTGCACGTGGCCATTCCGTTCGAAAAGGAGTTGTTCGAACCGAAAATCATGGAGAGCCTGCTCAACATCGCCCACGTCCAGGAATATTACAACGACCTGAAGCTGGCTATCGACATTGTTGACGATCTGAATCTGAATACCCGGATCTGGACCCAGAAAAGTCAGGTGACACCTGATAGCGTGGCTGCGGCCAATGCAACCTTGGCCGATAATATCCCCAACAGGGAAGCCGCCCCCCCGACTTTCTCCGACCCTGCAAGACCAAAGCGTTACTCGGAAGATGAGACAAAGGCGCTTTTCAAAGAATTCGTCAATAAGGCCGATGGCGCCCTGGCGCCTAAAATCCAAACGGCCAAAAGGTGGCTGAAACGGATTGCCGGCGTCTTCCTCCTGCTGCTTGGTGTGGCCATTTTGCTCATGGACGCGGTTCTGGCCAGCCTGATCATATTGGGATTCGGGGTGTTCTTCCTAATCGGCGGCTTCATGACGCCAACCTCGGAAAAGCTTGCCGGGGCTGTTATCTTCCCCGTCATCGGCATCGTTATCGCCTTGTTCAGCTACAACGCCTATGCCACCCGAATGGAAAGCAAAACCTGGCCGACTGCTGCGGGCGTCATCGTTCAATCTGAAATAGAGGCTCACGAGAGCACGGCCAGTAGTGACGGCAGCAAAAAAACCGAGTCGGTACTGTACCCAAAAATCGCCTATCAATACGAGGTGGGTGGTCAAAATCACAAAGGCACCCAAATTTCTTTATCTTCGGCCTCCGGCAATGCTCAACAGCTCGTTTCCCGCTACCCGAAAGGCAAATCCGTCCAAGTCTACTACAATCCCGACAAGCCCAAACAGGCGGTCCTGGTCCCGGGCGGGGACGGTTTTAATTTCGTGCCGTATATTTTTTCGACGGTATTCGTTTTGCTAGGAATATTCAGTGCCACAAGGCTTCGCAAATAGGTTGATTTCCATAACGCGCAAGAAGTTTTGAAGGCTCACCGGTATCTTCGACAACGACTTGAATAGAAACAAAAGCAGGTAAGCGATCAGGGCCACATAGATCTGTGTCATCACGGCATTTCGAAAATCAACATTGGAGGAAGTCAAAACGGCCGCAGCCTTGTCATGAAAAACTTTTTCGCTTAGCGGAGAAAAGCAGCACCTCGATCGATAGGAAGGCCGATTAAGTGGTTGCGGCCTGCGGCCGATGCATGTTGGACTTGAGCAAGGTCAAGGCCGCTTCGCGGGCCTTCAGGATGGTTTTGAGGTCGATGCCGGCCATTTCCTTCCGGGTGAGGACATGGGTCGTAAGGGCCTGGCGATAGAGACGGTATTCTTCTTTTTCGGAGATGTCCGGGCGCACCCGGGCGGTAAACAGAAAGGTGTCGATGGGGCCGTTTTTGCCGTTCTGGTTGCCTTCCGTGAGGTCCACCCGGTGCGTGTCGTCCGACAGGAAGCAATGCACCACGGGGATGTAAGGCAGGCCATGTTCGGCCGCAAGGCGCCCGGCACCGGTGACAAGGGCCTCGGTCATGGCATAGATGCCGATGGACTTGTGGATCGGTAGCCCCAGCTCCGCGGCCAGAAGCCCCACGACCATGTGCTTGGTGGTGCAACTCCCCTGGTTTTCACGAAAGAGAATCAGGGGGTCTTCCCGGGTGGTGTTGTAGCCGTAGGGCATTCGGTGCACCTGCCGGCACGCCTCGCTAAACGTGGTCCAACCGCGCGCCAGAAACGCCCGCGAGATCGGTCCGAGATCGGTTATCGGGGCATCGGGAAAAACGTCAATCGGATTCATCAAGCCGCCCTTTTTCCTTAGTACTCATCCACTGGCCGAGGGCTTCCCAGCGCCTGACCGCGAATGCCAATGCCATCATAAGACGTCATTGTTAGCGCGCAATTAGCGGCGGGCACCCATGGCCTCCGAGGATTCAATTTTTCGCGCAACGCGGATATTTATCCGACTAAGGCGGGTCTGTCAAATTGGCCATTTATGGTCGGGCACTATGTATCGTCTTCAGGCCGCCAGGGCCCGTGAAAGCGCTCGCCCCGTTCTTTCCTGCGGCGCTCCCGTTCCGCCTTCATTTCGTCGAACCGGCGCTGCTGCTCCGGGGTCAACTCTTTCCGGATCTCGGCAAACCCTTTTTCCAGATGCTCCCGCATATAACGACGCCCTTCACGCATCTTCTGGAAGGTTTCGGCCTGCACCCGATCGATGATGGCCTCGATGCGGACTTTCTGCTCTGCGCTGAGGTCCAGCTTGCTGGACAACCGTTTCATGATAAAGGCCTTGCGACCCTCGGGCTGACCGCTGAAAAAGGGATGATGACGTTTCAGGACCATATCGGTGCCCAAAGCTCCGGTCAGCGCGCCCAGTACAAAGACCAGCAATAGACCAGCTATTATTTTCCATTTCTGCATGGGACCACCTCAATACAGGTACGCCTGCATTATGTTAACAATTTCATTTTCGTAAATCAGAAAAGACCAGAGATCCGCATCCGGGACAAACTGAAAATTGAGCAGCAGCAAGGCCATTACGGCGGTGGCCACCCCCCCGGCCGTGAACCAGCGCCAGAAATACGGTTCCCACAACCAGGTCGTGGATAAGGGGTCTTCGGACGCCGCCAAATGGCGAATCCGACGCATCGCCTGCCGGGTCCATTGTCCATCGGAGATGGGATGTTCGCGCGCGTGATGCGTTGCGCACAGCAGCTGCCGGAGTCTTTCCGACCGGCTTTGATTGGTTTTCATGATCGCCCCCTGTTTTGCAAAAGGAGTTTGTTGATTTTACGACGGGCCCGGAAGGCACGGACTTTGACATTGGCCACCGTCCACCCCAATTGTCGGGCCGCGGCCTTCACCGATTGCCCCTCCAGGTGAACCAGCTCCAGCACCATGCGATCTGCTGCGGATAACTGATCCAAGGCCCAATCAAGGATCTCGCGGGCCTCGCGCCGCCGGGTCATTTCCTGCCAAGATGTTTCCGAGGCATCCGTCAAAACGCGGTCCAGCCATTCCCGGTGGGCTTCGGAAAGGGCACTCATGGGAACTTCCCGGGACCGATAGTGCTTGCGCCAGTAGTCGTAACAGGTCCGTACGGCAATGACCGACAGCCAGGCGCGAAAATGCCCAGCCTGCCGCCAAGCGGCCAGGGACTGGAAGGCCTTGATGAACACTTCCTGGGACAGTTCCTCCACCTGGTCTGGTGGGGCATGCCGATTGACGATGGCCAGCACGTAATTCTGGTAGCGCTCCATCAGGGGGGCGAAGGCATCCACCTCACCCGCCAGGACACGCTGCACGATATCCTTGTCTTCGGTATCAGCGGTATCGCGCCTGGCCATCGTATCGGGCATTTTCAAGGCCGACTTTCTACTTGCGGTTTCCAGCATTTACGGGTTGGTTTCAGCTGAACCGTCGGCCGGCATTTGCAGCCAGGTATCCATCATCTCCTGACGAAACTGCCGGTGTTTTTGTCCTCGCCCCATGGCGCCTTCCCGGCGTTTCTGCATCTGCTGGACCTGCTCCGGGGACAGAATGCCCTTGAGGTCGAACACGAAGCGTGCCCGCAGGACCGCCATGTCCTCCATGATGGGCGCCATGGCACGCGATGCCTCACGTACGGCGTCTTCGTCCAGTGCATCGGCCGTCATCAGGTTGCGCATGGTCTCCCGGGCGGTATGCATCTTGTCCCTAAGCGCATCTTTTTCCTCACGATAGGCCGGCAGCAGCTGCCCGATGGCCGCTTTCTGCTCCGTGGAAAGGTCGAGATTCCAGAGCATCTTGAGTTGCCGGTCACCCCCACCGCCGTGCCCGCCGCGGGCCATCACCAATCCTGCCGTGCATAACGTACCGATAACGATAAGTCCAACCATCAGAAAAAGGGGGGAAGCGTGTTTCATCCGTTTCATCATTGTGACCTCCTGATCGAAATTAATCAAGTTGGGTTGAAAGCCCCGACTCCGGGGGCGCATTATCCGAGCGCTCAAGGGTGAAGTCGTGGCGGTCACCGGAAAAGTTACACGGATGACATCCTTATGGGCTCGCTTCAGCGGGAAGCCTGATAAATCATTGATATAGACAACAAAATAGAATAGCGTTGACGCAAAAGGATGGCGTCTATCGATGCCATTATCCTGTTTTTATGTTGCGTTATGACCGTTTAATAACCATTCCCTCTTCAACAGCGGTAATCGCATATTGTTTGTGATCACGCCTCTGGTGCTGAAATGCGAATTGCATCTCACCAGATAACGTTCTGAACGTCAGAGATGAAAAATGAAAAAGTGCCCTTTTTGCGCTGAAGAAATTCAGGACAAGGCCATAAAGTGCAAGCACTGCGGTGAATTTCTGGATACTGTCCGCGACCCGCGTTTTGAAAAAGATAGGATGCCATGGTATTTCAGAACATCCTTTATTATTTTCGCCGTTGCCTGTGTAGGGCCTTTGGCATTGCCCCTGATTTGGTGGCGTCCAGAAACAAGCCGGACATGGAAGATCGGGCTCACCATCGGCATATTGATCCTCAGTTGGATCTTGTTTCAAATGACGATGGAATCCGTCCATATGATCAAGGAATATTATAAGCTGATTGAACAATTGTGACGTGATCGTCCGGCAGCGCCTTTCAGGTTATAAATGCCGGACAAATCTGTAGGAAAAAAGGAAACTCATGGACGCATGTGTGCAGGGCAATGTTTTAGAGGAGTTGCTGAAGCTTTTAAAATTAGAGAAGATCGAAGAGAACATCTTCCGGGGCCAAAGCCAGGACCTTGGGTTCGGCAACGTGTTTGGCGGTCAAGTTTTAGGGCAGGCCTTGTCGGCCGCCAGCCAGACCGTTCCGGCCGAACGACGCGCCCACAGCCTGCACGCCTATTTCATGCGGCCGGGGGATGCCACCAAGCCCATTGTCTATAATGTGGATTGTATACGGGACGGGCGCAGCTTTACCACAAGGCGTGTTGTAGCCGTACAAAAAGGGCGTGCCATTTTTAACCTGGCCGCCTCCTTCCAAGTCGATGAATCCGGTTTCGAACACCAGGATGAAATGCCCGAAGTGCCCGGACCGGAGGGAATCGAGCGGGAAATCGACCGTGCCCGGCGGCTGGCGGACAAGCTGCCGCCGGGGCTGCGGGAGATGATCCTGTGCCGCAAACCAATTGAAATCCGCCATGTCAACCCGGTGGACCCCTTTAAGCCGGAAATTCAGCCGCCCGCTAAATATGTCTGGTTCAAGGCCATTGACAAAATGCCCGACGATCCGGCCACCCACCAGTATCTGCTGGCCTATGCCAGCGATTTCAACCTGGTGGCCACCACCCTTTATCCCCATGGCTACACGTTTTGGCAGCCGGAGATGCAAGTCGCCAGCCTCGACCACGCCATGTGGATCCACCGCGAGATCCGCATGGACGATTGGCTGTTGTATGCCATGGAAAGCCCGAGCGCCTGCAAGGCCAGGGGGCTCGCCATTGGGCGCATATTTACGCGGGAGGGGAAATTGGTGGCCACGGTGGCGCAGGAGGGATTGATCCGATATCGCGGTACATCCACACCGTAAGGCGATTCAGCCCGGGCTTCGATAGTGCGACTTCTATCGCTTGGCTGAACCGAACCCCATGGCCGCGGCTGTTTCCACGTCACCGGGACGGCCGCGCTTTTCCAGGTAGCGGGCCAACGCCTCGCGATCTTCCGCTGATTTTTTCTGAGCCAGATCGCTTTTAGCCGAAAGCGTTTCGGGCCGGATCTCAACCACGGCACAGGCCTTGTAATCCGGCATGTCCGCATGCACGGGGGCCGGCGACCGGTCCGGTTCGTGGGCCGCCACCAGGGCATTTAGCGCTGTGGTTTTTAAGTCGCCGTCCGGCACCACCCGCGCACGCCCCCGGATGATCACGCAGTGGTAGAACTGATGCAGGCTGCACCCGCCGCCCTCCGGGTTGAAGCCCAGGTCGAGGTAGGCCAGGGGAATATCCACCTCAAAACAGACCCGGTCCTCGCGGGCGATATTGTCCAGCTTCTCCCCCTTCAAGGCGCAGTGAAAATAGATACACCCATTGGTGTAAACGTAATTGACCGGCGTGATGTAGGGGTAGCCGTCCGCACCGAGCGTGGCCATTCGGCCAACGGTGGCCGCGGACAGGATGCGGCTGATTTCCTGCGGATCGGTAATTTCAGATTGACGACGTCGCATGGTGGTCGGCTCCAGGGGAATAGGGTAATAGATCCGTTCACGTGCCGGGGATAATTGCCCACAGGTCGGGGTCGTCGTCAAGTCCCAAGATGCACGTTGCCTGCCGGACCGGCAGGCCAGGGGTCATCACCCCTGGTAAATCTGTACGGCCACGTCCGCGAGTTCGCAATCGATCCCGTGACCGTTCAAAAGTTGCACCAGTATCTGCACCTGATCAGCCCTGTCAAGGGCCACATGGCTGCCGTCCTCGTCTTGAACGACCCCGTAGCTGTTTGCTGCCAGAACGCTCAGGGCGGCATCGCAAGGGTGCACCCGCAACCCCAAGCGGGAAAAATCGTTCATGTAAAACACCGGCAGACGGGCGCGGCGTGTGTGGCGCCAGCTGCCATGCTGCGGCCCCTCCTTGGATATCAACGGTAATCTCACCATAGCGTAGAATCTCCTTTATCTGACCCCGATCATGCGGCGTGACCGGCGCTTGTCACCACACGTATCCCTTATCGGATATAAAATGAGACCGGCATCAAACGCTGGCAAGCTCTGCCTACGCCAAAGTCAATGATCCTCCAGAAGCGCCTCGATTCGCTGCAATGCGTGATCGAAGGGGTCGCGCGGTCGTGCTGCTGACGGTGATGCTGGCTCAAAGAGGATAAAAAACAAGGCCTGTATCAAACCAAACAACCAGATGCCCAGCCCCCAGGACACGGGCGTGGACAGGCCCCACAGCATCAGGCATAGTCCGCCGCCGCCACACAGAATGGCCTCCCGCACCAGGGATAGGAAGACCGACCGCGGATAGCAGATGCCGCTGCGAATCCAGCTGAAAATGGCCAGGGCCAAACCGAAAGTCAGGCCTGCCGTCGGCATGGCACCCCCCACCCCCGCCAACACCAGCATGGGGAAAAACACCGCCGGGAGGCTGCGACCGCTCCACCGCACCAGCATCAGCGCATAGACCGCGATCAGGCACCAGGTGATACCAAAGGACATCCACGGCCAGAGCCCCCACCCAGCGCCGGCCCACCCCGCCAGGCCGCAGGCCAGCCCCCCCAGGCCGCCGAGAAAAAGGGTTGTTCGCACCGGTTGGTGGTTCGTGTTCATGTCACCCTCCCGGGGCTCACGGCCTCCTTGCGCTGCATAAGCTCCCATTCGATTTCCTCCTCACTGGGCGCCAATTGCGGCGAACGCCCGCTGATCGACCCCACATCCGGCATAACGTCAGCGTTGCGGGCACGTTCCCGGACCGCCGCCACCCGTTGACGGGTATCGTCATACGCCAATCGCTGAACGCCTAATCGATCCCGTTCCTCATCCAATTGGCCTGCCATTTCTTCCAGGCGGTGCGTCATGCATTCGACACGCTTGCGCATGGGGAAAAGCTTGCGAATCAGCATGCGGGCGATATCATCCTTTCCCCGGGCAACGGCCAGATCCAGATCCTCCTCCAGCGCTCGCAGCTGCCTGGCATGCATCGCCCGATCCCGCTGCCCGTTCCGAAGCGCTTCTTCAAGCTGATCGATGCGGGCTTGACGCCCGGCTATGGCCGCCTGCATTTCGCGCAGGTGCTGCTTCAGCAGCAGGTCTTTGTCCTCTAGTTGATCCATCACTCCGTGCAGATCGGCTTTGCACAACCGAATGACCCGCGACATGATGCCCATCGTGACCTCCTTCATTCGAATGTCAGCGTCTACTTTTTATCCCGCCGATCCCGGTAGGATTCATATTGCAATGTCTTGGCGTTTTTCTTCTGTTTCGACATCACGACTTCCGGACGACCGGCAAAGGTATCCCGAACGACGCCTCCCAGCGCTTCCACATCCTTCTGAAGATTCTCGGATACCTGGGGCGAGGCCACCACCTGGTTGACCGCCGCCTTTTCCTGCCGGTAGGTTTCGATGTGCTGCAGGGCCTGCTGCTCATCCCCCTCGCGAAGGGCGTCCGCCACGGCAGCCTTGAGGCGGCCGAAGTCCTCCTGTATGACTTTGGCGGCCCAGCTGTCTTTCCGGATAGACGCCATGACGTCATCCGGGTTTTCCACACAGGCAACGGTGAAGGTTTCCGCCAACGTGGTCGAGACCCGGCCTTCGCCGCTGCGGAACTCCAACTGCAGGTCTTTTATGACCACATCGCCCGGTGCTTTGGTCGGAATTTTAAATGTGAGATAAAGCGTGCGGGTCTGACCGAAGCGCAAACCGCCCGGGTTAAAGGAGGCCCTGCCGTCCCGGGTCTCGATCGGGTACCCGCCGGCATCGATCAGCTGAATCCCATCGCTTAAAGGGACGCTGACTGCCATCCCGGAGGCGGCCGTGGCTGCCGCATGGCGGTATTCCTGCTGGAATACTGCGGCAAAGGCCGCCGGATCTTCCATGTAAGTATAGGTGCCGCCGCCGTAATCGGCCAGAGTGGTCATGAGGTGTTCGTTGAAGTCGTTGCCTACGCCGACCGTACTCACCACCCAATCCCTGGAAAGGCCTGCGGCGGCCATGCGCCCCAACGCATGGGGGTCGGTGACGCCATGATTGGCCAGACCGTCCGAAATCAGCAGCAGCTTGGGGTGGTGATCCGTCATGGCGCTGTCCGCGAAGAGCGCCAGACCGGCTTCGAGTCCCCCACCAAGGTTGGTGCCGCCGCCCGGGTGAATACCCGCGACCAGGGCGGTCAGTTCGCGACGACGGTTATCCGTCATGGGTAAGAGTTCACTCAACGCCTGAGGCGCATTGCTATAGGTGACGAGGCCCAGCCGATCCTTCGGTGACAGCGCTTCGATCAGCCCTTGCACGGCGCGGCGCGCATCATCGATCTTCCGCCCGTTCATGGACCCGCTGCGATCCAGGACCACCACCAGGTCGACCCCCGGTACCGCAACGTTTCCGGACTGATCATTCTCCGGCGCCCGGAGGGTCAACGCCAGGGTGGCCAGACCATCCGAGTTCACAAGCACCTTGTCCTGGACCAGGTGCGCGTTCACGGTTATGGCACCGGTTGCATTGTTCACGAGATCGATTGTTGCACCGGATGGGTCATGACCGGTGATGCCCATGGCCACACCGGTCACAAGAATCAATCCTACGACCAGCAGCAGGGTACGGCAATTGATCTTCTTCATGGCAAACCTCCTTTGATTGGGTGAAGGGTGGTCTTCGCTATGGCCGCCATCCTAACAAGCCCGCGACGGAAGACAATTCAAAGAAGTGCAAAAGAAGAGAGGGAATTTTTTACATAAGTTTTGCTTTGTAATTTTAAATCGATGATATAGATTGACCGTAGCCGTCATGGATAGACCCTCAACTCAAAGGAGAAACGAACCGCCATGCCGCCTGCCAAAGCACGCATCCTCGTCGTGGAAGACGACCCGGCCATCTTGAACGGCCTTTTGGATGTCATGGTTTTCAACGGCTATGATGTGGAGGGCGCCGCGGATGGGCGTGACGGTTTGCAAAACGCCCTTGATGAGGCCTTTGATCTGGTCATTCTGGACGTCATGCTGCCCTCCCTGGACGGGTTTTCCATCTGCCGCCGCATCAGAGAGCGTAAACCGGCCCAGGGGATTCTCATGCTGACCGCCAAGGGCGCCGAAGATGACGTGGTCAGTGGATTCCAGGCCGGTGCGGATGATTATGTCAGCAAACCGTTTTCCCTGCGGGAACTGCTGGTGCGGGTGGAAGCTCTCCTCCGGCGGGCCGGCAAGCTCGCGGGCCAGGCGGACATCCACCACCGCGGCATTCACTTCCGGGGGAAAACCCTCGAAGCCGTATCAGGGGAAACGATCATGGCCCTGACCCGCCGGGAAATGGACATCATCGCCTACCTGCACCGCCATCAGGATCGCATCGTTTCGAAAAAAGAACTCCTGACGGACGTCTGGCATTATGCCGATGCCGACATCGAAACACGCACGGTCGACATTCACATGCTCAAACTGCGCAAGAAAATCGCCCATCTGATCGGCGAACGTCCATTTATTCAAACCGTGCGGGGTGAGGGCTATCGCCTTGAGAAAGACGAATGAGCCATGAAGCACCTGAAACTGCTCATCGTGCTGTTTGCCCTGGCGACAGCCCTTCCCATGGGCTATGTGGTTGTGCGGACCTATCAAGGTATTGCCCAGGAAGAAACCGCACGCATGCGGTTTTTTGCGGAAACGCTTTTCGATACCATTGAATCGGAACTGGCCGGCCGGGTGGAAATCGAAGAAAACCGCCCGGTGGACGCCTATCACCACACCGAAACGCTGCCCGCCGACCAGGGCGGCGCCCAGAAAATTTCATCCCTGGCCGCGCCGCCTGATGCGCCTTATATTTTGGGCTATCTTCAAAACAATCCGGATGGTTCCTTTCAAGCACCTATCGTGGGGGACGCCCAAAAAGTCCCCGTGGGGGTGCAGAAGATCGTCCAACAACTGGACGCCATCAACCGCCAGTTTAACCGCAAAAAAGCCGCCATTCCGATGGCCCGCCCCACGACACCAACCGTAAGGCCTGCCAGCAAAAAAACAGAATTGCCGAAAGAGGCGGAAACAAAAAGTTCTTTCGCCGGAAAATTTCTCGATTTGAGCCGCAAGCGCGCGCCGGACGACTACCTGGGGCGCAAACCCCAGCGCACCGAGGAAATATCGGCCCAACAAGCATTGAACGTGGCACGCCGGGACGAAATTAAGACAGGGCAAAACGATTCCCTGACCGCCTCCGGTCGCAGCGTTCAAAACCTTGAAGCGCCATCTTATCAAAACCGCCCGGCCGCATCGACGCCGGCCAGGTCCTCCTTGGGCGAAAGCCCGATTTTACCGGAAGCCGATGGGGCTGCTGCGGCTGACATGCTGCCATCCCGTTTTCAGGTCGAAGTCGCACCGCTGCAGTCGGTGTTCATCGATGCCGACCGCATCTTCATCTTCCGACGCATCGTTATCGACGAACGCATTTATCGGCAGGGCTTCATCCTGAAGGTCAATGCCTTTCTCAACTATCTGGCCGGCACCTATTTTGCCACCCAGCCCATGTCCCGTTTTGCCCAGCTGCGTCTGGAAGTCAATGATATGGATCACCCCGCCACCATCATCCAGACCGGGGCTAACGTTCACCAGGCCAAGTTCGCGCTCGACCGCGGTTTCCCGGCACCGTTCAATTTCCTCCATGCCCGCCTGACGAGTGAAAAAATTCCACCGGCCGCCTCACGGCAGACCCTCAACATCATGGTGGCGATCCTTGTTGCCGTCTTTCTGTTGGGCCTCGGGGCCATCTACCGCAGCGCCCACGCCATGGTGGATCTCTCCGAGCGCCGTGCCCGATTCGTCTCCTCGGTAACGCACGAACTCAAGACGCCGCTCACCAACATCCGCATGTACATTGAAATGCTGGAACAGGGCATGGCCCGGGATACGTCCCGGGAGCAGGATTATCTGCGCGTGGTGGGCTCGGAAAGCGCGCGCCTGTCACGGCTGATCAACAACGTGCTGGAATTGTCCCGCCTGGAGAAAAAACAGCGGCATTTTGACATGCGCAAGGGCGACTTCCAAGATGTGCTGGACGAGGTGCAAGCGGTCATGGCGGAAAAGGTGCGCCAGGAAGACTTCACCCTGACGATGGCGCCTTCGGAAGGAATCGAATTCGTTTATGATCGCGAAGTGATGGTGCAGATCCTGATTAACCTGATCGAAAACAGTATCAAGTTCGGTCGGCAGTCAACCACCCGCCACATCACGATTGACGTCACGATCCATGATGATCACGTGGACGTCACGGTTGCGGACACCGGACCCGGCATCCCCCGCCACGCCCTGAAAAAGATCTTCGATGATTTCTACCGGGTGGAGGATGCCCTCACCCGCACCACCGGCGGCACGGGCATCGGCCTTTCTTTGGTCAAGAAATTCATGCAGGCCATGGGGGGCAGCGTCACCGCTGCCAACAACACAGGCCCAGGTTGCACCATCACCCTGCGCCTGCCAAGGGACTGACACGGCTTCTCCCCTGAATCCACGATACGCTAACACTTAAGCGGCCCCTGCAATGCCGAACACCGGGGCTCAATATACTGATTTATCTTGGGAAGACGTTCCCTCTGGGAAAAAAGACAAGCCCCAGGCTCAGCCCTCATTTGCGCTAACCCATAGTTAATCTTGACAATTTTATCGGCTTTTGGTTTGTTTCATCCCAACGATTGCCATCCAAGGCGGAAAAATCGGCAAACGGAATTACCCTGTCCACCTGCTCAAAATTGAATTGGATCGTCATCTGCCAATCCCAAACGAATCGACGATAACCTATGCGCGCGTCGAATTGTTCCATCCGGGCGGTATTGTGGGTCGTTGCGGCGATCATTTTAGCGATTTGTTTTTCAACGCGCCAATACGGTCACGCACAAGCCCAATCGTCATCCGACGAATCACCGCCGGCAAACGACATGGCGACGCCCGCGTCCCGAGCCCCCCGCTTTGTTTCCTTGCAGGTAAAAGAGCCGCTTGGCACCCTGATTGCCGGCGAAACCGGCCGTTTTGAAATCACGGCGGGCCTGACCGGGTCAGCCGCCGACGGCACAGGCCGGCTTTTCTGGAATCCCCAGGTCGCAACGCCATTGGTGGTCTGGATCGCCTCGCCGCAGGAAAGCGGCATCGCATTTATTGACAAAAAGCACCCAGACAGGCCGCGTCAGCATATTCTGGTTAAATTCGACCGCGGTGGCAAATCAGATCCCCAGCTGCCCACGGCGACGGTCGAATATCGTGTTAGCTCAAGAACCGCTGCCGGCAGACACGTGTTATGGATGGATATCTCTGGAGAGTTGATCAACTCACACGGAGAGAACGTCCAGGATGTGGGGATCGTCCGGATGCCGGTTAACGTCGATACCCATATCGGAACCAAACTGTTGATGCTGGCGGTCATCATCGCCGCTGTTTTTTTCTTTATAATGGAATGGGTGCGCGTGGATGTCGTCGCCATAGCGATGATGGTATTGCTTCCCGAACTGGGGCTGCTCAACGCCCAGGATACCTTCAAAGGTCTCAGCAGCAACGCCGTGGTGGCGATCATCGGGGTCATGATCATCAGTTACGGTTTGAACCGGGCCGGCCTGGTCAGCCGGATGATTCAGCCGCTGATCAAATATGTCGCGAATAGTCCCCGTCGATTGACCGTGATTTTTTCCGCTCTGATAGCGGTCATATCGAGCGTCATGCAGAATACCGGTGCGGCCGTGCTATTTTTGCCGGCCATACGGCTGGTGGCCTCCTACAGACTGAAAATACCGGTTGCGCGTGTCCTGATGCCCATAGGCATGGCCGCCATTTTAGGGGGCACCCTGACCATGATCGGTACGAGTCCCCTGATCCTGTTAAACGATATTCTGCCGCCGGGAATGCCCAAATTCAGTTTTTTGGAATTAACCCCCATCGGTCTCGCGCTGGCTGCCGGCGGTATTGCCTATCTTTCGACGGCAGGCATGCGCATGCTCGCGAGGCATCAAGACGGTGGGGCAAGGCGGGCAGGCGTGGGCGAGCGCGATGAAAGCGGTATTCTCGGCGCCTATCCTTTGATCAAAGGTCCTTTCGAGATCCTCGTGCCTGAAGATTTCCAGGCGGGTAGTCGTCCCTTGGCCGTCGCCGAGATTCGTCATCGTTTTCTAGTGAACATCGTGGCCTCGGCCAAGTCGTCTAATGCCTGCGAAATCGCCCCGTCTCCGGAGAGCACGATCCGGCCAGGCAATGTTTTATGTGTCTATGGTCCTGTCAAGGCCGTCAAGCGATTCGTAAACGATTATGGTCTGATTCTGCTGGAAGAACCCAACTGCTTCAAAGACAACATGTTCAATCCGTCACTTGCCGGCATCGTCGAGGGGGTCGTCTCCCCCCGATCCGGCCTCATCGGGCAGACCATCAAGCAGATCCGTTTCCGTGAGACCTTTGGTCTGAATCCCCTCGCCATCCATCAGTCCGGCAAGACCTATTACAAGCAACTTGCCGATCGGCCGTTGCAGGCCGGCGATGCCGTTCTCGTGCATGGCACCTGGGAACAATTACATGCGCTGGAGGACCTGCATCATAACCTGATCATTATCACGCCTTTCGAAAAGGAGTTCCACAAGCCGGAAAAGGCGGCCTGGGCCTTAACCTGCTTTGTCTCGGCGCTGTTTTTAATGCTGTTATCGAGCTTTTACTTTCAACGATTTTCCTATAATCCGATTCCGCTGTCGGTTTGCCTCATGCTGGGCGCTGTTGGCATGGTGCTGACCCGGGTGATCACGATTAATGAAGCCTATCGCGCCGTAGACTGGCGCACCGTCTTTTTACTGGCAGGACTCATCCCTTTGGGGATGGCCATGAATCAGACCGGGACAGCCGCCTGGATCGCCAGGGGTATTGTTACCGGTCTCGGCCCGCTAATGACACCGCTGCTGTTTCTGGTCGTCATGGCCCTGCTGAGCTGCGGCTTCACCATGGTCATTTCAAATGTCGGCGCCTGCACCCTGCTGCTTCCACTGGGTATTTCCATCGCCAATCAAATCGGCGTCGATCCACGTGTGGCTGCCGTTGTTGTGGGCTTGGGGGTTTCCAACTCATTTATCCTGCCGACCCATCAGGTCAATGCACTCTACATGGGACCCGGCGCTTATCGGACCAAGGACTACATCAAAATCGGCGGACCACTGGCGATCCTCTATATCGCGATTCTGGTGGCAATGACCTATTTCCTGTACCTGTAAAACCAGGCGGGAAGACCACGTGACCGTCACGGTTGCGGACACCAGACCCGGCATCCCCCGCCACGCCCTGAAAAAGATCTTCGATGATTTCTACCGGGTGGAGGATGCCCTCACCCGCACCACCGGTGGCACCGGCATCGGTCTTTCTTTGGTCAAGAAATTCATGCAGGCCATGGGGGGCAGCGTCACGGCTGCCAACAACACCGGACCGGGCTGCACCATTACGCTGCGCCTGCCCAAATTTTGACGCGTTCGTTTCCTCTGTCTGACATGATATTCTAAGGTGAGGTGGCTCTACGGTAATGGTATGGAATCGCCACCTGGTTAGAACGTTGTCTGCCTGACGCGAGCGAACAGCCTGCTAAAATCTCTGCCGGCTCTTGAAAAACCATGTCGATGATTCGTGTCCTGTAGTGACGGATTTGCTTGCATCGGTATGATCCGTGATTAAGTTCGATCAGTAGCTTCGAATCGACGCAACCCTTCACCCCGTATCCTTTCACGCTTCTTTGGGATCAATTTATGTGATAACGGGCTAAACTTGAGCGGACCCACAACACCCTTCTGAGCACCCGGAGCAGCATCGATTCCAAAGCATTTTTTGCTTTCTCTTTCTAAAGCCAATACCGCGACATTATCTGTCAGCATCGGTCAGATGCCCTTATCGATCCACTGCTGATTTCAACAAGGAGACATACCATGGTTAAATTATCCCATTCTGTCATCGAAACGCTCAAGACGCAGACCAGAGGGTCAGTGCTGCTGCCTGAGGATCCCGGCTATGAGGCGTCCCGTAAAATTTGGAATGCCATGATCGACAGACGACCCGCCGGAATTCTTCAATGCGCCGGCGTTGCCGATGTTATGCTCGCCGTGTCTGTCGCCCGCGACAACGGTGTGCTGGTTTCGGTTCGCGGTGGCGGGCACAACATCGCCGGGTCGGCACTATGTGACGATGGCCTTCTGATAGACCTGTCGGCCATGAAATCGGTACACATCAATCCCGACACCCGGCGTGCTTATGTGGAACCGGGTGCCAGCCTTGGGGATTTCGACCATGAAGCCCAGGCGTTCGGTTTAGCCACTTCGCTGGGAATCAATTCCACAACCGGTGTTGCCGGACTGACTCTGGGCGGGGGCTTCGGCTGGCTGACACGCAAACACGGCCTGACCGTCGACAATCTGATCTCTGTCGAGATCATCACCGCTGATGCTAAACGGATGCGGGCCAGTGCAGATGAAAATTCCGACCTTTTTTGGGCGGTTCGCGGCGGCGGGGGAAACTTCGGCATCGTGACCATGTTTGAGTTCCAACTCCACCCCGTGGGTCCTGAAATACTGGCCGGACTGATTGTCTATCCCTTCGAGGACGCCGAAACAGTGCTTAACGCCTATCGCCGGTTCGTGGATAATATGCACGCGGACTTGAACGTTTGGGTTGTTCTAAGACAAGCACCACCTTTGCCGTTTTTACCCGAAGCGGTCCACGGCAAGGATGTGGTTATCCTGGCGGTGTTCTTTGACGGCGACCCCGTGCAGGGCATGTCGGTCATCGAGCCTCTGCGAAGTTTGGGCCAGCCCTGCGGTGAACATATCGGCCCCATGCCGTTTAAAGCCTGGCAAAAAGCCTTTGATCCGCTATTGACCCCGGGGGCCCGCAATTATTGGAAATCTCACAATTTCGCCGAATTGAGTGACGGCGCTATCGCCACGGCCATCGAATTTGCCGACAAACTTCCCTCACCCCAGTGCGAAACCTTTATTGCCCTCCTCGGCGGACAATCCAGCCGCGTGACGCCAGATGCCACGGCTTACAGTGCCAGGGATACCCGGTTTGTCATGAACATGCATGCCCGCTGGGAATCGGACCAACAAGATCAATCCTGCATCGCCTGGGCGCGGGAATTCTTTGCCAAAGTCGAGCCCTTTGCCACCGGCAGCGTCTATGTCAATTTCATGACCGAGGAAGAAGTGGAACGCATCCCGTCCGCATACGGTGTCAACCAAAATAGGCTGGAAAAAATAAAAAAGAAGTACGACCCGGATAATTTTTTCCGGGTGAATCAGAACATCAAACCGTCGGCATAGAACGAGTCCACAGCGACAAATACGCTGAAAGAACAGCCTAACGTTTGGCTTTCGGCAAGATCACGGCACACTATCCTTGGAAGGATACACAGAGGAAACTATGACTTTTCAGGACGTGTTGAAACAGGCGGTTATATGGCTTCAACGCGATAAACGCGTATCCGACCGGGCGCTCAAACGTCACTTCAACATTGACGACCCCTATTTGGACGACCTCAAGGAGGCCATCTTTTATACATACCCCAATTTTGCGGAAGAAGATGGTCGTGGTGTGGTCTGGATCGCCGAATCAGAGACGCCTGATACCGCCATACAGCAGGAGACACGGGCGCGGTTTCAGGCACTCCTCCCCGTCATGATGTTGCTGCTCCAGCGCCAAAAGCGCGTTACCTATACCGCCCTGAAATACATCTTCGGCATCGACGATGCGTTGCTGGGACTTCTGCGGAACGAATTACTCTTCAGGAAAGTGGTTCGCGATGAGCAGGGCAAGGGCATCGTTTGGGCAGGCGAAACGCCACCCGTTGGAAATTCTTCATTTGATGTTGAAGTTTTTCCGGCGACCGCGGAAGTCAGCCGCGTCGCGTTACCTATCGCCCCCGTGTTTGACCCGCCTGTCAGAGAAACCGAGAGATCCAGAGATGAAACCACCCCGTCACCTGTAATGGGTGTTAATTCCCCTGAAGCCGAACGGCGACATTTAACCGTGATGTTCTGCGACATGGCGGAATCGACCAAACTTGCGGGACAACTGGATCCTGAGGATCTGCGCGAAATTATGCGAGCCTATCAGGCGACGGCGGCCAGTGTCATTCAGCATTATGAGAGCTATATCGCCCAGTATCTAGGCGATGGTCTCCTGGTATACTTTGGCTGGCCCCAGGCCCATGAGGATGATGCCCAGCGCGCCGTATACACCGGTCTGGGAATTATCGATGCAATAACGGCATCCCTCAATACGCGTCTCGAAGGCGAAAAAGGCATCCGACTGGCCGTCCGCATCGGGATCCATACGGGTCCGGTGGTCGTCGGCGCAATGTGCGACGCAGAGCGATGCGAGCAACTGGCGACGGGAGAAACCGTCAACATAGCGGCGCGTCTGCAGGGAATCGCGGCCCCTAATTCTGTTGTGGTCAGTGACACGACGGCCCACCTGCTCCAGGAGACATTTGTCCTGGAAGATATAGGGCTGCAAGCCCTCAAGGGAGTTGCCGAGCCGATGCGGGTTTCCAGGGTGCAGGGTGTAATCGAAGGGTATGCGATCAAGAAACACGACGCCTCCCACGAAGCCCCTTTTTTAGTGGGCCGTGATGAGGAGGTCGGTCTACTGATGCGCCGCTGGGAGCAAAGCAAAGCAGGTGTCGGACAGGTGGTGCTCATCTCGGGTGAAGCGGGTATCGGCAAATCTATTTTGGTAGAGGGACTGTACGCCCAACTGGCGGATGAGGCGGGGGCCCGCATTACCTTTCGCTGTTCTCAATATCACCGCAATAGCGCGCTGTACCCGGTGATCACCCATATCGAGCAGGTGTTTGGGTTCAGCCGTGACGACACCTCCGATATGAAGGTAGGCAAAATGGAGCGCGTCCTTCAAACATCCAGCCGGCCGCTGCAAGAGGCGGTGCCAATCCTTGCCGCGCTCTTGTCGGTCCCCTTGCCGGAAGACCAATACCCTGAGCGCGTCTTAAGCCCGCAAAGCCAGCGCCAGCAAACGCAGGATCTCCTGGTCGCATGGCTGCAGGAGGAAGCCGAACAACAGCCCGCGCTGGTCGTCTGGGAGGACCTGCACTGGGCCGACGCTTCAACTTTGGAGCTACTAGAGTTGTTCGTGAACCAGGCCCCCACAGTAAAAATGCTGCATGTGCTGACGTTCCGCCTGGATTTTGTTTCACCCTGGGTTCAGCGCTCCCACATGACGCCAATGGTTATTAACCGCCTGGAAAAGACTCATATTGACGCATTGATTCGGCACTTGGCAGGCGGTATGCAACTCCCTCAAGAGGTCATTGACCACATCGTAATCAAGGCGGACGGCGTCCCTTTATATGTCGAAGAGCTGACCAAAACCGTGCTGGAATCCTCGCTGCTTCAGAAAGACATGGACCTCTATGTGCTCACAGGGCCGTTGTCCAGCGTGGCCATACCGGCCACCCTGCATGACTCGCTCATGGCGCGACTCGATCGCGTGCCAATAGCAAGAGAGATAGCGCAGTTGGGAGCAGTGCTGGGCCGTGAATTTACCTATGAAATGCTCCAAGCGCTGGCAACCGTGGAAGAGCCTGTGCTGCTGGAAGGCCTGAGCCGGCTGGTTGAGCACGAACTGCTTTATCAACGAGGCCGACCGCCACGATCGAAATATATCTTCAAACATGCATTGGTGCATGAGGCGGCCTATCGATCCTTACTGAGAAGGAATCGACGGCTATACCACCGGGCGGCGGCGGAACTCATGGAAAAACAATTTCCGGAGTTCGTGCGGACCGAGCCCGAAATTGTCGCCTACCATTATTCCGAAGCGGACTGTCCCGAGCAAGCCATCACGTACTTGCACCAAGCCGGCCGCCGGGCACAGCAGCGATCGGCCCATGTGGAAGCGATCGCACACCTCACAAAAGCCCTGAAAAACTTAGCGACGTTGCCGGAAACCGCCGAACGCAGCAAAGACGAACTCGAGATGCTTCTTGCACTCGGCCCCTCGCTGATCGCCATCAAGGGATATGCCGCCCAGGAAGCGGAACAACGCTATTCACGCGCAAGGGTGTTGTGTCGGCAGATGGGGGAAACAGCGCAGCTCTTTCAAACACTACTGGGGTTGTGGGGATTTTATCTTGTGCGGGCAAACCACCAGGAAGCCCTTAAAGTGGGCAAGGAGCTCCTTGAACTGGCGCACGGAACGCCGGACACCATTTACCGCATACAATCGCATCTCACATTAGGCGGAACTTTGTTTTGCCTGGCGGAGTTCGTTCCGGCAAGCGAGCACCTGGAAAAGGGCGCAGAGCTTTACGCTCACCAAAACCACCGTGCCTATACCTCTCTGGCTGATCTTGGCGTGTTTTGCTCCGCCTGGGCATCTCAAGCCCTATGGCATATCGGCTATCCGGATCGGGCGCTAACAAGGAGCCGGGAAGCGGTTAAACTGTCTGAAGAACTGGCCCACCCCTTCAGCATGGCGCTCGCTTTGAACTATGCGGCCATATTCCATCAATTTCGCCGAGAGCCTGAGGCGGCTTACCAACGGGCGGAATCAGCGATCGTTATATGCAAGGCGCAAAAGTTTGCTTACTACTTGGGATGGGCAAAGATCATTAGGGGGTGGGCCATTGCCGAACAGGGCGATTGCGATGAGGGGGAGGCCGTGATTCAGAGCGGCCTTCGAACGTTGCAAGATACAGGTGCCAAGAGATCGATGCCCTATTATCGAAGTCTGCTGGCCGAAGTATATAGCAAAAGCGGGCAGCTCGAAAAGGGAATGCAAACCATTTCCGCAGCTTTCGTGGAAGCAGAGAACATTGGAGAGCGTTGGTGGGAGGCGGAGCTGTACCGACTGAAAGGTGCTCTCCTTCTCCGGCAGTCCACCCCGGATGCCATTCGCGCAGAGGATTGCTTTCAGCAAGCCCTCTCTGTGGCGCGCCGTCAACAGTCCATAGCGTTAGAACTCCGGGCCGCTAAGAGTTTATACCACCTCTGGCAGCAACAAGGAAAGCGCGATAATGCTCGCCAATTGCTGTTTGGCGTCTACAACCGGTTGACCGAAGGATTTGATACGCCTGACGTAAAAGAAGCCAAAGGCTTGCTGGATGAGATGTCTTAAATCTCGGCGGCATCCCTTCCTTTCCAAACCGACCGAATGAAGCGACGGACACCCATGGATGATAAAAGCGAAAAAATCGCTCTCGAGATCCAGACCAGCCTGCTGCAGCACTTTATCAAACTTGTGCGGTCCTCCGATAAGGAGGAGATGCTGAAAACAACCCTGCAAAAAACAGTGAATCTGGCGGCGCAGATTACCGGTGCCGAAAAGGGGAGCCTGTTTCTGATTGATCGCAACGGCGTGGTAACGGATCGTATCATGATGCGTGAAATGTCATCGCGTGAAGACAGTTCCAGGCTTATCGGAACCGTGCTGGACAATGGACTGGCCGGTTGGGTGGTCAACCACCGGGAAGTGGGGCTGATTGCCGACACCCTGGAGGATGAGCGTTGGTTGCAGCTTTCAGATCAGCCCTACCGCTCTCGTTCAGCCATTGTGACCCCCATCCTAAAAGGGGACAACCTTTTTGGCATCCTTTCTCTGGTGCATTCCGAACCCAACCGATTCAACACGGCGACCGCCGAATTATTGAAAGCCACGGCCGCGCATGTCGCCATCGTCCTGGAAAACGCAAAGCTGTATCAAAGCCTTAATGAAGCCTTCCACAAGCTAGAAAACGCCAACGACCAAATCGAGACGTATTCAAAAGCCCTTAGCGCCGAACTGGAAAAAGGGCGGCACATGCAGCAAACGTTTCTGCCCGAGAAAATGCCGGATATCCCCGGATGGAAGATCGATGCGTGTTTTCATCCGGCCAAACAAGTCTCGGGGGATTTCTATGATGTATTTCCTATTGACGAAGAGCACCTGGCCGTCATCATTGCGGACGTGTGCGATAAAGGGGTCAGTGCGGCCCTCTTCATGGGGATTTTCAGAAGCCTGATCCACGCCTACATGGAAAGCGCCTTTGAATGCAGGGGCCGGGCGCACCCACCTCTGAAGATCAAGGAGAAACCAGTTTCGTTAGCGGACAGAACGCAAGGGGCGTTGTCATTTCTGAACAATTACATAGAGAAACACCATGGCAAGGAGGGCATTTTTGCCACGCTGTTTTTCGGCATTCTCGATACACTTAGCGGCCAACTAGAATACATCAATGCCGGCCATGAACCCCTAATGATCGTCAAGGACAATTCTGTGGTGCGTGAATTGTATCCGACAGGACCCGCTATTGGCATAACGTCAGAGGCCCGGTTTACGATCGGAACGGTACGCCTCGATCATGGCGAAACCCTCATTGGCTTTACGGATGGGGTGACGGATGCCAGCCCAGAAGGGGGCGAACGTTTTTGCAGAACCGGTATCTATGCGTCAATTGAACATCTGAATATGCCAGGCAAACCATTGATCAAGGCCATTCTTGAAGATGTCTTCAGGCATCTGGATGGTAGCGACCTGACAGATGACATTGCCATGATTTCGATCAGTCGAATGCCAAAGCCGCTATGAACAAAGGAAAAATTGCGGATAGATAGCCACTACTTGGAAATTGGCTCCAGTTAAGGTACCTGGGGCAAACTAATCGTATACCCAAAAACAACTAAGGCTAACCCCAATATCTGGTGGTTAGCCTTAGTACCAAGGGTTTTGAGATTAGCGCGATCTACATCATTTTAAAGGCCGGATAAACATCTCACAATTTATAGTACGGTCAGACGAAATCGCTTATCGAGCATCGCAGCCTATTGGAAGGAAGATTATCGATGGTCGAATTTATAAACGGGGCCGCTAATCGCCCATCTTTTCCATGGCCTGGCTCATCCGCTGCATGGCGGCCTGGACCTGGGGGTCCGTCATGTACTTCATCATGTTCATGGTGGCGGCCGGCATGCGGGCGGAGAGTTCTTCCAGTCGTTCGGCCTCTTTTTCCACTTCCGGCGGTGTTTCACCGCCGCTCTCTTTCATCAGTTCCGGGTATTTGTCACGAAACGCCTTTAGACGGGGAATCAAATCCTCCATACCGGCCGAATAGGCATCGATCGCGGCCGCACAGTCTTCAGCGTTGGTAGCATATTCAAGACCGGTGATATAGGCTTCCATCACCTGGGCGTGGTCCTTCATGATGTCCCGGGCATCAGCGTATTTATCGCCGCCGCAGGCCGCCAGGATCAAAAACATCGCCACTGAAAAAATCCGCACGCAAATGGGTTTCATACGACCTCCTGCGATAGTGATTAATCTTATGGCATCAAACGTTTCACCGAAATGAAAGCACCGGCCAGGACCGCCGGACGGCAACACGGGCCAGCGCCCGGGTGGGCACCACCACATGGGGATGGCCCACCGTTTCCAACAAGGGGATATCCGCCGGATGGTTGCCGTAGGCGAAAGAGGCGTCCAGATCGACATCGGCCTCCTGCGCAAATTGATTGGCGTAATCCTGCTTCGTACGATCCACGCAGATAGCCCCCCGAGAGCGCCCCGTCAGCAACCCGTCGGCGTCTTCCTCCAACTCCGTGCAAAATAACCGGTCCAAACCAAGGTCACGGACAACCGGTTCGAGCATGTAACGGACCGAACCCGATATCAGCACCAGCAAATGCCCGGCCCGGCGGTGTTCTTCGAGCCGGTCCAGAATGCGCGGCGCCAGATGCGGCTTGAGGTAGGCCCGATAAAAATCTTCGGCGGTGGCTTCAAAATCCGATAGGCGGCGGCGACGGTAATAGGTCAGCAGGACCCGCGCCATGCCGGCCTCCGACAACCACTGCCCCTGGTAGAGAATATTGGCGGACCAAACCTTCAGGAAATACCCCAGGGGCAGCATCCCCCGCTCCCGGAGCATGCGGATGGCCATGTGACCGCTCTCCACTTCGAGCAGGGTCTGGTCAAAATCGAAAAAGGCCGCAATGGCGGATCGTTTCATGGCCAATGCGTCTCGGGCCTTGGGTGGAAGTTGAGAATCATGTGTGCCCTGCCCGCCATCAGGGAAAGGGCAATCGCGCTTGCCCCCCGTCGGGCGACACCGTCTTGTAGCGGCCGGCCTGCCAGTTGGCCAGATCGTACACATACCATTTGGAAAACCGCCGGTCCGAGGGCCCGCCCGCCAGGTTGGAGCATAAAAAGGTATCGGCCATATCCGTCACCCACCGGAAGGAGGGCATGAAGGTCGTCACCCGGCCCCCGCTTTCGTATATCTGGCCCTGATGGATGGTGGCCCGGCTGCCGATGCCGGCCAGGGGCCCCCGGTCGAAACCGGCGAAACCGGGCAGTTTACCACCCAGCAGGATATGCGCCATCGTGATCTGCCGATCCTGGGCCCATTCCCGGGGCTCCACCGCCAGGGCACGCTCGGCGGCCTTCCGGTATAGCGCTTCCCGGGTCTGGCCGCCGAACCATTCCGATTGTGGCGCGAGCAGAATCCGGTCAAAATTTTCATAGAAATCGATAAAGACCCCGGTCCGGGCGGCCAGAAAATCAATTACCTTTTCCCCCATCCCATTTCGGCCGAAGACTTCCCGGTAGAGTTCCTGGTAAAACCGTTCGAACAGGTAGGCCCCTTGCGACTTGGCGTCGTAACACCGATCCCAGGTTTTGAGCACTTCCGCCTGGGGCGTGTCCGGCAGGAGTGGTTCCAGAAACGCCATGAACCGCTCCGCCTGCAGGGAATAGAGGTCAAAATGCATCGTCGTCATGTCATCGACGGCGAATTTTTTCTCTTCTTGCAGTAAATCCCGAATGCGTTCGGCCCGGTAGGCCCCCATCGGAATATTGATAGGACTGGCCGTCCCCAGGGCGTTGAGATCGTTGTTGGCGGTGACAATGAACCCTTCTTCGGGATTTATGGCCCGGGGCATTTCCTCGATGGTCAGAAATCCCTGCCAGTCATTTTCCGCCACCCATCCCGGCAGGGGAACGAAGCCTTTCGCCCCTTCGCGCCGGCGGGGAACCAGGCCGGTCATCTGGTAGCCGATGTCGCCGTTACGATCTGCCAAAACAAAACTCCAAGCGCTCTCTAACTGGCCAAGAATCGTCATGCCTTCTGCCACCGTTGCGCCCCGGCCGATCTCGAAAACAGCCGATAATGCGCCCGCGCCAGCCTCTCCCGGTGCCCAACGGGTCGCCAGATAATACCCTTCTTTATGGGGATCGCCGTCCAGCACGCCGTGCTCGTTCTCGTAGAACACCACCTCGACCGGCGGTTTTTTCTTGCGCTGGATAACTTCCCGCCGGGCCTGGAAAGGTTCCCATTTATCCCCTTTTTCGCGGTAACAACACCCGTCGCGACATTGTTCGATCCAGCTGTCGGAGGCATCCACAAATGCGTAGGTCGCTCCCCAGGCCAGATCCGGGCTGCGCCCTACCGGAAAACCTGGCAGTCCCGGCATGGATCCTCCCATGAGCGTGCGCCCCCCCATAGTCAACACCAACTCGCACCAGACGTTCGGCAGCCGGTTGACTTCCAGGTGGGGGTCGTTGGCCAGAATGGGCTTGCCGCTGGCCGTCTTGCGGCCCGACACCACCCAGTTGTTGGAGGCCATCATACGCGGAGCGGCAAGGGACCACAGCACGTCCGGGGGCACGATCCGCTCGCCCAATGTCACCTGTTTCAGCAGGTCGGCATCCAGTCCTTCCAAATTGCCCGGAAACAGTTCCTCCAGCTTGTCCAGCGACACACCGGCCTGCACCATTTCGACGCAAAGCCGCTCCACTTCGGTCTGGGACTGGGCCAGTGTCAGGTAACCCACCATGCGCGCCATGAGCACCGTATCCTCCGGCTTCCAGCGCTCCGGACGATAACCCAGCAGGCGAAATTCCCACGGTGATTTGCGCTGCAACCCGAGGTTGATCCCATCGCAATAGGCTTCCAGGTTGCGGCGATGATCGGGACGCAAAGCGTCGACCAAATCCCCGGCGCCCCCCCGCCAGTTCATCCGACGAAAAAAGGTATCCACGCCCAGCATCTCGTCGCTGGCCTCCAGAAACTCGGAAGCGCGCCCCTGCCCCAGAATCCGCATGAGCAGGAGCTGCATGCCGCGGTCCCGGGCATGCACATAGCCCTGGCCCTGATACATGCCGCCCTCATCGGGCGCCTCGACATGGGGAACACCGTTCTGATCTCGCCAGACATTGAAATTGGGTCGCATCGAATCATCCTTAAGAAGAAAAATACTAAGAATAGATAACCGCAATTACTTACGCCATCGCATATAAGCATAAATCCCGGTGAAATAAAATAGCGCTTCCGTGTCAGCCGCAACCAACGACACGGTGTCGACCCGGGCCAATCCGCCGCAGGCGCCCCCGGGACACGCTATTTGACATAAGCGAATTGATCCGCTACCGCCTTTGTGATAGTTCAACGGCACTATGATTGTGATCCATTTCCGCGCGATTCCTCCCGGCAGGGAACTGGTATGAATAACGCCAAACACCATAACGACTCGCCCGACGCCCAAAAGCCATCGTTTTTGCAACAGACGATAACCCGGGACCTGACCATCAGCCTCGTGCTGGCTGTCTTGATCCCTTCGGCCTTGCTCTATGGCTTGACGTACTGGTTTGTTTCCCGTTCCGCCCGCACCGAAATGGAAGAAAAAGCCGGTGAATACCTTTCCTACCTCGTGGACAGTCTCGCCCTGCCGGTCTGGTCGATGGACGAGGAGGGGGTGCGCCGCATCGCGGATTCCTTCATGCGCGGCGATCTGGTGGCCCTGATCCGCATCAGGGACACCACCAATCAACAAGTGCTGTTCGAAGCGCATGAGACCGGGTTGGATGATCTGCTGTTCAAAGAACGGCCCATCGTGTTCAATCAGCGGGTGATCGGCAGCGTGACGGTGGGGTTGACGCCGCGCCCCTATGAAAACCGCCTCGATGCGCTCTTGCGGTCCAATTTGCGCAATACGCTGCTGATCGTCGTCATCCTGGCCATCATCACCGGGCTCTTTGTCCGTCGCTATCTGCGTCACCCCCTCGATCTCCTGATCCAGGGAATCGAGAAGGTGTCGCAGGGCAACTATTCCTATGCCTTTCCCCGTTTCAAGCAACGTGAAATCCGCACCATCGTGTCCAAGTTCCGGGCCATGGCGGATCAGGTCCAAAACCGCCAGCTGTCACTTGAAAATGCCAACCGCCAGCTTGAAAGTGAAATCAATGAACGGCGGGCGGCAGAAAAAAATCTCCGCCAGAGCGAAGAGCGCTTTCGCGCTCTCATCAATCAGGCCGCGGACGCCATTTTTGTCCATGATTTTACCGGGCGTTTCATCGATGTGAACCAACAGGCCTGCACCTTGCTCGGGTACTGCCGGGATGAGCTGCTGGCTCTGTCGTTTCCGGATGTGGATTCCCGTTATGCCGGACAGCGCTTTAGTGCCAGCATGGCGGAGCTGATTCAACACAAGCAGCTGACCCATCAATCGTATCTGCAGTGCAAAGATGGGGCGTCACTTCCCGTCGAGATGCGGTTGGGGGTCATCGAACTGAAGGAAGAAAAAGCGGTTCTGGTGCTGGCCCGCGATATCACCAACCGACTGCGGGCTGAAGCCGCCCTGCGCGATTCCCAAAAAACGCTCCTGACCGTGCTGGATGGGATCGAGGCGGTTATTCATGTGACGGAGTTGGAAACCAGAGAAATTCTGTTTTGCAACAAATACATGCGGGATCAATACGGAGAAGATCTGGTGGGTCGGAAATGCTGGGAGGCCCTGCGCGGGTTTGACACCCCTTGCAGCGATTGCCGCTCCGATGAGCTCCTCGATGCCTCGGGCCAGCCCAGTGGCACCATCGCCTATGAATCTCAAAATCCGACCACGGGCCGCTGGTTCGTCAACTACGACCGCGCCATCAAGTGGTTGGACGGCCGATATGTAATGCTTGAAATGGCCACCGACATTACGGACGTCAAGCGCATGGAAGAAGAACGCCACCGCACCGAAGCCCAGCTGCAGCGGGCCCAGCGGCTGGAAGCCATCGGCACATTGGCCGGCGGCGTGGCCCACGACTTCAACAACCTGCTGATGGGGATTCAGGGAACCGTCGGCCTGATGATTGAAGATCTTTCCGCGGAAAACCCGCAGACGGCCAAGCTTACGGAAATCGAGGGCTATTTGAAACGGGCGGTGGAACTGACCAACCGACTGCTGGGGTTTGCGCGGGAAGGCAAGTACGAGATACGGCCGGTGGATATCAACCAACTCGTTATACGCACCGCGGAACTGTTCGGCCGCACCAAGAAAGAGCTGACCATTCGCACCGACTTCCGCCAAACCACTTGCACGGTGGAAGCCGATGCCGGACAAATGGAGCAAGTGCTGTTGAATCTTTTCGTCAATGCCTGGCAAGCCATGCCCCAGGGGGGCACCCTGACCATCGCAACCGACCATGCCGATCTTGCAGCTGCAAAGGTTGCCGCGTACGACCTTACACCGGGGCACTATGTCAAAATAACCGTATCCGACACCGGCGTCGGCATGGATGACGAAACCCAGCAACGCATTTTCGATCCCTTTTTTACCACGAAAGAAGTCGGCACCGGAACCGGTCTGGGGCTGGCTTCCGCTTATGGCATCATCACCAACCACCACGGCTTCATCGAAGTGGACAGCAGCAAGGCCCGCGGCACGGCCTTCACCATCTTCCTGCCGGCGTCCGATCTGCCTGCCGTCGAAAAACCCCATCGGCCCGCCGCACGCCTCACTGGCAGCGAAACCCTCCTTCTGGTGGACGATGAAGAGATGATCCTGACGGTGGGCGCCAAAATGCTGAGCCGGTTGGGCTATTCGGTGAGGACCGCCCGAACGGGCCAGGAAGCACTTGCGATTTATGAGCAGGAGCGAGATACCATTGCCATGGTCATACTGGACATGATCATGCCGGTCATGAGTGGACGCGACCTTTTCGAGCGCCTCAAAGAACTCGATCCGCAGATCAAAACCCTTTTATCCAGCGGCTACAGCATCGACGGCCAGGCCGCCGAAATCCTGAAACGCGGCTGCAACGGATTTATTCAGAAGCCCTTCACCCTGGAGGCCCTTTCCCAGAAAATCCGGGATATCCTGGACGCCGCATAGCGCCTCCCCCTATCCAATTGAATACCGCGCGGCATCGGCCAACTTTACCTGGCGGTTAAAGTTCTTTTTCGATCAGCCACTGGTGGACCGTTTCCGCAATATCTTCCCAACCGGCCTCGCCGATGACCCAATGGGCATGGCGGGCTATTTCCTTGTAGGTCGAAACATGCGCGTATTTGCGGGCGATTTTGCGGGTCACCGCCGCTGGTGTAATCCGGTCCTCTGCCGCACCAATCACCAGCATCGGGCAAGTCACGGCGGCAGCGTCCACCCGTGCAGCGCCATTGATGTCGAGCAGCCAGAAACCGATTTCGGCTGCCGCCCGGCCCGACTCAAAGCATAGCTTGGCATATTCACTGCGACGCTGCTCGACAGACAAGCAGTGCATCATCGCATAGGACGCCGCATTGAATGAGATACGGTGGGGTTTGCGCCAGAACCCCCACTTGAATAAAATGCCCCAGAAACTGCGAACCACTGAATACGTCAGGGCATTGATGCCGGCCGGCGATGCCGGTGTAAGCAACGCCAACCCTTTTCCCAATCCGCGGGCGCCAAGCATCTGAGCCAGCAGGCCGCCCATGGAATGCCCGATGATGATGGGGGCGTCATCCATGTCGCGGATATACGCCTCCAGGTCATCCGCATAATCTTTTAGGCTCACCCGGCCTAATGCTTCCGGCGGCTGGTCTTGCGGCCGGACATCATGATGGCGCAACACCGGCGTATGGCACCGAAAGCCCCGCTTTTCGAAAAAGGACCGATAGTTGTCCCAGCACCAGCTGCCACCCCACATCCCGTGAATCATCACGATGGACTCTGTCATGCCGACCTCCCCTGCGCTAAGTGGTTCTCGTTTTCATCCCCCACACGACCTCTTTCCAGGTAGGCTGTCAGGGACGCATGGTGCGCAGCGGCATCATGGTACCCCTGGTCATAAATCGCATACAGCTTGTCTTTATTGCGTTCGGCCCGGCTTACCGCAAGCGAGGCTGCCGGGCGAATCGTAAAAACGGCGTTCTTGCGTTCCAGGTCGTCGATGCATTGCACCGTTTCGTTATAGCGACGGTGGCGATCGGCAAATGCCCGGTGCAAACCCGGAAAATGCCCATAGCGAAGACGAATCAGTCCGGCCAAAGGCGAGGCTTTCTTGCGGTAGCCCCGGGGCTGGGTCAGAATCAACACATGGCGCGCGTTGCCGTCGGCCATACTTTTACGCAGGGGGATCGGATCGGCAAGGCCGCCGTCCATCAGCACCCGCCCGTCAAACCGCACGGGCTTTTGCAACAGCGGCAAGCTGCAACCGGCTTGTAGCACACGCAAGAAATCCTGCGGTGCCAGATGGTTTTTCTCAAAATAACACGGTTGCCCCGTGACACAGTCGGTCGCCGTGGTGATATGCCGCTGGTCGCTGGCGAAAAACCGCTCGAAATCGAAGGGCACCAGCTGCAAGGGAATCGTGCCGAAAACAAACGCCATCCCGAAAAGACCGCCACCGGCCAACAGCCGCCGATAACTTAAAAACCGGGGGTCCTTGACATACCGCGTATTGACAATCCGGTTGCGTTCCGGCTGCCGGGCCACGTAGTTGGAGCCATTGCAGGCGCCGATGGAGACCCCGATCACGTAGGGGAAAAAAAGCCCCTTGTCCATAAAGAACCGCAGCACACCCGCCGTGTAGTTTCCCCGCAGGCCGCCACCTTCCAGAATGAGCGCCGTCCCTGTCAGATCCATTGCTTACCTGATCACCTGCCCAGTTTGCGGCCGGTTGAGATTGGTTCATCGATAAACGCCATAGTCCGGACCCGCGTCAGCCCTTCATGGAACCGGTCGCCAGATAGCGATTATGAAAATCGAAGGCCTCGTCCAGCAAATGCGGTTCATGGCCGCCATGGGAGTGGATCGCCCGCTGGAAATAATCCCAGAGCATATCCCGGTAGTCCGGGTGAGCGCATTTTTTGATGACCTGCTCCGCCACCTGGCGGGGTGTCAGCGGCCGGGTATCTACCAGACCGTGTTCGGTCACCACGACATCCACCGAGTGCTCACTGTGATCCACATGGGATACCATGGGAACGATGGCCGAAATCCGGCCGTCCTTGGCCGTGCTGGGCGTCACGATAAACGTCAGAGCCCCGTTGCGCAGGAAATCACCGGAACCGCCAATGCCGTTCATCATCTGGGAACCGGTCAGGTGGGTGGAATTGACCTGGCCGTAAATATCCACCTCGATGGCGGTATTGATGGCGATCACCCCTAAACGTCGAATCACCTCGGGGCTATTGGAGATTTCCACCGGCCGCAGGACGATTTTTTCCTTGTAGCGATAGAGTTCGTTGAAAAACCGTTCCCGCGCCTGGTGCGACAGCGTCATGGACGACCCTGAAGCGGCGCGCACCTTGCCCATGTCGATCAGGTCCAGCACGGCATCCTGAAGCACTTCCGAATAGATATCGAGGTCCCGATAGAAATCGTCCCCCATGAAGCCACTCAGGACGGCGTTGGCCACGTCACCGACGCCGGACTGCCAGGGGAGGTTCGGCGGTAGGCGGTCCTGCTTGATTTCATGCCGCACAAAATCAAGGATATGCGCCGCCATCTGCCGGGCGGCCGGATCCGGTTCCGCAAATACCGCACAGCTGTCCTGCGCATCGCTCAACAGAACGGCCACCACCCGGTCGGTATCCATCTCGATAAACGGTTTCCCGATCCGGTCGCCGGTACGGTAGATCGGAATCGGCATCCGGTACGGGGGATCTTCGGGAATGTAAATGTCGTGAATCCCTTCCAGAGCCTTTGATTCCGGTGAAATCTCGATGATGATTTTCTCGGCTTCCCGCACATAGGTCGGGGTGTTGCCCACCGACATGGTGGGCACCAGGTGGCCCTTTTCCGTCACCGCCACGGCCTCCACCACCGCAACGTGCGCAGCGCCCCAGTCACCGGCCCGCACCTGTCCGGCCAGACGCGACAGGTGGTCGTCTTTGAACTTGATGATATCGGCATTGATCTGTCGACGCATGGTGCGGTCGCTCATGTAAGGGCGCCGCCAGGCCACCACCCCGGCTTCCGCCAGGATCCCGTCCACCGAATCGCCCGTGGAAGCACCGGCAAACAAATTGATTTTGAAAGTTTCACCGGCCGTGGCCCGGCGCACCAGCTCCCGTGGAATCAGCTTGGGATAACCGGCCGTGAAGCCGGAAATGAATAAATTGGTTCCATCCTGAATGTGGCGTGCTGCGGTGGCGGGGTCTGTAACCTTATCCCTCAGGGGGGCATATCGAATGCGATCTTTCAAGAGAGGCCTTTCGTGCACCAAGTCATCCGGGTGCGTAGAAGTCTTGTCGGCAATCCAGCTTTTCTATTGGCAGAATCCCCGACGGTATGTCAATGGCATCCCTTCAGAAGGCTACGTTCATGGAGATGTTGAATAGATAGCTGAACATGTGGTCGTCCTCGATCAGGTCGAAAGCGAGGTCAACTGAGTATCATCGTGGGTGTTTGAATTGATTTTTGGCGATGGGCGCTAATCCTTGTCGGGGTAAAATTCCGTAAACAGTCCTTCGCTGATGCCGGTGTTGAACCGCAGTTCCGTTACGATCGCCTTGCGTACCAGGCGGCCGGCTTCGTCGTATTGAAAATACCGGACAGGGAAAAAGGTTTCCGCATCTACCCAGAGGTCTTCGCTTTTGACGGCCATGGTTTTCTCCGGGGCGTCCGAAACAAGCCGGTAGACATACGCCACACGGCCATCCAGCATCTCTTCGCGGACAAACTGGCTGGTCCCCATGCTGAGGTAGGCCTCATGGGTCCGGATGAAATGCGACCAATCGGATTCGTGGATGCCGTTGCCCCTCAAATCCACGACCCATTCGTGATCCACCGCGAAAAATTCACCATAGAGCATGCGCTGGAGAAAGGCCACCAGACGGTTGCCGGCCAGCACCCGAACCTTACCGGCATCCGTCTCCCCGTTGTAGATCAGGAGCGATCCGGGATAGGGCCCCTCCAGGACTTCCATGCGAATTTGGGCCGGCTGACGGTAATAGTACGCCAACACCACGTCACGCGTCTGGTCGCCGTTGGTTGATTGCGTTTCGAAACGACACTGGTAGTCGCTGGTGGCGGCCAGCTTGGCCTTCATGCCCGCGAGGGCGACCGCAAAGCGCGGCGGTTCGGCAGCCGCCGGAACGGCCTGAAGAAGCAACATGCCGCCCAATAGAAATGCCGCCGCCACCCCAATACAGGCGGCCCGCCCATGACGTTTGCCATCATTCATTGACTGATTATCCTTGCACTGAAAGCGCGACAATCACGCGGCGTACCCGGAGGGTCCCCTTCTTCGCAGCCAGGCCCGGCGCGCCAGCATGGCGCCGCCTAACAACGGCAGGTAGAACAACGCTTCCATTAGGAACACCCGTGCATTGTAGGCCGACGCCAACGACTGGCTCATATCCAGGGTGACGAACCAAGGCAGCGGCAGGTTCAAGGCCGCCGCCGAAAACGGCCAGAAAATGGCGACACCCCGGCCGTGATTATACATGGCATCCAGCGGGAAATGGCTGAGCCAGGCCGCTACCGCACCGAACACCAGGGGATAAGAGGCGAAATTCCGTCGGGACCGGTAGTAGCAGCACACGAGCGTCACGGGAACCATCAGGATGAGATTGACGAAGAGGCTGTGGCTGAAATAATAGCGAAAATGTCCCCATCCCGGCAACGGCAGGTCAGGGAAAAAAGCCAGAAGCACATACAGATTGAGGACAAAAGCCCACTGCCGCCAGGACGCCCCGGCAGGCATCGTGGCCTGGGCCAGCGAGGCCCCCACCAGACTGTGGCCGACAAATGTCATGTGATCATCCATTCTTGCTGCGATCGCCCCCGCAACCGAACTGAATCTCGGCCGCCGCCGGCGGGGTAATCGCTGAAAGCGAGTTGCCGGTGGAAGGATAAAATAGAGCGAATCAGCCTATTATCAAGTAGGCGGGCGAAATCTTCACGCAACAACATCCGATGCCGCCAGGCAGGCGGAATCGTCACCGCTACCCGGGCGCGTCGCCGAACAAGTGCTTTTCCATTTTGGCGAGATATTCGAGTTTTTCTTGAACGGCGCTCATGGCCGCCAGGTCCAGAATTTCAATATCACTGAACTGCACATCCTTTTCCCAGCGGCGATGAATTTTTATAAATCCGGCCCGTTCCAAACCAAAAAAGGCGTCCGCGATCGCCAGGTCCGGTTGGCTGGCATCGAAGACCACCGAATGGGTTCTTAGCACCTGGAGTAAATCGTCATGGTTGAGTCGGTTGCCCGTCGCCGGACAGGATTTTACCATTTTGATCGGCAGTAAATTTACACCGGGCGGGATAGCGGCGGCGACTGTCAGGATTTTTCGGGTTTCCGGCGTTATCCGATCAACGATGCCCGAAAGGTCGGCCGCGACAGCCACGGCCACCGGGTCCACCAGTATCTGGGTATAAACGGCCATGCCCCCATTGCTTTCGACACGGTCTTTTCTCAGCAACCAGAGGAGCAAGGTGCGTTCGTAATCGAATCCCATATCCTCTGTGACATCGCGCGCCAGGTCGATCAACGCCACTGTCCCGGCGCCGGCAAGATCGGCCTTTTGAACCTCGCGTTGGTATTGCTCGGCAAAAGCATTGAAAACCTTGCTTTCAATCGGCATGGGCGGCGTGTCACCGCTCAGCATCATCACCACCGCTACGACAACGATAAGGGCCGCGCCGGCCAAGCCCCATACCATCTTGTTCCGCTTCAGGGCCACAACCCTGTCCCACAGCGCCGTGACCGCCCTGCCGGCCTCCTCGGTGTCAATTCCCTGAACCTTTTCACGAATCGATCCCAACGTCTGATGGAGATCGCCTGCCGGAACCGCTTGAACTTTCTCTTTAATTGCCGCAGTCCGTTGCTTGAGATCAGGCGCTGTCGTTGGATGATCTTTTTCGGACAACGGGGTGGGGCGGGGTTCTTTGGGTGAAGTGTCGGTGGCAACGGTTGCGGCCGCTTCCGACGAGGACAAAGGCTGCCCGGCAGTCAGGGGGACAATTTGACATAAGGCGCCGGCCCTCTCAAGAAGCGCACGATAACGCTCGCCTTCCTCCTGTTGGAGATTCTTTTTAAGCACGACGGCCTGGCCGGAAAACAACCGGTTTATCCGAACGTCATTCGTCTTGAAGAGCTTCGCCAGATTGGCTTTTACGTCTTCTATGGGCGTATCCGGAACCGTTTTTCCCCGGAAAATCACCTGATATCGCAACTCGGCCATTTTACCCCTCGCATGGTAGTGTCCCCTGGATGCGCCCTTCGCCATGATGCCGTTGCTACCGAATATTTATGGCGGATGGACGGGGACACCCGGTCGTCTATTTTTTTATGATCACCCAGATCGCATGGATGATTCCCGGTACATAGCCCATCAGCGTGAGAAGAATATTGACCCAGAAATGCAGCCCGATCCCGACTTGCAGGAAAACCCCCAGGGGCGGCAGTACAATCGCCAGCAGAATTCGAACGATATCCATCTTTATTTTCCTTTCCCATACGGACCGTTGGTCCCGTCCCATGCACCTGTCAGGCCCGTTATATCATCTGCACCGGATAAGGCAAATTTGACCGGGAGAAATCATTTGCATTGAAACAATCCCATGAGCATGGCCGCAGTGTCGGGTTCCGGGATACCCATCGGCGTCAAACGAACGCGTCTAGTCACCGGTATCTTCCGGAAGCAAATCAGGAAACGTAGCGGTCTGCCCGGTAAGAAATGCCCCGATGCCGTGCAAGCACTCCCCGGAAGCAATCAAATCAACCGCTGTCTGCTGTTCCAGGTCGAGCGTTTCCTGCAAAGAAAGATGGCGGCCGGCACGAATCACCTTCAGGGCGCTGCGCACGGCCCGCGGTCCGTTGCGGCTGATGGCCTCCGCCAGCGCAATGGCCTCTTTCAGGGCGTTTCCCGGCGCACTGACGCGATTGACCAGACCGAGCGCCAGCGCCTCGTCCGCCCCGATTCGTCGGGCCGTCAGAATAAGGTCGGCCGCCGAAGCGGCACCGATTAAATGCGCGAGGGTGGCCCCGCCGCCCCAATCCGGCATCAGGCCCAATTTTACTTCCGAAAAGCAAATCTCCGCTGCCGGATCCATCACGCGCAGGTCGCATCGCACGGCCAACTCGGCGCCGCCGCCGTATGCTTTTCCATTGAGCGCGGCAATGATCGGCACAGGCAGTGCCACAAAGCGATCCACGGCCGCCCGCAAGGCGCCTATGGATCGTGTAATGGGATCCTTCTCTCTGCGGTCCACGGCCCGGGCCATCTCAGCCACCATGGGATTGTCCGGATTGACGTCAAATCCGGCGCAAAAAGCATCTGATCCGGCCCCGGTGATGATCACGGCCCGCGGGAGGGTCCCCTTGTAAAGCGCTCGCGCCGCATCTTCCAACGCTTCGAACATCGCCTGGTTGAACGCGTTCAAGCGATCTGGGCGCGTAATCGTCACGGTTGCCAGGGCCGATTTCCTTTCGACCACAATGCCGATGTCTTCCTTGGTCATGCCGCCTCCCTGGATCCATACAATGATGCGCCGACCCTATCGGGCCGCTTTGTTCATGGCACTTCCGTCCGCATCCTGACAAACACCAGAGATCTTGCGATTGAGTTCATCACGGATGGCTTTGCCCAATTTTTCAAATGTGTATGGTTTCTGGAGATTTAGGCCGGCACCCATCGATTGTGCCGCCCTGACACGATCCGTTTCCGAATAGCCGGTAGCGATGACAGCCTTTTGACCCGGCCACTTGCTGACCATGCGGCGGTAGGTTTCAAGACCATCCAGGCCCGGGTCCATGATCATGTCGAGCAGCACCAGATCACAAGTGTTGGTCTCCAAATAGGCCAACGCTTTTTCACCGCTGGCCGCAACGGTCACCCTGTATCCCAATACTTCGAGCATTTGGCGTGCAATCGCCCGCTGTTCAGGCACATCGTCGACCACCAAAATGGCTTCACCTTGACCCTGGTATTGATCCATATCGAGAGGGGTTGCCTCTTCCGTCAAGGCCTCGCGTGTCGCCGGCAAGTATAGTCTTACGACAGCGCCCGCGCCGACCTCGCTGCGAATCCGGATAAAGCCGGCATGGTCCTTCACCGTTCCCCAGACCACCGCCATCCCCAGGCCGGTGCCGCTGCGGCCCATTTTCTTCTTGGTGTAAAAAGGCTCGAAAATTTTTTTAATATCTTCTTTGGCAATGCCTTCCCCGTTATCGCTGACCGTAAGCACACAGTATTCCCCTTCGGGAATCTCCTCAAACCCTTTGCGGTGTGGATCGATATACCGGTTTTCCGTCGCAATCGTGATTCGCCCCCCGTCAGGCATGGCCTCGGCGGCGTTGGACACGAGGTTCATCAGCGTTTTCGCCAAATGGACCGGCGACCCGCTGATATTCAGGAGATCCGCTGCGAGATCGAGCACTACCTCAACCCCGGGATGGAAGGATAACAGTTTGGTGTACTCGGGGCTGTCCACATAGGTATGAATCACCTGGTTGAAATTGATCACCTCCCGGGTGGTCACACCGCGTCGCGCCAAAGTCAGAAGATCCTGGACGATAGCCGCCGCCTTTTTCCCGGAATCTTGTATGGTTCGGACCGGGTCGACGAGTTCGCTGTCCTCGGGAAGCTGCATCAATATAAGGTCCGGGTAGCCGACAATACCTGAGAGGATATTGTTCAGATCATGCGCCACACCGCCTGCCAGGGCCGCCACCGCTTCCATTTTTTCGGCCCGCTGCAGACGGGTCTCGAGTTCCAAACGGTTTTCTTCGGCTCTTTTCAGCTCGGTAATATCGCGCACCGTAGCCAGGACCGACGCGGCACCGTCAAAGACAATTCGGCTTGAAAAGACTTCTACATCGATGGCGGTCCCGCTCCGGGTGATATCCCTCATCCGGGTCACACGCTCCGTATTCTGCGTCCAGTTTGCACGCCGCGCTTTCAACGTCTTCCGGTCTTCGGGATGAATAAAATGCATGACATCTTTATTGAGGATTTCGGCTTTATCCACATAATCATGGAGTTTGAGCCAGGCCGGGTTGACGTCCACCAGCTTCCCCTGGCGGGAAAGACTCATGGCCTGGAAAGAATCTTCAAAAAGCGTCCGGTATTTGTTTTCCGAAGCCGCCAGGTTGTCGATGAGGGCTTCACGCTCTTCAATATTTTTTTCATGCTCCGCGATGAGGTCTTTGACGGCCCACCGAATGAGCGGCGCGACCAGCCCGCGAATGCCGTTCGGCAGCAGCCGGCGCTTGCGCCATGTCAGATGGAACCGGCAATGCGGTGCGCCGTCCAAGACACAGGCCGTTTCGCGGGCTGAAATGTCAGCAACCCCTGTCAGAGATCCGATCCCCGAGTAGATCCCTAGATTCCAGTTGCAGACGTCTTTGGTGACATCATACCCGGGCCGGTAGGTGAGTTCGAAAGAGAGAGACGTATCGGTGATATCCACCGGATGAACATCCTTCGTCCGGTTGAAGCGGGCATTGATCTTCGCCGCCCGCATTGCCAGCCGCCGGATGCCGGCAAACTTTGCCGCAAAAAGCGTTGTGCGTGACAGACTTTCCCGGACCATGCCATAGCCCGCTGTGTAAAGGGGATTCGGGCCCGGGACGACTCGGTTGACATTGCCCAGCAGGATCAGGGAAAACGCATTCGACACCCAGTAGGCCGGATCGGTCAAATGGTCCAATCCGATCGGGATAATTCGATCGGGTGCCAATTTATCCCGCACGAAATAATCACCGTCCAACAGCCCCGCCGTGAGCTGCCGGATTCCATCCGCACCATAATGATTGCGGATGTAGGCCAGGAGACCTTTGAAGTTTTCACAGCAGATATCTTTGGGCATGGGGACTGGATGCATGACGGTGAAACGAACTCCTATGGACGCATGGCGGCGGCGGACCACCTTCAGCGGATCGCCTGCTCAGAATGAATGCATGCCGTTTCTTCCCGTTCATAATACCATAATAGGATATTATCCGTCTTGCCACTGTTTTCTTGAACATCGGATATGGCGCGTCAGCGCAAATCCTGGATGCCAGGCGGCATGGTAATCCCGGCTTGACAAATCAGTGTGCACCATCCTAAAATGGCAACTGGTCTTACCAGAAACCACAAGAGGTCCTATGCAGCATTTACTTGCCCCCCTGCAAAGCCCAAGCCTCAAAGATGTTTTTATCGAACGATTTGAGGATCTTATTTTATCCGGAAAACTTAGGATCGGCCAAAAACTGCCCTCCGAACGCGAACTGGCCCTGCAACTCGGGGTCAGCCGCCCGGTCGTTCATAAAGGACTGATCGACCTTGAGGCCAAAGGTCTGGTGACACTCACACCCCGCGTGGGCGCCGTGGTCAACGATTACCGACGGCAAGGCTCCTTGGCCCTGCTGAACTCTCTGGTTTCTTACCAGGAAGGCCGCCTGGAGCCGGATCTGCAGAAAAGCCTGCTGGATGTGCGGCGCCTTTTCGAAGTGGAGACGGCCCGCCTGGCCGCACGGCATCGGGAAGAAACCCACCTCAACGATCTCCGGGACGTCATCGAAAAAGAAGACCAGTCACGACGGAAGGATGCCGTCAAACTGACCGCGCTGGACTTTCAATTTCACCATTTGTTGTCTCTGGCATCGGGCAATCTCATCTATCCGCTGCTGATCAACTCTTTCAAGCAGGTGTATCTGAACCTGGCAGCCCAATTCTTCGAAGACGCAGTTGTCGTCAATACCGTGCATGCCTTCCACCGCAAGATGCTCACGGCCGTTGAAAACCGTGATGAAACCGGGGCCGCTTCGGTCATGGAACAGATGCTGGTACATGGCGCCGATCACCTGCAGAAGCTGTCCCCCATGAAATGATATGATGTAGAACCCGGAGATCTCCGGCGAGGAGGCCCACCATGAACAACTCTGTTCAGCATCAGGCAATGCCCCCCCTGCGAACCCCACGGCAGCTGTCGCCACGGATTCAGTGGCTGCGGGACTATTACTTCCAGGGTGCCGATCGCAAATGGAACAACCAGTTTCTGGCCTGGTCCACCGGCACGCCCTGGGACGTCCAGTTCAACGAAATGACGTTCTACATTGTCCCGGAAACCTATGCGCTCTTGCAGACCCTGCGCGGTTCGTTCCGGCAGGCGGCGCGTGACATTGCGCTTCCCGACGACTTCTGGACCTGGTCGCTGCCCGAGCGGCGGGCCTGGTTCGTCAAAGACGTCATGGTTCACCACGTGCCGCGCGAAATATTGCCCGGCGACTTGCTGGCCGGCGCCCGCTTCAACCTGCAGACCTCCCTGTGCCTCACGGAAGCCGAGCAGAAAAGCTTCGATGACGCTCTCCTGGGCCGCAACGGCGCCCGGGCCCGCATGAAATGGTTTCACGATCATGGCTACGGCAACACCGGCGCCACCAGCGGCCACCTCGTGCCGGATCATGCCATGGCGCTTAAAAATGGCTGGCGGGGCATCCATGCCGATTTGTCGGATCGTTATGAAAAGCTCAGCCAGGCCGACCAGGAGGGCCCTCGGGGCGCCCAGCTGCGGGCCATGATGACGGCGGCCACCATGCCGCGCGAGTTGGCCTCAGCCTACAGCACGCTCTGCCGCCGCATGGCCAACGAGGCCTCTGACCAGGAGCGTCGGCAGGAACTGCGCCGTATGGCGACCCATCTGGAACATGTTCCCTGGGAGCCGCCCCGCACCTTCTGGGAGGCCGTGCAGGCCCTGTGGCTCAACCACATGCTGATCATGAGCGACGAGAACTACCCCGGCCCCGGGGTTTCCTTTGGCCGCATCGACCAATACCTGCTGCCGTATTGGGAAACCTCACTCAAAGAGGGCATGGACCGCGAATTCGGCAAAGAAATTCTAAAATGCTTCTGGGTCCACTGCAACACGGTTTACGATGCCATGATCCGCAACGGCCGCCAGGGCATCACCGCCGGTTTCGGTCAGTTGATCACCCTGTCCGGCCTGGGTCCCGACGGCCAAGATATGACCAACGATCTGACCTACGCCATCCTCGAAGTCATCGATGACATGTCCCCCATCCTGGAGCCCAAACCCAATGTGCGCCTGCACCGCAACAGCCCGAAGGCCTTGATGGATAAGATCGTCGACATGATTTCCGACAGTCAGGGTGCCCCGTTCCTGCTCAATTTCGATGAGCGCTCCATGGCCGGCATGATGCGCGAAGCCGAGCGGGCCGGATGCTGGGAATGGATTCGCCCGGACAATGTCCATGACTACGCCCCGGTGGGCTGCCTGGAAAACACCATGGTGGGCAATGATCGCTCCGGTACGGTGGACTGCAATCTCAACCTGCTCAAAGCGGTGGAGCTTGCCCTCACCGGCGGCCGGGACCTGCTGCCCTTCCACGACCCCATGACCGGGAAGACCGAACCCGTCACCCAGGCGGGGCCATCCACCGGAGACGCCGCCACCTTCGAGCGCTGGGAGCAATTCTGGCAAGCCTACAGCGATCAGACCGCCTATATCATCCGTAAATGCGTCGACACCTACGAATGCTCCGAGTCGGCGCGGGCCCTCTTTTTCCCGACGCCTTATCTCTCCTGCCTGGTAAGGGGATGCGCCGAAAAGGGACTCGACGTCACCGGGGGCGGCGCCGAATTGAATTTCACCACCCTGGAAGCCGTCACCTTTGCCACCACGGTGGACTCGCTGCTGGCCATCAAATACCTGGTTTTCGATCGTCAGAAATGTTCCATGGCGGAACTGATGGCCGCCCTGCGCGCCAATTGGAGCGGCTTTGAAGTGCTCCAGGCCATGGCCCGCAACAAGGCGCCCAAATACGGCCGCGATGACGACGAAGCCGACGCCATGGCACGGCAGGTGATGGACCTGTGGACCGACTTGACCTGGCAGCATCGCACCACATCAACCCATCGCCAGTTCCGGCCGGGCATGCTGAGCTGGAATTACTGGGCCGGCGACGGTTTCGTCATGGCGGCCAGCGCCGACGGCCGCCCCCGGGGCCAGTTTCTGTCCAACGCCATCTGCCCCTCCAACGGTGCCGACACCAAAGGGCCCACCGCCAACGCCAATTCGGTCGGCAAAGTGCTGGGCGGACGGGCAGCGGAGGGGAAGGCCGACTGGGGCGACACTTTCAACTGCCTGCCCAACGGTGCCAGCCATACCATCACCTTTCACCCGGCCATCATCCGCGATCCGGCCCACCAGAACAAATTCAAGGCCTTCCTGAAAGGCTACGCTGAAAACGGCGGCACCTGTCTCCAGGTCAACATGCTCGATCCGGATATGCTGCGCGACGCCCAGCAGCATCCCGAGAATTACCCGCACCTGCTGGTGCGCATCACCGGGTACAACACCTACTTCACCGCCATCGGCAAAGAGCTGCAGAATGAGGTCATCGAACGGGTGAGCCACCAGGGGTATTGATGTATCGCCCTCCCGCAAAGGACAGCCATGCGCGCGACTGAAAACCATCTTCCGACGGACAACCTGAAGGCTTCGGAAGCCATGCTCTTCGAAATCCAGCGGCTCTCCACCGAGGACGGCCCGGGCATCCGCACCACCGTTTTTTTCAAGGGATGCAGCCTGGCCTGCGCCTGGTGCCACAATCCGGAAAGCATATCCGCTCGGCCCCAGCTTCACTGGATCGCCAGCCGCTGCATCGGCTGCGGCACCTGCGGCACAGTATGCCCGGAAGATGCCCTGGAGCTCACCGCCGATGGTGTTGCCATCGACCGCACCCGCTGCACCGCTTGCGGTGCGTGTGCCGGGGAATGCCCCTCGACGGCCATGGAAATCATCGGCACCCGCTGGCACCTCGATACCCTGGTCCACGAAGTCCTCAAGGATCGGGCCTATTTTGCCAACTCAGGCGGCGGTGTCACGGCCGGGGGCGGCGAACCCGCTTTGCAGGCGCCGTTCCTGTCCGCCTTTCTTCAGGCCCTGAAACGGGAAAACATCCACACAGCGGTGGATACCTGTGGCTGTTACCCGGTTCAAACCCTGGACGCGTTTCTCCCCTTCACCGACCTGGTGTTGTACGACCTCAAAGAGATCGACCCCGAGCGCCACCGCGCCTTTACGGGGCGCCGCAACGCACAGATCCTCGACAATCTGCGGACCATCCACGCCCGCATGACCACCGGCGCCGCCCCCCAGGAACTGTGGATTCGCACCCCGGTAATTCCGCAAGCCACGGCGGCGGAAGCCAACATCGCCGGCATTGGACAGTGGATCGCCGAGCATTTGAAAAGCACGGTTTCATGCTGGGAGCTGTGTGCCTTCAACAATCTCTGCCGGGACAAATACCTGCGGCTCGATCGCGACTGGTCATACGAATCCCAGCCACTGCTGACCCTTGACGCGCTGGAACACCTGGCCGATGTGGCCCGCCGTTCGGGTGTCGATCCCGCTATCGTGCATTGGAGCGGACCGACCCGGATGCAGCCGGCCCCCTCTGATGAAAAACAGGAGCGGACAACAGCGGCAACAACCGCCTGACATACACCCCAGGAAGGATCATACCCCATGACCGTCGCAAGGTCCTGCTTTACCCACGACGAACAAAAAGCCTTTGAACCGGCTGAGAAAATCGGCATCGTGGCCTGCGTCAACCCCAATGGCCAGCCCCACGTGTCGCTCATTACCTCGATCATGGCCCCCCGGCCCAACCAGATCACATTAGGGGAATTCTGCCGGGGGCTCAGCAAACAGTACATCCAGCAGGCCCCCGATATCGCCTTCCTGATCATGACCATGGATCGCCGTCTGTGGCGCGGACGGGCCCGATGGACCCACCTGCGCCGGGAAGGGCCTGAGTTCCAGCACTACAACGACATCCCCATGTTCCGCTACAACACCTACTTCGGCATCAACACGGTGCACTACCTGGACCTGGTGGAAACCACAGAAGCCACGCCGCTTCCCATGGCCAGCATCGTGGCCAGTGCCCTGCTGACCCGGCTGGGAAAGGGCGCCGCCGCCACAGGGGACCCGCAGCGCATTTTAAAACCCTTTGCCGAAGGCCTGTTCAACCAGATGGGATCGCTTAAATTCATCAGCTATATCGGCGCGGACGGCGTGCCCGAAATCGTTCCGGTCGTCCAATGCCAGGCCGCCGACAGCCGGCGGCTGGCTTTTGCACCGCTGGCCTTCGGCCGGGAATTGCGCCGCATCTCAACCGGCACGGAAGTGGCGGTTTTCTGCCTGACCATGGGCATGGAAGATGTATTGATCCGGGGTACCTTTCGCGGGTTCAAGCACCATCGCATGATATCGCTCGGCACGGTGGACATCGAATGGGTCTATAATTCCATGCCGCCGGCCCACGGCCAGATCTATCCGGAAGTTCCACTGGAACCCGTGATTGAATTTTAACGGCCTGGCAAATACTTTCAGCGACCAGCCTGGCGAGGGCCGAAATCGGCATGTGAGGCTCCTCCCGCAGAGTGGGAGGCCTCAAACACCCCCTTTAGAGCGGGTTTGATAAACGGGTTTTGGATTTATGGTTTTCTTCTTTGCCTTTGTCCCGCGCCGAGCATCGGCGGTGTGGAAGAAAACGAACATCCGATAACGCTATCAGGAAAAGAGATCCTCATGAAGCAAAACCTGGTTCGGCGCCTGCTCTTTCCCATCGCCCTGGTGGCGGGGCTCATGGTGACCTCTTCCCTGTTGTACGATCATGCCCGCACGATTCAAAACCCGGCCCTGCATCGTGGTCTGGCGCATCTCAGCGCCATCGTGATGTTCGCCAGCATCTGGCTGGGGGCCTTCATCGCTCACCCCATCGCCTTCTTCCGGGGCGCCGGGTATGGCGAACGCCTGCTGGCCGGCATCGCCACCGCTATGATATGGAGCGCCACGGTTCTGGCCCGGTTTATCGGCATCTATTCACCGGGAGAATTCGCTTTTCTCTTCTTCCACCACCTCGTGCTGGGTGCACCGGTGGTCTCCCTGCTCTGCGTGGCCATTTCCGAAATCGTCTGTCGGGCGATTGCCCGACGGAGAACCGATGATCCTACATTTCGCGTCTTTGCCTGGCAGAACACCCTCACCCTGGCGGTCAGCCTCACGCTGGTGGTCGCCATGCTGTGGAAGGGCGGTCACACCTACTACTACTGGTATATGGATCTCTACACGAAGCTCTTTCTGTAAGGAGGCCGTCGCATGATAGTAAAGCGCTGCCGGAGTCTATTCTCCCTCATCCTGCTCGTGGCCAGCCTCTTGCTTACCTGTCTTTTGCCCGGAAGGGGTTTCGCCGCCGCCAACAACCCGCCGAATATGGTATTCATCCTCACCGACGACCATCGCTGGGATGCCTTGAGCGTCATGGGACATCCTTTCCTCCAAACCCCGCACCTGGACCGCCTGGCGAATGAAGGCATCCTGTTTGTAAACGCTTTTGTCACCACCTCCCTGTGCAGCCCGTCGCGGGCCAGTTTCCTGACCGGGCAGTACGCCCATACCCACGGGGTGGTAACCAACCACACACCGTGGGACAACCGCAACGTCACCTTCCTGGAACAGCTCAATGCGGCCGGCTACGAGACCGCCTTTATCGGCAAATGGCACATGCCCGGCGACGGACTGCCGTCGCTGCGCGGCGTTGACCGGTTTGTCTCCTTCACCCGCGAAGGCGGCCAGGGCGTTTACTATGACTGTCCGCTGATCATCGACGGTGTCGAAACCGCTCGCCCCGGACGCTACATTACCGAAGACCTGACCGACCTGGCCCTGGACTTCATCTCCCGGAAACGCCAAAAACCCTTCTGCCTGTATCTCTCCCACAAAGCCGTACATTTCGGGTTCCGCCCGCCGCCGCACCTGAAGGGGCGCTACAGGGATGTGGATCTCAAGCTGCCGCCGGAATCCGACCCATGGATTCCCTATACCAACGGCCACCCCTTTGTCGGCGCCATCTTTCCCCTCGATTTCCTCTACCGCAACTATTGCGAAACCGTGGTCTCGGTGGACGAGCAGGTCGGCCGCCTTCTGGCCGCCCTGGATGTCATGGGTATTGCGGAGAACACGATCGTTATCTATGCCGGCGACAACGGACATTTCTGGGGCGAGCACGGCCTCTACGACAAACGCCTGGCCTATGAAGAATCCATCCGGATCCCCTTTATCGTGCGATATCCCAGCCTGATACGGGATCCAGGCCGCCGTGCACAACAAATGGTCCTCAATATCGACCTGGCCCCGACCCTGCTCGAACTGGCCGGCCTCGTTCCGCCGGCTGCCATGCAGGGGCAAAGCCTGGTTCCGATTCTCGAAAACGCCACCACACCCGGCCGCACCGCCTGGCTTTATGAGCACTTCCCGGTCTTTCCGATCCCCATCCCCGGCGTCACCGCCATCCGCACCGAAAATTACAAGTACGTCGAATACCAAGAGGATCTGCGGCCACGGGAACTGTTCGATCTGACGAAAGACCCGCGCGAGCAGACCAACCTGATAAAAACACCGGACGGCGCGAAACAAGCAGAAACATTGAAGCGGGAATTGGAGCGGTTGAAAAAGGCAACCGGATTCCGTTTTCACACAAAAGGGTAATGGTTCGGTAGTGCCTAAAAAAGCGCCGGCGAGTGTAGGGTGTTTCACCAGGGGGTAAAACTAAATATAATTAGACAATATATTGACATGCTGCGGTGCCGCCCTAGCTTCTGATGCGTGCCATGAGTGGCATGGCATTGCACTCGACGCCACCGACAGGTGCTTCAGCCCTGTCGAGGGGGTGTCATACCAACCCTACAGACTAGGAGGTATCATGCCTAGTTTCGTGATCGCTGAAAAATGCGATGGGTGTAAGGGCGGAGACAAAACCGCGTGCATGTACATCTGCCCCAACGATCTGATGGTCTTGGATCCTGACCAAATGAAGGCGTATAATCAGGAGCCGGACCAATGTTGGGAATGTTTCTCGTGCGTGAAGATCTGCCCGACGCAAGCGATCGAGGTGAGGGGGTATGCCGACTTCGTGCCGCTGGGCAGCAGCATCATGCCCATGATGGGAACCGAAGACGTGATGTGGACCTGCAAGTTTCGCAACGGGACCATCAAACGTTTCAAGTTCCCCATCCGCACCACGGCTGAAGGAACGGCCAATGCCTACACGGACCTCAAGGGGAAAAACCTCGAAAGCGACCAGCTGTCCACGGAAGAGGCCGACGGATACGTGATCCCCCGGCCCAAAGAAGTGGCGGCTTAGAGCGCTTCGACGGTAGCGAACCGACAGGTCCTGCCAACATCGCGCACGGGGAGCAGGCAAATCCGCTCCCCGTGTTTCTTGGAACCATTCCATCAAACCGCCCTGAGACCATTTCCATTGCCCCGCGTTGTCATCGCGCCCGTGGCGTGCCCCAAGGAAGCCATTACTCTGCCGCCGGCTATCGTTGCTTGACAGCCAATCATCAAATCCTTAGTTTTGTCTAAGTATATTTAACCAAAACATCCTATCGGATTGGAGGTCGATATGAAAGCACATCTCAATGACAAATTTAATGAAGGCATGATGGCTTTTCTTGGGCAGGATTACAGCACCTGCATTGAAAGTCTCACCGAAGTTTTGCGTGAAGATACAACTCACAAGCTGGCGCTCGTCTCGCGGGGGGCCGCATTTCTGCGTACCGGTCAGACCAGGACAGCCCTTACGGATTTCGACCGAGCCCTTGCCGTCGATGGCGGCTACTACCGGGCCTATCATCTACGGGGACTGGCCCGTGAAATCGAAGGAGACGACGATGGCGCTCTACGGGACTTCAACAAGGCCATCGAACTGGCGCCGGAATACAGTGCCGCCTACCACAGCCGGGCAACGCTGTTCACCAAAATGGGGCAGACGGACCAGGCCACCGAAGATATCCAGATGGTGACCCATTTGACCCAGCAGAACATCGAAAGCTTTGCCAACGAAAACAATGTGTGGCGGTCAAACCACATGCAGGTGGAAGCGATCATGGAAACCGAGCTGAATCGCTGATACCTCTACAATAAAGGAGCCGATACCATGGACGACACCATGTTTCTGAATGTATTGAAAACAACCGTTGAAAACCATGGGTGCACGATCATCGACGTTGATCTGGAAAATCACATCGTGAATCTCGACGGGCCGGATGACGCTGTGGCGGCTTGCGCACAGGCGATATCGGAGCTTGTCAGCTAATAGGACGTGCTGATAATAACCAAAGTCAAACCGTGCCTGACACCCTTACGACAACGCAGGATGAGAGAACCACATGGCGGATTCGGTTCAGTTTCCGATTGGATATGTCAGCATGATGACGGGGGTCTCCGCCCATTCCCTCAGGGCATGGGAGCGGCGCTACCGTGCGGTGACACCGACCCGGACAACAAGTGGCCACCGCCTCTACTGCCAGGAAGACATCGATCGTATTGCACTCCTGAAGCAGGCGGTTGACGCCGGCCACCATATTTCGCATGTGGTCGGCCTCGACCCGGCCGCCCTTGAATCGTTGACGACCCCTGTGAAACCATCTTTCACGTCACCTTCGACCAAGGAGCGGATCGGCGCGCAACCGATCGTTTCCCGTGATGTCATCCCGTCCTGCCTGCAGGCCATCGAAGCATTGGATGGCGCCGCTTTGCATCGTATCTTGCGGCAGGCCTCGCTCAAGTTGAGTCGCCAAGCCCTCCTCGATACGCTCATCATACCCCTCATGCGCAAGGTGGGGCAAAGATGGTCTGAAGGCTCACTGCGGATCATGCATGAACACCTGGCATCCAACGTAGTGCACGCCCATCTCTGCCAAATGCTGGACTATCCCGCCCCGACCTCGGCTGAATTGCCCCGCATCCTGATTGCCGCACCCGCCGGCCAGTGGTGCTATCTGGGTGCGCTTGCCGTTGCCGTGATATCACAGGACCATGGCTGGGAACCGGTTTTCCTGGGCCCCAATCTGCCGAGCGAAGATATCGCGGCGGCCAGCGCCACCCTCAACCCCCAATTGATTGCCCTGAGTGTCACCTGCCGGGTCAACGACACCTTTATGCAAAACGAGCTGTCGCACCTCTCCGACCTGCTCGAAAATGGCTGTCCCCTGATCTTCGGTGGCCAAGCCAGCGAAAGCTATCGTCGGGACATCGAAGCCAACGGTGGTCAGGTTTGCACAACGCCTGAAGACCTGGTCCAATTGCTTCACTAGACCATTATGACTTATGCGATGCACAATTCGCACCGAACACAACAAGTATCGCGAAACCGGGAGGATCGTCCGTCACGGGAACGGTTCGATCTAGAGAAGACCCCTTCGCTTAACCGACACTTTCCGCCTTCAAATCTTTTTTAAGAATCTTACCGGTAGCCGTCATGGGCAGCGCATCCCGAATTTCAACAATGCGCGGGTATTTATAGGCCGCCATCTGATCCTTGGACCAAGCCCTAATATCCTCTTCCGTCGTTTGCTGGCCTTCCTTCAAGACGATATAAGCTTTGATTTCCTCACCGAGCTGGTCATGCGAAACACCGATGACCGATGCCAACGATACGGCCGGATGCGTCATGAGAACTTCCTCGATCTCGCGGGGATAGACGTTGAACCCGCCCCGGATAATCATGTCTTTGACGCGGTCTACAATGTAAACATACCCATCTTCGTCTTTTCGACCCAGATCGCCGGTGTGAAACCAGGAGGTTCCGTTGAAGGCATCGGCGGTGGCCTCCGGCTTGTTGTAATACCCTTTCATGACATTGTGGCCCCGGATAACGATTTCACCCACGTCACCAACGCCAACCTCCGCATTCTCCTTGTCGAAGATCTTCACCTCGACGCCCCAGATCGGTGTTCCCACCGAACCAGGTTTGCGTTCCTTGTGCAGATGATTGAATGTCGCCACCGGGCAGGTTTCCGACAAACCGTAGCCTTCCATGATGGGGATACTGTATTTTGCTTCAATCCCTTTGATGATCTCCAGCGGCAGGGAAGAGGCACCGGACACGCCAATCCGCAGCGTATCCGCAATCGCTTTGATATCGAAACGGTTCTCCTTGTCTTCATAAGCTAAAAGTGCCCAGTACATGGTCGGCACACCGACAAAGATGGTAACCTTTTCTTCCTGCATGGCACTCAGCACGGCATCTGGCGTAAACCGGGGAATCAGGACAAGGGTGTTGCCAATGGAGAACCCGGCATTCATTTGGCAGGTCTGCCCGAAAGAATGGAAAAGCGGTAAAACGAGCGCATGGACGTCTTCGGGCTGCATTTGAATAATATCACGCGTGGCCATTGCATTCAGGGTCATGTTGGCATGGGAAAGCTCGGCCCCTTTCGGGAACCCCGTGGTGCCGGAAGTATAAAGGATGACAGCCGTGTCCTCGAATTGGGTAACGACGGTATCGAAGGTCGGCGCCTGTTTTCCGACGAGTTCACCAAATGTCATCGTCCCCTCGATCGGCGATGCCGCCGCAGGGTCGGCCGTGACCACCCAGAAGTGCTGGCAGCCTTCGACCTCCTTGAAACCGGCCCATCCTTCCTGGGCCATGGGCAACTCGAGGGTGCCTTGAAAACAAAAGAACGCTTTGGCCTCGCTGTCTTTCAAGTGGTAGGCGATTTCGCGTCCCTTCAACAGAACGTTCAAGGGAACCACGGCCGCCCCCGCCTTGAGAATGCCGTAATAAATCATCGGGAAGTAGGGCAGGTTGGGACAACTCAGGGCCACTTTGTCCCCTTTGGTAATCCCGGCCGCGGCCAGCCCGTTGGCAACCTGGTTAGCGACGGCGTTGACCTGCTCGTACGTAAACCGCTTGTCACCGAAAACGAGGGCTGTTTTTCCCGGTACTTCTTTGGCACTGTGCTCCAATACGGCAGCCAAGTTTAGCATGTCTGAATCCTTTCTTCTCTTTGCGTTCATCCATTTGGCTTATTGCGTTTAATTTGCTATGGCGTGACAATGTTGAACAAGGGGTTGAATTGTTCGAGATTGGCCAAAATCGCACCGATGGCCTTGGGATTTCCTTGGGCGACGATCTCGCCGGACTGCAGCAGTTCAGGAAACGTTGCCTTCTGGCCCAGGAGCTTGGCAAACGCCAAGGTGCTCAACTGATAGGTTGCATCCGGCTTTTCGAGGACGCGGTCTTTGGTATTGTTCAAGACGCTGTTGCTCAACTCAAGGGCATAGTTTGTTTTGATGTTGGTGAATTCCATGTTGATGTTCAGGGTCAGGTTGGCCACCTTGTCGCGTTGAAGACGGACGCCCAGAAAGTCAAAGACCATGTCTAGCGTCATGGCACGCATCACGTCAGGTCCTGTGGTGGTGGTTGATCTGGCCGGTTTTACGCCATGGCGCAGTTCAGCAGCAGCGGCAAGATACTCATTTCGCCACACGCCGGATTCAGCCTGATACCCGAGTTGCTCAAGAGCATCGGCCTGGAGGCTCAATGCAGCCTTATTATCAGGATCGGCAAAAACCAGATGATTCACAACTTCGGCAACCCAGCGGTATTCCCCGGCATCATAATATTTTTTGGCCTTTTCGAGCAGAGCGTCCGGACCGCCCATGAACTCCACATACCGTTTTCCCGCCTCCACCGGCGGCAGAGGGTTCAGGTTGGCAGGGTTGCCGTCGTACCACCCGAGGTAATACTGGTAAACAGCCTTGACGTTATGACTCAGGGTTCCATAGTACCCGCGCGCCGAGAATTCCTTCGCAAGGGATGGCGGCAATGTCATGGTTTCGGATATTTCTTTCGGAGTCAATCCCATGTTTGCAAGCCGAAGGGTTTCATCGTGAATGTAGCGGTAGAGATCGCGTTGCTTTACCAGAAAATCCCGGACACGTTCCTTGCTCCATGTGGGCCAATGATGGCAGGCAAAGGCCATATCGATTTTATCGCCGAAAAGGTCAATCGTTTCGTTGATGTATTTACTCCATCCCAGGGCATCGCGGACCTGGGCGCCCCGCAAGGTGTAGAGATTGTGCATGTGATGCGTGGTGACTTCTGACAGGCACAGGGCATTGAAGTCCGGGAAGAAAATCATGAATTCGGCCGGCGCTTCGGACCCGCTGGCCATCTGGAACACCATACGGACCCCGTCAACGGCTATTTCCTGGCCGGTGGTCCCGACAGTGTCGGTCGGAGGAATCAGACCGATGGTGCCCATGGAAAAGGTTTTGCCCAGACCGGTCCCCACACGGCCACGGACGCCCGGCTCGAGAACCCCGCCGAACTGGTAGAATGCCCTGCGGGTCATCGCCGTTCCCGCCAGCACGTTTTCTGCTATGGCATAGTCCATGAAGCCTTCCGGGGCGATGATTTTGACTTTTCCGGCGACGACGTCCTTCTCGTCAATAACCCCGCGAACGCCACCGAAATGGTCGGCATGGGTGTGGGTGTAGATCACGGCTTTAACAGGACGCTCCCCCAAATTTTCGTTCGCCAGTTGCAGAGCGGCATGGGCGGTTTCTTTGCTGACCAGAGGATCGATCAGAATCCACCCGGTCTGACCTGCGATCAATGTCATGTTTGAAAGGTCATAATTCCGGATCTGATAAATATTTTCGTGAATCTTGAAAAGACCGTGGATATTGTTCAGCTGTTCCTGCCGCCATAAACTCGGATTTACGGTATCCACAGGATCAGCGGATAAGAAATCGTAGGCGGGCATATCCCAGACAACCTCTCCGTTGTCATTTTTGATCACCAGAGGTTCGCCGGTCGCGATGAACCCTCTCTGGGAATCTTCAAAATCCTGGCGGTCGCTGAAATCGAGAATGTCGTAGATGGCCTTGTTGGCGGCAATCGTTTCGGGACGCGCTTCTTTAGGCGATGCATCCTGCGCCGATGCTGGTGCCGGAACCAGACAACAAATAAGCAACAATAAGGCCATCAGGGCCCATTCGTGCCTTGACGATCCACAAACCTCAGAACCAAGCCGTCGCGAACTGCGGTGGTGTGTCATTTTTCTTCCTTTCGTTTTGCCAATCGCGCCCGTTGCTGATACCGGGTAGTGAATGAAGATGTTTTGGTCCCGACGATCAGCTCTTACCCGGCATCTGGGACATGATGTATTCTGACAAAGCGGTGATCGTCAGGCTGGGGTTGACGCCCAGGTTGGCGGGTACCACCGAGCCGTCGGCCACGAACATATTGGAGTAGCCGAAGACTTCGCCGTTTTGCCCGACAACCCCCTTGTCGGGGGATGCCCCCATGCAGCAGCCGCCCAGAATGTGCGCCGTAGACGACGCGTTGAACGTTGCTTCGGGCAGCAGACTCAGGGGGATGCCGTCCATTTTCTTGGCCAGGCGTCGGGTCACTTCATTGGCAATGGGGATGTAGGCCGGTGCCCGTTTCTGGCCCGGTGGCAATTCGGAGTTCATACTGTGCCCGCCCAGCCGCCACCAGCGCGGTTTGTAGTCAAGCTTGAGATAGTTTTCATCCGTCTGCATGACCAGGACGATGCTGGTCGAGGCAGCTACGCCAAAGGGCCATAACAACTTCACAAAGCGCACAGGGTGTTTGACAATTTCGCCCAGGAAACGAACGCCGCGGGGAATAACACCCCCGCCGTCGGTCATCAGGGACAGCAGATTCAAAAGAACATCGGAACCCTTGTTGTAGCGCACCATTTCGATGTGGGTGGTGTCGTCGGCGTAGATACCGGAGGTGATGGCGATCTGGTCGTTCCAGTCCACGCTCTTGTCTTCCGACATGACCCCCAGGATTGCCTCCGAATTGGTTCGGACATAATTGCCCAGTTGCGGTGACAGATTCGGCAGCAGGCCCTTTTGGCGGCATTGCATGAGCAGCTTGACCGTCCCCATCACCCCGCCGCTGAAAACAACGCCTTTGGCGCGGTAGGTCCGCTCGGGATGCGTGAGTCCTGTCGATCTTCTGGTCAGGACCTCGTATCCATCGTTCCAGGGACGCACACCAGTGACTTCGGTTTCGGGAATGATCTGCGTGCCGTTGCCTTCGGCCAGGTAAAGATAATTCCGGTCCAGGGTGTTTTTGGCCCCCACCGGACACCCCACCATGCAGGAACCGCAGAAGGTGCACCCGGTGCGTTCCGGCCCGCGCCCGTCGAAATAGGGGTCCGGCACGGTCTTGTCCGGTTCGCCGAAAAAGATGCCGACATCGTTCTTGTGAAAGGTGTCTTTGCCCCGCAGGTCGATGCCAACCTCTCTCAAGCATTCATCCGCGCGACCGACTTGAGGACTGGGATTGGCGCCTAGCATGCGCTTGGCTTCTTGGTAATACGGCATCATGGTCTCTTTGCAGTCATCGATACCCCATTCCGGCCGTGCGAAGACCTCGTCGGGGGGTACCAGCAGCTGGTTGGCATAGACCAGGCTGCCGCCGCCCACGCCCCCCCCATGAAAGATGAGAACATGCTTGAGCTGCGTCAGCATTTGATAGCCATAACAACCCAACTGGGGCAGCCACATATACTTTGGTGTGTTCCAGTTGGTTTTAGGAAAGGCCTCTTTCTGCCAGCGCTTGCCTTTTTCCAGCACAGCGACCTTATACCCCTTCTCGGATAACCGCAGGGCCGAAACACTGCCGCCGAAACCGGAACCAATAACGATGTAGTCGTAGTCGAAGCCATTCTCTTTGCTCATGCGATCTCCTATTCGTGATTATTGAAAAATCGGACGTTTGCAATCATCAAGTGTTCAAGCCAAGGCGGGACAGGGTTTGCGCTAAAGGAATCCCCCGATTGTCAAAACCCCGCAGGTGGTAGTAGTCATCGAGCATTGTTTCCAAAGGAACCGTGCGACTCATGGGGTCACAGGTGCGGCCCTCGCGTAGAAAACGCGCGGGCAGAGTGTCGTCCTTGCGGGATATCCCTTCCCGAGTGTTCATGAGACGTTCTAACGTGTGGATTCGTTCTCCCGCCCGGAGAAATTCCCCCTGACTGAGCTTCAGGCCGGTGACGCTGTTGAACAAACCGGTTAGCGTGGGGATAAGGATCAGTTTCTGGGCAACCCGGGGAAGAAACTGCATGTTAAACCGCAACATCCATTTGGGTGTGTATTTCACAATGGGTTCTTCAAGAACATAGGCGAAAGCCGTAAATTGACAGACATGCAACGAGTTGACTGCCGCAAACAGATTTTCAAAAAATTTTACGAAGTGTGCTTTGGCGCGCGTGGTGTAGGGATTGAGAAACCCCATAAACACTTCCAGGGCAAACGTCGTAGCGGAGAGATGACAGGCCCCCCGATTGGCCACGGCATAGGACAGTCCCTGACCCCAGGCCCCGCGCGGATCGTAGCCGGCCATGTCCAGCCCCTTGATCTGGATGGCAAAATCAGCCCCACCGTACTCGGTTGCCAGCCGGCGGGTGCCGTTGGCCAATATGTCACCAACCCCTTCCCGTCTGGCGATCGCTTCTATTGTTTCGGCGACGCCTTCCGGTCGCCCAAAGCTCAAGTCGGTCGGGAAAATGCCTTTCTCACCGGCCTCCATGGCCCAGGCTATGGTGGCACCGGTGGATATCGTGTCCAGTCCCATGGCTCCGCAAAGATCGTTCCATTGGGAAATTTTATCGGTATCGAAGATGCCGATATTGGGGCCCAGCAGGCTGGTGGTTTCATATTCCGGGATCTGGCGTACGGACCCGTCCGGATAAGTCCCCTTGTGTCCGCACAAGATGCGACATGGGAGGCACGTGCTGGGCCGGGTGTTGTACTTCTTCTGCATGGTTTCACCCGAGACTTCGCCAGCCCTGTGGTGAGACCCCTCCCGGAAATTGCTTACCGGCAGGATGCCGCCCTGGTTGCATAAATTGACGTTGGCCGGAGTGCCGAATTGGCGATAGGCGTGCCCGGTAAAATGATTGGCATCCACCTGCTTGCCCGCTCTTCGGGAAACCGTTTTGAACCTGTCAGGATCATGCGGCTGGATCTTGTAACTGCCGCCATAAGCCGCAATTGCCTTAAGGTTCTTGGCACCCATGACCGCCCCCATGCCGCCTCGGCCGAGAAACCGATGCCCGGAAGCCACATTGGCGAACAGGACCTTGTTCTCCCCGGCCGGGCCGATGGCTAAGACCCCATCCTTTTTGCCGGGATTCAGGCGCTGCTGCGTTTCCTGGGTATTCAATCCCCAGAGCGGAGCGGCATCTTCAATCGTAGCACCAGCCGCATCGATACGAAGATAGACCGGTGCTTGGGATCGCCCTCCCACGATCAGTCCGTCGTAGCCGGCGGTTTTAAGGGCCATGCCAAAAGGGCCGCCACAGGAAGAAGTCAGCATGATGCCGGTCAACGGGGATTTGGTGAGTGCCGCAAAACGCCCGCTGCAGGGTGCGCCGGTACCCATCATGACCCCCATCATGAAAACCAGCAGGTTGTCGGGCTCAAAAGGATCGACACCGCTTGGCAAGCGTTCGTTGATCAGTTTCAGGCCCAATCCTTTCCCCCCGAGGTAAAGCCGGCGGTCGTCGTCGGTGATGCGAAGGATTTTTGTGGTTTGATCCGACAGGTTGAGTTCCAGAATGCGGTTGCTGGTACCGGCGATGGTCTGCATGCAGTGCCTTTCATAAGCGATAGGTTGGAGATATCCACCGATCAAAGCCCACGGACGGCGCTTTGCGGGAAACGGCACAGAAGGCCGCCGAATCCATTTCAGTTACTGGGTTGTGCTTTACACATCAAATGTCGTGCCAAAAACTAAATTGCGGAGCATCTCACTGTATTTGTTTCAAGTTTGATCTTTAGAGATGAAACGGGAAGGGAATTGGGTCGAGAGATGAATGCCAAAAATGGCATCAATTTAGGATGAAAGAATATAACTATCTGAAATTTTTTGTTAATTTGGTATTGTCATATTTGGCATTTTTTATGCCGTATAAGTCCGTGCTTTTTTAACTTGCGGTAAAACGTTCGCAGGGGCAACCCCAGGGCCTGGGCCGCGACTTCCCGTTGCCATTGGTTGTTTTCGAGGACCTTCAGCAGCAGATGTCTTTCGCAGCGGGCCATCGCGGCCTGAAAGGATTCGCCTTGCGCATCGATCGGCAAACCGGCGATCCTATCCTTTTCCTGGAAAGGTTGGCGTGGTGCCCCTTTCAGTAAATCGAAACGATTTAGCGACCGGTGGCGCTGGAGCACATTCTGGAGTTCACGCACATTCCCCGGCCAGTTATGGCGGACCATGGCTTCCAGCATTTCCCCCGTGATCGGTGGTTGATTGTTTTCGCCCCCCGCCTGCTTCATGAAATGCTCAATCAGCAGCGGGATATCCTCCTTGCGCTCCCGCAGCGGCGGCAGTTGAATCGGGATGATGTGAATGCGATAAAAAAAATCCTCGCGCATGATGCCGCGATTCACCTGTGCCTGAAGATCGCGGTTGGTGGCCGCAATGATGCGCACATCCGGCTTTTTGACCTCATGGCCACCGATCGGCGTATAGCCGCCGCCCTCTAAAACCCGCAGCAGTTTGACCTGCAGGTTCGGACCGATCTCACCCAGTTCGTCCAGAAACAAGGTGCCGCCGTCGGCCCGGTCCAGAAAGCCGTCCTTATCGGTGGCCGCCCCGGAAAAAGCGCCTTTGCGATACCCGAAAAATTCACTTTCAAGCAGGTTATCCGGGATGGCCCCGCAGTTGACCGGAATGAAACGTCCGTCCTTGCGGTCGCTAAGCTCGTGAATGGCATGGGCCACCAATTCCTTGCCGGTGCCCGACTCCCCGTAAACGATGACGTTGGCATTGGTGGCCGACGCTTTGAGGATCAGTTCATAGACCTCCTGCATGGCCGGACTCTTGCCGATGATGTCGCCGAAGCGGTAGCGATCTTTGATGTTCGACCGCAGCCGGATGTTTTCTTTGCGCAAATAGGCTTCGCGTTCACGCAACGCATCGGCCTGGCGTTTCTTTTCGGTGATATCGTGGATGATGCCTTCAATTAGGCGCAATTCTCCGTTCCCATCCACAATGGGACGTGCATTGAGGGAAATCCAAATACGCTGACCGCCACGGCGGTTGAATTCAACTTCGTAGCCCGACACCGGCTGGTTGCGTCGCAAAAGCCCGATGAACTTCTGGCGTGCCAAACGCGATACGTAGAGATCCTTGGAAATATCCTTCACCGAAGCCAGTAATGCATCAACAGAGGGGTAATTCAGCATACGGGCCATGGCCGGATTGGCATTCACCAATTCCCCCTCAGGGGTGGTCTGGTAAATGCCCTCCACAGCATTTTCGAAAATAGCGCGGTATTTTTCTTCGCTCTTGCGCAGGGCCTCCTCAGTTTTCTTGAGATCGGTCAGATCAATGCCGACCCCGAGCAGGTAACGACGCCCATCCACCGTCATCCGCACACCGGTAAAATAATACGGAATTTTTTGACCGCTCTTGATGATCAGGTGTGCCTCGACATCGACCCGACCGCCGTTTTCAAACAACAGGTTGACCCGTTCAGCCACGCGTGTCTTGTCCGTGCCTGAAAACCATTCCAGCATGCTTCGGGCCGGCAATTCCTCCGCATTGTATCCCGTTAGGGTTTCGTGCTCCTTATTCCAGCGAATGAGGTTGCCGTCTTCATCGTAGAGGTAAAAAATACCGGGCAGGCTGTCGAGCACCTTTTCCGAAAACAGTTGCTCCCGCTGGATGTCGCCGATGGCTTTCCGGCTTTCGGCAATTTCCAGCTCAAGCTGCCGAATGCGCTCATTTAACTGATCGAGGTGTGCCATTAATATACCCGTCCGTATTAACGAGTGTTTAAAACCGCCATCTTCCTGTAATTGCCCGGGGCCGTTCTGATCAGTATCAGTATTGTCAAGGCGAAATCAAGCCACTGATATCAGGACATCGGAGGATTTACGGGAAATTGATGCATGACATCCGTTCTGATTTACTACTCAAATTAAAGAACGCGTAATTATTGCCCCTATCTTTTCCGGTTGATCGCTATACGCTCAACCAATCATCCATATGACGCCGGTTGTGCGCACCCCCCGATTTCCTCTTGACAGGCATCGTCCCCGACGTCTACATTGCCAGCCGAATTGACCTGTCAGAAGGCAGGTCGACCTTTTTTCGACATTAAACAAAAATGATGGCCACGAAGGCAAATGACCCTGACGAAGGGGTCGATGCTTCGTGGCTTTTTTTATTTTTGAAAGTAAGATTCGATGCGGTTGATGAAATTCGTTATGGTGGTTGTGCTGGCAGGCCTGAGCCTGCCATTTGCCGGGATGGCGTCCACACCGGCGTCCCTCCGCACGATCACCGATGCGGCGGGCCAACAGGTATCGCTCCCGCCGGCGATCGAGCGCGTCATCTGCTCCGGCGCCGGCGCCTTGCGTCTCTTGACCTACCTTCAATGCCAGAATCGTATCGTGGCCGTGGATGACATGGAAGTCCATCGGGCGCAATTCGATGCAAGGCCCTATGCCCTTGCCAATCCTCAATTCAAGACGTTTCCCGTCTTCGGCGAGTTCCGCGGGTACGACCATCCCGAACGCATCCTGACCCTCGATCCATTGCCGCAGGTGATTTTCAAAATCGCTTCTGCCACAGGCTCCGACCCCGATGAACTCGCGCGCAAAACCGGTATCCCGGTCGTTGTTTTGCACGACGGCGATCTGGGGCGACGTCGGTCCGACCTGTTTGCGTCCCTGCGCATCATGGGAACCGCCATGGGTCAAGCGCAGCGGGCGGAGGCGGTGATCGCCTTTTTCGAAAATCGTATCCGGGACCTTGAAAACCGCACCGCCGGTATACCGCCAAACCGCCGCCCCGGATGCTTTGTAGGAGGCATTGCCTATCGTGGTCCCCATGGGTTTCAATCCACCGAGCCGGGTTATCCGCCCTTTGCCTTCGTCAATGCTCGCAATCTTGCCCGGGGTGACGGGGGCAGCAGCCAGCCCCTTTCGAACAGCAGCATCGCGAAAGAAAAAATCCTTGTCTGGGACCCGGATTATCTCTTTTTGGATCTCTCCACCCTGCAAATGGGGAAGCAGGCCGGCGGGTGGCATGAGCTGCGAACCGACCCGGCCTACCGCAGCCTCTCGGCCGTTCAAAACGGTCGGGTATTTGGCGTGTTGCCCTACAACTGGTACAGCCGCAACTTCGGCTCCATCCTGGCCAATACGTATTTTATCGGCAAGCGTGTCTATCCGGAAGCCTTCACGGATATCGATCCGGTTGAGGAAGCGGATCGCATCTATACCTTCCTGGTTGGCGCGCCCGTATTTGGAAAAATGAATGCGGCTTTCGGGCGTCTGGTGTTCCAACCGGTTCCCCTGCAATAGGAGCGCGATGCCATGCACCTGGCCAGCGACACATTGAACCGGGACTATGCCCGCTATACCCGTCGCAAGATCGCCCTGATCGCATCCGGACTGCTGATTCTGGGCCTGGCCGTCCTCTACGGCATTGCCACGGGAGCGGCCCGCATTCCCCTTGCGGACGTGATCCGTTCCCTGGTCGGTGCCGGCACATCGAAGCGCTTCGATATGATCGTCTGGCAAATTCGACTGCCGCAGGTCCTGGCCGCTGTTGTGGCGGGTGCCGGTCTTGCGGTAAGCGGGGCCGTGATGCAGTCCATCCTGCGCAACCCCCTGGGTTCCCCATTTACGTTGGGCATTTCGCACGCGGCCGCTTTCGGCGCCGCCTTTGCCGTCATGATCCTGGATTCCGGCACCATGACCAGCACCAGCGTGGGGGCTGTCGCCATTACCAACCCCCTGGTCACGACGGCCTCGGCGTTTGCCTTTTCCATGCTGGCCTCCCTGTTTATCGTGGCGGTATCCCGCCTGCGCGGGGCCAAGCCGGAAACCATGATTCTGGCAGGCGTTGCCCTGGGCGCCTTGTTTACGGCGGGCACCATGTTCCTGCAATTTTTCGCCGACGATGTGCAACTGGCCGCCATGGTGTTCTGGACCTTCGGCGATGTCGCCCGGGCCAGCTGGGGGGAGTTGTCCCTTCTGGCCGGCGTCACCCTGGCGGCGACGCTTTATTTCCTGCTCAATGTCTGGAACTACAATGCCGTGGATGCCGGTGACGAAACCGCCCGGGGATTGGGGGTCCGGGTGACCCGGATCCGGCTGTGGGGAATGTTGACGGCCTCCCTGGTAACGGCCGTCATTGTGTCTTTTCTGGGAATTATCGGATTTGTGGGATTGGTGTGCCCCCACATGGTGCGCCGCCTGATCGGTGGCGACAACCGCTTTCTGCTGCCGGCCTCGGCCGTTCTGGGAGCGGTCCTGCTCCTGATGTCGGACACAGCGGCACGCCTCATTCTTGCGCCCCACCTGCTGCCCGTTTCCATTCTCACGGCTTTTATGGGCGCCCCCGTATTCATGGTTCTGATTATGAAAGGACGCGGCACGTGATTCTGCGCATCGACGGTATGCGTTTCAGCTACAACGGGCATCCGGTGTTGAATGACGTTACATTTGAGGTGGGGCAAGGCGACCTCGTGGCCGTTCTCGGACCCAACGGGGTCGGGAAATCCACCCTGCTGCGCTGTATCAACGGCATCCTCAAGCCGTCTGCAGGCGTAATCATGGTGGAGGATGAAAACGTTCTCAAGCTGGAGGCCATGGCCGTGGCACGCCGCATCGGTTATGTGGCCCAGCACCAGACCACCGGCAAGATAACGGCCTTTGATGCCATCCTGATGGGACGGCGCCCCCATATCCGCCTGCGCGCCACGGCCGAAGATCTCCAGATCGTTGACGGCGCCATCAAAAGTCTCCACATGGAAAAACTGGCCATGCGCCACATCGACCGCATGAGCGGTGGTGAATTGCAGAAGGTCGCCGTCGGCCGCGCCCTGGTTCAGGAACCCCGCCTGCTGCTTATGGATGAGCCCACCAGCAGCCTCGATCTGAAAAACCAGGTGGAGATCCTGCAACTGATCCGCCGGGTGGTTCGGGAGCATGCGGTCGCTGCCGTGATGACCCTGCACGATCTGACCACGGCCTTCCGGTATGCGGATCACTGCCTGTTTCTGAAGAATGGCGGCATCCATGCGGCGGTTGCACCGCGGGAGATAACCGCCGATATCATTAAAGACGTCTATGGTCTTCCGGTTGACATCCATCACCACAACGGTTTTCCCGTTGTTATCCCCAAATGATGCCGACCGCTGAAACCGGCGGCTTGGTTTGCAAACCACAGTCCGATATCGTATCGTCTACCGGGTTGCCAATGGATGATCGGCGATCCTTCATCGGAAGCCGAAGCAACTTTGGCGTAGCAGCGTTTTCCGGTTGGGATGACAGGGCCACCGCCATTATAGCAATACCATAGCGTCTGCCGCCAAAGCCAATCGGCCCTCTTTGGCGACCGCACCAACATCAGGGAGGATTTGATGAGTACCCGCAGGGAAATTCACGACCGCGTGCTAAATGCATCCAACACCGAAGACCTCATGACGGCATACAGCGAGTGGGCCGAAAAATACGACAACGATCTTCTGGGCGAGATGGGGTATGTCGCGCCCATGATCGCCAGCAAACTTCTTGTGAGCCACTTGGAAGACAGGGGCGCCCGCATCATGGATGCCGGCTGCGGCACCGGCATCGTGGGCGAACAAGCCTGGGAAGAAGACGGTTACCGCACCCGTTTGCGCGGCATCGAAAACGACGGCCTCTGGGAACTGCAGGAACTGCGCACCGCCGACTATATTCAGCAGAGGGTGCCCGCTGTAAAATTTGCCTCTACAGCGTCACCGCCTGAGCGTATTGGCTGCTCGCGCAACCGCATTACTCCCAAAAAGCCGAGTTACAGACCGGACCGTCAAACCATCGCTGCGGCGAGTCCATCACGAAGGTTGGTCGGGCCCGCCCGTCTCCTCCGGCGTCCGCCATATTTTTCTTGGTTTACGCTTACGCGGCGGCGGCTTCTTCCAGATGCCGTTGCGGCTGTAGCAGGACCATCCCCAGCGCAGCCATTTCAGCAGCGCCAGCGCCAGCCACAGCGACCAGAACAGCATGAGCACGCGATAGATCCACATGGGCAGCACCAGCACCCAGGGCTGGGGCAGCATGGCATCAATCCGGTCCTGGGTCCAGTTGAGCACGAACCGGGAAGAGCCGTTGCCGGCGATTTGCATGTCCGGCGTGCCCAGCAGGCCGCGCTCCACAGCCGTGTAGAGACCGGCCAGGGCCGCGATGGTCCACACCACCAGCAGCAGCTGCACCATATTAAACTTGAACCAGCCCGCGTCATCCAGGGATGTTCCACGCCACGCCAGGGCGAAAAACCAGCCCACCACGATCAGGGCCGCAACAATCGATACCTGGGTCAACCCCACTGAAAGCAGGAGCCAGGAGGCATACTTGAGGGGCGTGAAGCGGGTTCGGGCGAGAGCCAGGGCCGCCAGCACCATGACGATCAGATAGCTCCAGAACAAGACGGCCGGCCCCAGACGCGGCCCGCCGGCAAAAATAATCCATCGGTCGGCCGGCATCTTGAACGACACATTGGCGTTCACGGCCTGCTCGCCCAGGTTCAGGGCCGGAGAGCGGACACGCATTCCGGCACTCGAGGGCTGGTGCCATTCCAACAGAATGTCCTGGGATCCGGGTTCCAGCGGCAGCGGAACGATCCTGTCTTCGAGACGAACCGGCAGGCTTTTCCCGTTGATGGTAACCAACTGCAATGCGGCCGCCGCCGGCAGTTCGATTTCATGACGGCCGCCCTTGCTCGTGCGGGCCGTTATCTTGAGCTGGGCGCGGTCGAAGCGTTGACCGGGCACAAAGGTCAGATCGACGGCATCCAGGGTGATTGTGCGCCCCGGAACGGCTTCCGGTCGCGTCACCCGGATGGCAACGGCTTCCCCCGGCCATGGGCGCCATTCCGGCTGCCACAGGCCCTGTTTGCCCTGGTGGTGAATCACCGGGATACCACTGGTTTCACAGTGCCAGATGGGGCTTGCGTCCAGTATCCAGGTCTCGGTCCAGGGCACGGCCAGGGGAGCTTGCAGCGTCAATGTAGGCGACAGGGTCAGCACGGAATTGTATCGCACCTGCCGAACGGACGGCCCCATGTCGATCAGCGCCGCCCCTTGGGCGGTGTCGATGTCGGCTGTTGTGACAGCTTCACCGGCCAGAAGGGGAATGGACGCCAGCACCGATGCTCCCGGCGGCGTGATACGCGTCACAGTGGTGGATACCTGCCAGGTCAGCCCCAGATGCAGGATCCGCTCGACATGCAGAAACGGCGGCAGCGCTTGTGTTCGATCGTCGTTGTCCTGGGCATCAGCCGGTTTTTCCGATGTGAGCTGAACCGTACCGGCGACATTCCCGTCCGCATCGATACCCGCGAGCTGCCACCCCTCGGCCGAATACGCAGCGGTGTGCGGCGGCATGGGAAACGGTATCTGGAGCGTCGTTACGCCGGGTGCAATGCGGCCGGTAAGCACGATGGTGTGAATGCCTTCGCCCACCAATAGCCACAGCTGACCGGCCCCATCGCGCGCCAGCCCCGGGGCCGGTTCCTGGTCAAGCAGGATCGCCTCGGGTGTCCATGAAGATGACGTCACCGGAAGCGGAATGGCCGTCTGCACCGCCGCATGCACTTCGAGCAGGATTTGGAGGTTGTCCGGACGGACCGTCAACGCCAGCTGCGCAATGTCGGCACAGGCCGGCAGACAATCCGGTTTTTCCAACAGGCGGTCTTCCAATTGTTTCAACAACGCGGGCGGTGGAAACGCCGCGCCGGCGGCCTGACTCCGGTGAGGCCCGATGGCCATGAGCAGGAGAACCGCCAGACCGGCCGTCTGGACCGCCGGCTTGAGCCGGGTGCGGATGACCTGCCACCAGTCTTTCAGGCTGACGACCCCGAGAATGAAAGCCCCCAGGAGCAAGACACGCAAAATGGCCAGCATGAAATTGACCATGGGCGGCACCAGCCAGAGCCGCATGGTCTGATCGCTCTGCACAGGTCCGTTCCACTCGAAACGGTGCACCCGCCAGCGCCAGCGGGGCAGTCCCGGGCCGGTCTGAACCAGGGCCTGGGGGTCGAACTGCTCGATGGCAGGCGCTTCTCCGGATTTGAACTTCCCCATCGAGGGCGTGCGCATGATGCTTCCCGCCGCCTCCTGGTCGACTTCGGCCAAACGCACGGCTTCGCGTGCATCTCGCTGGACGGTTGCCGGCGCCGGTGCCGTTCCGCCGGGGAAAAAGCCGACCGATTGCGGATGCGCCAGCTGGGGATACAACCCCCAGCGAACCTGCTGCACCATGAAGGGGATCGACACGACCAGTAAAAACACAATCGCCGCAAACCCCCATAGCTTGACTATCCCCCTGATCTTTCCTTCCGGCAGGACCTTCAACAGCGCCATGACCGCCAGAATATGCAGCCAGACGTAGATAGGCGCATTGGGTTCCTGGAACATGAGCGTCATGGTCACGAGCGCCAGCAGGCCCCAACGCCAGTTGCGAAGTTTAAACACGGCCAGGGTGATGATCAGTACGACAAAAAAATCGAGCAGGGTCCAACGCTGGATCCAGCTGCCATCCATGCGATCCACACCGGTGGCGCAAAACAGCCGCCAGCCGGGGGGAAGGTTGAGGACGCCGGTCACCTTCTGGAAATCATGTTCCCAGCCCACAGCCGGCATCGTGCCGAAACGCGCCCCTTCGTAGCGCGCTTCGGCCACCAGGTCCAGCGCGCCGCGCCGGAGCTCCACGCCCGGCAGTTCGGACGGACCGTGTTTCGTGATGACGCGGTCCACCCCGTCCACCGCTACGCGCCCGAGTTCGAACGGCGGCCGCATGGCCACGTACCACTGGCGGCTCAACGTGCCTTTGAGCTGGTCCTGGAGGGTAAAACCGCCGCCGTCAAAATCCAGCCACCAGGTGCGGGCCAGGGTCAACCGGTCCGGTGCCGGGTCGGCATCGCCCCGGCGAAGCGTTTTGAATGCCAGGCCGCCGGTTTCCTCGACCAGGAAGGCCGAAAAATTACGCCACTCCGGCGGCATATCGGTCTGGGCCGGTTCCACCGAAGGCGATCCGGATAGGGTTACCATCCGGATGTAGTTCTGGGGCTGAACGGACCAGATCTCGGGAGAATAGCGTCCGGAAGCCGTAAGCCTGTCCACGGACGTCACCGAACGGGCCTCGATCCGGAGGTCCCATTGGCCCGGCCGGGCCTGCACCAGAAGCCCCCCTTGGGGGCCCAGCTTGGCCGGCAGCGGGCTATCCAACGCGAGGACACGGGTCCCTTCCAGCAGCACCTCCGCCAGTTCGATTTCGCGGGACCGGCCGGAAACCTCGAGCCGGAACAGCGTCGTGATCCGCATGGGAATGGTATCGTTCAGCAGCCGGTAAACATGAACCTGCAGGCGGTCTTCTTCATCGCCCGCGCCGTCCCGTGCCTGCAGCCACAAGCGCCCCCCGGAATCGTACGACAGGGAATCCACCCGGCGGCCGTCGATCGTCAGGTCGATCAATCCGATGGCCGGCGGCACCTGGATGGTCTCGGGCAGTTTCAGCCAGTTGAACCGTCCGGTCACCGTGTATTCCCCGGGCGGCATGAAAATGGATGGTGTCCCGTTGCGGTCGATCACCGGCACCGGTTTTCCGGATAGGCGTACGTCCAGCGGCCAGATGCGCAAAGCGGCATCCCCGGCCAGGGGCTGCCAGCCGCAGGCCAGAACGACCCAGTCCTGTTCAAACGTTCCCCCCTGCTGGGTCAGGTCGAGACGCAAACGCGAAGGCCACCCGCAACGATACGTTCCCCCCTCGTTGTAGGGGGTGGGACACAACCGGTCCAATTTATCGAAGAGAACCCAGTCACGCCAGTGGAAGAGTTCCGCAGGCGTGCTTTCCTGCACCCTTTCGGAGGATGCCCCAAGTGCCAAAGAAGACAAAAGCAACAGGGCGATCGCCGCAAAGATAACACTCCGGTAAATGCGCATGGAACCTCCAGGGGTCAGAAAATCCTATAACGTCAAACAAAGCAGATCGATTCCACAACACAACTTAGGCGCCGAACACCGACAACGCCTTCCGTGCGATGTCGTCGCCCCATTCCTGGGCGAAATGCCCGGCGTCCGGATGATCATAAGGTTCGGGGCATCCTGCGATGTCGTTGCGAAGGGCCTGCATCACCGGCGGGCCCAGAACCGGATCTTTTACGCCGACGGCCATGAAGACCGGCCCGGCCCATTGGTTGCGCAGCCAGTCGCGGGCCTCCCGCGACAAGGCTGCTCCCGGCGCTTCCGGCCGATCCGGCACCATCTCCGGGAAACGGCGCACCCCGGCTTTGTAGGTGATGTCGGGAAAAGGGGCGTCATAGGCGGCACATTCGTCTTCCGACAAATGCGGACAGGTCAGTTTCATCAGCCGGCCGGCCGCCAAATCCGGATTCTGTCGCACCCAGGCCCGCCAGTCGAGAAATCCTTGGGATAATGGAACGTCGCCGGTCCCCAGCGTGGTGTTCATGATCAGCAGACGGGCAAATCGCTCCGGCATGGCCATGGGCAGGGTAAGCCCAAGAATCCCGCCCCAGTCCTGACAGACCAGGGTAATTTTCTTGAGATCCAATCTATCGATGAAAGCAACCAGTGCGCTGCGATGGAAATCGAAGGTATACACAGCCTCGTCCACCGGCTTGTCCGAACGTCCGAAACCGAACATGTCCGGCACCACCACCCGATGACCCGCCGCCGAAAAAACCGGGATCATCTTCCGGTAGAGGTAGCTCCAGGTGGGCTCTCCGTGCAGACACAGGAATACCTGGTCGCCATCCGGTGGGCCGGCGTCCACATAGTGCATTCGTAAATGCTCGAAACCCTCCAGATCATCGATGTAATGTGGCTTGTAAGGAAAATCGGGAAGATTTTGAAACCGATCTTCCGGGGTTCGCAATACGTCGCTCATGGTGGGTCCTTTCCCGAAGTGTATGACGGTTAGGGCGCAACAATGCTGTTGGCCTTGGTTCATTGGTAAAACAATCCGATTTGACAAAACGGCGGTATGGAGCACTCGATTCAAACCCGGCGCACCAGACCCTTGGATAAAAAATGATGAATGTCCTGAAGGTAACGCATGCTGGTGACCTTACGGGCCGAGGCTTTAAAAGCCGCACCCAACAGATGGGTGAGAAAGGTCGGATCGCGCGTAACGGCCGGCATGCCAAGCTTGTGGCCAATGGAGAGGTTCATGTCGCCGGCGGTGGTAAAACACTTGTCCAGATGAGTGACTTTCTTGGCGTTGGTGATTTCCGCCCTGGCGCAGCTTCCCAGCAGGAAAACGTCTTCTCCTCCGGCATCGATAGGCGCCTCGCAGCGACCAATAACAAAGCTCACCGGCCTGGCCCCGGCAAAGGCCTCAGTACCCGCAAACCGCTCCATGGAACCAAGAAACATCTTGAGTCCCATGACGCAGCCGGTCAGGCATTTTTCATCAGCACCCGCCCGGTAAGGCCCCCAGTAAAACCGCATGGGCGAATTCAAGCGCTTGAGTTCCTTGCCCACGTCCTGCCAGCGGGAAAACTCGTCGTCATAGGGCATGAGCCGCTGAGCCTGATTGTCCACGTCGGCCATGCTTTGCAGGTCGCCCGTGACGACCACCTGATCGATGTCGGCAGGCGTATAGCCGCGATTTACCGCGGCCTGCAGATAGGGCACATCCGCAATGTCGAACCCCAGCAGCCGGGCCCCGACGATATCGACGGCCAAGGGGTTGGTGCCCATGATCACCAGGCCCAGTTTGCGGCGGGTGGGGAAGGCCTCGTTGCCCATACCCACATCGATGGCGTCCATGACGATGAAATCCGGATAGCCTGCCACCAGCAGGTCGACGATTTTGTCGTTCAGCATGAAATCGTGACGGATCGAACGTTCATCGTCCGAGCAGATACCGACGTTGAGCTTGACGGCGCCGGTCATGTTGCTGACACAGTGGCACTTGAGTTTGGGAAGGTAGACTTTGGAGTCCGCCCGGGCCATTTTGCGGGAGACACGTAGGTTGTCATGAACCACCCCGCCGATAAAGACCGAGTCGCGCGGCTCCTCGTCCATGCAGAAGATCCCCACCGGACAGCCGGCATCCTGATTCACGCGTACCATCTCGTCGTAGTAACCGGCGCTTTTGTAGCAAAGGCGCGTGGGAAAACCCACGGCGCAGTTTTCCCCCATATCGATCCGCTTCACCCCGGGGGATTTCGACAGCGCCACGAGGGATGCCCCGACCAGCGGTGTCGCCGTATAGGCCATGTTGCCGAATACGTCCGTATTGTAAGCAAAGACAACATTCGGCTTGACCATGACGTTACCCCGGGGATGATAGTCGAAATGCGCCATCCCCTCGGCCACAATGCCTTTGAGCCGCTCACGGTCATAATCTTCACAGCGTTTGATGAAAACAGTGTCGGACAAATCGTTCAAACCCATCTTGTCTCCGTCCGCGTGGCTATGATTGACGATAAAGTCAGGGGTGTCAGTCGTTTTTGAGATCCCTGGCTTTGATGGGCATCATGCGGGTGATCCTGATGATAATCGCAATCAGAATAACCACCCAGACGGCCATTACCACAAGGCCGGCAAGCAGGCTGTCGGCCTTGACGGCGGTAACACCGAGCACAACAAAGCTGCCGAGGATCAACAACCACCGCAGGGCGGTGTAGGCGATCGCCATCGTGATGCATTTTTGGGGTGGCAGTTTATTGGCCCGCGCGTCATTCAGCGCTTCTTTGTAAAAATCCCGTGATTTCCAGACAAACAGGACCACGAAAATGGCCCCTCCCAGGTAAGCGAAGATGGTCGCAATCGGGCTCATAGGATTTAAACCGGGTTCCTTTCACGTGGTGGGAATTAAAAGATGTGGCTTGAAAGTATTTGCAGACCCCTTCGCATATGTCAAGCGGGTGGACCTGATCCTGCTTGCTGTAAAGGACAGACCCGGCTGTGATCCCGCAAATGCTTTTTTCATTCAAACATCAACGACCGCATCCCTTTTGAATCTGGCCGCCGCCCGGACGATGGTTATCGGGGCCGGCCAAAAAATGCTTCTCACACCTTCTTGCATTCGTATCCGGAATATTCAGGCTGGTACATTTCCCGGCGATATGCCATGATACCGAACACCACAACCTCAGCTATTCGGGTGATGAATGCGAACGCTGTTAAGCCCTCTCGGAAAATTGTTCTACTGGTCGACCAACTGGCGGTTTGACCCGCTGCCGGACTATTTCGGGAGGAAGCATGTCATCATTGGGTTCCCGCATACGTCCAATATGGACACCATCCGCGCCTTTTTTGGCTTCCGGATCATCAAGAAGACCGGTCACATCATGATCAAGAAGGAGTGGTTTGTATTCCCCCTCTCCATCATCTTCAAGGCGCTTGGCGGGATACCGGTTTATCGTGATTCACCCCAGGGAACGGTAAACCAGATGGTGACGATGTTTGAGAAACGCGAGGAGTTTCTCCTGGCCATTGTTCCCGAAGGAACCCGCAAAGGGGTTCGAACCATCAAAACAGGGTTTTGGCACATTGCCAAAGCAGCCGACGTATCGATCATCTGCTGGTATCTCGACAACGAAAACAAAGTGACGCGTTGGCTGGGCGAACTGACACCCGGCGAAGACAAAGCCGAAGACATGCTGACCATCCGGGGTATCTATGCTGCGGCGGGTTATGAAATCCCCATAGATGTTGCATCCCTTTACAAAAAATAACCAGAGTTCTCTGGCTAACCGGGAAGCAGTGGTTTTTCAAGAAATCCTATATAAACTTGTCCTTTGACGTTCGTTGCCGGCTAATCATATCCACACGTTGTCATCCGCCGTCATTGCCCCGCCGGTGCCGCCCGTGTTGCGCGTTCCGGCCGGTTCGACCAGCATGGCCCGGCATTCTTTTTCCGCATACCGTTTATGGTCGACGCCCAGCCGGTCCCACTGAACCACGTGGACCATTTCGTGAAAATAGAGGCTTTCGGTTTGATATCCATCCCTTACGAAGAAGGTGTCTTGGTAGGTCACCCCGGAAATAGGCATGGCTTCAAAGGCGGCAAACTCGGGCAGCCCCATGCGGCTCAGCGGAGGAAAGGGCGGGTTGTCTGTGACGACCACGGCCCGGGCCCTTTTTAGCAACGCGCCAGGGAAGACCTGGCGGAGCCGGCGGTAATCCATGGGGTCCACCGGGACGACCTGATCCCGGTGCGCCTTTAAGGTGGCTGCGACCCATTCGCGGGCAAGTGGCAGGGTTTTTTGGAATTGGCCGAGGAGGTCGGGCGGAATCATGTTTTCCCTTTGATTTTCCCTAAGACACCGTCCTTGAAGGCATTCGCTTCCGGGTCTTAATCCTTTAAGGCGCCCATCGTCAGCCCCTGGACAATGCTTTTGCGCACAAAGAAAGCGAATATGGAAACCGGCAAAACGATCAGGGTGGCCGCCGCACCGATGCCGGCCCAGTCGATCTTGCCGTAGGAGATGAAGTTGTAGACCGCCACCGGTACGGTTTTGGTCTTGGGGCCGGACAGGATCAGCGAAAACAGAAACTGGTTCCAGGAAAAGATAAAGGAGATGATAGCGGAGGTGGCAATCCCGTTGCGCACCAGGGGCAGCACGATGATCCGGAAGCTTTGCAGACTTGAGCAGCCATCGATCATAGCCGCGTCTTCCAGCTCAGCCGGCACGCTCTCGAAAAAGGAGATCATCAGCCAGATGACCATGGGCAGGGTGATGATCAAGTGCGTGATCGTCAGGGCGGTATAGGTGTCGATGAGATCCAGATAGCGAAAAATGATGTACCACGGCAGCAGGTAGCTCACGAAGGGCGTCATGCGCGCCACCAGAATGAGGATGCCGATGCGACCCTGGCGATACTTGGCGATGGAATAGGCCGCCGGCAGGCCCAGCAACAGCGAAAGGCCCGTGGCCAGACTTGCAACGATCAAGCTGTTCATCAGATATTTGAAGAAATTATATTGCGCGAAAACCGCGCGGAAATTTTCAAGGGTCGGTGAAAAAATAAACTGGGGCGGATAGGAGATATTTTGCACCCCGGTTTTCAACCCGGTTAAGATCATCCAGACAAACACAAATACCGGCGGCAAACATAGCGCAACCGCTCCGATATAGAAGAGCGTCGATCGGAAGAGTTTTGTTATGCGGCTGCCGTTGGCCATAAAAGACATTCCCATATGCCGACCTTGGGCCGACCCTATCAGATATCCTGCGCGCTCAGGCGCATACGGTTCATCACCACATTGAACACCAGTACGATCAGAAACACCACCACCATCAGGGCCGACCCATAGCCGGCCTTGAAAAAACCGAAGGCCACCTTGTACGAATAGAGATACAGGGTTTCGGACGCAATCCCCGGCCCGCCCTGGGTGATGGTATAAATGATGTCGAATTCCTTGAGATTGTCCAGCGATCGCAGCATCAGGGCCGCGATCAAAACCGGCCGGATCAACGGCAGGGTGATATACCAGAAGATCTGCAGGGTGTTGGCCCCGTCGATACGGGCGGCCTCATAGGGATCATTGGGCAAGGATTTGAGGCCGGCCAGAACGATCAGGGTGATCATCGGGGTCCATTTCCAAACGTCCACCATCACCAGGGCCGGAATCACCGTCGCGGCGCTGCTGATCCACAGACTGCCGGAAAGACCGATACTGGTGAGCAGGTAGTTCAGGACCCCGATTTCGGGATTCAGCATGATACGCCAGATCAGGGCCACGGCCACCGGGGTGGCCGCAAAGGGAAAGATGTAGATGGCCTGAACGAGTTCGCTGCCTTTGAATTCACGGTGAAAATAAAGTGCGATGAGCAGGCCCAGCACCAGTTCCAGGGTCAGGCTCAGGCCGCTGAAATAGATCATCACTTTGAGGCCGTTTAAAACGCGGTCATCCCGGAAGAGCTCGATAAAATTATCGATGCCGATAAAGCGGGGATCCCCCAGGCCGATGGTCCATTTGGTAAAGGCCAGATAGAGGTTGTACCCGATGGGAGCGACCACGATCAGAAGCAGGGCCACCACGGCCGGGGCCGGGTAGACCAGGGCTTGACGGCGATCGACAAAACAGGAGATTTTACTGGCGAAAGTCTTCATGCGCGTCGTTTCGTCCTGGGCTGTCCGCATTGCGGATGCGTACAGCCCAGGGTCTTTTGACAGCTACATTTCCATTTTCTTGTTCATCTCTTCGGCGGCTTTTTTAGCCGAGGCCGCCACGTCCTTGCCTTCGATGGCGTCCACAATCACCAGGCCGGTGATATCCCGGATTTCAGGGACGTTCAACACGGGCGGGTTCCACTGAGGCTGGCCGATTTCAAAGGACTTCAACGAACCGGCCGTCCAGTCCGGGGTCGCATCTTTGGACGTGTAATCCGGTGAGTTCCATGCGGAGGCGCGTCCGGCCGGCACACCGGCCATGAGCGCGTCCAATACGTTGGCCTTGTTGGTGGCCCACTGGACAAACAACCAGGCCGCTTTCTGGCGCTCGGGCGTGCTGGTGCCGCTGATCGCCAGACTCCAGTTGGAAACATGCGGTACTTTGCCGGCCGGTCCGGCCGGGATCGTGGTATAGCCGACCTTGCCGGCCACCTTGGATTCCTTCGGGTTCTCGTACAGGGATTTGAAGACATTGGCATCGAAGATCATGGCGGCTTTGCCCTCCATGAAAATGGAGGTGCTCTCGGACCAGTGCAACATGGTACCGCCCTTGGGGCCGTAATTGCGCAGCAGGTCGCCGTAGAATTTGAAGGCCGCGATGCTTTCGGGCGAGGCCAGGTTCGATTTACCCTCGGCATTGGTCCAGGACCCGCCGAAGCTGTAGAGGAAGTCAACCCACTGGGAAGTGGCCGCAGCGCCCTTGCCGCGCAGGGTGATACCCACCATTTTTTTGCCGTCCACCTCCTTGCCATTGAAAAATTTGGCTGCTTCCTCCAGTTCCTGCATGGTTTCGGGAACCTTGACCTTGAAACGCTCGAAAAGATCCTTGCGGTAAGACAGCAGGGACGCTTCGGCGTTGATCACGATGCCGATCTGCTTGCCGTCCATGGACGACCCCTTCATGGGGCCTGCGAAAAAGTCTTTCACATCCCAGTCGGCCTCGGTCAGGGCCGGATCGGCGATGTAGGCATCCAGGGGTTTCAGCCAGCCCGCCTTCCAGTAGTGCAATTTGGCCTGGCCCGGCATGATCATGTAGCCGTCCACCGAACCACCGGCGTTGAGTTCGATCATGCGTTTGTTACGGAACTGGTCCTCCGGAAAAACTTCCAGGTTCACCTTGATGCCGGTCATCTCCTCAAACGCGGCCACTTTGGGTTCGATGGAGGTCGTAAACGGGTGCTTGTTCATCAGAAATCGTATTTCCGTGCCCTGGCATTGTTTCCAGTCGACACTGCCGGCAACCGCCGCCGACACCATGCCCACACACAACAGGGCTCCAATTAGAAAAAATATCATTTTCTTTGGCATGTGCTACCTCCTCCTGCTGATGGTTAAGGATCTTTCGTCGTTGCCTACACAATAGTCTGGGACGTCGCTTCGTCAAACAGGTGGGTCTTTTCCATATTGAGGCTTATCTGCATCTCCTGCCCGATGGTCAGGGGACGATCCGGAACCGCTACCCGGGCAACCATCGTATGGTTTCCGCAAGTCAGATGAACAAAGGTTTCAGCACCCAACGTTTCCACCACCTCGACGCGCATCGCAACGGTGTTGCCCTCGGTTACGGACACGGCATCGTCCTGCTCGTTCATATCTTCGGGACGCACGCCGAAGATGACCGGCCGTCCGGCTTGCGCCGCAACACGGGAAGAAAACGCTTCCGGGAGTCTGACCTTGAAATGCTCCGTTTGGACGAAATAGGTCCCCTGGTCCGCGACCAGCGTGGCCGTCACAAAATTCATGGCCGGTGAGCCGATAAAACCGGCCACGAATCGGTTGGCCGGCTGTTTGTAGACCTCCAGGGGAATACCGGATTGCTGCAGGGTACCGTTGTGCATGATAAAAATACGGCTGGCCATGGTCATGGCCTCCACCTGATCGTGGGTAACATAAATGATGGTGGCCCCCAAGCGCCGGTGGAGTTTACTGATCTCAGCGCGCATGGCCACCCGCAGCTTGGCATCCAAGTTGGAAAGCGGTTCGTCGAACAGGAACACTTCGGGCTTGCGCACGATGGCCCTGCCCACCGCCACGCGTTGGCGTTGCCCCCCCGAGAGTTGCTTGGGCTTGCGGTCCAGTAAATCATGAATGTCGAGAATATCGGCCGCCTCCTGCACGCGCTGGTCGATTTCTTCTCTGGGGAACTTGCGCATTTTCAAGCCGAAACCCAGGTTGTCCCGGACGTTCATGTGCGGATAGAGGGCATAATTCTGAAACACCATGGCAATGTCCCGGTCCTTGGGAGAGACATCGTTTACCCGTCGGTCGCCGATGAAGATCTCACCGGAAGTCTCCGTTTCCAAGCCGGCAATCATTCGCAGGGCCGTGGTTTTGCCGCACCCGGAAGGCCCCACCAGGACGGCAAACTCGCGGTCCTGGATCTCGATGGACAGATTATCGACGGCAGTCACCGACTTGAAGCGCTTGACGATGTTCTTCAGGGTTACACTGGCCAAGGTGTCTTCCTCTTTTCCAATCGGCCGCTGTCACAGCCGCTCATATCGTGTAAGACGAAAACCCGCCGTCGATGGGGACCACCACGCCGGTCACAAAGCGGGACGCATCCGACAGCAGCCATACCAACGGCCCCACCAGGTCGTCCGGCTCACCGTAACGTCCCATGGGAGTGTGGGCGATCACTTTTTGCGCACGCGGCAACAGCTCGCCGGTTTGCCGGTCGATATGCAGGAACTTCAACTGTTCGGTCATAAAGAAGCCGGGCGCCAGGGCGTTGACCCGCACGCCGGTGTGCGCAAAGTGGACCGCCAGCCATTGCGTGAAATTGCTGAGAGCCGCCTTGGCGGCGGAATAGGCGACCACTTTGGTAAGGGGGGTAAACGCGCTCATGGAAGAAATGTTGACGATAGCGCCCTTGCCTTTGGCAATCATCTCGCGGGCGAAAGTCTGCGAGGTTAAAAAAGCGCCCATGAAATTGAGGTCGAACACGCGACGGAAATCGCCCGCCGCCAGGTCGAAAAAAGACCGCTCGGCCGTATCCGCAGGGTCATCGATGGTGTAGAATTCTTCGGATGTACTGCCCCGGGGATGGTTACCGCCGGCGCCGTTGATTAAAAAATCAGGCGCCCCCCACCGGTCGCAGACCGCCCGGCGGCATTCCTTCAGCGCAGCGTCGTCCAGTACGTCGCAGGGGAAGGCCTGCGCCGTCCCTCCCGCCGCGACAATGGCTCGGGCCCGGGCTTCCGCTTTTTCGCCGCCGATATCGAGAACGGCCACCTTAACCCCCGCCGCTCCCAGGGCGTCCGCCATGGCGCCGCACAACGCCCCCCCGGCACCGGTGATCGCGGCCACTTTGCCGGACAGATCGAAACGGTCTGCTACGGATTTCTGCACCTTGTCTTTACTCCCCATCTTGGTAAGCTGGCCTTAAAACTTGCTGGACACACAACAACGCCTTTTGCAACGGCTTTCTTGTTTGTAGGAGATACGCGGTGTGCCAATTGCGCGGTATACCGCACAACGGTGATCGTGCACATTGCCACGCCGTTAAATCAGGCCTCTAAGAAAGCCTGACAACCCGAGCTCAAAACCCGCCCTGTTGATCGACAAACGACATCACCTCGTTGAAATAGGGCATGGAAACCGAGCAGCCGTGCCGGGCCGCCACCATGGCGCCGCAGGCGTTTCCCAGCCGGGCGGCTTTCCGGAGATCCCAGCCCTTCACATACCCGTATAGAAATCCCGCGCCGAAGGCATCCCCGGCGCCGAGAATATTTTGGACCTTAACCTTGAACCCCGGCACGTCTTCCACCGGTTGGTTCCTGCAATGGATGCGGCAGCCCTGCTTCCCCCGCTTTTCCACCACCAGGCGGGGGCCACAATCCAAAAGCGCCTGAACATGGCGGGCGGTATCGCCGGCCACCCTTGCGTCGGTTAATTGGGAGTGGGTCAATTGGACCGCCTGGGGGTCGGTCAGCAGGGCGGCATTGATTTCGTCCTCGGTCCCCAGGACCATATCCACACCCGCCAGCATGGAGCGGATCGTAACGCCATAGGCGCGCGGGTCGTGCCATTGATCCGGCCTGAAATCGAGATCCAGCACCACATCCGCGCCGGCCTTATGGGCTACCTCGGCGGCGTGCAACGTGGCAGTGCGGCTGGGTTCCCGGCTCAGGTTGGTGCCGGCAAACTGAAACACGCGGCTATCGGCGATCGGCGCCGCCTGGACATCCGCGATCTCAAGGGCCATGTCGGCACAGTTGTCCCGGTAAAAAACCAGCGGGAATTTGTCCGGGGGTTCGATGCCCAGCACCACCAGGCTGGTGTAATGGTCCTTCTTGCGGGGACAGGCCTGGATAGCCACGCCTTCGGCCGTCAGGAAATGAACGACAAAGTCGCCCACCGGGTCTTCACCGAAAGCGGTCAGCAGCGCCGTGTCCAGCCCCAGCCGGCGGCACCCGACACTCATGTTGGTGGGGGATCCGCCGACGTAGGCGGCAAAGCTCTTTATTTCGACAAAAGCGGCGCCCACGTCGTTGCTGTAAAGATCCATACAGGATCGCCCCATATGGAAGGTGTCGTAAACGGGACGGACGTTATCAGGTGTCTTGGGCTCCATTCAAAAGCCTCGGGTATAACCGATGGTGTCGTGATCGGACGGATCCATGTTCCATTGCCCAGAAACCGTCAATCGCCGGATTGATGGCCATCCCCTGAACGCCGGGAGCAAGACCCCTCTGTAACGATCCATATCCTGCCCTCCGCAATCCTTATGCCAGCCGGGCCACCCGCATCACACCAAGAAAATTAGTTATGAATTCAGCTTATTATAAATTCCCATAGGAACAGGTAAGAACGCGGTTGCTGTCAGCCTATTTGCCAATCTGTAAACGATTCTGTCAGGTGCGATACAGAAGCCCCTCCCTCATACTTGCCGAAAACCATTTGCGCGTCTGCGATTGGCTTCTTGTTCAAAGGATACGCTATGACAGAATCAATGATCTCGTGCAACACGGAATCCCGCAAAAACAAGATCCGGAAGGAGCGTTCGGCAGGATGACTCTGCCCGTTCGGGCTGGATCGGATTAAGGCTTAAAATGCGCGGGCTGAGATGTCAAGCTTTTGGTCGTATAAGGAATCGGGCTTATCCAATCCATCAATGATGAGTATCGAAACGTCTCCGGGGTGTTTGCCGTGACGTCTTATAGGGCCTTCATAACTATCGGCGTGCAGAATGCCTTTTTTGCTCGATATCGGGCGGCAGCAAACATTCAGCGTAGAATTTCTTTCACACGCCCGATCGCCCCGTTTTCCAAACGGACCTTGATGCCATGCGGATGGGTCGGCGATTTGGTCAGAATGTCTTTTACCACGCCTTCTGTCAGGTGGCCGGATCGCTGGTCTTTTTTCAGTACGATACGAACCGCAAGGCCCGGCTGTAGGGTGTCGCGTCGGGTTCCGTCCATGGTCCTTCACCTCGATCATCCATCATGCTATGTAATAAAAAAGCCTGGTTGCGCCAGGGATGGGGCAAGATTCGCCCTTCTGCTCCACCCCGCCTCTTCGGCTGTTAAACTTCCCCGACAGCTTCCTGAACCCATTCATAAAACCTGCCCTTGGGGATGGGGGTATCCATCCAGGACTGGTCCGGTTCCGGGTCCCGGATCACTTCCTCGACCGGCTTGAGGCGAGCCATGGGTTTGGAACTAACATAGCCCCTGGCCGTCACCCATTGAACCTGCCGGGCCTCTATGATGGCGCGGACGATCAGGTTGGTCATCTGGCAATCACCGAGGCAGTAGTCCATCACTTGCTGGCAGTTGCCGGCGCGCCATTCCTTTGGCGCGTCCGCGCCGTCCATGAGCTTTTCCTGCGCGATCCCCATCGCCTGGGCCACTTTGGCCAAACCGACAGGAAAACCTGCCTGGTTGAAAAACTGGAACATGGGGTCGTAGCTCTTCAGCGCGATGCGCGCCGCCAGGGCCATGTCACCGGCCTGGTGCCCGATCCATTTCAGGTCGAAGCTCAGGCCGTTCCATGCGCACACCATGAATTCCTTCTGCTGCATTTCGTCAAGATAGACCAGAAGTTCATGGGCCCGCTGGGGCGTCAAATTCAGGGCCGGACGCCCGTCTTTGTCCTCGGAATACCACACCCGTTCCTCTCCGCCATGAATGGCGGTGGCCGCCACCGAAATATGGAACGGTGCATACGTCTCCATATCTTCGTACGGGCCCAATTCGAAAACATCCGAAATTTCAATGTCAAAACTCAGTAATTTCATATCCTATCCTTGTTCAAGACGACGCAGGATTAGCTTTTGAACATGCCCAACATGGAAAACCCATTAAATCCCGCAAACGATACCATGATACCCACGACAATCGGCACGACGGTATAGGCCATGATGTGTATCGCCAAACCGTTGCTGTCACCATATTTGTCTTTCATCGCCTTGAGTTTGCCGAATTTTTCAGGGGATCTTGTCCGCATCGTCATGGTGTAGACGCCATAAAGACATAGGACGCCCCCGATACCCATCGTGACCATATCCATCTTGTTTTCTCCTCGTTACACCGCATATGTGCCGGATCGGCCGGTCTACTTACGTCCATATCCGGTTCTAGGTTGAAAAGCGAGCCATTTTCTTCTGACGAATAGGTCTCGAACGGCCTTGGCGGGTTCTCAACAGTGGGGTCTAATCAAGTAGAATAGCCCTGGCCTCCGGAACCGATGCGATCGAAAATCCAGCGGCTTCAAGTCTCTCCCGCAATGCCGTCACCAGTTCGGCGTTCGAGGCGGCCGTTTGGCCTTCATAAACGAGCGCGTCTTCAAAACCGACCCTGAGCATGGAGACCCCTGCCCTGGCGGCTTCGACATGATGGGAAAAATCAAGACTTTGGATGAAGATGGCACCCCAGCGGCTATCGGCCGGCAGGCGTGATATCAGATACGCAAGAAGTGCCGGGTCGTAAGGCATTCCCCAGCGGACATCGAAAATGAAGCTGAAGTTGCAGGGCGGTGCCACCAGCCCTTCCGCAATCAGATGGCGCGCGGTTTCGAGATGCCCCGTATCGAAAACTTCAAGTGACGGTTTGACCCCCGAACGGGTCATCGCATCGACCCAAAACCGGACGTCGGGCAAACTGTTCTGATAGACCGCATCGCCGAAGTTGAGGGACCCGATGTTCAGCGAGCCCAACTCGGCATGCGGGTTCGATGCGGGCAACACCCGCTCGGCAGCCGTGAGGGTCGACAACCCGCCGGTGGATGCTTCCAGAATGATATCGCAGGAGGCCTTGATGGTGTCGACCGTCTTTGAAAATGACGTCAGGTCGGTGGTGAGGTCGCCCTTCTCATTGCGAGCATGCAGATGAACAACGGCCGCACCGGCCTGTGCGCACGCGATCACTTCTCCGGCGATGGCCTCCGGCGTTATCGGATTGTTGTCCCCGCTCCCCCAGCCGCCGGTCGGCGCCACCGCAAGAATGATTTTTCGGGTCATGATTGACGTATCCTATCGGGTCAGGCCCCTTCGTCGTATTGCATTACGGACTGAAAACCCACTTAATGTAACTTTATGGAGACAAGGTGAATTCCTGTTTCCGTGCTGAAACGATCTAATAACGCAGGTTTTACCAATTCAAGACCACTAAAGAATGTGTGCCCCTCCGAAGCATCCGCAACGACCAGCATGGCGGAATTTTTTCAACCGTTCATGGTTTATGTTTTTCATTTCTCTTATTAACCCTCCATCAATAGTTCGGACTCAGGCCAACGGCGGGGGTGGCGGCGGCAGTTCGCCGCGCTCCAGCGCCTCACGGGCAGCTCGGACCGGGATGCCGGCCTCGCAGGGTACGCCCACCTGGCACAAGCCGCACCCATAGCCCTCGAATCGGTAGGTCTTCTTGACGTGCTCCCGGGAGCGCCCAAGGTGCTGCCGGCACTTTTCCTTGTCGTGCCCGGCGACAGTGATGGCCTGTGCCGGGCAGCGGTCGATGCATTTGCCACAGGTGCCATCGGCAAAGTAAAGGCAATAGGCCCGATGATCGCTATAAGGGCGTGGTGTCGGCGCGATGGAGACCTTGGCCACCACCGAACCGACCCGCATGGCTTTGCCCCGGGCGGTTATCAGCCCGTCGCACAGGCCGAAGGTTCCCAATCCGGCGGCATGCGCGGCGTGCCTTTCCGACCATGGAGAGGCATAGGAAAACCGTTCCGATTTAACGATGGTCCAATTGGGGACCAGCATCGGTGCCACCGCGGCATGGCCCTGCTGTTCAAGCTGGTCAACCATGTGCAACCGCAATGCGGCATTGAAGGCCTCACCGTAAACCCTGGTCCGGGCCCACTCTTCGGCGGGGAACGTCAGGGCATTACGGTTGGCCTCACGGATGCGCCGGCGTTGGGGCAGCACCCATGCGATGACGGACAACGCGGCGGCGGTAACCGGTACTCCGGGGCAATGCTGATTAAAGACCTCCCAGGGCGTCCAGTGGAAGGCCCCGACATATTCCTTGTACTGCTGCCAGATCGGGTCGTCTCCGGAAGCAACGCCCACCAGGGCATCGTCCCAGGCCGGCTCCCCGGTCTGGTCCTGCATGGTGTTTTCGGGCGAAGCCGCAATGAAGTCTCTAATCTGTTTTTCAACCCAATCTCTGGAAATTTGGGCATCCATATTCATTTCCCCATTAGGCGTTCATGTTCTTACTCACTTACGCCCTCGCCTCGACTCAAGCAAGGCTTTATAGCCAAAACAGGGGTCAAAGGCATCATACCGTCTGAGCGGCGACCCTATGGGTGCTGCCAGTCTGTCACGCATGTATATCGGATCACGCCTCGATCGTTGCCCTGCTCGACAGGATGACTATGTTTTGATTGGTCTGATCTACCCGCGGAGTGCGCTTGATGCTGATCGAAGACAAATTGACCATCCTGGCCGATGCGGCTAAATACGACGTATCCTGCTCGTCCAGCGGCAGCCGCCGCCATAACACAGGCCGTCGTCTGGGCAACGCCGCACCTTGCGGCATTTGCCACACCTATACCGAAGACGGTCGCTGTGTTTCCTTATTAAAAATCCTGTACACCAACGTCTGCATTTACGACTGTGCCTATTGCATCAACCGGGCCGGCAATGACATCCCACGGGCCGCATTCACCCCGGACGAAATCGTTTCGCTTACCGTGGATTTCTACCGACGCAACTATATTGAAGGGCTTTTCCTGAGCTCCGGCGTTTTACATAGTCCGGACGACACAATGGAACGGTTGGTACGAACGGTACAGGACCTTCGTGGAAAAGGCTTCAACGGCTATATTCACCTGAAGTGCGTGCCCTATGCAAGCCGGCGGCTGATCCAGCAGGCCGGACGGTATGCCGACCGCCTGAGCATCAATATCGAGCTCCCTTCGGAAGACAGCCTCAAGCGGCTGGCGGAAGCCAAAACCTTCGAGTCCGTGCTGACACCCATGGGCGTTATCCGGGAAACCATCGCCGAGACACGCGAAGATCGCCGGCGGCTGAAACACGTGCCCGCCTTTGCACCGGCCGGGCAGAGCACCCAGCTGATCATCGGGGCCAGTCCGGAGTCGGATTATGACATTCTCAATCTGTCCGATCGATTGTATCGTCAACAGGCCTTGAAACGCGTCTATTACTCCGCTTATGTGCCGGTACACCAGACCGAACCCCGCCTGCCGGGCATTGCCGAGCCGCCTCTGAAACGAGAAAACCGCCTCTACCAGGCCGACTGGCTGATCCGGCTCTATGGTTTTAACCTTGAGGAGGTGATTGGCCGGGACGCCCCCCATCTCGATCTGGACATCGATCCCAAACAGGCCTTCGCCCTGCGTCATCCCGACCGCTTTCCGGTGGACATCAATGCCGCCGATCGCGACGCCATCCTCAGGGTACCGGGCATCGGATTGATATCGGCCAATCGGATCGTGAGCTTGCGGCGCCAGGGCCGCATCCGATTCGAGCATTTAAAACGTCTGGGCGTGGTGGTTTCAAGGGCCAAACGTTTTGTCCACTGCGACGGTCTGCCGCCCCAACAATGGCCGGGTGCGGGCATGGCCAAGTCCCGAGCACCTGAAGGCGGTCCTCCGGCCAGGGCCGCCCAGGTTGTTTTTTTGACCGATGGTTCCTTCGAGGGCCTGCTGAGCGCCATTTTCGAAGCCTACACCACCGCGCAGCCACCGGATGTCATCGAATCGGCCGGAAATTATCAACCGGGATTGTTCGACCACACGATCACCATCGCCACCGACGTCAACCTGGCCGACCGGGTGTGGCACGGCCTCAAAATCCACCTGGACTTGAAACACCGCCGCAGGCTGTTCGAGGCTTTTCTTGCCGGCGAACCCGGCGTTGCAACAGCGATATATCGTTTCGTAAAGGACGCGCTTCCGGGCCGCAGCAACAGAAAAGAGGGAGGCCACATCTCTGCCCACATCGACATTGGCAAACTCTCCCGCAAGGTTCGCCAGGAAGCCCACCGCATGAAAGGGTTTGTCCGCTTTGAGCAAACCGCAGACGATCGTTACCTGGCCCTGGTCGCGCCTCGCTATGACGTGCTGCCCCTGGTGCGTCGGCATTTTGAAAAACGTTTTGCCGACCAGGCCTGGATCATTTACGATACACAGCGCAACTACGGGCTCTGCTACGACCGGCAGCGCACGCGCGAACTGACGCTGGATGCCAAGGAATTGCACACCATCCGGAGCGGCCCCACGGCCTCCGAACGGCTCTCCCAAACGCTGTGGCAACGGTATTTCGCCACCGTCAATATCCCTCAGCGGGCCAACCCCAGACTGCACCTGAGCAAGCTGCCGCGCCGCTACTGGCACTACCTGACGGAAAAGAAAAGGGGGGAATCCTTCCCGTAAGCATCCATATAGCGGAACATCCGTCACGTTGGGACGGGGTCATGCATTCGCGGGCGAGGCCTTGGCAATCGGCGTTATCGGATTGTTGTCCCCGCTCCCCCAGCCGCCTGTCTTTAACGGTCAGAGGCTCATTTTTTACAAACACAACAAGAGCCCGGCCGCTTTTTTCGGCTACTTTTTTCAGTTCCTGGGACATGATGATCTCATACCCGTTATCATCCAGGGCAATCAGGGCCCTGGCCATATTGCGCAAGTGCTCCACGGAGCGACTGATAACGGAAACTTTAAGGGCAAAATTCTCCTTAAATTTTTTATGATAGATCAGGGATTCATTCTGTCTGATTTTCTGCAACAAGGCGTGATTTTCCCAAACATCCTTGACCAGGTCGGTCAGCAGTGATTCCTCTATGTTCCGCTGCCTGGATAGGAAGGCATCCACCAGGACACGACAACTGTCGGCACAGTGGTTCGCCTGTGCTTCGAGTTTTGCCCTGAGCACATCCACTTTTCGTTTAGGAAATACCAAAACGGAGACGGCAAAAGCACAGATGATACCAATACAAATCTCCAATACCCGGGACAACCCGAAAATCAGCGCGTCCTGGGTCTGCAGTCCTGTCATCACCACAATGACAACGGTGATGGCCGCCATCCATTTGCACCATTAAGTTAGAAAACCTGCCAGACATTTTCGACCGGCTGCCCGCGCATCAAACGGAAAGCCACTCCCAGGCGGTATTTCAGTCGACCCAAAAACTCCACAACCGACAACCCCAACCAATGGGATGGTCGCCCTAAGTACTCCTGTTCGTAAATACGGTGACGTACCGAGATGGCCGAGGCGCCTGGCATACCAAACGCGCGAAGCGCGAATACCCTGTGTATTCAAGCGCCGCGCAACACCGTAGGCCAGGATGCATCGGCCAGCGAATGCCAGCGCATTTACGAACAGGAGTACTAAGGAAGAGCGCCCCACCGAGGAGGCGCGGTTTATCTCTCCGGCAAAAAATAGAAAGTCATCCATTTACTTGAAAGAGTGAGGCTCGCGCCCGCCGGAATCTGTGGCTGTGGCAAACGGGTCAAGGATATGTGCAAAGGAGGGTAATGCTGATTTTCACCAATGTATATTTAAGGCAGCCGCTGTCACACGGTGCAGCGGCATTCAGCATGGCGGAAAGGTTCTGCTGCCGGCATGACACGGCGGCCATTGCGGCCCGGTTGGCTTATGTGACGGCGGGATTATGGCGTAACGGGGCTGATGTCGGTGATGCTGAGGGTCTTCTGGCCCTCATGTTCCAGCAGAGTGCCTTTGATTTCGATCGTTTGCCGAGGCATGTCCAGCAGCTCGACGGTTTTGTCGTTGATGACCATCCATGGATAGCAGGAGAAGAATTCGGCGGATAGATGAAGGGGATTTCCTGCCGGTACTTGTATTACAAAATGCAACATTGGTGTTATGGCCTGCGAAAGCCAAAGAAGAGGTGACGATATTTGACCTTGTCCCTTCCTATCATGTACAATCAAAGGCAGAAGATTCCACCTTGACGGGTAAAATACTGGCATTACGCTAAGTTCGAATCGCAGAAAGCAAACCCTTATCGACCAAACCCTCACGGGGGCTGCGCCGGCCAGACGCACTGCCTTCTATAGTAACGAAGGAGATAAAATGCTGCCCCGAGTCAATCCATTCCTAAAAATAGCTCTCATATGTGCAATGCTTTCGGCATCGCTCATTGGATGTATGGACAGCACACATGACTTCAAAATTCGATTCAATGATATTCATGGGTTGCGAAAAGGCGATCCGGTCTATTTTGAAGAATCCGCTATCGGAGACGTCGAGAAGGTTGAATATACAGATGCAGGCGTTTTCCTTGTAAGCGTCTCTATACAGGAGGAATTTGATTCAGCGGCAACAGATGCCAGTAAATTTTATATCGATACGGACCCACAAAAAAGAGCGCAAAAGGTGATTCGAGTCGTTCAATTGGGAAAAGAGGGAACCCCGATAGAAAAAGATACTGTCGTTGACGGCCATACGAAGTATGCCGTCCTCTATGACCAATTCGCCTACCAGTTGGGCCAGAATTTAACGATTTTGGAATCCGGGATCAATGAATTCTTGAGAGCGTTTCAAGGCTTTTCCACCGATGAGCAGATCGAGGAACTTGAAAAGCAACTTGATGATATCATGGCTGATTTGGGACACATGAGTCGCAAAATGAAGGACAAGATAGAGAACGAAATTCTTCCGCTGCTAAGGCAGAAAATCGAAGAACTGCGGAAACAGTTGGAAGGTACCGGCCAGGAAGAAGACCTTGGACCGATCGATCAGAAAATGCATGCGATCAATCAAGAGTTGGACGTCTGAGTGGCGGTTTTTCGTCAGATCTTTAAAGAAGCCTTCTCAAAATTGGGATTTTCGTTTGAGATCAAGGCGAAGCCGAGTCGCAACCCGCAGGCATGCTGCAGTATGTCGAGGACTTGTGACGAGGGATCAACGCCGATATCGGGCGAAAAGACTTTTTTGAGCTGGCTTCTACTTTAGTTGACTGTCCTTGCTCCCCCTCCGATTGAATAAGGCTTGCGACACCTGTTGCTTCTCATGATCGGCCTGGCAATCGACGCACAGACGAACCCCCGGGATGGCGTTGCGCCGCGCCTCGGGGATGGCTTCTTCGCACATGGCACAATGGGTAAGGCTCTTGCCCTCCGGCAACCGGCTCCGTGCCAGCTTGACAGCATCATCCACGCTGGCATCGATCTGATCCTGCACCGCCCCGTCACGTGACCACCCACCCGCCATTATTTTCTCCTGCTCAATATTGCGCCGTCGGTTGTATTGGCTGCCGATTGTCCACTGTAAGACGATATCCGCCAGTGGTCAATTTCTGAAAACACGCCCTTATGGTTCCTGTGTTTGTGCAGACAGCAGCAGATTTACTTTCTCTATGGAAGATTTGAAGAAGCGCATGCCGCCGCCCTCACTTACAATCTGAACTATCGCCTCGGGGTTGACAACGGTGACACCTGAAAGCATGGTCACCTTGGTCCCTTCGAAAATCTCCGGGATAAGGGGGGTGGATGCCCCCAAAAAGACGATCTCCCGGCAGCCACCGGCCAGCGCCAGCAGATGGTCTGCCGTCTGGTTGATAATAGCGGTGGACGTCAACAGGGCGACCTGGCATTGCGGCAGCAGGTGTTCGGCTTCGCTCACCGGCAACAGGCTACCCTGGGGCAGATCGATCTGCTCGAAGATATAAAGGGCCTTGGCCTGCTTGCGGAGGGTCGCAACCAGCGGTGCAAAATGGCCCACCATGCCCACCAGGTCCTCCGCTCTGATCGGCAACTGCTCTAAAATGTCCCCCCTGCGATAGTCCCGGTCCGGGCGGTTGAAAAGCGCATTGGCCGTGGCCAGGGCCAGGGCCGCTTCGATGCGGCCGCCGGTATCGAAAAGGTGGAGGAGATCCACGGCCGGCCGACCGGCCAGGGGGCGAACATTGCGATACACCGAGCAACCGCCCTTAGCCTCATCGAGAAAGGTGTAAGCCAGGCCGGCACACCCGTTGTCCAGCAGTACCGCCGTGTAGCCCAGGCCAATGCGGACATCGACCACATATACACCTTCCGCCCTGGAAAGTGCCGCCTCTTTAACCCTGTCGTGCAGACGCATCGTCATCTCTCGCGGCGAATTTTTCTATGATTGTGATGTAAAATTAGCTGTAGGAAAGGCACAGAAGCGCCCGGCTGTCGTTCAGCGGTCGGGATCTGGCCCCTTGGTATGGTCAACGCGTTTCACGGATATGGGTTTGAAAAAGTCGGCAATGCTGTATGCGGCTATTTTCAGATGGCCTTCGACAGCCTGTCGTTCCGCATGCGTTTCCCTGATCTCGAAGCTTTTCAGAAGCCAATAGGACCCGAACACGACGACCCCGACGGCCTCGATATAGAATATGAACGACCCCTTTCCCGGATCGGGCTGTAGAAATAATTTGAGGGCAAACGCGATGGCCGGCGAGGCGATCATGGCTCCCCCCATAAGTTTATAGGCTCTCCGGTAAAACGTAGCCCTTTCCTGATCCAACATCAACCCCAGGGTGTCCGCCGACCTGAAAATACACACATACGCAATGGATAGAAAGAAGACAACCGACGCCGTTCCGTGCCATGAGAATTTGGGGCAGGCATTGCCGCACCCCCACGCCATGGGAACCACGGCGACAATCAATAAAAATCCGCCGGCAAGGTTCAGGGCCCAGTTTTCGAAATCGGTGAACCCCTTGTAGAGCATCAGAAATACGCCGATCGCGAACAGGGCCCCCACGAACACATCCCGCACGGCGCCCCCGCCGGCATGATAATAGGCGCTCATCGATCCTTGCAGCGGCAAGCCCGCAAGAATATGCCCGGCAATCCACAAAAGAAATGGCAAGACGATGGCCAGCACCGCCATGCCAATACGGAGCATCGTGTAAGAAGCAGCGATATGCGCTTGAAGGCTCTTGGGTTTCATCGGTGGCACCTCCATTCCCGTGCGCGCAGGGGGCCCAATATCAACCCTGTAAATAATTGCTGAAGAAAACCGTCAGGCGACCTGACCCTTTACGTTGCATAGATCGGCTCAGTCGATTGGATACACTTCAAACTCGATCACGTCATCCCACCGCCTGAACCACTCGGGAAACAATGCCACGTCGTCGGTTTCCATTAGCTGAAAACAGACATTCTTATCCTTGCTCACCCAGGAATCAAGATAATGCAATCCATCCGGCAGCAGCCGGCCTTGCTGATTGTAGCGCTCATAAATCGCGTCAAAACACCCCAGCTTGAAATATTCAATAATCATGTATTTTTTCATAATTTCTTTTCCAGGACGGAATCAGCCGGCTGGGAGAAAAACAAGCGTGCCGAGCTGAAGTTGCGTGAAGTCCTTGATGTGATGACCGCGTACCAGCTGCCTGGACGGCAGGTAGTAGATGGTGTCGGCGTCCTTGTACCCCTTGCCGGCGATGCGGTAGGCGGACTGGTCCTTGCGGAGCTCGAAGGGGCCTTTGTATCCGATGATCAGCCGGGTTTGGACCGGGAGATCGTCCCAGTCGTCGATCACCGATCCGGTTTTGATGTGGCCCGTGGGAAGAAAATAGATGGTGGTCTCCCGATTGTAGGACCGACCGGCCAGGGACCAGGCTGTCACACCGTCCGCAATGGTTTTGACGGGGCCGTCGTCCTTCAGCTTTTCGACACTGACCTCCTGGTTTAGCAGGACTGTCGTTTTGGCGGGCAACAGGTGCCAGCCGACCTCGGCGGCAATCTGGTCGCCCGTGTAAATTCGGCCGTCGGGAAATTTGTAAACCGTTGCGGAACTGTCGAAATCCTCCCCCGCAATGACCCAGGCCGTATTTTTCTTTGAGATGACATTGGCTTCCTCGGCCACGGCAATAAAGTTCCTGGGGCTATAATACACGGCCGCCAGCTGTTGATCCGCCACTAGCCGGCCGGCACGCACGTCGGGATCATAGCGCCAGGTGGATCCCAACCCGGCTTTGGCACGATCGAAGTTCTTGGCGCAGCGCTTGCGACCCCGATGATTCTTCCGGTGCCAGCGGTTTGGATATCCAAAGGCAACCTGGCTGTGGGTCAGGACTGCCCGGTCATCCAGGCCGTAAGTCCCCTGGAGGATGTTGATCAGAAGGCCCACCGATCGGTACTGCGCATCTGTTATCGCAGCGTAATGGTACCCCACCAGTTCGATGCCGATGGACAACTGGCTGATGTCCGTATCCCCGTCCCACATGCTGATACCCGCATGATCAGCCACATATTGTTTATCCAGAATGCGGTAGGTACGACCGTCACGCGCGATGACGTAATGGGCATGGCCGCCGGGGGTGCTCCGGCCGTTTCGAAAGCGCTTGCCCTGGGAAACGACGCGTAAGGTTGTCTGCCGTCCGAGCTCAGCTGTGTGCACGATGATGTATTTGGTCTTTTGGCGTTTGATTTTTTTAAAGCGGGGATTCAGCCGCGAGCGGTAGTCCACGATGGACCGCTGAAATTGAGCCGCGCCTGCCCGGGGGGCAGCACTCGCCGCGAAGGGCGCCGTCAGCAGGAACAGCATGACGAAAAACACCGCAAGAATGGAACGTCTGGTATATCCGGTTATTGGCACCTGCATGGCGACACGTTCACCCTGTCTTCAGGTTTTCGACCTCGATAGCAGGCGTCTGGGCGATGTGACGAAATTCACAATCAGAGGCCTCATCCCCTGATTTATAACGGATTCTGTTGAAATATCAATAGCTGCTGGCGTTTGGTACACGTCAAACCATAGGGGACAGTTCCTTTATGTGCCATGAGTGGAGTGTGTCGCTGGATCCGGGGGGAGATGGAGATTCCGATTTTTTACCGCCTGGCATTCTGAAACAATCCTGATCCAACCGGTCTTGTTGATAAGCGGCGATAATCTGCTCCACCTCCCCTGATAAGCCGCTGATGACATGCATGCCGCGGCTTACGATACACGCTATCATCAGGTCGCTCACGCCGGCACAGATGATTTTTTCGACCCCCTGTCGTGACATTGCTGCCGCGCGCTCCCCGATGCTCAATTTTTGCAGTGATACGTTAGCCCGCCGAACGGCTCCTGTTTCAGACAGATCAACTAGCACCAAGTCATTGCAGGCATCGAGGACCGGCGAAATACGCGACTGAAAAATGGGGATCGCGATGCGTTCCATCTATTTGTGCTTGTGCGGTCTGAAAATGATAAAATTGCACAGTTTGCAGATGTCGAAACCGGGATAGGTCTCCCCTGTTCGCGGAAAGGACGGTCCCCCATCGCGCACGGTGCGCTCCAACATCCAATGGACGGTGGGTTCTACCTGATCGCCGGGCCACACCCAGTTGATTTCGCTCTGTTCGGTTTTCCCCGCGGTTTTGCTGCTGCTGCACATGGGGGTGATGTTCGGCTTGGCCATAACGTGGCACTGCACGCAGCCATGACAGATCGAGGAGTTCATGGTCATGATCATCTCGAAGGGGTGTTCGTCATAAGCCGCGCACCAGTCGTTGCCGAGGTGATAGGCCTGAAGAACGTCGCAGATTCCGTGAACCACATCTGGTTTAAAGGGGGCCTTGTGCAAGGGTGCCGTGGCAAAGGCAAGCAACCCCTCCGGGAGACGCTTTTTGGTGCGAACGAATTTTTCAGCCTGTTCCCAGCTTTTCGTATATTTTAAGTGACTTTTAATTTCGGGGTCATCTAGCTCTTTCCAGCCCATGACGTACTTGGCATTGGAGCATCCCGTTTTATCGCCGGTGCCCAGAAGAATGTCGCCGCGCATGCGGGATGCGGCGACGAAATGGCAGAACGTGTAAGCGTGCATCGCCGTTTTGTAGTCATTGTTGTTTTTGAAGTCTTCCAATTCGTCTTCCGAATAGAAATATTTGATTGCCACCGGGTAATAGGTCGTTTTGAGGAGATTGCGCAGAGCGAATACAATGTCGGCATTGCTGAGAACGCCGTTGTTGCGGGCCGCATTCTCCAGAAGCGCTTTGGCCAAAGCAACGTCATCCAGATACATTTCGGTGTCGACGGGGGTGGGAACTTCTTGAACAGCGGTAGCAGCATCTAATGTCATTTTCAGGCCTCCTTAAAAAGTGAATGAAAGGATGACGTCGCTTGCCTTGTAAGGCACTCGGGGACGTTATCTGGTGAAAACCGATCGAACGGCGCACTGTTTTAAGTATTGTCTCGGAATCAATTCGGACACCATTAATATCAAATATGATATAATACTCAAAATCAAATAGAAAGAATTAACCCATGTTGACAGGCGTTTTTCGCAGCCATCCCTTCAAGAGGCAACGGCCCACCAAACAAATAGACCCTTCATTCATAACCTTATAACATACTGGTATTTTTCATATTATTGATTTTAGCCAAAGAGGGGGCTGTGACAAAAGCGCCGTTCAGCTCTTTCGTCCCGAGGCAGGGCGTTGGTATAAATGCTCACAATTTTCGTATTTCGGCCATTACCTGTCGTTTGCTTCCATATTCACCATGAAAGCATGGCATGTACGTCGCATGGATGAGGAAGCGAACCGCTTCCCAGAGCGTTTGTATGATATCGCATTTGATATCGATGAAGCTCAAACCGATAAGCATTGGTGACGAATCCTACGCTTGTCGATCAAACCATTCCAAACGACAACAAATGGATATCGTTAGATTTGCAACATTGGCAGGAAAGATTTCATGAAATATCCGGATTTAGGCCTCTCCCGCAGAGCGGGAGGCCTCAGGTAGCCTCCTTGAAAGGGACTTGAAAATCGGTTTTTGACGGTATGGTTTTTTGTTTCCCTTTGTCCCTCGCCGAGCATCGACGTGGCGGACGGGCAAAAGCACGCGGACTGTCTGAGCCCGCTGATAGGCGGGCGAGTTTCCGCGCGCGCCGGCCGCAACGGCGACGCGCAGGGCAGTGCGAAGCACCGCGGGACACGGGCGTGTTCTTTTGCTTCGTTTTCTGGCACGTGAAAGAAAATGAAGCAACTATGTCAGAAAAGCACCCCGGATCGGTCGTACCTCTCCGGGTCCTCCACAGAGGGGGTGGGTTTAGGATAAAACTAATGTTCCTTTAAAGGGCATCCATTGTCAGCCGATTAATTGCGCATTTGGCCAATAAATTTGCAAACCGTTATTTAAAAGGAAAGCCATGAAAATCTTGAATCGCGTCAGCATCCCGGCTATTTTCGATAATGTTCTGAATGATATCATCAACATCAGGAAAACGCCTATCGGGCTGCTTCGGCATTTCTGATGGATATCCTGGTATGGATGCCCCCCTAAATAGGGAAACATGAAGGGCGTTGCCCGAGTAAAGGGCCTCTGAACCGAGCGGCTGAATGGCGCTTCTCAGAAAGCTAATGACAAAGATGCCTGCCACTTCATACAGCGCCTTGCGGGCATCAGTCTGAAAGCAAGCCTTTCAGGGCGTTGCCCAGTGCTTCCCCCATTTTTCTTCCGGTCTGGTAGCCGGGGTCATCGTGCTTGATCGCCAGAGCCATTTTTTCGGAGCGTCGTTTAGCATCCTGGGCCCGATCGGCGTTTTGGGGATTCATTTCCAGGTACTCATCATAGTAAGCACGGGCATCCTGCCACCGTTTCTGCATTTCAGCACTGCGCCCCAGCCAATAAAAAGGATCTTCTGCTTTCGGGCGCAGAGCAGCGGCCTTTTTGAGATGCCGGTCGGCATCAGCCGGTCGTTTGTCGCCAAGGTAGGCGATGCCCAGCCAAAGGTGATCGAGATGACCATCATCATCCTTGGACAAGGTTTTAATCGAAGCTTGAAAATGCCCGATCGCCTTGGCGGCTTGCTGTTGTCCCATGGCCACCCGGCCAAGAGAGTAATGAACGATGCTGGCATCGTCGAAGCGCGCGCGCAGCGCAAGAATGTGCTCTGCATCCTGGTAGCGCTGCAGCAAGCGGTATACCTTGCCCAGGGCAATGGCATGATTTCGCGGACGCGCATCCAGACCGTAGGCTTGTTCGAGTAAGGAGGCCGCTTCGCGATAGTGTTTGGCCTTAAAAGGTTGGTTGGCCCGTTGATAAAAATCGGCTGCCAGGTCGATCTGCTCCTGGGTGAGAGCTTTGCGCGCTGCAAGTTCGCTGTCGCTCAAGGCCGTCAGCGTCACGGTGCGCCGTATTTTTTCCCCCCGCCGTCTGAAAACCAGGGGAGCAGCGGTGCCGGTCGGCGGGGATTGGACCGCTTTCTCCAGGGCCGCCTTATCCGTCACGGGCGGTTGCATGCGGTAATCGCCGAGGCGCAGGAGCACATCCTCCACTTGCAGGCCGGCAGCGGCGGCGGGGCTCTCCATGTGGACCTGCAGAATCAGAATTTCACCGGCATCGGTGAGAACCGTGCTGACACCGAAATAAGGGGTTTTGCCGGCAGCAATCACCGCCGGGGTTTGTGTCTTGGGGGCTTGTGTCTTGGAGACCGCCTTGGCAGCGGGAGGTTTCTCCGCATAGAAATGGGTCAATTGAATCACCTGGTTCATATCCCCGGGCACAAAGGTCAGAATGATGCCCTGCGCGCTGTATATCTCTTCCAGGGCTCCATCGGCATTGCGTTGCATGCGGTCCGGCGCTTCCAGCTCAAGCCACTCGATCATTTTCTGGCGGGGATAGGCTTTGGGCGGATAGAGGTTAATCGACCGGATGATCCCCCGGTCATCGAAGTTAACGGTCAATCGCGCCACCCCGTGGTCGGCCGGATCATAATCGGCCTGTCCGTCTTCCGGTCCCGATCCGATGGCCTTGCCGAGCACCCGGTCCGCATCCGCGCGGGTCGAGCGGCCGGGCTGCAGGCCCATGTATTCTCGGGCATGGACCGATGCACACAGGAACACGCCAATTACCAATGCAAGCCATAAGCGTTTCATGTTTTCTCTCATTTAAAACCCCAGATCCTTGGCCAGTTTGTCGCAACGCGAATAGTGACGATATTCTTCGGGTGTCGGCGTGATCAAGTTTTGCGGATAGCAACGACGTCCGTTGAGCGTCAGGTCCCACTTGGCACTCCGTGATGCGTTCTTTATTTTTCCAAGATCTTCTGTTGAAATTCCCCGTTTGCCCGGACTGCCTTCCTGCATAAAACGTTCGAAACGCTCGGTAGCCACCAGGCCGATCCCTTTGACCTGCTGCAGATACCCTTCTTTGAGCAGCACGTCCACGGCGGCCTTCCCGGTCAGCATCTTGTCTTCGCCGTCCACCCGCCGAACTACGGTCAGGGAATCCTCATTGATGATCCGCTCCAAGACAACCCCGTTGAAACCCACCGTTTCGGTTTCCGTAGCCACGGCGCGGACATCGTCCGGCCCGCCGTCAGTTTCCGGCGCAGGTTCCGTTTCGGAAGGTTGCGGCTTGGACCGGGTGATGAAGGCCGGCACCTCCTCGTCGCCGTCCTGATCATCGGCATCGCTGTCCCCGGCAGGCGCTATTCCCACCAGAAAGATATCGTTGCCGAGGATCGTCGGGCCCGGTATGGCCCCATCCGCCCGATAGGGTTCGTAGCCGACGGCGGTGGCTTCGATGGTCATCCGGTTGGCCGCCTGGCCCTTCATGAGAAGCTGGTAGCGCCCGTTAAGATCCGTCTGGGTGCGGTAGGCTTTTCCCTGCAGCCTGAAAACGACCTGAGCGCCGCCGAGGGGCCGCTCGCCGTCATGATCACGGCCGAAGACCCGTCCTTCCGCCAAAACGTGGTTCTGGTAGTCGTTCAGAACGTCATCGATGCGTTTGTTGTGCTGATCGTCGATGATGTAGTTGGCCACAAAAGTTTCTTCGGGAAGGGCCGCGTAGTAAGCCACATCTCCGGTAAGGACGAGTTCCTCGATAAGGGCCCAACCATCGTCCAGGTGGTTGTGGAGATCCTGGAAAAGACGGTAATGGCGCCGGGCGCGCTGCTCGACCTCGGTGGTCAAGGACCGCGCCCGGTCGGCCAGCCAGGCGGGGTCAAGGGCCCGGGGCGACAGCAGCAGGGCGTGCCACCGGTATACCTTGTCGGTGTTGCCGGCCGGCGCGAAATAGCCCCGGCAGCCCACCGGGTTGAACAGATAGTAGTTGTCCTGGCCGCGAAAAGCCATGCCGCGCAGGCGCGGAAAGTGGGCCACGGGAAAGTAGGTCAAGCAGTCTTCGCCGCGGTAGCGGGCGGTCTGGGTAGCGGCATCGAAAGCCGCCCGGGCGTCGGTGTTCTTGCCGAACTGGGCGCATAGGGACCCCTGGCGAAAATCCTTGATCTTGGCCGTCAGACGGTCCAGTGCCCCCACAAAGGCCTGGGTGGCTTCGGCATAGGCGCTGAACCAGGGTCCCAGCACCTTGCCCACCAGTGGCACCGCCTCGATCTTCTTGGCGCCATCAGCCAGCGTATTGCCGATCAGCTTGAGTCCGTAGGTCGGATTGTCCTTGGCATTCGCAGGATCGAATTTCTGGGCAAACTGGTAGGTGTTTTCCAACTCGCCAGCGATCTTGTCCGCCTTTTTTAACTGTCCGATGGCGCTCTGGAGTTTGCCTTTCAACCCGGCTTTGTCCAGTCGGTTAAACTGGTCGCGAAGCTTCCAGACCATGTCTTTGGCTTGTTGTTCAGTGGCATTGCTCATTCCAAATATGCGCTTGACCAGAATTATCGATTTTTCCATATCCTGGCTGAAGACAATATTCTTGTATTTCTCATAGTTTTTGAGGAATTCTTCGTATCTGGAAACGCCGTCCTGCATCGTCTGGCGAACCGCTTTCCATTGATCCTCGGCTTGTTTGACCGCCTCCGCGTATTCCTCATCCTCGAAGCAATCGGCCCGGACATTGTCTGCCGGCATCACTACAAGGAAAGCCGCCAGCAGGCTCAGTCCAACAGTCCATCGCAACCATCGCATCGTCATCAGCATGGGTATCCGTCCATTCGTCTTCGTGTGCTTGCGTATGTTAGTGGGGAAATGGGTTCGGACAATTTCGGGTAGGACATACAGCGCGCTCTAGTCCGTATGATAGCGGCGCGCTGTATGAAATAAGGCATCAATGGCAAATCCTGCGTCAGTGGCATCCCGTGGTCAGGAAGTCGGCATTTTCAGAGAATGACTTGGCGCATATCAGACCAGATCAGAACTTGCGTCCTTGATGGGCGAGTATATTCAGATGCCCAACGCATGTCAATACCCGTATAAATTCAGTAATTTGTCTGTTATTACAATGACTCATGGGAACTATCGCCGACAGGACATCGCTGGCATGGTTCGGGATGTTTCCACAGCAGGGGTAAGTTATGGCGTGTGGTCGAGAGAGAAACCTTCGGCAAGGAAAAATGCCTCGGAAAAAAGCGAAAAACGAGTGTCCCGGTTGAGCGTCAGCTGGACCGACGGGGTGGTCTTTTTTTCTCTGTCTTGCGGATAAACTTCTGAAAACCCGTTGGCGTTGCTTCGTAGGGAACACAGCACAGGTTCGCTATTAATTGGCGAAGCGGAACCAGAAGGACCATTCCAATCCCGTATCCTGCAATACTCCACCATCTTGAAAACCCAAGCAGGAGACAATTCCTTATGTTTGGTGGGTTTTAAGAACGGGTTGTCTTGGCCCGGCCCCAACTGGGGGCGGGACGTTTGCCGCCAGTTGGGGCCGTCTGGAGGTGACTTTTAAACGGAATAAACCAGACAACGACCGTTTTGGCACCATTTCGCCAGATGGGGAAAGCCCACGTGTGCGCATCGAACCGAACCGACGGTACCATCCAACAGCTATTGGAAGGGCTGTTTCCTTTCCAGATTTATAATGTTATGTCGTTTTTTGATACCCAGTCGTGGTCACCGGCAGTTGACGAATGAATGAGCGCCGGCCGTACCATGCTACGGAGGAATTCCGCGGATGCGTATTCTGTTGGTTGAGGATGAGCAGAAGGTTGCCAGTTTCGTCAAGAAAGGCCTTGAAGAAGAGGGATATGCGGTTGATCTGGCCGCCGACGGGGAAGCAGGCCTATTGATGGCACTCGATGACGTCCATGATCTGATCATTTTAGACATCAATCTCCCCCAAAAGGATGGCATCGAGGTCCTCCGCACCTTGCGCCGTAAAAAGAAAACAACGCCCGTTCTTCTCCTCACCATCCGGGCCGCCATCGAGGACAAAGTGATTGGCCTGGATACCGGGGCCGACGACTATTTGACCAAACCCTTTGCTTTCCAGGAACTACTGGCGAGGGCCAGGGCACTGCTGCGACGTCGCACCGATGCCGAACTACCGGTTCTCAAAGTCGCCGACCTGACGCTTGATCCATCCAGCCGTCTTGTCGCACGTGGTGAGGAAACCATCGAACTGACCGCCAAAGAGTTCAGCCTACTAGATTATTTCATGCGCAATCAAGGACGTGTCCTCACACGCGCCATGATCTCCGAACATGTCTGGGACTATAGCTTCGACACCGAAACGAATGTTATCGATGTCTACGTAAACTACCTTAGAAAAAAAATCGACACCGGCCACAATCCCAAGTTGATTCACACGGTGCGCGGGGTAGGATACGTGCTGAAAGTGGAGTAGTCAATGCCGATTCGATCCATAGGCGCCAAACTGACCCTTTGGTACACCAGCCTTTTGACCCTGACCTTTCTTCTCCTGGGCGGCATGGCCTATGGGCTGTTGGCCTATAGTCTTGCACGCGACATGGATGCGGCCCTGACCGGGGTGGCTGACGTCATGGCCCAGAAAGCACGCATGGGAAGCCATGACCAGCGCCCATCCGAAATCGACGAACTCTTTCGCCGCTTCTTTGGATTTTCGCCGCTTGACCGGCAGGCCGACATTTATGATCCACGGGGACGGCGCGATCCAGGTCCGGATGGATCGAATCTGCCCGAAATCCCCCTCAGTCCTTTAGCACAAAAAAATGCCGCACAGGGGTTGCCGACATTCGAAACCCTCCCGTCCACCGGACGCTATCCGGTCCGGGTGCTGACCCGGCCTGTGATAAAAGCCGGCACCGTCACGAACCTGGTCCGGGTTGGAATGTCGCTGGAGAACATGCTCAAGACACGCCGCCGTTTTCTTCTGATCATGGCCGCCATGCTGCCCCTGGGTCTCCTGCTGGCCGGCGGAGGTGGCTGGCTGCTGGCCCACCGGGCACTCAGGCCGGTTGATCGTATGACCCGGACAGCACGCCAGATCAGTGCCCGGGAGCTTGACCAGCGTCTGCAGGAAACCGGCAATGACGATGAGTTGGATCGCCTGGCAAAGACACTCAACAGCATGCTGGACCGCTTGAATGCGACGATCGACCAGATGCGTCAGTTCAGTGCCGACGCCTCCCACGAACTTCAGACTCCCCTGACGATTCTCAAAGGCGAAATGGAAGTCGCCCTGCGTTCCCCGCGAAGCCCTGCGGAATACCAGCATGTCCTGCAAAGCGGTCTTGAAGAAATTGACCGGATCAACCGTCTGGTGGAAGGGCTTCTTTTGCTGGCCCGCGCGGATGCCGGCGTTTTGCGGATGGACTTCCAGCCGGTGGCGCTGAACGATCTTCTGCAGGAAGTTTGTGAGCAGATGAGGACCATCGCGGATGACCGTGCCATCGATCTTCAGTCAGATTCGCCAGCACCTGTTTTTATCGACGGCGATCGCGAACATCTCCGAAGACTCCTGCTGAACCTGATCGACAATGCCATCAAATACACCCCCTCCGGCGGTAGCGTGAAGATAACGCTGCACCCCGATAAAGACGGCGCATCCCTGGCGGTTTCCGATACGGGCATCGGTCTTTCCGCGGCGGAACAAAAACAGATTTTCAACCGCTTCCACCGTTCCACCGAGACGCGCGCCAGGGACGTCAAAGGCGTCGGGCTGGGGCTCGATATCGTCCACTCCATTGTCGCCGCCCACGGGGGCCGTATCCATGTGGAAAGCACCCCTGGACAGGGCAGCACCTTTACCGTTTACCTCCCGACCCGTCCCGCCTGAGCTTCTCCCAAGATGATGACATAATCATATCCGGTTAATCTTCCTTTAATCTTCACCCCCTATCCTTAGCGCTACGAGATCAGGCAAGTGACTTTTTTCCCCAACCTGATGTCATTCCTTCCGCGTTTGACGGGAAGGCATCCCTTAACCATTGGATAGGAGAACCATCATGCAAAACGAATCACGCATCAACGTTACCCGCCGGCGTTTTGGTATCAAAAACGTGCTGGCGTACGGGTTGCCCTTTTTCGCGGCCGGGGTTCTGATAACATCCGGTATGCAATGGACCCGTCCTTCCCTGGCGGAAGACTTCAGCAGCGGATCGCACGTCAGCCTGCCAGCGCCTGCAACCATGCCCAACTCATTTGCCGAACTGGCGGACACCCTGAGCCCAACCGTCGTGAATGTTAAAGTAACCAAGATTGAAACGGCGGCCTTTCCGGGGCCACAGGGTCCGCAAGGGCCCAATGGTGATTTTTTCAGAGATTTTTTCAACGGAATGCCCCAGATGCCCAAAAACCACCGGACCCAGGGTGCCGGATCCGGGGTCATCATCAGCGATGACGGCTACATCCTGACCAACAATCATGTGGTTGAGGGTGCCAAAGAGGTCACGGTCACCCTGGCCGACAAGACGGAATTCGAGGCCGAGGTCATCGGGCTCGACCCCAAAACGGATCTTGCAGTTTTGAAAATCGATTCTCAGAAACCCCTTCCGGCCGCCTCCCTGGCCGATTCTGAAGCACTGCGGGTCGGCGACTGGGTCGTGGCCATCGGCAACCCCTTTGGTTTGAATCACACCGTAACGTCCGGTATCGTCAGCGCCAAAGGGCGTGTCATCGGGGCCGGACCCTACGATGACTTCATCCAGACGGATGCCTCCATCAATCCCGGAAATTCCGGTGGGCCCCTTTTCAATATGAATGGTGAAGTGGTGGGCATCAACACGGCCATCATACCCCAGGGCCAGGGCATCGGTTTTGCCATCCCGGTCAACACCGCCAAACCGCTGATCCCGCAACTGGTTGAAAACGGTGAAGTCCGGCGCGGCTACCTGGGGGTCAACATCCAGACCCTTACCCCAGAACTCGCCCAAGCACTGGATATGGAAGTGCGCGAAGGGGCCCTGGTCGCCGATGTTGTGGCCGACAGCCCGGCCGACAAAGCCGACATCGCGCGGGGCGACATCATCATCGCCTTTGACGGCAAGGAAGTCAAAGACAGCCATGACCTGCCCGCCATCGTCGCGGCCACGCCCGTGGATAAAGAAGTCATGGTGACCGTTGTGCGCAACGGCAAGGAACGCCAACTGCCTGTCACCGTCAGCCAGTTGCCCTCCGATGGAACGCCGGTTGCACAATCTTCCGCCTCCAAAGGCAAGTGGGGCCTCCAGCTGCACGACCTGAGTCCCGAGATGAAAAACCAGTTCCGCATTCAGGCGGATAAGGGTGTCGTTGTCGTCGGTATCGAACCGGACAGCCCGGCCCAGGAGGCCGGCCTTCGCCAGGGCGACGTTATTGTGGAAGTCAACCGCCAGCCGGTCGAGTCGGTCAACGACATCGTCGAAAACATCCATAAGTCTGAGGATAAAGACCATCTGCTGCTGCTGGTGCAACGGCAGACGGGGACCTTCTACCTGCCGCTGGAACAACAAGGATAAACTGTATGTTCGAGGGGCGCCGTTGATCGACCAGCGGCGCCCCTCGCTTGTCGGCGGCAAAGCTTTTCAGCACTGCGAACCCTTGATAACGCAGTCAAAGAGCACATCAGAGGCGTGAAATATCCGGGATAGGTTTCCCCATCGCAGGAAGGGATGATGCGAATGCTTGCGATTCTCATGAAATGGGTCAATCACCACTTCGTCGATCTAGTCCGCCAGATGCGATTGTCCTATCTGCCGCCCCTCCTGGTCTACACGGCGGCCGGTATCTCCGGCCTGACCGGCATCGTCGGGACCTTCTTCGTCAAAGACTATCTGGGACTTTCGGCCGAGTTTCTGGCAACCCTCGGGTTCTGGGCCGGTCTGCCCTGGGCCTTGAAAATGCCCCTGGGCCATCTGGTGGATCTGTTCTGGCGCTGGAAATCGGTCCTGGTTTTCATCGGTGCGGGCCTCATCGGCGCCAGCCTTGTCATCATGTGCGGTCTGATTGGCGCCACGCCGGCAATGGTGCAAACCATGCCCGTGGAGGCCTGGTTTGTGCTGGCGGCCTTGCTGGCACCGGTGGGCTATGTCATCCAGGATGTGGTGGCCGACGCCATGACGGTCGAAGCGGTGCCGACCGTCGACGAGCAGGGGCACCCTTACGACGAACACACCACCCGGCTGATGCACACCACCATGCAGACCCTGGGCCGGATTGCGATCGTGGGCGGCGGTATCGCCGTCGCGATCCTCAATATCATGATGTTCAGCGGCGTCGGCGATCTGCCGGAGGCAATGCAGCGCGACGTTTACACCCGTATTTACAAACTGGCGCTGGTCATTCCGGTGATATCGGTCATCGGCGTGGCCTTGGCTGAACTGTTGAAACGCAACCGGGTACGCAAGCTTCGGCATCTGGGTAGAACAAAACAGGCTATTGCGCGGGAGGCAACGCCCAACTGGTGGATTTTAGGGGGTAGCCTGGTTTTTGTCGTCTTCAGCCTGGTGATGGGATTGAGCCGGGTTCCCTATAACCAGGAGATCGTATTTGCAGGTTCGATGGCCATCGTACTCTTCCTGATGGCAAAGCTGGTAAAGGAACTGCCCCCGACGGCCCGGCGCACCCTAGTGCGGACAGCCATCGTTATTTTCGTGTTTCGCGCCCTACCCGGCCCGGGCGCCGGAGCCACCTGGTGGCAGATCGATGAACTGGGCTTCGACCAGCAGTTCATATCCGTCCTGTCCTTGATCAGCGGCGCGCTGGCTCTTTTCGGAATGGTGCTTTTCCGCCGTTTCATGGCCGAACGATCGATTACATTTGTGGTGGGTTTTTTAACCATCATCGGCGCAGTACTCAGTCTGCCGATCATCGGGATGTACTACGGCCTGCACGAATGGACCGCGGGCTTGACCAGCGGTATCGTGGACGCCCGGTTTATTGCGGTGGTCGATACCGCCCTGGAATCTCCCCTGGGGCAAGTCGCCATGATCCCCATGCTGGCCTGGATCGCCAACAGTGCGCCCACCCAACTGAAAGCGACTTTTTTTGCGGTCATGGCCTCCTTTACCAATCTGGCCCTGTCCCTGAGCAATCTGGGAACCAAATATTTGAATCAATTTTTTACAGTCACCCGCGAAATCACAGATCCCATGACCGGCGGCGTCACGCTGCCGGCGGATTATTCCGAGCTGGGCACCCTGTTGATAACCATCACCTGCATCGGTTTGATGCTTCCCCTGTTGACGATACTCGCAACCCGTCACCAGACGCGCCAGACCGTCCGCCAACGCCTTACCCTATCCAGGCATTAGGCACGAGATGGGGCAGGTCTCTGGTTTACTGGAGAACAATCATCTATAGGGAGTTGGTGCCCTTCTGACTTTCAAATAGACCCGAATAATGTCCCAACAACCTGAGACAAAGGTCATACGTATACTTGAGCCCCTCACTTTCAAGAGTGTAGACCTGACCCCTTCTTTTAGTTCAAGGTGCACCATATGTAGGACAATATGCAGGCGGGCTTTGGGCGCCTGCCGGATGCCGCCATGCGCCGGCGGATGCAGACACACTATGCCTCCCTCTGAATGCGTTTGGAAAGGGGCTTGGGACGGGGTTTGACGCGATGATGTTTAAGCGGCCCCCTGCTGATTTACCTGTTCTTTGGTTTTGTTGACGAGAGGAATATACAATTTCCCCATAATGCCCAGCGAGTAGACCTGGTTCCATTCATTCCTCGTCTTCGTTGCCTGCCTATTGTGCAGCGTCCTCGACGGCGATACCCACTTCCGCAAGCTGTAAATACGGAATAAGTGAGGGGATAAATCTATGGTTGACCTTAGAACAAAAACCAGTTCAGAGGTATTGTTCTTCTCGCTTTCAAATATTTTTGGCAACGCTACAAGGCCATAGTAAAAGGTTAAATGGTAGCTCCACCCCTTTACATAACACATTCAAAATCGAATTTACTTCTTAAACGCATCATGAGTCCCTTTGATTCCGAAAAAGCCCCGGTATAATTACCGGGGCTTTACAATTCAGACATACTCCTCGTTGTTCACCGGATTATCCGGATCGGACGGAACTTCCCCGCGCCAGGCTTTGTAGCCATAGCCCCGGTCGGCATCCAGGTTCCAGCTGGTGAGAAGAAGGGCCCGGTCGGCATCCGGTACGTTGTTTCCGGCCGAGGTGGCAATCAACCAGGAGGTGAAATCGCTGGCGTTGCCGATGCGAAGGCGATCCCGTTCCAAAGACAGCGTCTGGGCCGGTGTCTCGCGGCGGGCATAAGTGGCCAGCCATTCATAATTGAAGGGGTGCTGCTCGATAAACGAGGATGGATCCGCCGGCGGGGAGACCCCCATAAAATCCGCCGCCGTCGTAGGCTGTTCCATGGCCGTTGCCGGGCAGAGCAGGTGCGAACCGGACGTGATATGCCATTTCGGATATTTGAAGGGGGCCGCGGCGCACAGGGCCGTGGTGGTCAGATTGCGGCCGTGCGAATTGTTCAGCATTTCCGGGTCCGGGGTGATGAACCCTTCCAGGGCCAACACTTCGCGCGCCGCCTGGTAGAGCTGGTAAAGCAGCAGCTGCAGCCCGTAGAGAATCGCCAGCAGGACGATGATCGGCAGTGACAGCAGCAGGGTCAGCAAAAGATCGATCAGGTCCAGCATGGTCTCCAGCGCCCAGTAGATCAGCTCGCCCAGGTAGGCCATCCAGTCCTCCAGCTGGTCGAAGAATCCTTCGTAGCAATCCCGCGAAGACTGGGTAAAACCCATCGAAAGGACATCCCCCCATGAGCACCTGCCGCTTGGGGAGTCGGGCGACGAGGGCGGCGGTTCAAACAGGTCCTGCAAGGCATCGTTCAGGATTTCGGCAACCCCGCTGAAGGGCTCTTCCGGCCGCGGGATCACCATCTTGTGCATGATCTCCAGGATCTCGTAGAACACCTCGTAGGTCTGGTCGATCTGCCCGCGGGTCAAATAATCGGGACGGGGCTGGCCCTGCGGCCAGGTCTGCGCGAAAGCGGCATGCAGCATGTCGCCGATCTCGGTCGGCAGTGATGCGGGAAAATCTAGCCGGTCGTAAAGGCTGAGGTTTATGTTCTGGCCGAAGTAATAGCGGAAGGCCCAGGTGTCCATGTAATTCTCCACCGTGGCGTGGCGCTGGGGGTGCAGCCGGTAGGGCCCGCCGACGATCTGGTTGACGAAGGGGTGCCCGGTCACGTCGGTGGCGATATGGGACAGGTAGCCGTGGGCATAGGCCTGCTGCCGTTCGCTGGCCGCGTGTCCTTTCAGGGCGACGGCGTACAGGCCGGTGTTCCGGTAGTGCAGCATGTCGAACCAGTACCAGTCGGTTTCTGGTTTGTTATACTGAACCGGCGGGATGAACTGATTGAACAATTCGCTGGTCAGGTGCGGCAGGCCGGCGGCGTCGGACACCAGATTGGCCCCGCTGATGACGCCCGCAAACAGTCCCGTACCGAGAGCCGACTTGAACAACCCGGCGGTCTGTTCGATCTCCTCGATGGCGGCGCGGATCAGGGCCACGGTGCTCGGCGCCAGGGTTTCCACGGTCTCTTCCACCGGCTCGACAACGGCGTCGCGGATATCGCGGATCGGCTGCACGATGTCATTGTATAGATCGACGACCTTTTCGATGTTCTTGTAAAGCTTGTAGAACTTGTCCACGATTTCATAGTCCGGTGACCAAAAAAACAGGTCCGGACCGATGGCCCCGAGATTGGCCATGTCGCGGTTCATGAACATGGCATCGGCGGCGGCGCGGTCGCTGGATTGTGCGCTGGCCATCAGGTTGCCGATGGCGCGGTCCAACACGATGTAATGGATTCCGTATTTTGGCATGGCTCTACTCCAGGTTGGTGTAATGGATGCTGGTGATGTGGCGGTTGAAATGCTCCACCACCTGAAAATCGATGGGATCCAGCAGCGGGTCGAACACGATGCCCACGATGCGGCCCGTGGTCTGCTTGCGCGTCCAGGGCACGGTCACTTCCCGCCGCTCTCCGGGCTGCAGGGCGATGATGGCCTGCCCGCGCAGCTGGTAATCCCTCAGGGGATGGGTGTAGCCCCCCGGGCCTTCCCATACCTGCACGTAGCAGGTCCAGGACGGGAAATTGCCGTCGTTCCAGACCGGGAAATGGACGCTTGCCGGTTCATTGCGCTCCTGGCCCATTAATTGCGGGCCGAAATTGCTGCTGCAATCGAGCCAGGAGCGGGGCATCGGCACGACCGGATCGTGGGGCGGTTTTTCCGCCTGCCGCTGGCGCCACCAGTCGGCGATATCCTGCGTCCATTGACCGGGCTGCGGGGGATGATAGGTATCGCCCGGGACCTCACCGGCATCGCCGTCCGGGTCCGACGGTTGGCCGGGGTCGGGATAGCCCGGTTCGCCGGGTTCTTCCACCGGCATCTCCACTTCCATTTGCACCTGTTTCAGTGTTTCCTGTGGATGCCACAACAGCGTGTTCTGCGTTTCCAGGATCAGCCGATCGCGCCAGTAGACCTTGAAAAAAACATCCGGGATCTGGTCGAAGAAAAATTCGCGGAAAGCGCTCGAATCAAAAAGCATGCGGAAACGGCCCCAGGCGTCAGTGAAGGTACTGCCGACCATGTCGTTGACCAACAAATCCTTGTCCCAGGCTTCGACACGCAGGGCACGCACACCGCGATGCGTCTGCTTATCAACCACCCGGCCGAGAATGCGAAAAAGCTTGTCAGCCATAACCCCTCCTTTTTGGTTAGGTTTCATCTACCTCTAAGCGTGAACGAAACGATAGAGGTCACTGGGATTATATTAATGGACGCCCGCTATTGGGTCGAGCGGCAGATTCAACTCTAATTTTCAAATGCGAAGGGTTCTTCCCAAGGCGTCCTTTAATTGAGTTCGCAACCATTTATAAATTGTGAGACCTGATCCCTGATCGCGGTTCTTATTGGAAGGTCGCTGGTGTTAACGTCCGTGGCTGAAGCGTCTCAGAGGAAGGAGGAAGGAAATCTGCGTACAGGATAACGAGCAGGTGGCCTGGTTCGCGCTTTCTGGATGACGATTATCAGAACTTCGCCGAGACAGGTGCGGTATTTTTTCAGAGCCGTTGCGGCCAAATGTGAGGGACCGGCTTTTTTTTGGGATATAAAAAATCAATAACGCAAAAATCCGATGATTGCAATTGACCAGGTAAAATTTTGCAAAGACTCCGGGAAGAGGTTTATGGTTGACCTTAAAAAATCAATACGGAGTTTATGCCCTCTTCGCTTTCAAATAGTCCTAATCATATGACAAGACCATAGAAAAAAGTCAAATGTGGACTTGCCCCTCTTTTATTACTTGTGCCCTCCTATGGCCTAAGGCTGTGATGGTTGCATAGCCGTCAGTCATCGGTTCTCAGAATCGTGATACGGTGTTTCATCTGTCAAGAGTGTAGACCTTACCCTATGACCCTACGTCTCCTTTCAATCAGGTGCAGATATAGATTTTTGATTTGCCGGTCACCACAGCGGCTTTCCTGACCTGACGAAAGTGCTGTTTCAGGAAACCGGCTTCATGCTTCAGGATCTGAAGGGCTCTTTCCCGTCCCATGGACATGAGCCGGATATGGAAGAGCAGTCGGACCAGCCTGTTTTCGGGGACCTCGTGCTCCATCATCAGAAAAGACTTTCCCGGTTTGAGGCACCGCTTGATTTCGTCGAGGGTGTTGACCTGTGTGGCGCCCTTCAGCTCGTAGAAGGCGTGGGAGCAGGTGACGGCGCTGAAAACTCCGCTTTTGAACGGCAGTCGGCCGCAGTCCGCTTGGACCAGGCAGACCTGACCATAGCCCCGTGTTTTTTCCCGGGCCGCCGCAAGCATTCCCGAAGAGAAATCGAGCCCCACAACCAGTCCCTTGGCACCCACCCGCCCGGCCAGCGGCCGAAGGGCCGCCCCGGTGCCTGTGCAGATGTCGAGCACACGATCTCCCGGTTCGGCTCCCGTTTGTTCGGCAAGAATGTCGCGCAGGACACCCTGCTTGTCGCTGGCGTGCAGGGCGACAAACCGGTCATAGACTTTCGAAAACAGATCATAATATTTCTGTCGGAATCTTCGCACGGCGGAATGCTTTTTTATTGGGTGACTCTTATGATCTTCGGATAACGGGTCGAAGCCCTTAATTCAATTTCCTGGCCTTATACGGTTTTCCAGTTACTTATTTTTATGTGATTTGTCCGTGAACTCTTTTATGCGGTGCTTGAGCCCATAAACGTATACGGCTATGGCAAAAATGCCAAATCCCAACCCGACACAAAGGGCAAAAATTTTCATGGCCCTATACCTCAACCTGTTACCATTTGACCATAGTGGAGGCCGTGTTTCTTTAGCTTGGCCCGCACCTGGCGCCTCGTTTCCCACAAACCACCGACAATGGTCAAATATGAATTTGACTCCTCTTCTCTATGGCTGACTTACAAACAATATGTTGTAGCTCTTTGGGATGCCATTTCCCTCGTTTAAGTCGCCTTTGTATTTGCGCCCTATATTTGTAAGGGGCAGGTGGGATTTTCCTTCGATGACGGTTTTGGTTACAGAAAAGACAGGCTGCAACAATATTATTTTTCCTATTGCTACCTCCATCGCATCGGGCGATGAGATGTTCCGCTGTGCACTGAAATCTGTCGGCTGCCATAATTGAGATTTTGTGTTTCATGGCAAATGATCCTACGTCATCTAACCACATAGGACTTTTGCAATAATAACAAAGACCTGCTTGATTGTGAAACGCGTGAAGACGTGGTTTAGATATTGGATTAGACATGAGCAGCTCCTATAAGTGTTAGTAGAAGCCCGCTCACTTTAATAAGTTGATACGGGGATCCAGCCGGGAACCCGAACTGGCACGGCGCATTCCTTTTTAAGAATAACGCCCAATAGCGCAGTCTTTATAAAAACAACGCTTTCTAGTACATATGCAATTTTTTATTTGGAGTCAATATTTTCTTAGTGCACTGCCTCCCTCTGAAAACTTAAAACAGGCAACCGACCCCCGGATGGAATGTTGCACAGCGACATTAATTAACGCTTGTCGTAACCTGCCTGATGGGTAGCATGGAATAGATTGCCTATAAATATGAAAGACCCTGTTCCTAATGGGTTGCAAACATTCAAAGGCAGGCTTGCCCCCTTTCTCTCAAAGAACTCAAAAAGGAAAAAGTGCGAAAGATTCTTGACGCTACCTTCACAATTGGATCTGTGCTCGGGATTGGTTATCAAGTAATTTGATACGTCTCGCTATATGCAGGAGAATATCAAGAATCAAATAATAAAAAGCGGATTAGTGTTCTATGGTTTCCTTCCTTCTTGTACCTCATTGTTTTCAACTGAAGACTGTTCTGAATTTATTACTTCTTCGATGGAAAAGCATTCCGCGTTTTCAAATTGCATTGCAATTTCTTCGATGCCATCCAACGATTGAACTATCGCTAACCCTGAATTAACCTTGGCTTTGACTCCTCCAAGGACAACGGCCTTCTCAATTGGAGCATTGAGATCAAGAAATGCGCTAACTACACCTGCGAGGCGAGCACTATTTCTATCACGATCATCTCCCTGATATCCGATAAGAGATGGCGGTATGACGACAGGGCTGCCACTGTTTCCCTGGAATGCCCAAGAATCCATAAGAAATATGTTATGAGTTGTAATATTGCCAATCTGAGTATCACCGGGCAAAACGATTGATACAATTCCGGATCTGATAAGTGGTGTCTCTTGATCAGCAACTAAAGCTCGAACCCCTCCTATCACTAGCGGGAATCCCGCAAAGACTGCTTGATCACCAGCACTAACTGAACTCAAAGGTGCAAGGCATGTTTTGCCTCGTTTTCGAAATGCATCTTCACGAATTATATTTAGGTCAATATCCTCTATCTTTATAGATTTTGAATAGCGTAGTCGGCAAGCAGCTATATCTACATTAGGGTTAGGATGACCATGCACTTCACTAACCATAAGTCTTATAGGCGTACCAGACTTAAGCCGGGCACGAACAAAAAGCGGTTGGCCTTCTTTAGCTGCAACAAGAACATGCCGATTTGATATAAGCAATGTTACATTGCATATATCCATCATAAATCCAGTAGCAACGGGACAGAAATCTTCTGGTTTTTTGCAGAAATCTAAAAAATTAATAGGACACGAATCTCCAGGCTTTTTACAAAAATTAGTGCATCCAGATTTACCATCTTGCATCATAGGACCAGGGCTACCATCAGGCAATTTTGGTATTTTCTGGCAGTTATCTGCTGGCATATCAGCGCATTGCATTTCTACTAAAACAACAGCATTATCCCATCCCGAAGGAAGCCCGATACAGAATGCAAATATCGAGTCAAATAGAAAAACGTACATAATTATTGCGAATACGAAATAGGGAAAAAGGATATCAATCTTTTTATGACGGAATAAAATCGAATATTTTTGCTGCACGTTTAGATTTCCCATTTATCATGACCGTCCATAACATTTCTATATTTTCCATTGCCGATTTGTTTTAGTCCAGCATAGGAGGGGGGGCGTGGGGATGTCCTTCATATTTTCATATTCGTATCGCTACTAAACGCAAATATACCCGTTTTTCAGATAGGGTTCCTCAACTCGTATTAACCGTTTATGGTAAACTGCGCCAAGTAGTCATGCAACTTTCTTTTGTCTTCTTCCTTCAACTCCGGACACTGGCTTTCATCCTTGGCCCCCTGAACCACCCAGGTAGCAAACACCATGCAGGTTGGGGCACCGCATTTTTTGCAGTTCGTCTTTGGCAGGCGCTTCAATATCTCTATCAACTTGGGGCGTTCGGCTTTGGTGGTGCGTGGCTCGATATTCGCGCGGTCTTCCCAGGCGTCGTTGATCTCCCGTTTGATCCACTCGATGATCTTGCGGCCCTGGGCTTCGTCTTCGACCGCATTGACCGTGATCGTGCGCTCCGTAACAGAGATCAGCCGCCCCTCGGTCTTGAAGGTCACCGACGGCGGGTCGGGGGTGAACTGGTCGCCCTCGATGACCGCGTTCAGGTAGGGGATGGCGCAACCCACGTCCTGCTCCAGCCGGGCGATGCAGTTGACGCTCTGGGCGCCGGGCATGCAGTGGTTGTTGACGACATCGAGTTGGTAGCTTTGCAGCAGCATCGTTACACCGTTTCGTTCTGAAATTTATTTAAGCAGGGCTCACCCCGCCATGGGATAGACCTTTGGTCAGTCTTTGAAAAAATGATTTGAAAACGATTTTATCTGTTGGTTTTGAATTGCCCTTTGTCCCGCGCCGAGCATCTCCGATGCGACCAGATCGAAGTGCGCGGACTGTTTGAGTCCGGTGTAGCCTATGCGCAGGCGTGGATCCCTTATTTCAATGGATTCTGGACTCCCGCCTTCGAGGCTGTGACACAATTTCAAAGCAACATTTTACAGGTCTACGTCATTCCGGGCTTGACCCGGAATCCAGTTGTTTTTCTGAATGTTACACCACTGGATGCCGGATCGGGGTCCGGCATGACAGGATGAAAAAGAGTCCATTTGGTAATTACGACACAGCCTCCTTCGCGGGAGTGACAGCTTAAGGACTTTTTAAGACTCCTTCAAGAAAATGAAGAATCCATTTTTAACAAAACACCTCGGAACGAAGCCTCGCTGGGTTATCTACATGAGGTGCAGGAATTGTATCAAAGCCAATATATTGTGAAAAAGAAGGCATAGGGTGTCGCATCATGCTGCGCTCCGGAAAAGCCCGATGGTTTCCGTTTTGCCATTGCGGCGTTAGGAAGGGTGCCGGCTTTCTACAGAAACTTATAAGATACCTCTCACCTATCACCAGAAATCCCACTTGTAAATATAGACGATTTCGTAAAAAGTCCGATATCTGCGTTACGCTTCAGGCCTCGTCATTGCAGCGTACCGCAAGTGCGCTTCATTCCTCAGCATTCGCAAGCCTTGATCTCAAATATTTTACGAAACCGCCAAATATACGGGCGGTGAAAACTAGAACCAATCCTGTTGATCTTGATTAAAAATACGGTCATTGGTCAATTGACGACGATGATGGGTGGCAACAGAAACAAAATGGTGTGTTATAAAAGGGCGGGTTGTGAGACTTCGAGACAGGCACCTGGCGGAAGCCCGCCGCCTGAAGTACTCAGGCGGCGGGCCAGTCTGGCAGCCGGCTTGAAACTAGCTGAACCGGGAGGGCATCGACAAGATAGGCTTGACCTTCAGGCGCTTCGGCGCCCGTTGTCATTCCTCCCAAGAAATGCACTCCACCGGGCAAGATTCTATGGCTTCCTCGATGCAATCTTCCGGACCGCCTTCGGCCATGATGACCTCCGCTTTCTCCTCGTCCTCGTTGAAGGCAAAGACCTCCGAACACAGTTCCACACAGGTCTCACACCCCGTGCACTCATCGGTATCGATTACGACACGTTTAGCCATTTTGGTTCCCCCTTTTTCTAATTTGTTTTGTGGGCCTGTCTCTTCCCCCAATCAGATTCGATAATCCGCCGGGAGCTGAGAACAGGCCTGCAACAGCACCAGACTAAGGGCATTCATAGATCTGTCAAGATTAATGAAGCGGCGGCAATTGTAGGCGCGCGGCACGCCGATCGCAAACCGGCAGTACCTGGAAGCTTGACGCCAACCAATTTTGGCCGATGCGAATCCGCACCCCCCTGAATTGGGTCATCTTAGCTGAAAGACTTGCGGGAATGGAAATGAGGCGTTTCGATTTCGATTGTTCGCTTTTAACGCGACCCCTCGAATCCTCGGACCCGTACCCCTTTCAATCCTCAGCGAAGCTGAAAAACCCTTCTTAGTATCCGTCCATAAATGGTAGATTTTGGTTCCTGGCAAGGCCCGAGCGAGTTTGCAACCGGAGGAATAGTCCGCTATTTCGAGGATTGAAAACGAACGAGAACGCCGCCAGGGGCCGAAAGATGCCATTTACGGATGGGCACTACTTGATCCCCGCATACATAAAGGACTGCACGAACTGGCGTTGAAAGAGGAGAAAGGCGACCAGCAGGGGGGCTACCGAGAGCAGCGTGGCGGCGGAGATGATGGACCAGTTGACGCCGGATTCCGGGGCCCCGAAGATCCCCAGTCCGACCGTTAACGGTCGGGTGTTCACCGAGTTGGTCACGATGAGGGGCCAGAGGAAATTGTTCCAGTGGTGGCTGATGGAGACCAGGCCGTAGGCCAGGTAGGTGGGGCGGGCCAGGGGCACGTAAACCTTCCACAATACGCCCATGGTGCCGCAGCCTTCCAGGCGGGCCGCGTCCTCCAGTTCCTTGGGGGTGGATTTGAAAGCCTGCCGCAGCAGAAAGATGCCGAAGGCGCTGGCCATGTAAGGCAGGCCGATGCCGAGAATGGTATCCACCAGACCGAATTTGGCCAGGGTGACGTAGTTTTCGACGATCAGGATTTCCGGGGTGATCATCAACTGCACCAATACCAGGGCGAAAGCGATCTTGTGGCCCCGGAACTCGTAACGCGCGAAGGCATAGGCCGCCAGGGTGCACAGGATCAACTGGGCGCCCAGGATCATGGTGACCAGGATGAAGGTGTTCAGGGCGTAGCGGGGAAAGGGCGCCTGGGACAAGGCCTCGCGGAAATTGTCCAGGGTCAGGGGCGCGAACAGATCGAAATTGACGGCATATTCCCCCGGGTGGAAAGCCGCCCAGAACGCGTAGACCAGCGGCGAAACCCAGAGCAGGGCCAGCAGCCAGGCGGCACCGGTTTCCAGCCAGGTCTGAAACGTCTGGGAAAGGGTTCGGCTCGTCTTCATCGGTAGTGCACCCGTTTGTCCAGCAGAAAGAATTGGAGCAGGGCCATGGTCCCCAGCAGCACCAGCAGGACGACGGTGAGCGCCGCCGCGAAATGGGTCTCGAAGTATGAGAAGGCCGTTTCGAAAATATAGTAGAGCAGGAGATTGCTGGCGTTGTTGGGACCGCCCTTGGTCAGCACGAACAGGTGGTCCACCAGCTTGAACGAGTTGAGCACCGCATTGATCAGCACGAACAGCGTGGTGGGCATGAGCAGGGGAAACATCACCCGCCGGAAGAAGTGCCAGCGGCTGGCCCCCTCCAACTGCGAGGCCTCTTCGAGTTCGGGCGGGATGTTCTGCATGGCCGCCAGGTAAAAAATCATAAAGAAGCCGGCCTCTTTCCAGATGGTCATCACCATGATGGCCGGCAGCACCGTGGCGGGATCCCCCAGCCAGTTATGCCCCGGCAGTCCAAGCCCGGAAGCGATCTGGTCGATCAGGCCGATATCGGGGGTGTAGAAGAAGAGCCAGATGTTGGCCACGGCGATCATGGGCAGAATGGTCGGTGTAAAGTAGGCGACACGAACGAGCGCCCGGCCCGGCAGGGCGCGATTCACAAACAGGGCCATGATGATCGCCAGAGCGATGGAGGTGGGGATAGTGCCGAGGGCAAAATAGGCGTTGTTGGCCAGGACCTTCCAGAAAATGGGATCGTCCAGCATGCGCTCGTAATTCAGCACGCCGATGAAACGGGACGGGCGGATGGCCGTGGCCTTGGAAAACAGGCTGTCGATCACCGTCGCCACCGTCGGGTAGTGGGTGAAGGCGATCAATAAGATCGCGGCGGGCATCAACAGAAGCCAGCCCTGGGCGTGTCGCGACGCTTGAGTTTGCATGCGCTATCCGGGTCGTTGGAAACCTAACCGGCAGCAACCGCATCATCTGCGGGCTGCCGATGGTCAATTTTGCTCTCACCCCTCCGCGTCGTCACCACGGTCGGAGCACGCGGAAACTCGCCCGCCATTAAGCGGGCTCAAAAAATCCGCGCGCTTTTTCCCGACCGCTGCGACGATGCTCGGCGCAAGACAAAGGGATTGCACCATCAGCATGAACATCTTACGGAGAACGGAAGACTCCCCGTTCTACGAATTAGCGATACTGCTTCAACAAACGATCGGCCTGTTTCTGAGCTTCTCCCAGGGCCTCTTCAGGCGTCTGGGCGCCGGTCAGCGCCGCCTGGATGGCGTCGTCCAGCAACTTGCGCACCCGGCCGGTCTGATAGGTGGAAAGCTCGGCCGTGGCGTATTCGAGCTGGTCACGGGCGACCGCCGCATAGGGGAAGCCCTTGACGTATTCTTTCAGGGCCGCGGTTTCATAGGCCGCCGGGCTGACCCCCATGTAACCGGTCTGTATGGACCATTCGGCGGAGCTCTCCGGGCTGGTCATGAACTTGATCAGGCGCATGGCCGCCTTGCGTTCTTCCGGCGAAGTCTTTTTGAAAATGTAGAAATTGCCGCCCCCGGTGGGTGTTCCCCGGCGTTTGCTGGCCGGCAGCATGGCCACGCCGAAGTCGAAACCGGCATTCTTTTTGACAGCCGTCAGGTTGCCGGTGGAGTGCCACATGATCGCGGTTTTGCCTTCCAGGAAATTCTGCCGCAGGGTTCCCCACTCGATAGTGCCGGCGGGCATGACCTTGTATTTGCTCCCCAGGTCTTTCCAGTATTGCAGGGCACCGATCACGTCCGGATGATCGAAAAAGGTTTCGTTGCCGTCACCGTTCATGAGCACCTGGCCGTTTTGCATGGTCAGGGCGCCGAACATCCAGTAGGGATAGCCGGTGGAGGGAATCATGACCCCCCACTGGGAGCCGTCGGGCTTGGTGAGCTTCTTGCCCATGGCCGCGAGATCTTCCCAGGTGGCCGGGGGCTTCTCCGGATCCAGGCCGGCCGCGCGGAAGGCATCCTTGTTGTAGTACATGACGATGGTGGAGCGCTGAAAAGGAATGCCCCAGGTCTTGCCGGCCGTGCGGCCGTTTTCCATGAGGGTGGGATAGAAGGAATTCAGCCAGGCCTTGTCCTCGGCGGTCTCCGCCAGGTCGTCAAAGGCGACGATGGCATCCTGCTCGATCAGTTCGTAGATATCGATGGAGAACATCACCGAGAGCTGCGCCGGCTCGCCGCTTTTAAGCGCCGCCAGCGCCTTGATGCGGGCATCGTTGTAATTGCCCGCATAAATCGCGTTGACCTTGATATCCGGGTTGGCTTTCATGAAATCGGCCACGATCCCGTCCACGACCTTGGTCAGGGGCCCGCCGACCGCCACCGGATAGTACATGGTCAACTCCGTGGCGGAACCCGCCGTGACGGCCGAAAAAAGAAAAACCGTCGCCAGTAAACCGATACCTACCCATTTGAATCGTTTTAACATGGTGTTCCTCCCCTTGTTGAGTCAGTTTTCATCGGCCGAACCCCGAAGGCTCGGCCGGATTGCCCATTGGCCGACACGCTAACGAACTTTTCACGGCGCCGGCCCGTCGACACATATCCCGTCGGAACCAAAACAATGCACCGCCTTTTCCGGCCAGTTGATATGAACCGTTGCACCGGGCGTGTAGTCACGCCGGCCGTCGATCTTGGCAAACACGGGCTGGCCGTCATGGATCATCCGCACCACGGTTTCGGCCCCCAGATAATCCACGGCGGATATCTTCACCGGCAATCCCTCGTCACCCACGCGCACATCTTCGGGGCGCACGCCGATGTAACCTTGCGACGGACAGGCCGCCGGGAGGGAACCGCCGCAGGCCGCCGCCAGGGCGGTCCGTTCCGCGATCAGGTCGATTTTCAACAGGTTCATGGCGGGAGATCCCAGAAAGGTGGCGGCAAAGATCGTCCGGGGGTGCTCGTACAGCTCGTGGGGTCGCCCGATTTGTTCGACGCGGCCCTGCTGCAGCAGGACGACCTGATCCGCCATGGTCATGGCTTCCACCTGATCGTGGGTGACATAGACCATGGTCAGGCCCAGCTTCTGCTGAAGTGATCGAATTTCGTCGCGCATCTCCGCCCGGAGCTTGGCGTCCAGGTTGGACAGCGGCTCGTCCATGAGGCACACAGGGCGCCGCGACACGATGGAGCGCGCCAGCGCCACCCGCTGCCGCTGCCCGCCGGAGAGCTGCGCGGGCTTGCGACTGAGCAAGTCGGTCAAGCCCACCATCCGGGCGGCCTCTTCGAGCCGGGCGCGGCGGTCTTCTTTGGCGACGCTCCGCACTTTGAGCCCGAACAGAATATTTTCGCGCACCGTGAGGTGGGGAAACAGGGCGTAGGACTGAAAGACCATGGAGACCCCGCGCTGCGCCGGATCCAAGTGGGTGATGTCTTTGCCGCCGATGGAAATGGAGCCGGCCGTAATGGCCTCCAGGCCGGCGATAAGACGCAGGATCGTCGACTTGCCGCACCCGGAGGGGCCTAACAGCACCGTCAGGCTGCCTTCCGGAACCGTGAAGGAAACCTTGTCGACCGCGGACACCTCACCCCATTGCTTGACCAGTTCGTGGATATCGATGCGACTCATGGGGTTCGGTCTCCATCGCAAAGGACCAGTTGCGTCCCGGATTGCTCCAGCAAGGCCCGGATGCCGGGCGGCGGTGGACGGTCGCAGAAGACTTTCGTGGCCTCGTCAATTCTACCGCCGCGGACATGGGCGGCACGGCCAAACTTGGTATGATCCAATACGAGAAAGGCGCTGCGGCTGTTTTCGCGAATCATCTGCCGGGCCCGCACTTCTTCTTCGTAAAAGTCGAGCAGGGTCCCGTCCTCGTCGACCCCGGCCACCCCGTAGATACCGATATCCACCTTGTAGGCACTGAAAAGGGCCTCCATGCCGTTGCCCATGACATCCCGGTCTTCATTGCGCAAACGGCCGCCGGCGACGGTCACCTCGAAGGTGGGGTTGGCGCAGGCCTGGAAGGCGATGTTGAGGTTGTTGGTGAAGATCTTCAAGTGCTGATGCTCCAAGAGGGCGTTGGAAACAAGTTCAGGGGTCGTCCCGATGCTGAAGGACAGGGACACACCGTCGGGCACATGGCGCGCCACCGTCTGTGCGATCATCAGTTTGGCCTCGTTGTTCAGAACCTGCCGCCAGGCATAGGCCACGTTCCCGGAGGTGTGCACGCGCTGAATCCCCCCGTGGACGCGCCGGGCCAATCCGCGTTCGCAAAGCAAATTCAAATCCCGCCGGACGGTCTGGGTGGTGACCCGAAAATGCCGGGCGAGTTCCTCCACTCCAATAAAGTCCGACTGGCGAAGCATTTCGGCGATGTGCGCTTGACGTTCTGAAAGCTGCATGGGATGAATTGAACCTGATTAGACATGCATGATTTTCATTTGAGCAACGAACGCATCCTACAACACTAAAAACACGAAAAGCAAACTAATTGTTGTCTGTTTGGTTTTCATTAGCGTACCATGTTTCTTCAGTTAATGTTCATTTGAAAATAAATTGCGTTTTCGCTTAGCAACCTGCCGCGCCCGGAGGGGAATGGCGGCCAAGCGTCTGGGGACGCTGGCCGGTCGATGGAAATGGAGAGTCTATGGAATTTAGCTTCCTCAAGAAACGATTCGGTATCGGCCGCAAGATGGACGATTTTCTGGACAAGGTCAGTGAATCGGGGATGCTTTTCCAGCATGGGGTCGATGCCTACCTGAAAGGCGACCAGCCGTCTTTTGCCAAAAAGATCGAAGATATTGCGGCGGTCGAGCACGTGGGCGATGCGTTACGCCGCGACCTGGAAGAGCAGCTATACACGCAAACCCTCATTCCGGAATCGCGCGGGGACGTGATGGAGCTGCTGGAAAGCATGGACGGGCTGCTCGACCGCTTCAAGGGCGCCCTCTGGCGGTTCGAAATCGAGCAGCCCGATATTTACCCCGAGCTGCACAACGACATCCGGGAGCTGGCCACCTGCGTGGTTGAATCCGTTGAAGCCATGGTGCGCTCGGCACGCGCCTTTTTCAAGGATATCGCAGCCGTGGCCGATCACCTGCACAAGGTATCCCACTGGGAGACCCAATCCGACAAAGTGTCGACCCGGATTCAGTCGCGGGTGTTCCGCGAAAAAGAACTGCATCTCAGCCACCGCATGCAGCTGCGCGATTTCATCCGGCACGTGGACAAAATCGCCGATCGGGCCGAGGATGTTTCGGACAAACTGCGCATCTACGTGATCAAACGATCGCTATAGGGACGGTCGGATGTTTGCCTTTTTTCTTTCAAGCGGCCTTTTTCTGGGCTGGGCATTGGGGGCCAACGATGCCTCCAATGTCTTCGGCACGGCCGTGGGCAGCCGCATGATCCGCTTCCGGACGGCCGCCGGGTGCTGCGCTGTTTTCATTTTGCTGGGGGCCGTCATCAGCGGCACCGGCGCATCCGAGACCCTGGGCAAGCTCGGCGAGGTCAATGCCATTGCCGGGGCCTTCATGGTGGCGCTGGCCGCCGGCGCAAGCGTCTACCTGATGACCAAGGCCGGTTACCCGGTTTCCACCTCGCAAGCCATCGTCGGCGCCATCATGGGCTGGAACTTCTTCAGCGGTTCGCTCATCGACTACGGGGAGCTCAAGAAAATCGTGCTCACCTGGATCGCCTGCCCGCTGCTTTCCGCCGTCATCGCGATCTTTCTTTACCGGCTGGTTACCGTCTGCATCCGGCTCTTCAAACCCCACATGTTTTCTCTCGATGCCATGACCCGCTACGGCCTGCTCGTCGTGGGGGCCTTCGGCTCCTACAGCCTGGGCGCCAACAATATCGCCAACGTGATGGGCGTGTTCGCACCGCTGGCACCCTTTTCCGAAATCTCCCTTTTCGGGTGGCTGGTACTCTCTCCGGCGCAACAGCTTTTTTTCATCGGCGGACTGGCCATCGCCATAGGGGTCATGACGTACTCCCGACACGTCATGATGACCGTCGGCGAGGGCATCATGAATCTCTCGCCGGTGGCCGCCTTTGTCGTGGTCCTGGCCCACTCCCTCGTATTGTTTGTGTTTGCCTCCCAGCGCTTGGAGCTGTTACTGGGCGCGCATGGTCTTCCGACTTTTCCCCTGGTGCCGGTATCCAGTTCGCAGGCCATCGTCGGTGCGGTGATGGGGATCGGGATCCTGAAAAAAGACAGCGTCGTCCGGTGGCGCGTTCTGGGCGGTATCGCCAGCGGATGGATCGTCACCCCGATTATTGCCGGCCTGCTCACTTTTGTATCGCTGTTTTTCTTTCAGAACGTGTTCAACCAGGAAACCTACCGCCCGGTGACTTATCACCTGACCCCGGCGGCCTCCGATCGCATCCGTGATGCGAACATGGCATCCGTCCCCTTTGCCGATATGGCCGGGAAGGTTTACCCAAACGCAAGATCCTTCAACCAGGCCCTGGGAGTGCGGACGGGGCTCACGCCGGTGCAGCGCAATTTCATTATCGAATCAGCCAAGGTGGATCCTATCCGGATCAAGGGCAGCGTCATCGACGCCATCGGAGATAGTCAATTATCACCGCCCCAAAAACAAGCTTTGAAATCGCTTACCGGGCGTTCCTTTATTCATCCCTGGAGCCTGAGCGAGGCGTTGGCGGAAATCTCACCCGCCTGGCGTCCTGCGCCGGGCGACGATGCCAGTAAGAAAGAATTAGACCGAAAACTCGCCTATCTCACCAACCTGTTCCGGGCCAAAAACAAAGCGGACTTTCGTTAGTTTTCCATCCACAGCGGGACACGGGCGCCTTATTTTGATTCTTTTTCTGCCACGCGGAAGAAAATGAACAAACAAATGATCACCCATCAATGGGAAGCGCAGAGGAAGTGGGTTTGAGATTAGATTCCATCGGGATCGATATTTGTGGGGTCTCCCTTTCGACACCGATCCCGATTTCGATTTTCCAGCCTAAGATAATACAAGGGCCCAAAGTTCCGGGGTCAAGGTTTTCGCCCTCCTTGACCCCTCGAATCCTTGGACCCTTGAATCCTAAAGCAATTTTTTAATCCTCGCCCCTTCTTCATCCCCCCGCTTCTTTTTCAAGCTCATCCAGGTCAATCAGCAGATCGAGCTTGCAATTGGGCCCTTCATATTTTCACAAAGATCTCTAATAGAACACCGGCCTATTTCGGATTTTCCACATCGTAGAAAGGATGGAACCCGCCGAACTGCCCTTCGTGATCTTCCACCAGCTCCACGTGGGTCAGCAGCGCGGGTGGATCGCCCCAGCTCTGGTCGAGATAGTGAACGAGCATCCCCGGCGGGCCCAGCACGAAGCCGGAAGGTGCCTCGGGCCGGAGATCCATGGGGATCTGCATGCCCACGCCGGGGCACACGGTGGCGACACTCCCGCCGAAACGCAGGGTGATGGGCCGGTGGATGTGGCCGCAGGTGATCCGTTCCACCTGGGGGTGGCGCTGGATGATGCGGCAAAGGTCGTCGCGGCGCTTGAAGGGTTCGAGATCCATGTGCCCCACGGCCGAAGCAAAGGGCGGGTGGTGCATGAAAATCAGGGTAGGGATGTCGGGCCGATCGCCCAGGGTGGCATCCAGCCAATCCAGGCGCTCCTGGCCCAGGCCGCCACCATGGTCCCCCGGCGTAACGGTATCCAGCCCGATCAGGCGGACCGCATAGCCCTCCACCGCATAGCAGATAAAACCACCCGCCGGCCCGTCGGGAGCAGGGTTCAGGTAGGCATGCTCGGGGAAGGTTTCCGATAGTCGGCCCTTGTGGTCGTGGTTGCCGGGGACGATGAAGAGCGGCATCTTGAGGGGCGCCAGGAGTTCCCGGGCCAGGTGGTAGCTCTCCAGCCGGCCGCCGTCGGCGATGTCGCCGGTCAGCAGCACCACGTCGAGCGCCGGAACGAGGTTGTTCAAGTGATCGACCACTTTGCCAAGTGCGCCGGCGGTGTCCGCCGCCTGGTAGGCCAGCTTACCCTCGGGCTTCAGATGGATGTCGGAAATCTGTGCGATCCGCATGGGTTTCTATGCCTCGCTCAAGGTAAAAAGGGCTTCCAGGTCGAGCAGAATATCGACGGTCTCGCCCTTCCGGAAGGCCTGTCGCCCGGGCGCTTCCACTTTGAGGGGTTCGGGCGTGTCGCCGTTGACCAGCAGCCGGGTGCGGTCGCCCAGGAAAAAGGCGCTCAGCACCTTGGCCTGAAAATGTCCCTGGCCCGCTTCCACCACGGTGGCGTGCTCCGGTCGGAAAAAGATGTTCAGCATCCCGCCCTCGGTCACGTCCACACCCTCGAGGTCGTCGACGGGGATGCAGCCGCCGGGAAAGGTCAGGCAACGATCCGCCACCTTACTCTCAATGCAGTTGACCGTGCCGATAAAATCCGCCACGAAACGGTTGGCCGGTTTGAAATAGACGTCGCGGGGGCTGCCGATCTGGGCGATCCGGCCCTTGGACATCACCACGATGCGGTCGCCCAGGGCCATGGCTTCGGCCTGATCGTGGGTCACGTAAACCGCCGTGATGCCGATGGAGCGCAGCAGCAGGTCGATCTCCACCCGCAGGACGTCGCGCAGCTTGGCGTCCAGCGCGGTCAGGGGCTCGTCCAGCAGCAGGACCCGCGGCCGTACCGCAATGGCCCGGGCCAGGGCCACGCGCTGCTTCTGTCCACCGGAAAGCTGGTTGATGGGCCGGCTGCGCAACTCTTCGATCTGCATCATGGCCAGCATTTCGTCCACCCGGGCGCGGATCTTGTCCGGTTCGTCGCCGCGCACCTTGAGCCCGTAGGCGATGTTGTCAGCCACGTCCATATTCGGGAAAAGCGCGTAGCTCTGGAAAACCATGCCGACGTTGCGCTTTTCGATGGGAATCGCCGTGACCTCGTCCTCGTTGAAAAAAATGCCGCCGCCTTCGTCGGGGTTTTCCAGCCCCGCGATGATACGCAGCAGAGTGGTCTTGCCGCAGCCGGAAGGCCCCAGGATGACGACGGTCTCGCCGGCGGCCACCTCGAGATCCAGCGAATCCAGGGCGCGGGTCCCGCCCGGGAAGGTCTTGGCGCACCGGGTGAGCCTGATGGACGTGCCCGGTCGTCGGGCGGCCTGGGAGGCTGCCGCATCGGCGGGCGCTGTGGTTTCCGATAGCTGGGATTGGTTTTCCATACGTGCTTGCTCCGTATTGTCTTCTGTTGCCGCCCGGCCGGTCCGGGGCCGGGAGACCCACTGCATGGCCATCAGCAGGGGGATGATCATGAAAAAGAAGGTGATCGTGTAGGCCGAGCCGATTTCCAGCCGCATGGAGGCATAGCTGTCCGCCAAGCCCACCGGCAGTGTCTTGGTAAACGGTGTGTGCAGCATCCAGGTCAGGTTGAACTCGCCGATGGACAGGGTGAACACCATCAGGGAGCCGGCCAGGATGCCCGAGAGCACGTTGGGGATGACGACCCCCACGAACCGTTTGGGGAAGCCCGCCCCCAGGCTGGCCGCGCCCTCTTCGAGCTCCTCCATGTTGATGGCCGTCATGACGGCGATGACCGACCGGATCATGAACGGTAGGGTGAAGATGACGTGCCCCACCAGGATGATCAGCCAGCTGGATCGAAAGTCCGTCCACCAGCCGTAGCTGATCAGGATCGCCAGGGCGATAGCCAGACCGGGAATGGCCAGCGGCATCACCAGGAACTCTTCCAGCAGACGCGTAAAGCGGCTCCGGGTTTTCACCATGACATAGGCCGCCGGAATGCCAGCGATGAGGTCCACCACAAGGCAGGCCAGCCCAAGCCCGATGCTGCGGAAGATAGTGTCGCTGTAGAGCCGCCAGACCTCCCCCAGCCAGCGCAGGGTCAAACCACTTTTGATGCCCACGAAGTAGTTGACGGTCAACCCGGCCAGCACGGACTGGATCACCGGCACGAGCAGAAACGCGCAGGTCATCAGGGTCAACGCCAGCTGGAGGTAGAAGAGATGGTTGCGTTTATTCATGCGATTTAAATATCCATCCACAAGCTAAAGATAATTAACCCAACGACGTGTCCGATTCAGAAATGAGGATTTTTGATTCTGATCAAGGCCGCACAAGGGTTTTCGGTGAGGCGTACACCGGTACGCCGCAGCCGAAAAACCCGCGGAGAACAACGATCAGAGCAAAAAAGACCATTTCCGGACGGGCACTATCCGGAGGCCGCCAGGGTGCCCCCCGCTGCGCTGCGCGCCAGGTATAGCGCCCCCCAGGTAATCAGCCCCAGCGTGATCGACAGCGCCGATGCCATGGCAATATTGGCCGAAAGCGTAAACTCGGTATAGATCACGATGGGCAGGACATCGATGTCCGTGGCCAGTGTGAACGCCGTGCCGAAGGCCCCCATGGAGGTCGCAAAACAGATGGCCCCGGAGGAGATCAGCCCGGGCATCAGGGCCGGGATGAGGACATCCCGCACCACCCGCCATGTCGAAGCCCCCAGCGACCGGGCGGCCTCCTCCAGGCTGAGGTCGATTTTCTCCGCCGTGGCCATCACGGTGGTAATGACCCGCGGGATGGAGAAGTAGAGATAGCCCAGGAAAAGCCCCGTCATAGAATAGGCCAGCACCAGCTTGTCGCCGGTGGCCATCTTGGTCAGGAGGCCGATCAAACCCTGCCGGCCCGCCAGGAGGATGATCATGAAGCCTACCACCACCCCCGGGAAGGCCAGCGGGAAGGTCAGCATAGCCACCAGCAGGTGCTTGCCCGTAAAATCGTTGCGCTGGAGGAACACGCCGGTGATCCCTGCAATGATCAAGGTGGCCACCGTTACCGCCACCGACAGGCCCACGGTGTAGAGCAGGGTCTCCAGGTAGCGCCGGGTGGTCAGCATTTCCAGGTAGAGGCCCAACCCCTCCGGGCCGGTGGCCGACGCCAGGGTCAGGCGGAGCATCGGCAGGATGAAAAAGGCCATGAAAATGACCGCCACCGGCATGAAAAGGGCCACCAGAATGAATCGGTTTTTCTTCTGCATCGCTTTACTTCCGAATAGCCCGCGGAACCCGGTTTGCGGCCGGGTTCCGCGGGCGGGATGACATTAACGAACCTCGTTCAGATAGCGGTCCCGAAAGGTATTCTGCACCTCGGCCATCTTGGCGTAGTCGATCGGTTTGGCGCGCTCGTATTCGCTGGCCGGCAGGAACTTGGCCGCAGCTTCCGGGCTCAGGGCGCTGGCGCGCACCGGACGCAGGAAGGCGTTGGCCCAGACGGCCTGGCCTTTGTCTGACATAATGAAGTCGAGCACCTTTTTGCCGTTTTCCGGGTTGGGCCCGTTCTTGACCAGACTCATGACGTAGGGCACCACGATGGAGCCTTCCGCCGGAATCACGAATTCGATGTTGGCCATGTCCTTGTACTTGCCACGGTAGGCGTTGAAGTCGTAGTCGAACAGAATCGGAATCTCGCCGCTGATAACCCGGGCATAGGAGGTCTGCTTGGGAACGATGGGCTGGTTATCCTTGAGTTTTTTGAAAAAGGCGATGCCCGGATCGAAGTTGTCCAGGCTGCCGCCCATGGACAGGTTGGCGGCCACGGCCGAAGCATACCCCACAAACGCCGAAGTGGGATCGAGGTAGCCGATCATGCCTTTGTATTCCGGCTTGAGCAGGTCCGCCCAGGACTTCGGTACCGGCGCACCCCCCAGGGCATCCTTGTTGACGAAAAAGCCGATGGTGCCGGAGTGGATCGTAAACCAGTAGCCTTCCGGGTCTTTCAAGCCCTCGGGGATGTCTTCCCAGTGGGCCGGTTTATAGGCCGCCACCACACCGGCTTCTTTGGCTTTGATCCCGAAGGAAACCCCATAATAAGCCACGTCTGCCACCGGGTTGCTCTTTTCGGCAATCAACTGCGACAGGGTCTGCCCCGAGTTCTTGTTGTCGTGGGGCAGGGTGATGCCGATGTTTTGTTCGATGGCCTTGAGCTGGCTGGCCCAATCGGCCCACATGGGCGGACAGTTGTAGCAGATAGCCTGCTCGGCGGCCAGGCTGGGGCCGGCCCACACCAGAACCACAAGCATCAACAGTATTCCAATCCATTTTTGTTTCATTTTTTCTCCCCCTCGGTATGCAATGGTTTATGGATAGCGCCGTAAATGGCGCGGGTGACACCCTGAAATGCAAAAATTCGGTTCAACCCTTTCTCCGCGGCTGTGCGACGGACCCCCGCACGATCAGTTCCAGCCCCAGCAGCCGGTGGACCGGCGTCTGGCCCCCTCTTTCGATGCGCTCAAGGAGGGCTTCGAAACCCAGGGCGCCCATCTCGTAGGCCGGCAGACGGATGGTGTCCAGGCCCGGCGTCACGTAGGATGCCAGCGGGATGTCGTCGAACCCCACCACCGACAGGTCCAGCGGCAACTCGAGCCCCGAATCGCGGGCCCCTTCCATGACACCGATCGCCAGGTAGTCGTTGGAGCAGAATACCGCGGTGGGCGGGGTTTCAAGTTGGAGCATCTGCTGGATAACCTCCCGGCCGCTGGCCAGGCTGTAGGTCGTCTGCGCCAGAAAAGCCTTGTCGTAGGCAATGCCGTTTTCCCGAAGGCATTGGCGGTAGCCGTCCCAGCGGTTGCGACTTTTGTCGGAAGACCGGAAAGCACCGGCGATCATGGCGATCCGCCGGTGGCCATTGCCGATCAGATGTTGGGTCGCCATGTAGCCCCCCCGAAAATTGTCAACGCCCACACAGGACATGGGTCCGCGCCGGACCGTGCTGTAGAGGACGACAAAGGGAAAGCCTTCGGCCACGAGATTCTTGAGAATCGGGTTGTTCGGGTTGGTGGTGGTGATGACCAGGCCGTCGACCTGCATCTCCCGGAAAACCCGGATGAGTTTTTCCTCGGTTTCGGGGTCGTAGTTGGTGTTGCCGAGCAGGACGCTCAGGCCGGCGGCCGCGGCGCGCTCCTGGATGCCCCTTGTGGACTCGGCAAACCCCGGGTTGGTGATGGTGGGAATGATCAGGCCGATGGTGTGGGTCCGCTTCGTGACGAACCCCCGGGCCAGTGCGTTGTAGCGGTAGTGGCAGGCCTCCATGGCCGCGAGGACCCTGGTCCGGGTCGCTTCGCGCACGGCCTGTGGGGTGTTGATCACCCGGGAAACGGTGGCCGTCGAAACGCCTGCGGCCCTGGCAACGTCGATAATCGTACTCATTGCCCACCAGCTTCGGTTGTTGATTGTCGGAAGTAATATGCCATTACCATAAAGCATCCTGCAAAAATTGTAAACGTTTACATTCAGGATGCCCAGACCTTAATCGCAGGTAAGATTGCCCCCCCCTGTGTTCAGATATGATGAGGAAAAATCATCGCCTTCAAAAAAAGAATCCCAAAAGCCCCTTTGGGCCCCCGGGAGAATTATAACCCGTGATGATCACTGTGATTGCCTGACCGCGCACTTCGACCGCGTCATCGCGGGTTGAACACCGGCACACATTATTTCTTGGACTGTAAACGGAGCCCATGAGAATTCAACCACCCGCTACGCTCTGAAAAACCGAAAGCGCGCCCCCAAGGCTTTCCTATGCCATCGAAGGCTTTCACGGAAAACTTTAATTGACCAAATCTTCCTTTGACATGGCCTGCTCACGTTCGAGACGCCGGGCGACCTGACCCGGAATGCGGCTTCGCCGGGAGAGGAGGCTGTACGCCACCGGCACCACGAAGAGCGTAAAAACAGTGGCCGACAGAACGCCCGACAGAACGACCGTCCCGATCACCATGCGTGTTTCCGCTCCGGCACCCGAAGAGAGGATCAGGGGAACGGCACCGGCCGCGGTGGTGATGCCGGTCATAACGATCGGGCGCAACCGGACTTCGGAGGCTTTCAGGATGGCGCGGTAAAAGGGGATTCGCTGCTCCCGCAGCTGATTGGCGAATTCGACGATCAGGATCCCGTTTTTGGCCGCCAGGCCCACCAGCATGATCAAGCCAATTTGACTGTAGAGATTCAGGGTGGATCCTGTGAAGTAAATCCCCAGCAGGCCGCCGGCGATGGCCAGGGGCACCGACAGCATGATAACGAGCGGATTGACATAGCTCTCGAACTGGGCCGCCAGCACCAGAAACACCACGAGGATCCCCAGCAGAAAGACAAAGGCGATGGACTGGGAGGAAGACTTGAGGTCCTTGGATTGTCCCTTGTAGTCGATGATAACGTTTTCAGGCAGGTGGGCCCTGGCAAGTCCTTCCATGTAGGTCAGGGCCGCACCGAGCGACAACCCGTCGGCCAGATTGGCCTCCAGCGTAATGGCGCGCACCCGGTTGTACCGGTTTAGGGTGCTGGAATCGGCGAATTCTTCCAATTGGACGAAATTCGACAAGGGTATCAGGTCACCGTTGCGGGCGGAACGGACATAGATCTGCTGCAGATCCGTGGGCGTGCGCTGGGTCGACCGTTCCCCCTCCAGGATGACATCGTACTCTTCCCCGGCATCGATGTAGGTCGTCACCCTTCGGGAGCCCAGCATGGTCTCCAGGGTCCGGCCGATATTGCCGATGGTCACTCCCAGTTCGGCGGCCCGGTCATAGTCGATGTTCACCTGCAGCTGGGGTTTGGTTTCCTTGTAATCCCAATCGATCCCCGTAAGACCCGGGTTGTCCTCTTCGATGCGCTCCAGCAAGATATCCCGCCATTGGGACAGCTCTTCGTAGGTGCCGCCCCCGATCACGAACTGCAGCGGCTTCTGGATGGAAGCGCCAAACCCCTGCCGCATGACCGGGAAGGCCCTGACCCCGGGAAGGTCGGCGAGGCGCGACCGCACGTCGTCCATGATGGCCCAGGCGGATCGGCGCCGATCCCAGTCATCGAGGACAAAGATCACGATGCCGGTATTGAAATTCGCGTAGTTGGCGAAGGTGCGGGGGGCCCGCACCAGCAGCCGGGTGGCCTCGCCGCTGGCCACGAAGGGCAGGAGACGGGTCTCGATTTCATCCATGTATTCCTGCATGTAGGCGTAAGAGGCGCCCTCGGGACCGTTGACGATAACAAAAAAGGCGCCCCGGTCTTCCTGGGGGGCGTATTCAGTGGGAATTTGCCGGAAGAGCCACACGGTCGCAACCACTATCACGGCAAAGCCCCCCAGAACCAGGAAGGGGTGCTTCATGGCGCGATTCAAAAGTCGACGGTAGCGCTTGCGCGTCGATCTGAAAAGGCCGTCCATCCCCGCAGCGAGCCCCCTCGGGCGATAGGTGGATTTGGACTTTAAAATCTTGGAGGCCAACATAGGGGAAAGGCTCAGGGCCACAATGCTGGAAAAAGTCACCGCCGCCGCCATGGTCAGGGCAAACTCGGAAAACAAGCGGCCCACATCCCCCTCCAGAAAGGCGATAGGCACGAATACCGCGATTAACACCAGAGACGTGGCGATGACCGCAAAACCCACCTGGCGGGTACCTCTAAAAGCGGCCACCAGCGGGGATTCCCCATTGTCCTCCATGCGCCGGTAGATGTTTTCCAGTACCACGATGGCATCGTCCACCACCAGCCCGATGGCCAGCACCAAGGCCAGCAGGGTCAACAGGTTGACCGAAAAGCCAAGGGCGTTTAGCACGATGAAACTGGCGACAATGGAAACCGGAACCGTTACAGCCGGCACGAGGGTGGCGCGGACGCTGCCGAGAAAGAGGTAAATGACCAGGATGACCAGGCCGATGGCGATCGCCAGGGTTTTGTAAACCTCGTTGATGGCCCCTTCCACGAAAACCGAGGTGTCGTAGCTCTGCTTGATCTCCATACCGGCAGGCAAAATCGGGGTGAGACGTTGCGTTTCCGCTTTGGCGGCCCTGGCCACCTCGATCGTGTTGGCGGTGGATTGTTTGATGATGCCGATCCCCACCATGGCCACGCCGTTGCCTCGGAAAAAGGTTCGGTTCTCCTCGGTGCCCCGCTCCACCCGGGCGATATCCCCCAGGCGCACCAGATAGCCTTCCGGGCCACGCGCCAGGACCAGCCGTTCGAAATCCGCGGCCGTCCGAAAAGCGCGTTGGATGCGCACGGTAAACTGCCGCTCGTGGGATTCGATGCTGCCCGCCGGCAGCTCCAGGTTTTCGGCGCGCAATGCACTTTCGACATCGGCGACCGTTATGTCCCTGGCCGCCATGGCCTGCCGATCCATCCAGATCCGCATGGCATAGCTCTGGCCTCCGCCGATCCGCACCCGGGCGACACCGTCCAGGACGCTAAAGTAATCCACCAGGTAGCGGTCGGCGTAATCCGTCAATTCGGGAACCGTCAGCCGGTCGCTGACCAGGTTCAACCACATGATCACATCGTCGTTGGAGTCCACCTTCTGTATTTCCGGCGGATCCGCTTCATCGGGCAGGTCGTCCAGAATCGCCGAGACGCGATCCCGGATATCGTTGGCCGCCCCGTCCACGTCCCTTCCGGTATCAAACTCCACTGTCACCACGGAGCGTCCGTCCTCACTGCTGGAGGAAATGGAATCGATGCCTTCAACGCCTGCGATCCGCTCTTCGATGAGCTCGGTAATCTGGGTTTCCACGACATTGGCGGAAGCACCGGGATACAGGGTGTCGATGGACACCACTGGGGGGTCAATATCCGGATATTCGCGCAAGGGCAGTCGATCAAAGGCCACGAGGCCAAAAACCAGCAGCAGCAAAGAGATCACGGAGGCGAATACGGGCCGCTTGACCGAAATGTCCGACAAGAGCATCAGTCGGTCCTTCCCTGCCCTTTGGGCAGAAGTTCATCGAGGGCTTCGTCGCCCGTGGCCACAGCCGTTATCGCCACCGGCTGGTCCGGCCGGATGCGGAGCGCCCCGTGGATCACGACAAATTCGCCGGCCTCGAGGCCCTCTTTGATTTCCACTTCACCCGGCCGGCGAGCGCCAATGGTCACTTGGCGACGATGAGCGATCGGGGGGGCGGCGGATGGTTCCACGACGAAGACGTCGTGCCGCTGGCCGATCAGGATCAAGGCCTCTTCGGGAATCACCAGAACGTCCCGGGGATTTTTCAGCATTTCAACGGTCATCAGCAGGCCCGGCTTCAGCAACCGCTCCGGGTTGGGGAGAATGGCGCGGACGGCAATCGATCGTGTGACGGGATCGATACGGCTATTGACACCTGAAAGCCTGCCTTCGAAGGGCTGATCGGCAAAGGCGACGGATCGCGCTTCGATGCGCAGCCCCGGCACCAGGGTCGCCAGATGAATCGCCGGCACCGTAAAATCAAGTTTCATCAAACTGTCGTCGTCCAGGGTGGTGATGACGTCCCCCGGCTCGATAAAGGTCCCGACGCTGATGTTGCGCAAGCCCACCACCCCGGCAAACGGTGCCAGGATCAGGCGGTCTGAAAGACGGGATTCGATGGCGCGGAGGCGCGCCTGGGCGGTCTCGTATTCCCGCCGCCGCTGGTCGAGCAGGGATGTGGAAGCCGCACCCCGCTTAGCCAGGGGGCGCACACGATCATACTGTTTCTTGGCTTCGGCCGCAGTGGATAGGGCTTCCTCGAGCAGGGCGTGTTCTTCCTGGTTCGTCATCTCCACCAGAATGTCTCCTTCCGCGACCCGCTGACCGTCTTCGAAGTGAATGACGGTCACCGTTTCGGAAACCGTGGCGGTCAGATCGACGGATTCGTTGGCGCGCAGGGTGCCGAGGGCTTCCACGCGATCGACAAAGTGATCGCGCTGCACTTCCGTGATGATGACAGGCACCGCCTGCTGACCGGCAGCGGGCGAAAGCCACAGCATGGCCGATGCCCCCACCAGCATGCCCAGCAGATGACGTCGCAAATTGAATCCAAGGCACATCGTTTTATTCCTCCTCAAGACGTCGCGACGGCTCCCCCAAGAGCCCGGTGTAGTCGAATGCGGAACCCGATCAAGTCACGTATCTGCCGCAGAATGACGCGCTCGAGCCGTTGAAGTTCCTGGACGGCATTGAGAACCGGCAGAAAGTCTGTCAGACCACTCGTGTAGCGGTCCCGCGTCTCCTCAACCGTTTGGGCCAGAATGCGACGACGATCTTCCAGTCGGCTTAGAAACACTCTTTGTTGGCGCTCCTGGTAAAGGGCGTTTTCAACCTCCTCGATGGCTTCCAGATAGGCTTGCGAAAAGGTCGCCAGGCGCTCCACATACAGTGCCCGGTTACGTTCGACCTCCGCCTTGCGGGCCCCCCAGTCCAGCAGCGGTTGTACTAGGGAGCCCAGCAAAAAGGCGGCCGGTCCGGTAAAAACCGGCCCATTCTCGTAATAATAGGCCCCTTCCAGGGTAATTCTCGGCAAACGTTCGGCAATGGCCCGGCCGATGTCTGCGTCCGCGGCCACAAGTTCAGCTTGCAGGGCACGCAAGTCCGGGCGGTTGAGCAGCAGATCGGAGGGCACACCTAAAAACGGCAGATCTTCGATGTTGGCAAAAGCGTCTTCGTCGTCCACGCGATTCCGGGCGTCGGGAGCCTCTCCAAGCAGTACGTCCAGACGGTTTTCAGACAGCCGCAGTGCCGCTTCGGTAGGCGGCACAAGACTTTCGGTTTCGGCAAGTTGACTGCTCTGCTGCAAGACATCTACGGATGCCGACAGGCCGCCGCTGAAACGCAACTCCGTCAACTCCAGCAGGTTCCGGTCGACGTCGATCTGCCGCTGCAGAAGGGACAACTGACGCCGCTGGGAGATCGCATCATAATAGGCCCCGGCCACTTCGGCGGAAAGACTGAGTCGCACGGCCTCTAAATCCTCCGCGCGTGCCATCTGCTCGCTCTGACGGGCCAGCGCAGCAAATCCGATACGGTTGAAAACGTCAATCTCCCATGAGAGAGCCCCCCCGGCTCTGAGATTGCGCTTCTGCGAATCGCCATCGATCCACTCTTTTTCAGCGCGGGTCTCGATATCCACCAGGGGCAAACGAAGCGCCTCCGCCTGCCGGGTTAATGCCGCAGCCTGATCGAGCCGCGCAACAGCCCGCAGCACATCCAGGTTGCCGTCCAAAGACCTTTGGATGAGATCATCCAGTTTAGCATCCCCAAAATCCGTCCACCAGGCATGCACGGACGGTGTTTGAACCGTCGAAGAATCACTGAAGGAAGATCCCGCGCTCTTCAACGGTTTCGGCGGCAGGTCTATACGGTGAAACTGGCACCCCCCCATGGCAAGGCCAAAAAGTATGAATAAAATCGACAACAATTTCGCTGACCAGATGGCCATAGCAACCTCGAACATACCGGTAGAGAAGATCAAATTCGACCGTTTATACTTCTTCGAAGTGGTAAGGATGAAAGCATTTTTGTCAAACGTGGCCTGCTCTGCCTTTCGAGGTCGTCGCTTTCTGAAAATCAAATTTTGTCTATAGAGGTTTAGAGGAGAAAGCCGCCCCTGATGCGTTTAAAATATGAGAGCCTATCTGTTGGAGGGCTCCCATGGCGATAGCGCCCCATGACGACCGCCTTATCTTTCTCATCGGCGCGGCAGACGACGGTCCTAATCGAAACGGAGCAAGGCCCTGTGTCGTCAGATAGAAACCCGGCTTTTTCTATCCCCAAAGGACGGTTGCCTGCTGCTGGACAAATCCGCCATCACGCAAAATGCCGACACCTTTGCCGTAGTGGATAGCCAGCAATGCATGCGCCTGCGGCCTGTGCTCAAGCCACTGCCCCGAAGAGGCGATCATGCTGATGCCGCGCCACCCGGAGAATAAACCTCCGGATATCGGAAAATTCCTGGGCCCTCACAGCTTCATCCAGCAGTCGAATCATAAAGGCCAGAATACCAGCACCAGCGGAATCGCCACCACCAGTACCAGGATGCTCAGGGGTAGCCCGAGGCGCCAGTAGTCCCCGAAACGGTAGCCTCCGGGGCCCATGACCAGGGTGCAGGACTGGTGCCCGATGGGGGTGAGGAAGGGCGAGGAGCAGGCGAGGCAGGTGGCCATGAGAAAGGGGTCGGCTGAAACGGCCAGGGTTTTGGCGATGCCGATGGCGATGGGGGCCATCAGGACTGCGGCGGCCGCGTTGTTGATGATGTTGGAGAGGATCATGGTGACCACGAAGAGCAATCCCAGGGTGACCGCGCTCGGCAGGCCCGCGCCCACCGTGAGCATGGCCTGGGCCACGGTGGCCGCCCCCCCGGTGGCTTCCAGGGCCTCCCCCAAAGGCATCATGGCCCCCAGGAGCACGATGACCGGCCACTCCACGCTGGTGTAGATCTCCCGGATGGGGATGATGCGGGTAAGGATCATGGCCAGGGCCGCCATGGTGAGGGCGATCTGCACCGGAAGCAGCTCCAGGCTGGTGAGCAGGATGGCGACCAGAAAAATCGCGCCGGCCAGGAAGGCCCCGCGCGGGGCGCCAAGGCTGACCGGCCGCGGGAACAGGGGCACGCACCCCAGGCGAACCATGGCGTCGGTCATGGTGTCGGCATCCCCCTGGACCAGGAGGATGTCGCCGGGCTTGAAGCGCACGTCCTTGAGCAACGCCAGCACGCGCTCCCCCTGGCGGGCCGCGGCCAGCAGGTTCACGCCGAAGCGGCTCCGCAGGTTGACCTCACGCACACTGCGCCCGGCCAGGCGCGAATTGGAGCGCACCACCACTTCCTGGATGTCCATGTGGGCGCGTTCGGACATTTTGGGTTCGACGGGCTGTTCTTCCGGGTGCTGCACCCGGGCCACCACCTCGGAAGAGAAATCCTTGGAGCCGGCCAACTTGAATTCGGTTTTTTGCAAAAAGGTTTCCAGGGTTTCCTTGTCCGCCTCGATCAAGAGCACGTCCCCGGCCCGCAACTCCTCGTGGGAGGCCGGCAGATGAATCGGACCCTTGCCGCCCCGGGAGAGGCCCACGTAAATGGTGTCGGTTTCGTGGAAGGCCTGCACGGTGTCGATGGGGTGGCCGACAGACGGCGATTCCTCGGGCACCCGCACTTCCACCAGGTAGTCCTCGATGTGGAAGAGATTGTCGGGAGAGGCCTGCCCCTCGCGCACCGGGATGAACTTCCAGCCGATGACGCTCAGAAACACCACCCCGACCAGGGCCGTCAGGCCGCCCACCGGCAGGAAATCGAACATGGCGAAGCCTTGGCCCATCATCTGTTCCCGAAAACCGGAGATGATCAGGTTGGGCGGAGTGCCGATGAGCGTGGTGGTGCCCCCCAGGAGGGAGCCGAAGGCGATGGGGATGAGGTAGTAGGACGGCGAACGGCCGGCCCGGTTGGCCATGCCGATGGCCAGGGGCATGGTGAGCGCCAGGGCGCCCACGTTGTTCATGAGTCCCGAGGCCACGGTCACCAGGGCCACCAAGGACCCGATCTGGAGGTAGACGTTGGTGCCGAAGCGCTCCAGCCAGGACGCCAGGAGAGTAACGATGCCGGCGTTGGTGAGCCCCCGGCTGATGACCAGCACCGCGGCCACGGTGATGACGGCCGGGTGGCCCATGCCGTTGAAGGCGTCCTTGGCCGGTACGATGCCGGCCACCACCACCGCAAGTAAAGAGAGGACGGCCACGATGTCGTAACGCGGCCGCCCCCAGACAAACAGCACCAGAGCCGCGAACAGGGTGGCGAACACGATGGCCTGGTCAAGCATGGGGAAGCCTCGCGGAGTTAGATTGTCTCAAGGCGAGAACAAATGCGCTGCCGAAACCGTCAAGATTGAAGCCTAAAGGGTCATGATTTGGGGTTTGGGGTCAAGGTTTTCGCCCCCCCTTGACCCCTCGAATAATCGGACCCTTGAACTCTTTATCTTACAGCCTTCCTCATCCCCCCGCTTCTTTTTCTAGCTCATCCAGCTTGGCCGGATCGGAGACCGCAATGTCAACCAGGGCCTTGGGAATGGCGCTCTGCTCGCACATGGTACGGATTTCCTTTTCCTGGTCGCTGAATTCCATAATTTCGCGAATGGCTTCGATATGTCCGAGCATCTCATCCGGCGACATGGCGTCCAGCGAAGGTCCTTCGGCCTCGGCCTTTTTGCGGGCGGCCTCTTCCTCGGCCAGCCGCTGCTTTTCCGCTAGTTCCGCTTCCATGGCCTTTTTGGCATCAGCGATGGCACCCTGGTCGACCCCTGCCAGTTCGATAACCAGGGGTTCGGCGACGTTGTTGTCAAAAAGGTACCGCACTTTTTCTGCGTCGGACTTGTCCTTGACCTTCTCGAGCAGGGTCAAGACCCGTTGCCGCTCGGCCCGCCGTTTTTCCATGGCGGTGTTCACCTCTTTGAGCTTCTCTTCGGTAATCTCCAGACCGCTGGTGATCACCTCGGAGGCAACGCTTTCGTTGATCAGCAGCTCGATACCGTCATCCCCAGACATGCTTTTGGCTTTGTCAATCAGCAGATCGAGCTTGCGCTGTTCGACAAAGCCGATCACCACCGGCCGGCATTCGGCTTGTTTGAGTTTGGGCCAGGTCGCGCCGACATCGGTGATCAGCTTGTCGCTTGCGGCATAGGCATCCATCACGTCATCCAGGGCAAAGGCCCCGATGGCATCGTTGAAATCCTTCATCAGGGGCCTGCCGACCTTGCGCATGTCCTCCGCGGCAAACCTCAGTTGAACCATATGGCCGCCGTGCTTGGACACATTGTAGCCCTTGCCGTCCAGATTGCCTGCAATGCGCTGCAGCGTTGCCTCCGGGCTTCCCCCGGAGATGTCCTGTGGCTCGAGCGCCAGGAATTCCTCTTCGATCAACAACCAGAGAGGCTTTTTTTTCGTAGCTTTTTCCGTGGTCATTTACCAACCTCCTTTGCGTAACGGTTAACGGATATACGGTCCCTATTTTTATCCCAGGTTGAATTTATCCCTATGGCGCCCATGAACCCGTGCGAATCAACCGGCCGATGCGGCGAGACGAGGGGTGAATGGCTGCCGAGGGCGCGATTCGTATCGGCCAACAACGACATAAAGCGGTTTGGTTTCCCAAGTCAAGCCGGGAAATGACCTCGAAGCCCCCGACGACGAGCAGCTGGAAGGCCAAGATCATTTTCCGATGCCGTTTGCAGACGGCGACACAACGCCTTTGCCTGCGCAGCGGGTTGGCTTTCGACCATAAAAAACCCGCAGCTTACGGCCTTTCGTTCTCATGGGCCGTAAACTGCGGGTGCTTTGCCTAAATCAGCTTAAGGATGATCCGCAATTATCTTACAGTTCGAAAATAGTGAATAGAATGACCGCCTATGGACTTGAATTGTGGCGCCGGACAGCGTCCGCCGTCGGCATAATGATATCTGGTATCATATTTACAGGGATGCCGAAAGAATTAATGCGGCGTTTCAGGCCAGTTTCTCGGCACCCGAATAGACCTCCTCCACGTTCAAGGCTGCGGCCGCATGACCGGGATGCTTTTGCGGATTCCATTTTTTCATATCGTCGTAGATTTCGCCTTCGGTATGGTACACGATACGACCTTTGATCTGGAAAGACTTGCCTTCTTTGGTCAGAAAAAGGATCGTTCCTTTACTGCCGGCTTGGATGTTTTCGAGGGTTTTGGAAAAATAATTGTTCGCGATGACGATGGTGCTTTCGTTGAATTTCGACACACATGTGGCGTATATGGCATTGGGAATGCCGTCCCCATTGACCGTCGCTAAAACGATCGGGCCCTCCCGGTCTTCCCAGGCTTTGCTCACGTTTTCCGGTAATGTTGCCATCCTGCTCCTCCTTGGTTGGATAAAAATGATAGGGTGCTGAACGCGAAATGATTTCTCAAAATGGACATCTCAGCCGGTTGAAGCCTACCCCCCGGCTGTTTGTCACTGACGGTATTCGATCCCTTTTAAACAGTCGACGGAGCCTTATCCGCAATCAGGTTCGACACGGCATCGATCCGATAACAAGATAATGCTCATATCACCCACCCCCCTGCATGTAAAGATTCCCCTTGTAAAAAAGGACACGATTCGCCACCGCTTTTGGCACAATTTAATTCATACGGTTGACTTATACAATCGTATGAATTAAATTGTGTCAAAATCGAACGGAAGGACACCAGCATGACGGACCCGAAGACTCCAGCGGATGCCCGTGAGCGCCTGATCCAGGCCGGTATCGAAATTTTTGCGGAATACGGTTTCAGTGCCACCACCACCCGGATGCTGGCGGACAAGGCCCAGGTCAACCTCTCGGCGATTCCCTATTACTTCCGCAGCAAGGAAGGCCTCTACAATGCCACGGTCGGACATATCGCCGACGTCCTCGCGGCCCATTTGACACCTTTTCTGGAGCGGCTTCAAACAGAGACCGCAAAAGGATTCGCGCCCGAAACGGCCCGCACCTTGCTGCAGCAAGGGTTGTCCACCATGGTGACCGTAATGTGCGGCGACCCGGGCACCATGCGCTTTTCACAGATTATCCTGCGCGAGCAGATGGCGCCCACAGCCGCCTTCGACCTGATCTACCCCAAGGTCATGGAGCGCATGCTGTCGGCCTTTTCAACATTGATCGCCACGATCACCGGCGAAACCGACCCCCGGCAATGCAGCCTGCAGGCCATTCTTCTCATGGGCCAGGTCATGGTATTCCGGGCCGGAATGGCCACCGTGGTTCGGCGGATCGGGATGGCAGGCTACACCGCTGACGAAATCGCAGAAATCCAGGAACTCGTGGTTTCCAGGGCCATGGCGGCCCTCGATTTCATGGCGGCTCGTCAGGCTTGATGGACTCGTAAAACGGCATGCTTCAGACGGTTTCGTAAAACGTTCGAGATCAAGGCTTGCGAATCCCGAGGAGTGAGGCGTACTAAGGGCACACCGCAATGACGAGGGATGAAGCGTAACGCCGATATCGAACTTTTTACGAAACCGGCAGGCGTGACCAGGAGTTTTTGACCATGAAAAAAAAGGTGCTTTTACTGGGGCTAGTGGCCCTTGTGGCGGCCGGCATCTTCGGCTATCGCTACTGGCAGCAGCAACGCAGCGTGAATGGCGGTGACGTGCTGACCCTCTATGGCAATGTCGATATCCGCAAGGTCGACCTGGGGTTTCGGGTCGGGGGACGGATCGCACAGGTCGCTTTCGAGGAGGGCGATGCGGTTCGCCGGGGCGAGCAGGTGGCCGCCCTGGACCGGGTTCCCTATGAAAATGAGGTGACCCTGGCCGCGGCCGCCCGGGATAAGGCCGCCGCCGAATTGACCCGCCTGGAAAACGGCACTCGCCCCCAGGAGATCCGGCAGGCCCGGGCCCAGGTGACTGAAACCGAGGCCTCGTTGCTCGCACTGGAACAGGATTACCGGCGCAGCAGCGTCCTGGTGAAGGAAAACGCCATCTCCAAACAGGCCTTCGATGACATCCTGGCCCGCCGCGATGCGGCCCGTGCCCGATTGACCAGCGCAAGGGAGACGTTGGCCCTCGCCCGAGAAGGGTTCCGGGAGGAAGATATTGCCGCCGGCCGGTCCCAGCTCGCTGAAGCCGAGGCCCGCCTGGAACAGGCCCGGATTCGCCTGTCCGACACCCTAGTGCACGCGCCGGCCGACGGGGTGCTTCTCACGCGCGTGTCGGAACCGGGCGCCATCGTGGCGGCCGGCCAGACTGTGGCCACCCTGTCGCTGAACGATCCGGTCTGGGTCCGGGCCTATGTGCCCGAACCCGACCTGGGAAAGATCTGGCCAGGCATGCCGGCCGATATCCTGACCGACAGCCGCCCCGACCGCCCCTACCAGGGACAGGTGGGCTTCATCTCACCGGAAGCCGAGTTCACCCCCAAGAACGTGGAAACCCCGCGACTGCGTACCGACCTGGTATTCCGCCTGCGGGTGATCGCCGCAAACCCGGACGAAGGCCTGCGCCAGGGCATGCCCGTGACCGTAAAGCTGGACACCAGCAAGCCGCCGCCAAAACGGGGAGAGGGGTCCGGCTCCTGAGGGGGGAGAGAATCGTTAGACAAAGGCATCCAGGATCCAAGGATTCAGGGGTTCAAGTGAAAGGCTCGAAACAAGAACGGTTTGAAGAAAAATGACCCGTTATTGGTATGGATATGGAGAAAATCGGGTCTCCAAATAGCACTGGATGCCGGATCAAGTCCGGCATGACAGCCTAAAAAACGAATTCACGCGCCGCATAAATCGATCGAATCAAACGTACGCCATATGCTGACCATTCACCACATGACCAAACGCTTCGAAGGCGCCCCCCAACCTGCCCTGGACGCCATTGAAGCCGAACTGCATCCGGGGCGCATCACCGGCCTGGTGGGCCCCGACGGCGCCGGCAAGACCACCCTCATGCGCATCATGGCCGGCCTCCTGGTCCCCACCGAAGGCCACGTGACCTTCGACGATTGGGACACGGTCCGCGACACCCAGGCCCTGCACGCCGTCATCGGCTACATGCCCCAGCGCTTCGGGCTTTACGAGGATCTTTCGGTCATCGAAAACCTGCGGCTCTATGCCGACTTGCGCAACGTCACCGGGCCGGAGCGGGGACATACCTTCGAGCGGCTGCTGGCCTTCACCGGTCTGACACCATTTCAAAAGCGGCTGGCCCGGCAGCTCTCCGGCGGCATGAAGCAAAAGCTCGGGCTGGCCTGCGCGATGGTGAAGAAGCCCCGCCTGCTCCTGCTGGACGAGCCCAGCGTGGGGGTCGACCCCATCAGTCGCCGGGAGCTGTGGCGTATGGTGCGGGAGATGCTGGATGAGAACACGACCATTGTCTGGAGCACGGCCTACCTGGACGAGGCCGAGCAATGCGACCATGTACTCCTGCTCAGCGAAGGCCACCTTCTGTTCAACGGCAAACCGGAAAACCTGACCAACCGCATGGACGGGCGGGTCGTTCAGCTCAGAGGGGTGCCGGAGTCCAACCGGCGGCGCCTGCTGGCGGACATCCTGGAGCACCCCGAGATCCGCGACGGCGTGGTGCAGGGTGCGTCCCTGCGGCTGGTCCTGGCCGAATCGGCCGAGTTTCCCGACCCCGCAACCCTCGGCGGGGGACCCCGGGCGGAGGTTGTGTCGGTGGCGCCGCGCTTCGAGGATGCCTTCATCGACCTCTTGGGCGGGGGGCCGGGCGGCCGCTCGGCGCTGGCCGGGGAAACGTCCATCCGGCCGGAGAGCGACCGCCCCATCGTGGAAGCCCGGGGCCTGACCAAACGCTTCGGCACCTTCACGGCCGTGGAGGACAACAGTTTCGCCATCCGCCGCGGGGAGATCTTCGGCCTACTGGGACCCAACGGGGCCGGCAAGAGCACCACCTTCAAGATGATGTGCGGCCTTCTTAAACCCACCTCCGGCCAAGGATTCGTGGCCGGGCTGCACCTGGGACGGGCCGCGGCCCAAGCCCGCGCCCGCCTGGGCTACATGGCTCAGAAATTCTCCCTCTACGGCGATCTCACTGTGCGGCAGAATCTGCTTTTCTTCTCCGGCGTCTACGGCCTGCGCGGAGGGGACCAGGCGAAAGCCGTGGCCGCCATGGTGGATGTCTTCGATCTGCAGCCCTTCCTGGGAAGGTCCGCAGCTGACCTGCCCCTTGGCTTCAAGCAACGCCTGGCCCTGGCTTGCGCTGCGATGCACCAGCCAGACGTGCTCTTCCTGGACGAACCCACCTCGGGGGTGGACCCCATCACGCGACGGGAGTTCTGGAACCACATCAACGGGCTCGTGGAAAAAGGCGTTACCGTGCTGGTCACCACCCATTTCATGGATGAGGCCGAATACTGCGACCGGATCGGCCTGATTTACCGTGGTCGTAAAATCGCCGAAGGCTCGCCGGACCACCTGAAGGCGGATACCCGCACGCCGGCGAACCCCGACCCCACCCTGGAAGACGCATTTATCGCGCTGATCGAGCAGTCGGAAGAACGGGAGAACGGCATGTTATGACAGCCCAGAAAACCCATTTCAAAGCGGGGCGGGCCCGGCGGCTGAAAGCCCTGATCATCAAGGAGAGCCTCCAGGTCGTGCGCGATCCGAGCAGCATCCTGATCGCCTTTGTGCTGCCGCTGATCCTGCTATTTCTCTTTGGCTACGGCGTTTCCCTGGATGCCCGTCAGGTGCGCCTGGGGGTGGTTCTGGAGGATACCAGCCCGGAGGCGCGCCGCCTGGCCGCCGCCTTCCAGGCCACTCCGTTTTTCGACGTTCGCACGGCCCTCGCACGGCGCGCCCTGGAGCCCGACCTGGTCAGCGGCCGCCTGCGGGGGATGGTGATTATTCCCCAGAATTTCACCCGCGACCTCCTCACACCGGGCGTCACGGCCCGGATCCAGGTGGTCACCGACGGCAGCGAGACCAACACGGCCAACTACGTGGCCAACTATGCCGAGGGGACCCTGGCCACCTGGCTGATCCAGGAAGCACGCCTGGCGGGAAGGGATATTGCGCCGGCCGTGAACCTGGTGGCCCGGTTTTTCTACAACTCCGAACTCGACAGCCGCAATTCGCTGGTTCCCGGCTCCCTGGCCATCATCATGGCCATCATCGGCACCCTGCTCACGGCCCTCGTGGTGGCCCGGGAGTGGGAGCGCGGCACTATGGAGGCGCTGCTGGCAACGCCGCTAAGCGCTCTGGAGATCGTCTTCGGCAAGCTGGTGCCCTATTTCGTCCTCGGCATGGCCTCCATGGCGGTCTGCACGGCCGTGGCCTTTTTCCTCTACGGCATCCCCTTCCGGGGGTCCCTTCCGGCCCTGGCCATCGCCTCGGCGGCCTTTCTCCTGGCTGCCCTGGGGCAGGGGTTTCTCATTTCCACCGTCACCCGCAATCAATTCCTGGCCTCCCAGGCGGCCCTGGTGAGCGCCTTTTTACCGGCCTTCATCCTTTCCGGGTTCGTCTTCGAGATTGCTTCAATGCCCTGGATTATCCGGCAGCTGGCCCAAATCATCCCGGCCCGCTATTTCGTGACCGACCTGCAGACCCTTTTTCTGACGGGTGATGTCTGGTCGCTCATGGGGCCCAACGTGCTGATCCTCATAGGGCTGGCGGGTCTCCTGTTTGCCCTGACCCTCAAAAAGACCCCCAATCGGCTGGAGTAACCCCCTATGCTGACGCGCCTGCGAGCCCTGATCATCAAGGAACTGCTCAACATTCTGCGGGATCCCAAGTCGCGTACCGTGCTGATCGTTCCGCCCATCATCCAGATTTTCGTGTTTTCCTTTGCCATGACAATGGAGGCCAAAAACATTCATCTGGGCGTTTTGAATCTCGACGCCGGCCGGGCTGGCGTCGAACTGGTGCAACGATTCCAGAATGCCAAAACCTTCTCGCGCATCTTGACGCTCAAAGGCCAGGCCGAGATCCAACCCGTATTGGATGAGCAGCAGGCCCTGGCCGTCCTCGTGGTGCCCGCCGATTTTTCACGCCGCATGGAATCCGGAGAAACCGCCCCGGTCCAATTGCTGCTGGACGGCCGCAAGACCAACACGGCCCAGATCGTCCAGGGCTACGCCCAGCGCATTCTGGACGGATTCCTGATGGACCGGAACCCGGACGTCGGTCGTCGCCCGGCCGTCCTGCTGACACGCCACTGGTTCAACCCCAATCTCGAATTCATGTGGTTTACGGTGCCAAGCCTGATCTGCATCCTGTCGACGATCATCAGCCTCATCCTCACGGCCCTGTCCGTGGCCCGCGAGCGCGAGATGGGCACCTTCGAACAGCTCTTGGTCTCCCCCCTGCGGCCCATTGAAATACTGGTGGGCAAGGCGCTCCCGGCCCTCTTCCTGGCCCTGTGCTCGGCCTCCCTGCTGCTGGCCATTGCGATCTTCGTCTTCCGGATCCCGTTTCAGGGGTCTCTGGCGCTGCTCTACGGTGCCCTGGTGGTTTTCCTGTTGTCGATTGTCGGCATCGGCCTCTTCATCAGCAGCCTTTCCATGACCCAGCAGCAGGCCATCCTGGGAGCCTTCGTCTTCATGCCTCCGGCTGTAATCCTTTCCGGCTTCGCCACCCCCATCGAGAACATGCCTCCCTGGCTGCAGGAGGTCACCCTGGTCAACCCCCTGCGCTGGTTCATGATCATTGTACGCGGCATCTTCCTCAAGGACATGCCGCCGGCCGATGTGCTGGCCAACACCCTCCCCATGGTGGCCATCGCCGTGGCAACCCTGACCGCTGCCACCTGGCTGTTCAAGCGTCGCATGGAATAAAACCCTTCGGCCATATTCGGCATAGCGGCGCCTATTCTCCCAGGTGGATCACCAGCTTGTCGTGCACCAGGAAACCCAGATCCATCAGGCCGTCGGCATTCAAATCGCCGGAAGCCACCTCCCGGGGTTCGTAATACCAGCGCTCCTCATCATTGTTGAACTGAGCCCCCTGGAAAACCTTGAAGCTGACTTCTTCCGTCAGCTTGCCGTCCTGGACGGAAATCAATTCGATGGAAGCATTTTTGGCATCCAGAGCGGCCGCCATGGGCCGCGGGGGCGTGCCAAGCATCAGTGGATAGAGATCCCAAAGCTTAGGATCGTCCGCACGGCTGGTATAGCCGCTGAGGGTCTTCAGGATGTAAGCTTCGGCCCCGGCCCGAACCCAACGGGTTTCAGCATCCCCTGGCAGCAGGAGCGCCTGTCCCTTCCGGGTCTCGAGAGGCACGATCCCGCTCAGCCCCGGGAAGGTGTCCGTCAACGCCACCGACAACGATTCGTGGGTTTCGTCTTCCGGGAACCAGCAGAGTTCATTGCCGCTTTTGTTGTAAAACAGATATCCCGGCGACTGGTCCGGCCCCTTGGCGCTTACGCCGAACTTCAAAACCGCGTTCTCGTCCGGCAAACTGAATTGCCTTGCAATCTCGAACTGCTTGCCGTTGAAGCGATAGAGGCGCGACGCCTGTCCCTCGCTGATAATGACCGCCGGGTTGGACGCCGTACCCACCACACTGATGTCGTCCGTGGTCAGGCCAGCCCCCAGCGCCCGCAACTGCTTTTTGGTAACCGGTTCCAATTTGCGGCCGTTCCACAAGTGCATGGCCGGTTTCTTCAGGGGTGAAAACAGAACGACACCCCAGCGCCCCTGGGATACGGGAAAAACGCGCATGGCATCGGGCGGCTGGTCAGCCGGAATGTCGATGGGCACGGAGCGCTTTTCGCCGTCCCGGTCCGCCCAGCAGAAATAAAGACGGTCCCGCTTGCGTTCCACGATACTGAAAAACCCCGCTTGCCACGGGGAAACATCCATCACCAGCGGGCGGCCCTCCAGGTCGACAAAGGTCGGAAATGCCGCATAGGCACCTGAGGGATGACAGGCCACCGCGTTCTCTTCGGGGCTGAACACATAAATATCTTGTCGGCTGTCGCTGCCCAGGGTTTGAATGCGGCGCAGGGAGCTGATTTCCCGGGGCACGGGATTCAGCCCGTCGTCCCCGCCGGCATGCACCATAATTCGTGAAAGCTCCGGCGCACTGACGCAATAGTCAAGGTGGCCGTCGCGGTCAACGTCGACCATGGCCCAGGACATGGGGAGTTTACCACCGACACCCTTGGCCACCAGACGGGAAGATGTCAGGATCGGGGCCTCCCAGATATCCCCGGGCGCGTCCTGCATCAATTCGTAGTGACGGATATTCACGGCATTCTGGAGGATGGCCAGCAGTTGGTCAGCTTTCTGGTCGATCAGCGCGATGCGTTGCAGCGCTTTCAGTGGCGGCGTGTCCAGCGGATGCTCCCACCCGAACCCGCCTTCAGGTCGCCCGAGGAACAGGCGCAGCGGCAGCTGTTCCTCCGGGAATCGCAAGAGGATGTCCTGGCGTGCGTCGCCGTTAAAATCGCCGATCATCACCCCTTCGCAATCCGGCGCGGTGAAATCCAGGGCCAAGCGCCGCCGGAACCTTCCGTGCTGATCGTTATACAAAAGCTCGGCGTTCTTACGGCGGCAGACCAGAATGTCCACGCCACCGTCATTGTCGAAATCGGCTGTTTCGACATGAATGATCTGGTCCGTTCTTTTGACCGCCGGCGAAACGGCATTTTCAAACCGACCGTCGCTGTTCTGAAAGTAGATCCGGAGGCCGCGCTGGGTCCCGGCCGTAAGAATATCCGGGCGCTGGTCGCCATTGAGATCCCCCACCTGCAAGTGGGTTGTTTTCTGATCCAGCAGGAACCCGGCCGACGCAAAGGCGTCTTCCAATGCCGGCAGGCCTTTCCAGGCCTCGTCGGCCGGCGGGGCCTTTCGGATCAGCACCTCGATACGGGACATGCGGTTGTTCAGAAAAAGGATGTCATCCCGCCCGTCGCGATCGATGTCGTAAAAAAACAGCCGTGAGGTATTCTTCTTGAACTCGTAGATTTCGCGATCGCCAAAACCGAAAGCGCGCTGCGCCGCGTCATCTTGGGCGGTCATGGCCGGACGGATCGCAACGACCAACAGCATCAGGCAGACCATGGCCGCAACCGTATTTTTTCGCATGAATCGTTTTCCTCTCGAGCAGGAAAGGGCGCTAAACGGATCAGGGCGCCGGATAATAGACCGTCACGATGGACTTGAAGCCGGCGGCATCGATGACACTGTACCCGTCGCTGTTCCCGAAATAGCCGGCGATCACCTCGGCGGAGGGCAGTTGCGACACATCGATGCCCTCGAAGATATCGGCCAGCGGAGCCATTGCGGCATTGAAATCTTCGTCCGCGCCAGCCGATGTGGCCCTGGCCGCTTCCACCGCTTCGGCCGTTTTCCGGACTTCGTCCATAAAAAAACGGGCGTAGGCCGACAGGTCGCTCAGACCATAGCTGCAGGCACCGGCCGGCACCCGGGCCGCCATTTCCCTGAACGGGCCGCTCTCATAGAAGTCCGGCACCCCCTGGTTGTCAAGCGCGGCCTGGACATACGCCACCAGAAGATCCCCCTGGCCGATGACCAGGGCACGATCCACCACCGTCAGGCCGATTTCATTGAACGCCATCGGGTCGTCATTGCCGGAAGGGTTCGGAAACTGCAGGACGTGAACGATATGCCCCTGGATATCGGTTTCGCGATAAAACTGGCCCAGCTGGGCCACAACGGGAGAATTCTCGGCAAACAGCTTGCGCAGGGTGCGCTCCATGGCGGCGGCGTCTTTGATCTTTAGCCCGTAGACAAGCTCCTGGCCATTGTCACCGAGACGGGCATAGGAAAAGGCCAGCCGGTCCAGATTGTTGAAAATGTCGTCGTTGACGTTGATATTCATCATGCCGCCCACGGCATTGACACCCATGCTGAACTGCATTTGAAACTCGGGCGATATCTGTCGCAGGATTTCCGGTATCTGCGTCCACAGGGCGTTCAAGTCCAACCGGGTGACCTGGTAGCTGGCCACATCCGGCGGCACATGGGCCAACCTGAAATCAACCGGTGCCGGCTCGGCGGGGATCAGCACCATCAGGCCGCGGTTCCATTCGCCGCGCCGGGCAACATGAAAGGCGAGATCCAGACGATCTTCTTTCATGCAAAGGTTCAGAGCCACATCCCCCAGGGTGTCGATCCCCAGGCTTTTGATCACCATCGGCATATCGACGGGCGCATTGTTTTCGGCGGCGTGCTCGGCCAGCAGGGTCTGCAACCGGTCAAGCATCTGCGCTTTCCCGGTGATGGCCAGAACGGGATCGCCCTCGGGTTCGCGGGCCGGGGTTTCCATCAACCGGATCAACGCGCGTTCCAGCCAGGTGCGGTCCTCCGACGCCACCAGCGTGCCCCCGTGGAAGGCCTGATAGAAGAAGCGATCCCCGGTTTCTTCTTTTCGCATGTAGGTGTAGATCCGTGTATCGCGGAAATCCTCGCTGGCTTTGATGGTTTCGACATCTTCCAACTCAAACAGGAGCTCATCCATCTCGAGGCTGCGCTGGTAGTCCTCCTCGCGCATGGCAGCCACGATGGTAACGGCAGGCTCTCCGTCGAAATTCACGAAATCCAGCCCCAGAATGAACTCGCCGTCGATCATCTTGGCCTGTTCCATGTAAATGTCCGTTATTTGAGCCGCATTTTCACTGTCACCCTCCTGGATCATGAAACGTCGAATCTCTTCTTCGAGGCTTTGGCCGTTGTGAACAGCCGCCATCTCCGGGCTTTTCCAGAACCGGCCGATCGGCGACTGCTCAATCGCGGCAAACAGGGCGGACGTGTCGGAGCAGCGAACGATCATGTCCGCGTCCGCCACCAGATCCAGCCGATCCATTTTCGGGATTTGCGCCTGGTCTTGAGCCCGTTCACAGCCGGGCAGAAAAAAGGCCACCACGATCAAAAAAGACCAGAGTACGGCGATGCAGCACTGATTTCGGCGGTTAGTCATCTTTCCCCTCTTTAGGTTGCTTGCTTGGATTAGGGGGTGCCGACACATAGACGAACCCCGATTCGGAATTGCTCTTGTCGTAGGCATAGGCCTCGATATGATCGAGCAGAAAGGTTACATGCCGGACCGGAATCGCAAAATTGAGCCCCTGCATAATCCGGCTTCCCATGTTGACGACACCGATCACCTGGCCATGACCGTTGAAAAGCGGCCCGCCGGAATTGCCCGGATTGACCGAGGCGTCGATCTGCAGATAGAGGCTGCCCTCAAAAAGCCGCCCCGCATGGCTCAGAATACCTTCCGTAACCGTCCGCTCCAGGCCGGCCGGATTGCCGATCACGAATACGCGTTCTCCGTAAACCGGTTCTTCCAGCCCCAGAACCACTTTCGGGAAAGGGGCGTCGTGTTCATCCTCGATCTGCAGCACGGCCAGATCGTGAAACGCATCCAAGGCGACGATCCGGATCGCCTTGTGAACCACCCGTTTCAGCTCGGCTCCCGTTTGAACGAATTGGGTGACCGTGAAATGTTTCTGCCCTTCGATCACATGAAAATTGGTGATTAGGTACCCGTCTTCATGAACGATAAATCCCGATCCCAGGCCGGCCGGCGACTTGACCACGACCACCGCGGGACCAAAGGCCCGAACCCCTTCCACGGTCGAATGAACCTGAGGATTTCCAAGGGCATACAATCCGTTTTGGGAAGGCGCGGCGGGTGGTGCCAGTGCTTCGGGCGACGAGCTGCCGACGCTGGCGATGGCATCCCGGGGGACTTTCAAGATATCGAAGCCGAGATCCACGAATAGATGCTCCGAGGTTTCTTTAATCACCGGCGCTGCGATCCGGTTGCGATCCTTTAGCACAATGGTCTCGGCGCCAACCCCACCGCAGAAAATTGCCATAAATAAAAATGCGATCAGCGATACTCGGTTTTTCATTGTTACCATCCCTTTGATCGACAAGGATTTCAGAACCAGCTTCCGGAAAAAGGGCATTCGCCATCCGACAAGCAACATGTTCCGTGCACCGTGCACATCGTATGGATCATGTGGTGTGCGGTTTCTTTTCAAACGGGGGAAACAGATATGGCGATAACCACAGAAGATGCCCGGCGGGATAGAAATACAACTTTCATGCCACAGCTTATTAAAAACGAAATCAATATTGATTACAGTTATTTATAAATATTACTGGCGTTGAACTGCCAGAAAACTGACGTATTCCGGCAAATACCCTGTCAAAACATGTCACAAGTAGCTGCCATGAATGGAAAAACCATCGCTTTTGCGAGGGGCCGGGTCCCCATCGTCACCCGGCGCATCACCCCTCGTTGCGGTAAAACAATTCCTCTTTGATTTGGACCTGCCGTTTTCGATCGGGGTCGAAAAAAAACTGGTAGATGCGGTCCTGGAGATCGATAAATCGTCCCAGCATTTTCATCTCGACCAAAGACAGGGCTTCAACCGACTTGTCGCATACCGGGTAGCCTTTGTCGTCCAACCGGATTTCCCCATCGAATACCACCGGAGAAATATTGTTGATATCCACGAGCCGTATTTCTCCGGTTTTAGGCACCACAAGGTTGCCGGCCCCGGCAAGGTCCGGAATATAACCGGCTTCCGCGATCATCTGCTTGATTTTCCGAACAAACACGGCGGCTTTTTGCTGGGCATCTTTTATCCACTGTTTTCGATGAGCATCGGAGCACGCCGTTTTTCCGTGGAGGCTTTCGTACAAGGATTCGAGCAAACGGTCTCCGTCCAGAAGGCCCCAGGGATCCAGGATCTCGCCTTCCACATAGACCTGGAACCCGCAAAGCATGATGCTGGCGCCACCCGGGCCGTCGTAATCCACAAGGAATTCACTTGATGCGGCGATAAACTCCGATCCGAGATAGTTTTCCACCTTCTTCACCCGCTTGATCTCGGCCAGGGCGTTATCGATAGACGCCAGTCGGGTCCTGAAAATTCGCAGCATACGGGTGGGTTTGGCCCGGGGAAACCATCGGAGCCCATCGACAACCGTGCCGCTATTTTCAATCTCGACATCCGCTTGCTTCAGGATCTCCATGATATGGGACCGCAACCCCTGGCGGAAGTGCCGCCTGAAAAAATAGGGGCTGGTGGCCTTGATAAAATTCAATCCGACCACATCGTCGTGGCGAATCGAAGGTTTATCTCTGATATCCTGCATCATCGGTTGGTCAGGAGACACGAAAGGGCTTCCTATGATTTTGGAAGGAACATAAAAGCGACCGTTACACCCCCACCATGGTGCGTCGAAAACCGAAGATCAGGTACAACCAGAACAGCGCTTCCGTCATGGCGTCCCTCCGGCGGTTGAGAATGCCCCGGCAGGCGGTGGTAATGCTCCGGCCTGTCCGGCGTCAAGACCCGAATGGCAGCGATAATGGTCGGGGATGGGCATTTTGGATCACGTATGGCGCATCTTGATGTTGCGTTGCCGCTCAAAAAGAGTAGAATCGCTCCCACCGACACCAACCACCTTTTTGCAGGAGGACCGCCCCATGTCAAAGTCCCGGGACACAAAAAAAGACGAGAAGAAAAAATCCAAAAAAACCCCTAAAGAAAAAAAGCAGGAAAAACGCGACAAAAAGAAAAACTAACGTCAGGTCCCATCATGCCGGAAGCCGGTAACTGCCGTCCAGGCGGTCCCACAGGCCCTCCAGCTTCTGCTGAAGCGTCTCCATAGCCGCCTCGTAAGCGTCCTGATCCAGAGCCCCCTCACGAAAGGCTTTCTCCAGGGCGGCACTTTCCCTATCAAACCAGCCCTCAGGATCAAAGTTGTACGTCATGGCAAAGGCTTTCAGCGTTCACGCCATCATCCGAGAGGATCAGGAGGGCATTTCATTCCCGCCCCCAGAGGTACCCGCCCTATAGGCTTCACAACGGCATCATATAATGCGGAAGCTTTGAAGTCGACCTCTCGCAGCAAGGCATAAAATAGGCGATCGGCGACAATCCGCTCGCCATCGGAAAAGGTGGATGCCGATAATTGATACGATGCGTCGTGCACCAGGAACGCATAAAAAGTTTTGGGAAAATTGACACCGGTGCTTGAATCGATGCGCTATCCACCACCTTGTGTTTCCGTAGACGCATCCGAATCTGCGCTCCGATATGCCTCGCTGATACCCTCCATGCGCTTGCGGTTGACGCCCATGTCCGAATAGCCGCTGCGGGATGCCGAACGAAAGTGGATAACGGCCCCCTCGTCGTCGAACAGGAACTCCACATCGTCCACAAAGCCGAATAGCCGGGAACGAAACTCGACATGGATGTAATCGTCGGTCTGGGACAAGATGGTGGTGCGGGGCATGGCGCCAACGATGGACAAAATCAACTGCCGTGACCGGGTGCGGTCGCCCCGATAGGGCAGCGGGGCCATTTGCTGGCCGGGAACTGTGGCCTGGGTGGACACACAGTTGGGGGAAGACGGGCAGGGTTTCAGTCGCCCGGCCGCACCCCCAGTCGTTATGTCCGGCGCGCTGGCGCAACACATCAACATCAGGGGGACACCCATCATAAGGGAACAACGATATATCTGTTTCAACGCGGATTCCTTTCCATCCAGTTGATCCTGCCGGTCGAAGAGGCCTATTGATTTTGTTTCCTGCGCAAAAAGTCCGCTGCGCGGTCGGGAAAGTCCGTGAAAACGCCATCGACGCCGGCCTGGTAAAAGAAAATGCCCAGCAGGTCCTCGAAGTCCGCCGCGTAGGCCGGCAGGTATTCCTTTTCCACCCGAAACGTATAAGGGTGCACGACGAGTCCGGCGGCATGGGCCTCCTCGACCATGGCCGAAAAGACGATCTTCGCCGGCGAGGAATTTTCTTTGACAATCATGGCCGCCCAGGGACCGATGCCGTCGGCATAGGCGGCGATCTTCGCCATGGCCCCCGGCGCCTGCATCCAATCCGAGTTATAGGGCACGATTTTTCCATCCCTGTAGACCTGGGTCGTTCCCCACCGGGTCTCCGCGATGAGCTGCACCAGCTTAATGTCCATGCCCTGCTCGGGCAGCAATGTTTGCCGCAACCGCCGAAGTTCATCCGGATCGAAACACTGCAGGTAGACCCGGTCGTCACGCCCGTTGTACCCATAGGTTTTCAGCACGTCCAGAACGGCCCGACTGATATCCCGTCCCTCGTGACGATGAAAGGCCGGGGACTTGATTTCCGGATACAAGCCTACGTTGCCTCCGGTGCTCCGGTTGAGCCCCTGGATCAGTTCGATTTCTTCTTCAAAGGTGCTGATCCGGAAAGACGACTGCCCGGGAGGGAATCTCCCGGGAAATCGGGGCTGTGATCGCCCGTCCTTGATGATCCGCCGTTCCGTCAGGGCGAGCCGCTGTATTTCAGCCAGCGTGAAATCGATCGCATAGAAATGGCCATCGCTGCGCTCTCGGTTTGGAAACACCCGGGCCACGTCGGTGACCGCATCCAGGTAGAGGTCGTGCACCACCACCAGGCGGTTGTCTTGGGTCAGCACCAGATCCTGCTCGATGAAATCAGCCCCCATGGCGTACGCCATGGCCTTGGCGGGCAGGCTGTGTTCCGGCAGGTAGCCACTGGCACCGCGGTGGGCGATAACGATCTTCTCCTGGGCGGCGGCCGGTATGACGGACAAAGGCACCATTGCCAGGGTCAGCAGGGTTGAAAGGCAGCGTTTCATGAGGTGTCTCCGGTCAGCCGCGAATCATCACCAGCAGCATCTTAAAAGCCTTCTCGGCCTGCAAAGCGTGGGGCACGTTGGCGGGCATGATGATCATTTCGCCGGTCGTCACCGTTTGTGGTTCACCGCCGATGGTAATCTGGGCCTCGCCGTCCAGAATCTGGACCAGGGCATCGAACGGGGCCGTGTGCTCACTAAGGCCCTGCCCGGCTTCGAAAGCAAACAGGGTCACGGTGCCGATGTCTTTTTTTATCAGTGTTTTGCTGACCACGGCACCATCGATATAGGCTACATGGCCCGCGGCATGAAACGCCACGCCTTTGGCGGTCGATTGATTATCCGTCATGCTGTTATTCCTTTCTCATACGATTCCGACACGCGGCAATGATATCGGGATCTCCTTCAATTCCTGTGGCGAAAAGGGCCCGGAGATTCCATGGGGCGGCGTTAAAAATTCGAGCCTTCACGCGAAGCTTTGCTCCATTGAATCCTTGAATCCCAGAATCACACCAGTGCGATCGCCTGCTCCGGACATATTTCCTGGCAGCAGAAACAGGTGATACAGCTGTCGGCATCCACTTCCGGCAGATCCGCCTTCATTGTCAGGGCGTTCACCGGGCACTGCTCGGCACAGGTGCCGCAGCCGGTGCACGCATCCGGATCCGCAAGCGGGCGCAGAAGGGTCCGTTCCGCAATGATTTCCTGCACGGCGGCGTTGGACTGGATGGCAGACCCGCCCAGGGGCGGCAGCTTGAAATCGGGCAGCGGTTTCAATTGCCCCAGGATCTCGATCTTCTCGAGATCGAAGTCACCCAGTCCGTCCTCCCGGGCTTTCTGGAGAAACCGCAGCCGGCCCGGGTCCAGACCCATCATGACCGCCATGACGGCATCCAGGGCCACGGCGTTGTCGGCCGCCAGGACCAAGCCGATATCCCGCAGGTCCTGGGATGCCGGACCATTGCCCTCCATGCCCACCACGGCATCCAGGATAAAGAGATCCGGCACACGCAGTTTGAACACCTCCACCACGAGCTCATGAAACCGTTCCGGACTTCCGGCAAGCCGGTGCAGGAGGGCTTTCTGGGCACCCGGCAGGATGCCGTAACTGTTCTTGATCCCACCGGTCAACACCGTCAATCCATGGGTTTTGAATTTGGGCAGACTGATGACGATATCCGCCTCGTGAATCGCCCTGGAAATACTGACGCTGCTCATGTATTCCGGATGGAACGCCACTCGGACGGCATCGTTGCCGATATTGGAATAACACCCCTGAGCGGCCTCCATCAGCCCCGTCTTCCAGAAACTCTCCTCATTGGCGCCATAGTTGAAAAGCCCCGGATTATCCCCCACCAGCAGCTGCGCCGGGTTCATGGTTTTGACTTTTTCCACCACCGCCTGCAGGAGGGCCGGGTGCGTCACGATCCCCTCGTGCGCCTCGGAGGCCCGCAGCACGTTGGGTTTGATGAAAACCTTTTTCTCCGCCAACGACAACGGAAAAATGTCGAAGACGCGATCCACGACCGGCCGCATTCGGTCGTAGCCGGCCGACTCAATCAGCACCTTGTTCATGCCCATCCTTTCTTGCTTGGTATCGATGGCCGGGCCACTCAAAATGTCCACTTGAACATAAAGCGCGCCAGCGTGTAGGCAACCCCCGTCAGGATAAAGGCCCCTGCCGCTGCGGCATGGACCCACAAAAGCGGGTTAACCTGCCCGGTTTTCTCTTTGGTGTGACACCGGTATTTCCGGTATAGCTCAAGCAAATTCGGGAAAGGATCGTTGCGGTCGGCCAGGCCTTGATCAAACAAATAATTGGCAATCATCCCGAAAGAGACGACGGACACGACCGCCGCCATCCCCATCCCCGCAATGGCGGCATAATCCATGGTGGTCATGGAAACTCCCCTCGGCTATTTGGTGGCCGTACACAGCCAATTTGGACTGACACTAAATGAACTGGGTCTTGCCCTTGGGCAGTGCCTTGGCATCCACACGATGCGCAATGATCCGGAAGCCCTGATCCGCCTTTTTAAGGATAAATCGTTCCACGGCCGGGTGCCGGGAATAGCGGGTCTTGTAGACGACCTGGACGAAGGTTCCGGCGTGGGCGCCCACATTTTTTTTCACTTGCCAATTGACCGCTTCGAAGGACTCCAGATCACCGAGATGGCGATTGTAAGTCTGGAGCTGGGCCTCCCAGGCGTCACGGGAAGTATTCTTGAAAAACGATGGCGCGTAAAAATCCGCTGCCGACGGATAGTCCTGTGCTTCGATGGCCGTAAAGTATTGAACCATCACCTCGCCAACGGCCTCCTTACTGGCGGAAAATCCGCAGCTCAACAGCACCAGCGCAATGGTCAGCAGCAACCCGATCTTACGATGAACCATTTTGACATTTCCTCGTTTATGGCGACATCACGCCCATGACATCCAGCGGTTATCCGATGCCTCCGTCACTCTGCCGGGGCGTCCATTCAAAGCGCTGCTCATTGACGGTCACACCCCATTGATCGCCCGGATGCTGTTCGACCAAGACAAACCCGTTTTTTTCGTAGAGGTGGCGGGCCGCCGCCAGTCCTTCAAAGGTCCAGAGATAAACCGCAGGGTAGCGCTTCCGGCAGCAAAAATCCAATGCTGTTTCGATCAGACGGTTCCCGGCCCCCTGGCTTCGCGCGCTATCGGACACGATAAACCACCGCAAATGGGCGCCCTGCCTGGCGGCATCCTTGCCATCGATGACGATGGCACCCTCCAGCCGCTTATTTTTACAAACGGCCCAGAAACCATCCCGTGTATCATCGTAACGGCTGAAAAAAGCCGCCAACTCCGTCGCCACCTTTGCTTCGAAAAACCGGCCGAAGCCCCATTGCCGATGGTAGTAATCGGCATGCAGTTCCGCCGCACGGCCGATGGCGCCCGGAAAATAGTCTTTGACGATCGTGAAATCGGTCATGACGGCTGTTCTCCCATGGATCCGGGACATTCCCGGGAAACAGCCGGTTCCCACCATTGCGCGATGGCGTTGGCATAATAGATCATGAGGGTCTGCTCTTCGGACACCGCCCGATAGACGCCATTGGTTTCGGTCACCATGCGCCGCAACAGCAGCATGTGGAGTGCTTCGGAAATCACCCGGGCCCGCGTGCTGCGGTTCACCTCGAAAACGGGCGCACCCCGGGCGGCCAGTTCGGTCTGCAAGCGATTGATGCGGCGTTCGATTTCCAGGATATCCATGGCATCATCCATGGCGTCCACAAACACCTTGGCCACCAGGGAAACCGGCAGCACCGGCACCACATCGGCGATCGCCGTCATGACGCACCGGCACAACCGCTCGACCTGGGGAAAGCGCTCGGCGCGCGGCATGCTGCTGAAGCGCACGCCCTGCTCCCGGCAATAGGCCCGTGCCGAAAGCGGGGTGCCGAAGTTGACGCAGGCATAGCCATAGCGGCGCCAGCGGCTGAACACCATCAGGACCAGACTGCGGGCCACGAACCGGGCGGTCGTCCGGACCACGAACCAGCCGCTGCGCTTCCGGGCCTCGGGATCCAGCGCCCGCAGCAGACTGCGGTCTTCCAGGGTGCGATCGTAGTTGATGCCCACCGGGATAAACACGATATCGCGGTCCTGGTCCGGATCGAACCCCCTGAGCATGTAATCCACCAGCCCCAGCTTGGGATCGCGGAGGCGACCGTCACGGCTGAGGCCGCCTTCCAAGAAAACAGCCTGGCAAACACCTTCGCGGGTGGCCATGTGGATGTAGCGTTCCAGCACACGCCGGTAGAGGGCGTTGCCGGATTTGCGCCGGACAAAAAAGGCGCCCATAGCCCGGATAAGCATCTGCAGGGGCCATATTTTGGCCCACTCTCCCACGGCATAGGACAGTGTCGTGCGTTCAGCCGCCAGGAAGGCCACCAGGATATAGTCCATATTGGAGCGGTGGTTCATGACGAACACCACGGTCGACTGGGGATCGATGCGGGTATACTGCTCGTTTTGAATCAACCCCACCCGCACTCGATAGAGCAGCCGGGCGACTTTTTTGGCGATCCAGTAGCCGATGCGAAAATACAGATAGGCGTTGAAAGACGGCACGGTTTCACGGGCATAGCGCATGACCTTCTTCTGGACCACTTCCAGCGGCATGTCGTGGTCCAGCGCATATTTCTGCACAGCCTCGATAACCAGGGGGTCAAAGGCCAGGCGGTCGATGAGCACCTGGCGCTTGGTGAGTTGAAACGGCCGGATTTCGATGTCCAGGCGCGTCCCGATTTCATCGATGACACGGTTGATCCGCCGGCGCAGGAACCAGCGGGTGCTGGGAATGAGGATCCGATCCAGAATAGCCACCAGGGCGATCGCGACCAGCGCCAGAAAAACCCAGAAAGAGATGGTAATCTGATCCGCCATGGTCTCCCATCCTCCTGTGCATTGGTCCGGACAACGGTGGTGGAAGCGTTCTACTGCCAGGCAAAATACGGCTGTTCAAAATGGGCCACACGGGTCGCCTTCCCCAAGATCACGACTTCCCGGAACTGGTATAGCATTGCGGCCGTGGGTGCTGCAATCCAACTGTGCCCCACCGGCATGAGCAGAACCGGGTGGGGGCTTTCCGGAATGTCTTCCAGGATGGGGGCATCGGCGCGCATCAGTTCGGCGATGGGAATACGGTGCACCGACGCCACCTCAGCCGGGTTGGGCGTCAACGCCAGGTCCGTGCCGCCCCAGATCACGACCGGCGTGATGGTAAAGCCGGAACGGGTCGTGTAATCATCCAGGCAGCCCATGACGCGCTCGGGCGCCAACGGCAGGCCGACCTCCTCGGACAGTTCGCGAAGGGCCGCATCTTCCGGACGCTCGCCGTCCTCCATGCGTCCCCCGGGCAACGCCCATTGGCCGGCGTGGTTGCGAAGCCCCGCCGACCGGCGCGTCAACACCAGCGCGGCACTCGGGTCCCAGTGATCGTGACGCGGCAGTCCGTAGACATCCGGGCCGTGGGCGGTTTCGACAATGGTAAGGGCCACCGCCGCCCGTTTTTTGGTCGTGGCGTTTCCGGTGCACACAGTGAACCGCTCCAGGTTGGCGGCCATCTGCTGCCGAAGCGATTCACTGCAGCGGTATCGGTTCATGGCGGTCGGCGGCATGCCCTGTTAACCGTCACTGCCGCCAAATCGTTCAACCGGTGTCTGATCCACCATGATCAGGTCTTCCGTGGCAAATCCGAGTTCCCGGGCGCGGCCCACCAGCGCTTCGATCACACCCGCATCCAGTTGCGGTTCCCGGGCCAGGATCCAGAGATAGGAGCGGCTCGGACCGCACACCAGCGCATACTGATAGGCCGCCTTGTCCAGGGCGATGATGTTGTACCCACCGTAAAAGGGGCCGAAGAAAGAGACCTTGAGGCGCCCTACGTCCGTTGCCCCCACAAAGGCGGCAACCCCCTCGGCGGTTTCCCACGCGTTCTCCGCCGGCCGATAGCCCTTGTTGATGACACGGACCCGGCCGTCTTCTTGCAGGGTGTACTCGGCGGTAACATTGACGAGCCCGCGCTCGAAGGAATGGTCCAGCCGTGCGATTTCGTACCAGCGACCCAGATAGCGCTGGAGTTCGAAATCTTGCACCGGCGTGATCCCCTCGGGAAGGGCCACACAACCAAGGACCAGGAAAAGCATGCTTCCAACCATCAATCGGGCCAACGTTGAACCCGGACGACCTGATGTCGAACAGGCATTTTTCATCGTCATGGCATATTCTCCTCTCCTCTCGCGGCTTGGCCGGCAATTTCCCGGTAGGCACTGCGCACCCTTTCCTTGCCATAGCTTCTTTCCAGGCGGCGCACGACGAAGTGTCCCCGGGCGGTCTCCTGGAAATGGTCCAGAAAAAGAAGGTTAATTCCGGCCCCGCCGGCCGCGCCGACAATGGGGACGGTCTGGGCCGCCACCTTTTCCGATACGAGGGCGCCAAAACGGGAAGAAATCTGGGTGATAAACCGCACCAGCACGGGGGCGCCCTTTTCGGTCAGGCCCTTGCGGGCGATATGCTGAGCCGCCTCGCTCAGGGCCTTTGCCAGGGAAGCCCGCACGGCATAGTAGCCGGTGTCGGCGCCATCGTCCGCCCCGGACCGGCCGCCCAGGGCGAAAACCTCCAGGCAGGCCAGGCGGCTTTCGACCGTCGCAAGATCTTCTCCCTCGCTGCGGGCGATATCGGCAATGGACCGCAGCATGATGGCCGTTGACAACGGCAGTTCCACCGCCAGGGCGGTCAACCCGAACGCGCCGCCAATGGCCCCGCTCAACCCACCGGCCATTTTGTGGATTCGGGGGGACGCACGGCGAGGACAAGCGTCCATGGTCTTGAGGGCCATCGTTAATAGCCGCGTTACCGTGGCCCGCACCACCCCCTGCAGCCCCTCCGACGCCCCCTTCGGCAAGGCATCGATCATCTTCTCGATGGGCCGGCCGGCATAATGGGTCAAACGGGCGATGAAACGCGTTTTTTCAAGCCGCACGACCGCTTGCCGGAGATCTTCGTAGTCCTTCGGTTCCAAAGACATTCAACGCCATCCAATCCAAATGCCATGACGGGCAGGCATCACAGACGCTCTTCCCCGAACGCCTGATACCAGCTCTCGATGAGCTTGTCGGTGCGATGTCGCAGCCGCTGGGCGATCACTTCCGCCAAACGCTTCATAAAAACCGCGCCGGCCCGGGGGGTGCGCTCGAAAACGGCTTCCAAGGCATCGGCCGGCAGCACCATCAGCCGGGTGGGCTCGGTGCACGTGGCCGTCGATGTCAACTGATGAGGGGCAATCAGGGCCGACCAGGCAAAAATCTCTCCCGGCGCAACCGTCTCGAACACCATTTCTTGCTCGATAATTTCCACCCGCTTGTGGACATATTCCTCGTGACGAACTTCCGCCTTGAGCACCCGGTCACGGAAAAGAAGGCTCAATTCCACCTCGCCTTCCAGTAAACCATACAGTTCCGTGGCCATGTCCCCCTCCTCGAAAAGGACGGCCCCGGTCTTGAATGTTTTAATCTCCGCATTGCGAGCGATCTCAGCAATGATTTCCAACGGCATATCGGCAAGAATGGAAAAGCCTGACAATTGGTTTGGTTCCACCATAATCGCCTCCCTGGTTTGACGGTTTCTGTTCGGCCGAAACGTCAGACGGTGATCAACTCGTAAATCCTGCTGCCCAAGCCCAGTTTTTCGGCGTAGGCCAAGGCATAGGTGCCGTCGATATCCGGGTGCATCGCCCTGAACTTGTCTTCACCGGAGGCCAGACCGGCCGGCAGCGCACTCGGGTAAGACGACGGCGCTGCGTTCACCAGATCCAAAGCGGCCTGGTCGATGGCCACCGGGTCATCCGACACCAGCACCCCGATATCCGGACAGATCGGTGCGTCCGAATGGCCCTCGCAGTCGCACCCCGGGCTGACATTGTTGACGAAGGTAATATGCGCAGTCTTGTCGTGGGGTGCCAGGGCCGCGGCGGCATATTCCACCACGCGCTCCAGAAACACCGGCGTGTCCGCCTTCCAGTCGATCATGAGCGCCCCGAATTCACAGGCGTGCATACAGGCTCCGCAGCCCACGCATTTATCCCGGTCAATCGCCGCCTTTTTCTTTTTCAACGACAGGGCGTCATGCAGGCAGGCCGCCACACATTCACCGCAGCCGGTGCAGTTTTTGGAAACCAGGTTCGGCCCCAGGCCGCAATGCTGCTGCATTTTGCCTTTCACGGTGGCGCACCCCATGGCCAGGTTTTTAAGGGCGCCGCCGAAGCCTGCCAGAAGATGCCCTTTGAAATGGTTCAGCGTCACCAGGACATCCGCGTCCACAATGTCGCCGGCGATGCTGCAGGTCTCGAAATGCTGCCCGACGCAGGGGATCTCACGGGCGTTGCCGCTGCGGATACCGTCGGCGATGACCACCGGGGCCCCGATAATATTGGGGTCGAAGCCATGCCGGGCCGCCACCAGGGCATGGGATGCCCCCTCGTAACGCTGGCCCTGGTAAAGGGTGTTGGTATCCGCCAGAAACGGCCGGGCACCGGTTTTCTTGATGAGGGCCACGATCGGTGTCACCCAGACCGGTGCGATGAAACTGGTGGTGCCCGCCTCGCCGAAATGGATCTTGACGGCCACCAGCTCCTTGGACGCGATGGCGGCAAACACCCCCGAACGCTTGATGAGCCGTTTGACCCGTTTGTCATAGGGCATTTTCATCGAGGTCCGCAAATTCCAGAAAAAAACTTTGGATCCCATGCTTTCTCCTGTTCAAACAATGGTTGAATCGATACTACCCTTGGGACAAAATAGCCGCCACCCGGTCACGAAAATCCTCACCCGACGAATCCGTCGCCACCAGTTCGATCGCCTCTGGCGACGCCGCTCCCAGCCCCAGTTCCACGGCCCGTGCAATCTGCTTTTGCGTAAAAATCGGCCGAGTCATGATCTGGGCATTGCTCCCCAGATGCTTTAGGATTGCCACGCCGACGGCGTCAATGGCCACCCGGTCGGTCGATGCCAGCACGACATCCCCCCGGACGCGTTTCCCCGTGGCCGGCCCGCCGTCCACGAAAGTTTCGACCCCATCCAGCACCACGAGATCCGGGGTAAAGGGCGCATTGATCTCTGCGATCAGTTCCTGCTGATGAGGGGAGGCGTGGAGCTCGGCCATGTAGCCATAGCCGTGGCGGGTGGTGGGCACCACGCCCACGTGCAGTTTGAGCGACAGGGTGAAAACGCCCCCGAACTGGTGGGTTTTCAGGCATCCCGTGGATACGAGGCAGTCCGCCTCCAGAATCGGGCGGGCCACACGAAAACCGTCCCGCCAGTGGGAGCCGGCCGCATCCACCTTGACCCAGTCCTCGGCTGGCAGCGTGTCGAAATCGATAATACGCACATCCCGCGCTTCGAGCAATGGTACGATGCCTTTGGCTTCCATAACGGATGCCGTGCGCGGGTAGCTGCGCTCGCCCACGCTTATGGAACGCGCGCCCATCTGCCAGAGTTCATCCACCAGGGCCACCAGGGTGTCGTTGTGAGTCGACCCCGGAGCCTGATCCGCCGTGTTGAAGTTGGGCTTGATGAGAACGTCCTTGTTTTTGGCAGGATTGATCGCCAGCGCACGGGTCGCCTGTTGGACGCCTGCAAGACGATCATCGGTGCGGGCCAGCGTGACCCTGCTTTTCGGTACAGCCTTCATGGTTGATCCCCCTTTTTCCAATCCGGGCGCTATGCAGGAATCCCTCATGACCCCCGGCGCAAGCGATAAATGCCGATATTGCCCCCGCTGGCCCGTTTCAAATCCTCGACGATCAGCCCGAGGCGTTTTACCGGTGGAAAAATACCGCCGGTGGTCAGGAAATGGCGATAATTGGCATAATGCTGTCGGCCCGCGGACCGTTCGATTCCTCGCATCAGAAGGCGTGTCCCCAGCCCCTTCACGGTTCGTTTGGGCAAGGGATGATAATCGATGATGCCGATACGGCCCTCCGGGCGAACCACGCGCGCCATATCTTCCAGGACGGCCGGACGGGTGTCGGGATCCATCTCATGTAATACCAAGGACGCCAGAACAAGGTCAAAGAATCCGTCCGGGTAGGGCAGCCGGGCCCCGTCGCCCCGGCAGATCCTCGGTCGGTCGCCCAGCCGCGCACGTGCAACGCCCAGCATGGCCGATGACATATCGATGCCCGTTGCCCGACAGCCGTGAGCCCGATAATAGGCCAGCTGGGCACCTGTTCCGCACCCCACTTCCAGAACGGCCGCACCCTTCCCGGGGTTGAAAAGATCGAGGCCGCGGGCTCTCCAGGACCGGATAAATGGGTCCAGCAGCCGATCATACCAGGGGGCGATTCGCCGGTAGGCATCCGTCATGGTGTGCAAGGCTCCCGATCCGCCGGCACAGGCGGTATTCGACAAAAAATGCGCGTATAACGATCATTAGCATTTTATGCGGTGCCGCGAAAGGACACGCGCGAACTCAAGGCATCTGGCTCAGTCAAACAGCGGCCCGATGGCAGCGCTCCCCCTCAGGGCCGAAACCGTATCCCAGGTCAATTTTACCATGCTTTATCGTGTACGCCCATTGGATGGATCATTGCCGAAAAATGCTTATATTAAGCATGAAAGAAGGTGATCTCATGAAACGAGAACACCCCTATAGACTGGTTTGCCGGGTCACCGACCTTAACCACATGGATTACGACATTGTAAAGGCCCTGCTGGACGAAAATGGTGTGGACTATGATTGTATTTTCATCGAGACCAAGCGCGGCGTGGCCTACGTCTATCAATACCGCCATCCCTACAGGGTCTTCTATGAAGCGTAAACCGTTGTGGAAGGTTGAAACCGGATGCCGCTCCCAACAGAGCATGGCTGCGGGTATCGCCGCATCACCATGCTGCAACGGATTCCCTTTTGCGTCTGACCAGACGCCTTTCCCTCCCCGTCCAAACCGATCCTATTAGTGTCCCTGATCGCAAATACGGTGACATACCGAGATTGCCTGATACGCCGATAACCGCTTTGCATGCCGCATCGCGGTCTGGTATATTTCCTCCAAGGGTGCCGGCTGACCATCAGTGAGGGTCCTCCCCCAATGCGAAAGCATCCGCCCCCTTGAAGGGGGGGTGAAAAGCTTTGATGTGGTTTTTTATTTCCCTTTGTTCCGCGCCGAGCATCGACGGGGCGAAAGGAAAATGGTACGCGGACTGTCACCCAGACCCGTGTCGAAATAACCGTTATTTTGAAAATGAGATAACCGCAGCATCATCGATCACCATGGCTTAACCCCACGGGGGAATGAATGTATACCTATCAGAAGACAAATCGTTATTTCGCCCAGGTGGCCAACGACATCAAAGACCTGGCCGAGGCAGAGCTTCGTGGCCTCGGTGCCACCGACGTCGCCGGGGCTTACCGCGGCATTTATTTCAATGCCGAACCGCGCGTTCTCTACCGGGTCAACTACCGATCCCGGCTGATCAGTCGCGTGCTGGCCCCCTTGACCTCCTTTCATTGCCCGTCCGATCAAACCCTGTACCAGCAATCCCTGAAAATGAATTGGGAAGACTTTCTGGATCCCTCCCTGACCTTTGCCGTCTTTGCATCGGTATCCCAGAGCGCGATCACCCATTCGCAATTTGCCGCCCTGCGCCTGAAAGATGCGGTGGTGGACTTCTTTCGGGACCGCACCGGCCAACGGCCCTCGATCGACACCCAATCGCCGGATGTCTGGCTGAACCTGCATATCGAAAAAGACCAGGCCACCATCAGCCTGGACACCTCCGGTGGTTCCCTGCATCGACGGGGCTACCGCCACGAAACCGTCGCCGCGCCCATGATTGAAACCCTGGCCGCGGCGATTATCAAGCATCTGGACTGGGATGGCCGGCAACCGCTGGTGGACCCCTTCTGCGGGTCCGGCACCCTGCTGTGCGAGGCCTATATGGCCGCTTCACAGACACCGGCCGGTGTATTGCGCACGTATTTCGGTTTTCAGAACCTTCCCGATTACAAGGCCTCGCTCTGGCAGCAGGAAAAACGGGAGGGGCTCAATCAGCGTGTCCTGATACCCCCGGGCCTCATCGCGGGAAGTGATATCGCCAAAGAAGCGGTGCGCGCCGCCGCCGCCAATGCGGCCGCCATTACACGAAACCACCATATCCGCATTGAACAGCAGGACGCGTTCAAAATTCCGGCGATCGAGGACAGCATCATTCTCTGCAACCCGCCCTACGGCATCCGCATCGCCCAGGATGAAGACCTTTCCGCTTTTTATAAACAGCTGGGGGATTTTCTCAAACAGCGCTGCCGCCGGTCCACGGCGTTCATCTACTTCGGGGAGCGCACCTACATCAAACGTATCGGACTGAAGCCATCCTGGAAAAAACCGCTGGCCACCGGCGGCCTCGACGGCCGACTGGTGAAGTATGAACTTTATTGATGGGAAATGAGGCGTTTGCGGGAAACAAAAAGCTTTGTATATCCAGGATTACCGCTAAAAAATATTTGGAAGATTTTGAGGGGTCAAGGATTCGAGGGTTCAAGTGAAATGCTAAAAGTGCTGAGAAAATCGTTAGAGAACAAATCCTTGAACCTTAAGCGGCTTTTTAATTTATGGTTTTCCAATTCCCTTTGGCCCGCGCCGAGCATCGACGCGGCGGTCGGGAAAAAGCGCGCGGACTGTCTAAGCCCGCCGCCAGGCGGGTGAATTTCCGCGCGCTCCGGCCGCATCGTCGACGCGCAGGGGAAAGCGGGACACGGGCGTTTTCTTTTGCTTCGTTTTCTTTTCACGTGAAAGAAAATGAAGAAATAATTATAGAAAGAAGGCTCCGGGCCCTCCACCAGAGTTGGCTGGTTTAGAGCGAAACCAAAAATAAACCGAAGGAGTCGTCACCCATCATGCCGGGCAACGCCTTGCCACTCGATCTGGACGCTTATTTCAACCGCATCGGCTACTCCGGTGACCGGCAGCCCACCCTCGACGTATTGAATGCGCTGCACCTGGCGCACGCCACCCACATTCCCTTTGAAAATCTCGATATTCTTCTGGGCCGCCCTATTCGATTAGATTTGGCAAGCCTCCAGGCCAAGCTCGTAGCTGGCCACCGCGGCGGCTATTGCTTCGAACACAATCTGCTCTTCCGCGCGATATTGGAAGCGTTGGGGTTTGCGGTCAAGCCCCTGGCCGCACGGGTACGGTTAGGCCATCCCACTGTCCGGGCCCGCACCCACATGCTGCTGATGGCAACGGTGGCGAATGTCCCCTTTATCGCCGACGTCGGCTTCGGGGGTGGGGGCCTGCTGCATCCGATACCGTTGGTGGAAGCGCAACCGGTGCGCCACTATGCCTGGGATTTTCGTCTCGCCCGGGAAGGTTCCGGCTGGGTGCTGCAATCCCTCTCCGACGGGCAATGGATGGACCTGTACGCGTTTACACTGGAGCGGCAATACCGGATCGATTACGAGGTGGCCAATTACTATGTGTCCACCCATCCCGACGCCCAATTTACCCAGGGCCTGTTTGTCCAGCAGGCCACACCCGAGGCCCGCTATTTTCTGCATTCCCAAACACTTACCGTCGACCGGGGGCCGGATGGCGAGACCGTGCTTACCCTGACCGACAATGCCGAGCGCCTGGCCGTTCTGGCGGAAACCTTTGGTCTTCATTTTCCACCCGGCACAACCTTCGATCACCGCCCCAAAGTCACCACAACCTACGAAGAGGATCGCGTATGATGACGACCTGTCGTGAATGCAAGCACCCGGTATCCCCCGACGCCTTTGCCTGCCCGGGCTGCGGCGCCCCCTATCCGGCCCGGCCCAAATGGGACGGCTATGGGTTTGAATACAAGTCCGAAACCACCCTGCTCGGGCTGCCGCTGCTGCACGTGTCGTTCAAGTATCGCCCCAACCGGATGCCGGTGGTGGCCAAGGGCGTTATCGCCATCGGACAATTTGCCTGTGGTGGGTTCACCCTGTCGCAATTCGGCATCGGCCTCGTCAGCATCAGCCAGTTCACCCTGGCCGGGTTTGCCCTGGCCCAGTTTGCCGTGGCCTACCGCCTCATTGCGCAGATCGGCCTTTACGTCCATGAGGGCATCGGCCAGTTTGTGATCAGCCTCTCCGATCTCCTGAAGCTGCTGTAGCCGATTTGCTTTTGGCCGCCAGCCGCCATAGGCTACGGGAACACGTGTAACCGCTGCTAACCATGAAAACCATACGGCTTTAACATGCAAACCGTTCTGGTGATCGAAGACGATCAAAATACCGCCGCCCTGGTCACCCTTTACCTTGAGCGCGAAGGGTTTCGTGCTCTGACGGCCGGCGACGGCCCGGCGGGCCTGGCCCTGGCCCGCCGCCACCGGCCCAATCTGGTCATCCTGGACCTCATGCTGCCGGAAATGGACGGCTGGGAAGTTTGCCGCCGCCTGCGGCAGGCCTCCGACGTCCCGGTGATTATGCTGACCGCCCGGGGTGAAGAAATCGACCGCGTGGCGGGACTCACCCTGGGTGCCGACGACTACGTGGTCAAGCCCTTCAGCCCGCGCGAATTGATGGCCCGCGTCAAAGCCAACCTGCGACGCACGTCACGCCTGCCGGATCAGCATTCGCCCGAACTTATCCATCAGGACATCCAACTGGATCTGGAAAAACGGCGATTGCGCGTGAAAAACGAAACCATCCCCCTGACACCCCACGAGTATGCTTTGCTGGAAGCCCTCATGGCCGCGCCCGGACGCACCTTCACCCGCGACGAATTGCTGGGTCGGCTTTACCCGAACGGCGAGGCCGTGGTCATCGAACGGGTGGTGGATGTCCATATCGGCAAACTGCGCCAGAAGATCGAACCGGATCCGGCCAACCCGCGTCACATCCTGACCACACGGGGCATCGGCTATCGCTTCGCCGATCCGGTGGAACCAGAGGAACCCGCCCCGTGAAACGCTACCTGATCCTCAAGCTGCTGGCCATCCACCTGGTGGTGATCTGCTTTGTCATGGTCATCGTGTGGCTGTCCATCGACATGCTCGCAGCAGGGTACTTCGTAACCCTCATGGAAAAGTACAACGTTTCGCCCGGTCCGGCGCACGAAATGTTTGTCAGCGCCGTCCACCGCTATCTGCTGTGGGCTTTTTTGGGCGCTGTCACCCTGGCGGTGGTGCTGAGCTTTCTCATGATGCGTCGGGTGCTGGCGCCCCTCTCCCGCATGTCGGTCATCACCCGCGAGATTGCCGCCGGCAATTTCAGTGCCCGCGTCCCCATCGGCACGCAGGACGAGGTCGGCCAACTGGCCCGGGCCTTCAATCACATGGCGGCCGGCCTGGAAGAAATCGAAACCCTGCGGCGAAGCCTGATGATCGATGTGGCCCATGAACTGCGCACGCCGCTTACCAATATACGGGGTTACCTGGAAGCCCTGAACGACCGGGTGCTGCCCTTTTCCAGCGAAACGTTCACCCTGCTGCAGAATGAAACCCTGCGGCTGGCCGAGCTGGTCGAAGACGTCCTGCAGCTGGCCCGGGCCGATGCCGCCCACGGACAGCTCGACTGCCAGCCGGTGGACCTGGTGGGCGAAGTTAAAACCACCCTGGACTATTTTGCGCGTACGTTTGACGAGAAATCCGTCACGGTGAATTTCCATTCGGCCCACGACGCATTGATCGTCCAGGCCGACAAACGTCGCATGGCCCGGGTGTTGCGCAACCTGACCGACAATGCCGCCCGCTACGCGCCAACCGGTAGTGCGGTGGATATCCGACTGGACGCCGATTCGCGGCAGGTCCGGATCGACTACACCAACAGCGCGGAACGGTTATTGGCTGCGGATCTGCCGCATTTGTTCGAACGCTTCTACCGCGGGGAAAAATCCCGCTCCCGGCAGCACGGCGGCGCCGGTATCGGTCTTGCCATCGTCAAGGAACTGGTGGAAGCCCACGACGGCCAGGTGGCCGCCGCGCTCATAGGCGGCCGGCTCCGCATCCGCCTGACGCTGCCGCTAAGTCCGGTGAGCCAAGCTAAACTGTCTGATTTTAATCGTTAATCGCTCCGACAAAGGCTGGTCGGCCCGAACCACGCCAACCGGGCAGCCCCATTCTTTACGCGATCTTTACATTTCCTTTAAGACATCTTCATTTTTCGGTCTTATCATTTCATCATGGTGAAACAGACTCCGCGGCTCACCCTGGTCTGAAAACTTTTAACACAACCGAAGTCATCAGCATTCGGAGGTACCCTATGCGAAACCTTGTCATTGCCATTATTGCCATCGGTGCGGTGCTGGTGGGCTACCACCAGGTCCGCAGCATGGATCAATCCAAAGACAAACAAATGAGTGCCATCCCGGAAGACGCCCGCACGGCCGTCTTTGCCGGAGGCTGCTTCTGGTGCACGGAGTCGGATTTCGAAAAAGTGGACGGCGTGATCGATGCCATTTCAGGCTACACCGGCGGAAAAGAAGTCAGCCCGACCTACCAGCAGGTATCCGCCGGCCGCACCGGGCATGTGGAAGCCGTCAAGGTTGTTTATGACCCGGCAAAAATCACGTACGCGGAACTGCTCGATGTGTTCTGGCGGCACATGGATCCCACCGATGAAGGCGGACAATTCGTGGACCGTGGCCCCCAGTATACCAGCGCCATCTTCTATGCCGACGACAACGAACGCCGGCAGGCGGAAATGTCCAAAAAGGACCTGGCCGCGTCTGGGCGCTTCGACAAACCCATCGTCACCCCGATCCTGCCGCTGGGGCCCTTCTATCCGGCGGAAGAATACCATCAGGATTATTACAAAAAGAGCACCGTCAACTACAAACGCTACCGTTCAGGATCGGGCCGCGACCAGTTTATCGAAAAAATCTGGGGGAAAGACATGTCCAAGACGAGTATGAAATCAAAACCAGAAGGCGCCATGTATACCATTCCGACGGATGAAGAGTTGCGCACCCGGTTGACCGCCCTGCAGTACAAAGTCACCCGGCAGAACGGCACGGAGCGCCCCTTCAGCAACACCTATTGGGACAACCACGAGGCCGGCATCTACGTCGATATCATTTCCGGCGAGCCCCTGTTCAGTTCCACGGACAAGTTCGAATCCGGCACGGGCTGGCCCAGCTTTACCCGTCCCCTGGTAAAGGAAAACATCGTGGAGAAGAGCGACACGAGTTTTTTAATGGTGCGCACCGAGGTCCGCAGCAAACATGCTGACTCCCACCTTGGGCACCTGTTCAACGACGGCCCGGCCCCCACCGGCCTGCGCTACTGCATCAACTCGGCCGCCCTGCGCTTCATCCCCAAAGCGGACCTCGAGAAAGAAGGGTATGGAGAGTACATGACGCTGTTCGAATAACAGCCGGAGAGGAGGCACGACCATGAAAACGACGCGACAAATCGTGATCATCATTCTCCTGGCCGGAATTTTGGCCGCGGCCGCCGCGCCGGTCGTGGCGGCCGGCGCATTGTCTGAAATGGTTTTTTACGTCCATTGATATGACGTGGGCCAAGCCGCCCTGGAAGGGCTGGCCGGCATTCAAAACTTCACCCGCGGATGGCATTCAGGACGGGAAATCAACACGGTCATCTTCGACCCGGCGGTCATTACCCCGGAAGACATGGTGGCGGCCTTGAAAGCCGCCGGCACCTATGCCGGCACCGTTGAATAAGGAAGCGTATAACAGCATGCCATGCCGGGCCGTCTTGGCCCGGCCGCGTTTCATCTCCTTTTATAGATGAGTCTTATACAAAGCCCTTTTATGGCAGCCTCCCGCATCCTCCATGCGATCCCACACCAATCCTTTCCAATATAGAAAAATCCCGGCGATGAATATGGCATGAATTGTCATCCTGCATGTATTTACAAGCCGCAGAGCCCATGGTAGCTTAAAACCCATTTGATCCTGCAGTAAAGCCGGCCCCATCAATATCATGTTCAGGTTGCCTTTTGCGCTGCCTGTAAATATACAAATCTTTATCGCTTTCACGCCCACTGGCAATTAGCGCTTTGGTTTAAACGTGTTTCAAGATAATTTCCGTGGTTATCATGTAGCATGATGATATTATTATGTGTGATCGTTAGTTGTATCAACCACGAATAGAATAGGTCGCATAAATGGATAAAAATTCAGGTTCATGCCTTTGCGGTGAAGTAGCTTTCGAAATAGAGGGAGATTTTGAAAATTTCTATCTTTGCCATTGTAGCCGTTGTCGAAAAGATACAGGATCGGCTCATGGAGCCAATCTGTTTTCCTCTTCTGCCAAAATAAAATGGGTGTCAGGAGAAGATAAAGTCAAAAATTTTACGCTACCTTCAACTCAACACACCAAATCCTTTTGTTCAATTTGTGGATCCGCACTTCCAAATATTCAAATGGGAGGTGAACTGCTGGTGGTCCCTGCTGGAAGCCTTGATTGTGATGTGTCAATTATCCCTACCGCTCATATTTTTGTTTCCAGCAAAGCAAATTGGGATAAAGATCTTCATAAAATTCCTATGATAGAGACTTTGCCGAAATAATCAGTAAAGCACATAACAAATCGCTGGTAGGGTCCGCCAACGCTGGCGCGTTAAGCCTCTCGCCCCGCTCAGCGGCCCCACAACTCAAACGTTATGTAGAAGAATTGAAACATATGGATAATCCTTGGTTAAATATTCCAGCATCGGACTACGAAGGCCATATGGGTCTTCCTGAAGTCGATCAATTGTCGTTTTTGGGTGACATGCTCAAAGAATCGTTGGAAAAATACGACAGCATATCGGTTGCCTACCTTGGATGCGCGACGGGAAATGGCCTGGAATATATTAGAAACGATAAAACGCACAAAGTGACCGCTATCGATATAAATCCAGAATACCTGTCAATTCTTCGAAACCGGTATCAAGGAAAAATTCCAAACCTGGAAATAATCGAGACCGATCTCAATGACTACCAAGGAAATGGCCAACGGTACTCCCTAATTTTCGCAGGATTGCTGTTTGAATATCTGGACCCAGGTCCTCTGCTTAAAAAAATTTCAACCTGGCTTGAAAACGCAGGCGTTATGGTCCTTGTTTTGCAGTTGCAGGACAAACATGTAAGGAAAGTTTCTGACACACCATACTCAAGCCTAAAACGGCTCGATCCGGTCATGAACCTTATTTCAGATCAAAATTTCAAATTAATGGCTAAGGAAAGTGGCATGACAGAACTTGAGGGCAAAAGCCTCACATTGGAAAGTGGCAAGTCTTTCTATGTTGGCGTATTTGGGAAGACCACATAAAGCACCTGCAGGTGGACACCGAACCCGGCCTTCCGCCGGCACGGCGCCCCTGAAGCACGGCGAGCATAGCCAATTATGACTGGCGAGAAGGACTTAGAAAAATTGTTATCATCCATGTCCCCCACACTTTTAGATGGGGAGTATGTATTTTGTACATTCACAAACGCCCATTACGGAGACCACTCGGAGCTGGCACCGATTGCCTCTTTTATCGAACCAGAGGGGCTCTCACTGGTTGTGCCAAAATCTAAAGCTGACGAACAACGGCTGAGCTACGCGTGTGTTTTTCAGGGGATAACGTTAAGCGTTCATTCCAATCTTGAAGCCGTCGGTCTGACGGCGGCCGTTTCACGAAAGCTTACCGAACACGGGATAAGTGCCAATGTAATCGCAGGTTATTACCATGATCATATTTTCGTTCAAAAAGAGGCCGCAGAAAAAGCTATTGAAGCACTTAACGAATTTGCTTGCTAATCAATCTCCGGAGCAGACAGGGACAACTTGCGGATTTTCGCGGTAAGGCCGGAATCAGCGCTATTTATTTCCGCCTGCTGCTCAGCTCAACCGTCAGAGGTAAGCATGCCACTTGCGAGAGTAGAAGTACGGAAAATTCTTCCTGCAGAAGAGGTTTCTGCGATTATGGACGCTGTCTATCAAGCTCAGCGCGAAGCTCTAAAAATGCCGGAAGGGGATAGACAGATCCGCTATGTTGAGCACAAGTCGGCGTATTTTTCGGTACCATCCGGAAAAACCGAGAATTATACTCTTGTTGAAATCACATTATTTCCCGGCCGGTCCCTGAAAGCCAAACGACATCTCTACAAGTCAATTGTCCAACGGTTTGGTGAGTTGGGAATCGCTCCGTCCGATATTTTCATTGTTCTGTACGAACCGCCCCTGGATAATTGGGGCTTGCGCAGCGGCATGCCAGCATCTGAGGTTGATCTCGGTTTCAATTTAAACGTGTAAAACCTCTAACCAGAAAGTCTTAAAGATACTCGTTCCTCACGCCTCATACCCTTAACAAAAACAAAAGAAGAGAATCATAAAGGTTTTATAGATACGGACTTTTCCAAAAACTATTACATTAATTGGAGATATTAATGGTTTGGGTACCTTGGATAAAGACTGAGAGCGAACGGTCATCAAGTGAAGAAATAAAGAAATTGTATAACAAAACGCGCAACCCCCTATCTGGCAAGATCTCTGATCTTACTCGAATCACCAGTTTAACTCCAGAAGTCTCTGAAAATATAAACACCCTTGGATCAGCCGTCTATCGGAATGCAACAGGATTTACGGCACGGGAAAAGGAAATAATTGCGCTGGTCACCTCTTCGTTTATTGGATGTGTCCATTGAACTGCTAGCCATAGAAAAGCCCTCGGTCGAGCGGCTAAAAATCTTGGCCTTGCGGAACAAGTCACTAAGGATTATACCAAAGCGGATTTGAGCAATCGTGAAAAACTTATGGCAGATTTTGCGGTTAAAATTACGCGCTCTCCCGATGCTTGCTGTCCAAACGATATACAGCAGCTTAAAAGCAATGGCTTTTCAGACAGAGATATATTGTGTCTTGTAGAGATTGTCGCTTACCAAAATATGAGTACACGAATCATGGAGTCACTTAGCACGATAGATTAGCCATTCTTAAAAATCATGTTTCGTAGACTATTGAGAACCGTTGTAACTTCATTCTTGTCCGGCGCCGTGCTTTTGGCAATCGGTCTGGTCATTTGGTATGCCAGGCAGGGGTCTAAAGCGACCCTGCAAGACACCTGTTTTTGGGTTGGATCATCAGTTATTTCATGTAAACTTGGATTTGTCTCAAACAATGCGTTGGCGCAATCATCTATTCATTTTTCTGATCGTACTCTCTTCCGTCGCCTATGCCGCCGATAGCTGCGATACGATGGAGAAAGAGATACGGCACCTCTTTGACCATTTAGAAAATTCGCCGTGTGAATTCAATCGCAATGGCAAATGGTATACTGCGGAGGAGGCTGCGGCGCACATCCACCAAAAATATCAATACTTGTTAAAAAAAGGCCTCATTGATTCCACCGAGCAGTTTATCGACCGGGCCGCCTCGGAAAGCAGCCTGAGCGGAAAACCCTATATGGTCAGGTGCGGTGCCTCTGAACCGATAAAGAGTTCGATCTGGTTTAAAAACGAATTAGGGCGTTTCAGAAAATAGGGACATCTCCAAAAGTTCCGGTTTTTTTAAGGATTCAAGGGATCAAGGGTCCGAGGCTTCGAGTGAATGGCTTAGAAGTTTACGATAGCTGAAAAATTGGCCAAATTCGAATAGACGCTCTTTTGATCTATCTGCAAAAAATATAAAACAGTCACCACCACGAACATCCAGCTGGGGAAAACGCCAAAAGAAGGCAACGCATGACAACTGATACGGTCATTTCTACAGACAAGTCGAAGCTCGATGTGACTCTCATTCACGATTTCCTGCGACGGTCCTACTGGGCCGAAGACATCCCCCTGGCAATCGTACAAAGATCGATCGAAAATTCGCTTTGTTTCGGGGTCTATGAAGGTGCGTCTCAAGTGGGTTTTGCCAGGGTGATAACCGACTATGCCACTTTCGGGTATGTAGCGGATGTTTTTATCATCCCGGCAAAACAGAAGCAGGGCCTTGGGAAAAAATTAATGGCATATATTATGGATTTCCCCGAATTGAAGGGGTTGCGAAGATGGCACCTTTTGACGTTGGATGCACAAAACTTGTACAAGAAGGTGGGGTTCCGTACACCGACGAATCCTGAACATCACATGGAAAAGCGCAATCCGGGTATCTACAAAAACCAATGATTATCATGCGAACGTCAAACACCCACCGCGACTTCTTAACCCTTACGCGCGAGCTGGATGCCGAGCTGAAAGGGATATACGGTCCCTTGCAGGCGGTCTACGACCAGCATAATGTGATCGATCCCATCGATACCGCTATGGTGGGCTATGTGGACGGCGAACCGGTGACATGTGGTTGCTTCAAGACGATCGACACCGAACGCGTCGAAATCAAAAGGCTTTATGTAAAGCCAAATTTTCGACGAAAGGGGTTTTCGTCAGAAGTTCTCCAGGCCTTGGAGGCATGGGCGGTGGAACTGGGGTATGCTGCCGCATTGCTCGAAACCGGTAAAAGGCAACCGGAAGCCATAGGGCTTTACCGGAAGTTTGGTTACCAGATCATCGCAAACTATGGCCCCTACCGGGGGATGGAAAACAGCCTCTGCATGCAAAAGTTGCTTTCCTGATATGGCCTCTGCCGATTCCCTCCTCCTTTATTGACAAACGTCACTCGGCCCGCAGCGCTTCGATAGGGTCCAGACCGGCCGCGTGGCGGGCCGGCAGCACCCCCGCCAAAAGGCCGATCAGCGACGCCAGCCCTTCCGCCAGGAGCACATAGCTCCAGGATGTATGCGTGGGCAGGGCCGGCACGATCCTGCCCAACAGCCAGGCACCGCCGGCGCCGATCACCAGCCCCGCCAGCCCCCCCAGGCTGGCCAGCACGATGGCCTCACCGATAAAAAGAGACAAAATCTGACGCCGGCCGGCACCCAGGGCGCGCAGCAAACCGATCTCCGATTTTCGTTCGTTGACCGCAATGGTCATGATCGTCAGGATGCCCACCCCGCCCACCAGCAGGGATATGCCGCCCAAGGCACCCACAGCCATGGTGAGAATGTTGAGAATAGAGCCCAGCACCTCCAGCATCTGGTCCTGGGTGATGATGGTGAAGTCTTCGGACCCGTGGCGATCGATCAGCATCTGTCGGGCACGACGCGCCACATCGGACGAGCGGCTGCCCTCGGCGTACAACAGGTCGATCTCCATCAGGCTGTCGCGGTTGAAAAGGGCCAGGGCGCGCGCAGCCGGGATGAACACGGCGTCGTCCAGGTCGAACCCCAGCATCTGCCCTTTGGATTCCATGACCCCCAGCACGCGATAATGCTCGCTGCCGATACGGACGCGCCGACCCAGCGGATTGGCACTGCCGAAAAGTTCGGTTCGCACCTTGCTGCCGAGGGCGGCAAACGCCCGTGCGACCCGGGGATCGTCTTCCGGCAGAAAACGACCCTGGGCCACCCGCATCTGCCAGACCTCAGGCACGGCGGACCCGACGCCAAACACAAAGGTCCGCCGGCTGCGCGAGCCATACTCCACCGCCGCATTGCCCTGGACCACCGGAACCGAAGCCACCACCCGCGGCAGGCGTTTCAAAGCAATGGCATCGTCGAGACTCAAAGGGCGCACATTGCTGATCACGGCCCCCGAAAAGCCGGTCGTGGAGGTTTTACCCGGTGTAATGCCGATGAGATTGGTGCCGAACTGGGTAAATTCCGCCAGGACGAAGCGATGGACCCCCTCCCCGAGAGAGGTCAGCAGCACCACGGCGGCAATCCCCACGGCGATCCCCAACGCGGTCAACCCGCTGCGCATGGGCTGCCCCACCAGGCCCTGCAGGGCAAATTTGGTCGCATCACGAATCAGCATAAAAAATGCCTTTTTTTAATGCAGCGTGTTCTTCTGTCATCGTGCTTGAAATCATCAATACACTGGTTTTTTAAGGGGTTTGGTTTCCCTTTGTCACGAGGCCGAGCATCATTGCGGTGATCGATAAAGACGCGACGACTGTCTGAGTCCCGCGATAAGCGGGGCGAGTTCCGGCGCATCCGTTAGCGGCGGGACAACGCCGCCACCGGATCCAGCCGTGCCGCGCGCCGTGCCGGCATCACCCCGAAAACGAGCCCGGACGCCAGGGCCACCCCCACCGCGGCCAGCAGTGCCCAGCCTGGCGCGGCCATGGGAAAATTCGGAAAAAACCGCTCGGCCAGCAGCAGACCGCCGCCGGCCAGCAGCAGACCCAGGGCCGCTCCCACCAGCGAGAGCATGGCCGACTCGGAGAGAAAAAGGCGCAGGATCTGGCCGCCCGGCGCCCCCAGGGCCTTTAAGAGACCGATCTCTCCAGTGCGCTGAGACACCGCCACCAGCATGACGTTCATAATCAGGATGCCGGCCACCGCCAGGCTGATGGCGGCTATCCCGGCCACGGCCAGCGTCAGGGTCTTGAAGATGCGATCGAAGGTCGCCAACATGGCATCCTGGGTGATGACCGTGATGTCGTCCTCTCCGTCGTGCCTCTCCCGAATAATGTCCAGTACGGCCTTCTTGGCCCGAGGGATGGCATCCCGTCCCCGGGCCTGCACCAGGATGCGAAACAGGGAGACCCGGTTAAACAGGGCGGAAGCCGACGCCACCGGGATGATGGCCACATCGCTGATGTCCACTCCCAGGGACTGGCCTTTGGGGGCCAGTGCACCGATTACCCGAAAACGACGTTCCCCGATGCGCACAAAGCGGCCCAGCGGGGACGTGTTGCCGAAAAGCTCTGTTTTCAGCTTGTGCCCCAGAACGCAATGCGCTTCGGCGCGGCTGGCTTCGCCCGCCGGCAGAAAACGCCCCTGGGCCATGGAGAGATTGCGCACCTCGGCCATGGCCGCGGTGGTTCCCAGGATGACTGTTTCACGTGAGAGCCCGTCGCGGGTCACGGGCGCCGACCCCACCATGACCGGTGCCACCCGACGCACGGCGCTGCTGCGCAAAAGCGCCAGGGCGTCCTCCAGGGTCAAATCGCGCGGTGTTTCCCCAAAAAGGGGCGGCGGCCCGCCGGTGGTTTCCGAACGGCCGGGAAGGACGATCAGAAGATGGGTTCCCAGAGAGGTGAATTCCTGCGTCACATACCGCCGGGCGCCTTCGCCGAGGGCCGTCAGCAGCACCACCGACGCCACCCCGATGGCCATGGCCAGCAGCATCAATCCGGTTCGCAGGGGGTAGCCGCGCAGGGACCGGAAGGCGAAGCCCAGCGTATCGTCAATTTTCACGGCGCCCTCCGGCGGTCGTCCTCGATACGGCCGTCCAGCATGCGCACCTGGCGGCCGGTGCGTTGCCCGAGTTCCGGGTCGTGCGTGACGATGACCACCGTCATGCCGGCCCGGTTGAGCCCCTCGATGGTCTCGATCACATCATTGCCCGAAGCGCGGTCCAGGTTGCCGGTGGGTTCGTCCGCCAGGATAATGGCCGGCTGCATGATGGTGGCCCGTGCGATGGCCACGCGCTGACGCTGCCCCCCGGAAAGCTGGTCCGGACGGTGGCGGGCCCGGTCCGCAAGCCCCAGTCGTTCTAAAGCCTCGGCCACGCGCGCCTTACGCTGGCCGGCCGCGACCCCGGCCAGCGTAAGCGGCAATTCGACATTTTCCGCGGCGGTCAATCGGGGGATCAAGTGAAAAAACTGGAAGATGAAACCGATCTTGTGCCGACGAATGTCGGCCTGCTTCCGTTCGCCCAGTTCGGTGGTATCAATGCCTTCCAACCGATAAACACCGTTGTCCGGACGGTCGAGCAGCCCCAGGATATTGAGCAGGGTGGATTTGCCCGACCCGGAGGGGCCCATGATGGAGACGTACTCGCCCGGCTGGACGGTCAGATCCACCTTGCGCAATGCATAAACCGTCTCTTCCCCCACCTGGAAAACGCGCTCGACCTGTTCCAGACAAATCACGGCGCTTCCTCCAGCCGCGCGGCCGCGGCCCCGTCTTTTAAATCCGGATTGTCCACATTGACGACCACCCATTCGTCCGGCGACACACCTTCCAGCACCTCGCTCCAGTCCCAGTTGGACAGGCCGATGCGGATGCTGCGGGCCGCCAGTCGGCCTTCCCCGGGCATAAAAACATAAACGCGTCGGCCGTCCATCACCGCCTCGGTGGGCACCCGCACCACGTCTTGGCGCACGTCGAGAATCACCTCGATATCCGCACTGTAGCCGGCCAGAAGGTTTTTCCCTTCCGGCGCCTGGTCGAAGACCACCTCCACGTCCACGGTGCGGGCCTGCTTCTCGACGTCCAGGACGTAATCCGCAATCCGGCGCACACGTCCCGCAAAGTGCTCGTCCCGGAAAGCATCCATGCTGATGCGGGCCGGCATGCCCACCTGGATGTCGGCGGCGTCCACTTCGTCAATCGGCGCCGTTACGTAGAAGCAGGCGTTGTCGATGATATCCACCACGGGGGGCGTGGGCACCCCCAACGGCGATGGTGTCACGAATTCGAAGCGCTCACCGTTGATCTCGGCAATCACCCCGTCAAAAGGCGCCAGCAAGCGGGTGCGTTCCAGGTTGGCCTGGGCCACGGCCTGCTGCGCCTCCCGGACGCTGATCTCGCTGCGGGCCGCGGTGCAATCGGCCTGCAGGGCGGCCGCTTCGGCCTTAGCGTTGTCGACCCGCTCTTCGGTGGCGACATCCTGCTTCCGTAATGTCTTCAGGCGGTCCGCGTTGCGCTGGGACACCCCGGCCCGGAGGCAGGCCGAACGGGCACGGCTGCTGGCGGAGACGACCTGCCGCTCCGCCAGCGCGAACTGAGCTTTCAGGTCCTCGTTCCAGATTTCCAGCAAAAGCTGCCCTTCCGTGACGGCATCCCCTTCATGGATCGGCAGTTGGGCAATCTGGCCACCGACGCTCGGCGAAAGCTTGGCCCTGCGGCAGGCCTTGACCGTGCCGGCCCTGGTATTGGCGACCGTGCGCTCCACCGTTCCACGCGTGACCGCCTTGACGACGACCTCCAGGGGTTTGGGCCGCGTGGCCCGCCAGATGCCGTAGCCTGCAGCGGTGACCACAAGCAGGGCGATGACCCATTTCAAAAAATGACGCGGCAGAGACATGGCAATTCCATTTTCGGGTTGTGCGGTTGGCGGCAACGAAATGACAAACAGCGACGATTCCATGAAGGGTCAGGCCGCACGTTCGCAGCACATCAGGCGGCAGCCTTAGAAAACCAGTCAATTGTTTTGAATCACTCCGGACAAGGTGAAACATTAGGAGATTCATAACCAAAGATCAACGATTCCCTTAGGTAGCCGTCTTGAATGGGGTTTGAAAAAGGTTTTTTGAAAGTATGGTTTTTTTATTTTTCTTTGTCCCGCGCCGAGCATCGGCGTTGCGGACGGAAATAAGCGCGCGGACTGCTTGAGCCCGCCGCAAGGCGGGTGAGTTTCCGCGCCCTCCGGCCGCAGCGACGACGCACAGGATAAAGCGGGACACGGGCGTGTTCTTTTGCTTCGTTTTCTTCTCACATGAAAGAAAATGAAGAAACCCTTTCAGAAAAGCACCCCGGATCGGTCAAACCTCTCCGGGTCCTCCACCAGAGGTCGCGGGTTTAGGATAAAATTAAGGTCCGGACAGCCGACAGGGCCTGCCATCACATGATTATACCAGCGTCACAACGGCAATTTCGGGAAAGCAATTGAAGCGAACCGGGTAGACCCGGTCGATTTCCCCGGTGCCGTTTTTTTCGTGGACGTAGTCCCCGGTGCAGACAACGACATCCCGGGGGATCCGGTTGACTCGCCGGACGACATCATCGACGACCGACAGGGGAACCAGAAATCCATGGTGCAGGTCAGTCAGGTGCACGATGCGAAAACCCTTAAAGGCCCGCGGGAGGTTGGGAATGTGAATTTGATAGCGGGTTTTGAGAATCATCTGGTGTTCGATGAAAACGGGGTAGCAGGCGGCCGCGCCTACCACCCCGGCACCGAATAGATAACGAAGGAAGCGTCTTCGCGAAGCGATCATTGGCAAACTCGTAGAATGGGAAAATAGAGTGCCGCCAACTCGGGTAAAAGCACGGTCGGCATCATCTTTCCGAGGCTATTTATGTCTTCCGGGAAGCGCCCGGCTTACTGTACACCATTCTTGTCGAGATACGTTTCCAGATCGAAATAAAACTCGTTCAACGAGTTGGCCACAGCGCCGTCCCAGCCGTCGCCCAGCATGTTCTCGGCCTTGCCCGTCCCGATAAATACAAACGGATTGATCGCCGTGGCCATATCCCCGCCGGAAAACCGGTTGATGTTGTCCCCATCGGTTTGCGTATTGAACAGCGTGTTGCGATCGGCATCCAGAAACGAAGCGGTTTGCCCATTTCCCTGTCACCCTACCGAAACACAGAAACCGTCACCGGTGAATAACAGCCTATATCTTGAAAAGATTTAAATGGATGATGGTGGAGAAAAATTCGTTAGGGGAATACTACTCAAGTAAAGGGATCGTGTCAAAACCCGGACAATTTTTTGGCGGGGTTGGCGGGGAAAAAAAGGGGGAACGATCCCGGCGTCTGTCGCCGGGGTCGATCGATCTGAACGGGGTCATGCAGCGCGCGGAAACCCACGGTCCCGCTCGCGCAATATTTTAAGCACCCGGCCGGCTTCCTGAGTTTCCTCCGGTGTCAGGAAACCCGCCGATATCCAGGATTCCAGAATGCGCTGTCGCCGCTCGAGGTTCTGTGGGCTGTCTTCTTCCGCATACTGGTGCATGAGTTCCAAGTCCGTTATATCCATCGTATCCTCCGTATCATTGCACTCGATTTGTGCTTAGGGCCAATAAGCTTTGGCCCGATTTGTCACAATGCAACTATGAATTTGATAACCTTCTGATATTTATCGAAATTTAAATTTCGTCGATAACGCCTCGCCACACCAAAGTCGTCCAATGGGAGACAGGCGGGCCAACGGCTTTTTGTCCTGCATATCATTCCTGCCGACAGGAGATTCCTGACAAGCAGGAGCGCATTCGACCATTTATTGCATGGCAACCTGAACCGCCGGTGCCTGCTCATCCAATCTGCACGCCCCCGCATCCTGTTTGACGCAATCGCGTCCGGCCCGCTTGGCCCGGTACAACGCCTGGTCTGCTTTTTCCAGCACCTTGACAGGTTCGTGGCCGCGCGAGGGAATGCCGCAGGCCACACCGGCACTGATGGTCAGGTGATCACGGCCATGCGACCCTTTGTGACGCAGGTTCATGTCCCTGACCGTCCGGTTCATGGCATCCGCCACTTCCCGGGCCCCCTCGAGATCGGTATTGGGCAGCACCACGACAAATTCTTCCCCGCCATACCGCGCCACCAGATCGCCGGCCCGGCGGACATTTTTTCGCAGGCAGGCGGCGACTTTTTTCAGGCAATCATCGCCGGCCTGATGGCCATATATGTCGTTGAACTCCTTGAAATAATCGATGTCCAGCATGATAAGGGACAGCGGTTGCTGTTCGCGCAGGGCCCGCTGCCACTCGTTTTCCAGTGCTTCGTCAAACCGGCGGCGGTTGGCTAAACCGGTCAGGCCGTCCTCCATGGAATATTTTTTCAAGATCTGCTGGGCCCGCTTCTGCTTGATAATCGACCACATGCTGGACATGAAGAGGGTGAGTTGGTTGACGTCGGATTCATCATAGGCAGCCTCTTTGTTGCCCACTCCGGCCACCGCCACGATGCGCCCGTCGTCCATCACGGGCACGCTCATGTGACGCCGGATGGGGAAATGCCCCTCCGGCATGCCCTTTTTGTCCGGAACATTTTCGAAATCATTGTGAATCACAGGGCGCCGCAGCCGGACACTGTCGGCCCAGACGCCGGCTTTGTCCAGGGGATAGTGGCGTGTCTTGTCCGCCTGGCAGGCCTTCCGTACATCTTTAGACCAGGCCACAAGTTCTAGCGAATTGGTTTCTTCATTTACAAAATGGAGATAACCGGCTTTGCTGCGGGTCAAGCGAACGATCTCTTCCAGCGCGTAAGCCCTGATTTTCTCATCACTCACGCTGCTCATCTGGCTCAGTTTGAGCAGGGAATGGAGACGCTCTTCATTAAGCTTGATGGTTTCCTGGGATTTGATCTGGTCAGTCACATCGCGGGCCACGGCATAAATGAGTTCTTCCTCGACATCCGGTATGGCATTCCACTCCAACCAGCGCGTGCGGCCGTCTTTTCCGACATAGCGGTTTCTGAAATCCTTGACCGAGCGGCCTTGCCTGAGCTCCTGGTTAATCGCTTCGGTGGCCACGGCGTCGTCCGGATGCACAAAAGAAAACCAGGGGATGCTCAACAACTCCTCTTTAGACCAGCCCAGAAGACCGGTCCAGGCCGAGTTGATGTCTTTGAAATAGCCATTGAAGTCAGCGATACAAATGGGATCGATGGACAGACTGAAAACCCGTTCGCGATCTTGTTCAGCACGCTTGACCGCGGTGATGTCCTTGATCACACTCACCACGCGATCGACACGCCCGGAAGACGAACGCGCCGGGTAGTAGCGCACCAGCAGATACCGCTTGCCCGATGTGCGGTTTTCCTGCATCATTTCATATTCGACCGATTCCCCCTGAAAACAGGCATCAAGATGCGGTTTGATCGCGTGGAACGCATCGGCGCCGATGGCATCCACAATCGACGTGCCGATGATTTTCTCGCGCGGGGTGTTGCCCTGTTTGAGAAACGCATCATTGACCATACGGAAAATATAGCTTCTATCCAGCACCGTCACCATGTCATTGGAGGCTTCCAGCGCCATATGGTATTCGCTGAGGGTGTCTTGGGCCTGCCGACGATCGGCCACGGATCGCTGCAGTTCGCAGGTGCCGGCCTTGACCTGGATTTCCAGGTGTGACTTATAGCGCATCAATGCCAGCTCGGCCTGCCGCCGTTCCGAGACTTCTTCCCGAAGGGTGGCATTGGCCTGCATCAGATCCGACGTCTGCCGATCGAGCGCTTTCCCCAAAACACGGCTGGACAGCCACAAGCGGAAGACCATCGTGCCGGCGACAGCCAAGGCTGCCGACAGCCCGCCCAAGGCATAGATGGCCCAGACCGAGCCACCGGAAGCATTCTGGATATGGTGCAGAGTGATCAGTGCGATGACGCCCAGGATTCCCGCCAACACAAAGAGGGCACGATTGCGCAAGGACAGGGTTTGACCTGTGTGCTGAATAACGACCTGTTTGGTTAAGTTGGTCATCGTAATGCCGCTGTTATCGTTTACGTCTTGAACGACCCTTCTTCCATGCCTGAGCAACCCGAAGGACACGCCTGAAGCCCTGATGACGCCTCGGCCGGTCGATCATGATCCTCCCCGGCCACACCGGGTATTGCAAAAGGCTTGCCAACACCCGGAAAGTACTTGAATTGTTCGCTCGACGAAGGCGGTCAGACACCGCCGCCATCATGGCGGAACAGACCGGAAAGCCCTGCAGATATAGGGTTTTTTAGTGCAACGAAAACCGGGGGCTGAAAGCAGGGCCATGAAAGGATGGGGCCGGCGGAAAGGCAATGCGGAAGAAAGGCGGATCATCCGGACCAGTCAAATTTTCCATCAGGGTGTCAATAATCCCACGATCACGACCGGCCTTTCACCACGGCCAGAATGGCCTCGGCCAGGGCTTCGGGCACTTCTTCCTGAAGAAAATGTCCGGCCTGGGTCTCCGTGACCAGGGCTTCGGGGAAAAGCCCCCGCATATTTTTGAGAGCGCGACCCAGGATCGGATCTTTGAGACCCCAGACAAGGCGCACCGGGCCGCGAAAGCTTTTCCCCCAGGACTGGACTTTTCGCATGTAGGGCGCGGTGGGGTGCTGCGGACCGGTGGGGACCATACGCGCCAGAGCCAGCGGGGCGGTCCGGTCGCGAAGCGCTTTGAGAGGCCACCCATAGGCGCGCCGTTCGAGAGAACCGATACTGGCAGGGTCCCCCTGTGCCCGGTGCAGAACGGGAACCGGGAAGTTGAAACCCCTGAAAAGCAGATCGCTGACCAGGGGAAGATGGGCCAAGCGGTGAAAGGTCGACAACCGCCTCTTTTTGTAAGGAGCGGACAGGGCGGTATTGCCGAACACCGCCCCGGTTACCCGATCGGGGTTGTAATAGGCCATCAGGCCGACGATCGGACCACCCCAGTCCTGCCCTACGATGGTAATGTCCTTCAGGTCCAACGCCCGAACCAGACGGCTCAAATTGAGGGCGTGAAACCGCAGCGAATGCAGACCGACCTCGCGGGGTTTGGCGCTCAAGCCCAGCCCCACCATATCCGGGGCAATCACCCGGACGTTTGCGTCGGCCAGCAGCCGGATGACCTTGCGCCAGAGAAACGACCAGGTGGGATTGCCGTGCTGCAGCAGGATCACCGGCCCCTGGCCTTCGTCCACAAAATGCATGGGCCAGCGTCCACCGCCATACACGCGGCGGCGGAAGGAAAACGCTTTTAAAAGCCAGTCCGGCAACGGGGGGGGATCGGTAAACGGCAATGGTGTCGGTTCGGTCATATCAGCATCCTTTTCGGTGGTCAGTAGGGTAAAGAATGTGTTGCGTCACCCACGTCGACGGATGGTCTTCTTCCATCAACCGCCAAAGGCGGCCTCGGGCATGTCGACCACGGCGGATTCCGCCGCCATGATGGCATCCATTTTGCCGAGGGTAACCGGCAGGAGACTGTTGATGAAATAGCTCGCGGTCTGCACCTGGCCATAGTAAAAGGTCGCGTTTTTATGGGTGTCGATTTTTTTTCGGCGGGCGTCCCCCTCCAGGCCGGCCAACAGTTTTTCAAGAGGCGGAACAGCGACGGTCGCCCGCCACAAGAGCATCCAGGCCATGATGACATCCCCCATGACCTCCTGGAACGGTGCGGCGTGGGCGAAGGCGGTACGGAAACGGTCACTCATGGCGGCCTGCCCCAAGTGCAGGGCCGAATCGCCCAGGCGATCGAGAGCCTTCTCCACCTTGTCGGCCAGGTCGGACAGCCCGTCGCAGGCCCGGGCACGTTGAACCACGCCACGCACTTCGTCCATAAAATTCATGAACACCCTGCCCTTTTCCATTCCAATCTTGCGGCCCAGCAGGTCCATGGCCTGAATACCGTTGGTCCCTTCGTAAATAGAGGCGATGCGGACATCCCGCATCAACTGCTCCACCGGGTACTCCCGGGTATAGCCATAGCCGCCATACACCTGCACGGCCTGGGAACAGACCTCGAAACCGCGATCCGTACAGTAGGCTTTAAGCACCGGCGTCAGTAAATCAAGCAGGCCCTTGTGGTAAGCCCGATCCGCTTCGGTGGCGGCACAGTTGATGCGATCGATCAAACGGGCGCCAAAATAGACGAAACTGCGCATGCCGTCCACATGGGCCTTCATCCACATGAGCATGCGGCGCACGTCCGGGTGACGGATGATCGCGACCTGGGGCGCATCGGGCGTGAAGGTGTTTTCCAGATCCCGCCCCTGTTTGCGCTCCCGCGCGTAGGCGAGGGCATACAGGTAGGCGGTCGAGGCACTCGTGAGACCGATGGCGCCCACCAGGAGCCGGGCCGCATTCATCATATGAAACATGACCTTCATGCCCTTGTTTTCTTCCCCCAGCAGCAGTCCCCGGCACTGGCCTTTGCTGCCGAAGGCCATGCTGCAGGTTGGGCTGGCATGAATCCCCATTTTCTCCTCAATGCCGGTGCAGACAACGTCGTTGGCATCTCCCAGCGAGCCGTCCGGATTGACCCAGATCTTGGGGACGATAAACAGGGAAATGCCCCGGGTGCCGGCCGGTGCGCCTTCGATACGCGCCAGGACCGGATGGACGATGTTTTCGGCCAGATCGTGCTCGCCGCCGGTAATGAATATTTTGTTGCCGGTAATGCTGTAGGTGCCGTCCGGCAGCAAGCGGGCCGAAGTGGTGAGCGCGCCCACATCCGACCCGGCCTCGGACTCGGTCAACACCATGGTGCCGGCCCACTGCCCCGTGTACATTTTTTTGAGAAAGAGCTCTTTCTGGGGCTCAGTGCCAAAAATTTCGATCATCTCGCCGGCACCGTGCGCCCCGAAACCGAAAAGTGAAAACGCATAGTTCGCACCAAGGTGATAGTCCGCCACGGCCTGGGCCACCAGATACGGCAGTCCCTGGCCCCCAAGATCGGGGTTGGCCGTCAGCGCCGTCCACTCTCCTTCGACAAACAGCTTGTGCGCTCGGTGGAAACACGCCGGCACGCGCACCTGGCCGTCTTCAAACACCAGACCGGCGCGGTCGCCCTCCACCAGGGTCGGTAAAATCTCCTTGACGGCCAACTGGCGGGCCTCATCGATGATCATGTCGAATGTCTTGCGATTAAAATCGCCAAAGGTCTCCTGAGCGCAAAGGGCTTCCGCATCAAACTGCTCGTAAAGGACGAAATCGACATCTCTGCGGTCGGCAATTACCTGGGCCATATTCATCTCCTCGTTTGATCAACCATCGTTGGATGCAAGGGCACGATCTCTCCTTTTGCCGTTAGACACTTTCTTTCAGCCCGCATAAAAGCGAGCAATCAACCATACATTTTCTTCCGGGCGGTATTTACCTTAAAGTCGCATATACCTGGCCGCAATGTTCTTCATAATTTCATTAGTCCCGGCAAAGATCGACATCACCCGGACGTCCCGGAAGGCCCGCGCAAGGGGATGATCGTCCGGCAAGCCGTGGGGCCCTACCAGATCCAGACAGCGGTCGGCCACCCGCTTCACCATCTCGGTGGTCCAGTATTTGGCCATGGCGGTTTCCACAACCACCTTGAGGCCCTCGATGTGGTCGGCAATGAGTTTATCGACAAAGGTCCGTCCCAGTTTGACCTCGGTCGACAGCTCCACGATGGCGAACTGCACGGCCTGGTGTTTGGACAGGGGTTTCCCGCCCTCTCTGTGCCGGGTGCAGAAATCGATCGTCCACGCCATGATGCGCTCGGCTCCCGCCACGGCCCCCATGGCCGCCACAATACGTTCCTGCTGGAGCTTTTCCATCAGCATAATCAATCCGTAGCCCTTGGTGCCCAATCGGTTGGCCGCCGGAATTCGGCAGTTGGTGAAAAAAAGCTCGGCCGTGTCCTGGCTGTGCCAGCCCATTTTCTCCAGATGCCGGCCCCGCGTGAAGCCTTCGGTGCCGTTCTCCACCAGATAGAGCGACAACCCCAGATGGGGGTTGTCGAGATCGGCATCCCGGGCGGCCACGATCACCACGTCGCAGAGCAGCCCGTTGGAAATGAAGGTTTTGACACCGTTGAGCACCACGGTGTCACCCTCCTCTACCGCCAGGGTGCGCATACCGGCCAGGTCGCTGCCGGCATCCGGTTCGGTCATGGCGATGGCGGTGACGATGTCTCCGGAGACACACCCCGGCAGATAGCGCTGTTTCTGCTCGTCGCTGCCAAACGCCGTGATATAGGGCACCACAATGTCGCTGTGCAAACTGGCCGCCAGCCCATGGATCCCGGTGTGGGACATCTCCTCGGTCAGGATGGCGGCATAGCGGAAATCCCCGCCCCGGCCGCCATAGTCTGCCAGCACGTCCATGCACAAAAAACCCGCCCGACCCATCTTGCGCCAGACCTCCCGGGGGACGGACCGGTCTTTTTCCCACTGGTTGGCATAGGGCGTCACCTCTCTGGCCAGGAATTCGTGTAGCCGGGTACGGAAAACGTCATGGTCGTGTGTATACGTCAGAATGTCCAAAGGGACCTCTTGGGACTTGTGAACCAAAGCGGCAAGGAAAACCATGGTCGGCTGTCTGCTGGTGGCGCGATGGTGATGGCGTTTTCCGTTCGCATCGCAATGCCGGCATCGCGCCAGCGATAGAAATTCGTAACCAAAACCCTGTCGGCCGTCAAGCGCTATATCTCATTTCATTGCCTGGCCACGGATATGCCGCATCACGGGTTGTTCACCTCATCGACGGATGGTATAGCCCACAGAAAAGACAACGCCGCCCCCACAAGGAGACGAACAGACGGATGGAAGAAAGAAAGTTCGGACCGGTCCGGTTTCTGCCGGGCCCCAACAACGGCAAATACCCCTATTGCCATTCTATCTTCATCGAAGGGGCCGGCATCCTGATCGACCCTTCCTCAGATCGGCAGCGTCTTGAAGCGCTGCGAGACACGCATGATGTTAACGCGGTCTGGCTGAGCCACTGGCACGAAGACCACTTCATGCACCTGGACCTTTTCGATGGCCTGCCCCTGGCGATGCATCCCGCCGACGCGCCTTTTCTGGAAAATATGCAAGCGTTCCTGGACGGCTATGGCATCGAAGACACCGACACCCGGGACGCCTGGAAACCACTTTTGGAGGAGATTTTTCATTTCCGTCCGCGGCAACCGGATATTCTTCTGGAAGAAAAAGAGGGCCTGTCGATTGGCGATATCACGGTCGATATCCTGCACACACCGGGGCACACCCCCGGCCACCTATGCCTCTTTTTTCATGAACCCGAAGTTCTTTTCCTGGCCGACTATGATCTGACCGCCTTCGGGCCCTGGTACGGCGACCGGCAGTCCAGCATTGCCGAGACCGAGGCCTCGGTCCGGCGCCTGCAAGGTCTGCCCGCGCGCTTCTGGCTGACCTGCCATGAGACCGGCGTGTTCGAAGCCGCTCCGCCCCCGCTATGGGACCGCTATTTGGATGTCATCCACCGCAGGCGTGCCGATCTGCTGGCCCTGCTGACCAAACCCCGCAGCATGAGGGAGATTGTTGACGCCTGGATCGTTTACAAACGACCACGCGAACCCCTGGCGTTTTACCGTCATGCCGAGCAGTCCCTGATGGAAAAGCATCTGGAGGAATTAATGGCCGTGGGGCAGGTCGTGCAGGAGGGCCGCCGTTATCGCCGCATCTGAAGCGCGGCCATCATCAGGCCTCAAAGGTTTTTAAAAAGGTATCCGCCGCTTCGATCGATCGCTCGATATCCCGGACCAGCACGTCCACATCGGCCTCGATGCGTCCCATTTCAGACCCCAGCGCACCCACGGCCTGGGCGTTTAAATTGTGCTTGAGATAAAGCACATAGTCGTTCAGACGGCTCAACACCGGGTCCATCTGGCTGCGAACCTGCACCATGGCACGGTGAAGCTGGTTGTAACGCTCGCGCGTCCGCGTCAGGGACTGGCGGCTGTTGGAACGGAAGGTAGCATTGGTCATCTGCCCGATTTCCGCCTCCCATTCGACAAACAGGTCCGCTGCGATCTGCTCCACACTATCAATGCGTTCGTCGATGATGGACGCCCGCAGCTCGCAGTCTTCATAGTCGTCTTTCAGCTGCAGGTAGACGTTTTCCAGTTCACCGCCCTGAAAACCAGTCAGTTCCTTGATCCGGGTCAGGGCATCCTTGAACTCCTCGGAAGCTTTGGCCTGGTCCTCGCGGGCGTTTTCGACCTCGTCTCTCAGCAGGTGGCGTTTTTCCTTTCCGAGGGTTTCCCACATGGAATAATAGGTGCTCCGGCAACCGGACCACAGTAAGCCCACCACCACGAGGAATAAGATCGGGAGAATTCGCACTATTGTTGTTCGCATCGCTCGGTACTCCTTTGACCTGTTTTCGGTCCATCAAATCGTATGTAGCTTAAACCCGGACCGATAGATTCCTTGCCGGGACCGGCACGAAACCGGACGGCCCGTTTCCTCAGACGACCGGGTTATGCCAGCATGTGGTTGAATTCCGTAAGAATGACCGTCATCAGCTCCTGGCCGATAATGATACCGAAATCGATCATCTGGGGCCCGTATTTTTTCCCCGTATGGCTGCGAAAGGTCGCCTTGATCTCCTCCAGGCGCTGCATGCCGCCGGGGTAGCGAATAACGAAATCCGCCACCGAAGGATTGAAGAAAGCCACCATATCCCACAAGGTGTCGGTGAAGTTATCCGGCCCCCATCGGAATTTGTCGGCATCGTAGAGGCAGTCCGATAAAAAGCAGGCGGCGGCGGTCGGTGGCAGCTTGATCCGCTGAAAGGCTTCGTGATTGCGAATCGCGTAACAGATTTCATCGATCTCATCACCGGTGAAGGCAAAGGCCGCCAGCGCCTTCCGGGCGTAGCGTGCACCTTCAACGGCATGGTCCTTCTGTTTGCGGTGGATGTCGTGCAGCAGGCCGGCGGCCTGGCTGACGATGCTGATGCGTTGGTTGCGTGTTTCGGAATATCCCGCACGACGCCCCTCGATCAGCGATAGCGCCCCGGCATCCGTCGCGACCTTGAGGGCATGTTTCATCCCGTGCCCGAAATCGTCTTCCAGCCGTTCGGCCACAAAACCGCGCAATTCCAAAAGTAGCGGGTCGTGGTTTAAATAGCGCCGGGCACACGATAGATCGTCGGCATGGGCACGGTAAAAATCGGGCAAGGGCAGGCGCGCAGCGATCTCCCGTGCCTTTTGCTTCAGGATGGCATAGACCGCCGCGGCTTCATCCGGTAAATGCGGTGGTTTATAAACCATGGCCCCTCGTCTCCACCGGTCGGGGGAAAACCGCCGGAATCATCACATAAAGGGGAACGGCCCATCAGTCGAAAATTTGGCGCGCGGCCCCGACATCACGCCAACGAAAAAGGGAGATGCATGACGCACCATGCATCTCCCTCTGATCATCGGGCCGTCGTCATGACGGTAAAAATGAAACCCCGGTCACGCCTGCCACTGGAGGTTGTCAGTCGATCATCGCGTATTCGTAGCCACAGACTTTCCACCGGCCGTCTTCGTTCACTAGATCGACCACTTCGTCCAGGTGATAGGTTTCGCCCATATTCATGATTTTGAGAAAGTAGGCGAATGTCGGATGAATGGCGCGCTTCATGGAACAGGTTACCTGTACCTGGGCAGACGCTTCGTCCTGGGCCAGCACGGCGGTCTGAACGTGAAAAAGCTGCATGCGGGGATAGGCGGCGCTGAACCCTTTGGCACGTGCCTCCGCTTCAACCTCATAAAACAAATCGCCCACAAGGTCCTGATCCTCCAGCAGATCGCCGCACATGCGCTCGGTCACAGCAGGGGATAATTTATAGAAGGCTTTAGTGAACGCTATTGCCGCCTTCACCGGTGTCTCCTTTGTCTCTGCCGCCACCAGAACAACCTGCACCAGTATGCCCAGAAGGACCACCAGCGCCAGGGGAATCAACTTGCGGAACCTATCCATCGATCATGTTCTCCTTTCCCATCGTCGACTAATTGAAACGGCACGCTTCGGAGGCACCGCCCCGTTATGCATATGAACATGTCGATACCATAGAATAGCCGCCCTGCCAAGACCTCCCGCCGTGTGTTTCGACAAATATCGAATAATAAAATGGCTGCCGGAGATCGGAGGCAATTTGCGATCGAAATGGTAAATGTTGGGCCAAATATTCCTTGACACACTATATATAGTATGAGAGATCTCGACTCGTTGCGAGCCGCCCGGCTGAAGGTCTGCTCCTACCCGTTTTCAGATCCGACGCCAAACGTATCGCGTCACGAGAAGTATCTTCCTGTTCCCCCCGGAACAGGAAGTCAAAATGCATCGGGCAACCATGCTTTTTGTTTCTTCCTGCTTACATTAATATCATCAGCACTGAACGCATCCACGTTCCGCTGTTTTAACTGGACCCAACAGACTGCCCCGGAGGTTTTCATGACCGAACGATGTCGCTTTGTTTTAACCGAAGACGGACGGCTGGACCTGTCCGCCTATCGATGGGATGACCACCGTTTTACCGATTTGATGACCCGTGCCGGGACAGCGACCACAGATACGGCCATGAGCATCAGTCGCCATTTGCGCAAAGAGATCGACAAGATCGAAGAGCGGACCATCACCATGTCGGTCATCGAAAAAATCATCGATGACAAGCTGCAGGAATTCGGACTGGACGCCGCCAACCCCGTCAAGCTCGATGTTAGCGTTTTCAAGAAGAAAGGCCCCAACCTCAGCGGAAACGCCAAAACCGTTTTGGAGCGTCGCTACCTAAAAAAAGACCCCAACGGCAAAGTGATCGAGTCGCCGGACAAAATGTTCCGCCGGGTGGCCCGCCACATCGCCAAAGCGGAACTGGCCTACGGCAGCCAGGAACAGGCCGATGAAATGGAAGACGCCTTCTACGACCTCATGACCGAATTCCGCTTCCTGCCCAATTCTCCGACCCTGATGAATGCCGGCCGGCGGTTGGGACAGTTGGCCGCCTGTTTTGTCCTGCCGGTGGAAGACAGCATGGAAGACATTTTCAACTCCCTGCACCACGCTGCCATGATTCATAAATCCGGCGGCGGAACCGGTTTTTCCTTCTCGCGCCTGCGCCCCAAAGACAGCCGGGTGGGCACAACCGGCGGGGTTGCCTCAGGCCCGGTGTCTTTCATGAAGATCTTCAACACCGCCACCGAACAGGTCAAACAGGGCGGCACCCGCCGAGGCGCCAACATGGCCATTCTGCGGGTGGACCACCCGGACATCATGGAATTTATCTACTGTAAAAAGGAGCAGGGGTCGCTCAATAATTTCAACATCTCAGTCGGCGTCACGGAAGCCTTTATGACGGCGGTGGAAAGTGGATCAGATTACGATCTTGTGAACCCCCGGGACAACAGCGTCACCGGCCAGCTCAACGCCCGTGAAGTCTACGATGCCTTAGTCAAACAAGCCTGGGACAACGGCGATCCCGGAATCATTTTTCTGGATCGTCTCAACCGCGACAACCCCACCCCCGAGCTGGGTGCCATCGAGAGCACCAACCCCTGCGGCGAGCAGCCCCTGCTTCCTATGGAAGCCTGCAATCTGGGCTCCATCAATCTGGCCAAATTCGTCATCCGGGAAGATGATACTGCCGTTATCGATTTTGATGAACTGCGGGAAACTGTCAAACTGGCCGTCCGTTTTCTTGACAACACCATTGATTGCTCGCGCTATCCGCTGCCGGAAATCGACGCCATGGTCAAAGGCAATCGCAAGATCGGGCTGGGCGTGATGGGCTTTGCCGACATGCTCTACCAGTTGGGGATCCCCTACAACTCAGAAGAGGCCTTGAAAATGGCCGAGGCGGTCATGCGCACCGTCCAGGAAAGCGCCCGGGAAGCGTCCCGCCTGCTGGCGGAAAAGCGTGGTCCCTTTCCGAATATCGACAAGAGCATCTACAAGGACAGTGAAAAGAACCAGCTGCGCAACGCCACCACAACCACCATCGCGCCCACCGGCACCCTCAGTATCATCGCCGGCTGCTCAAGCGGCATCGAGCCGCTCTTTGCCCTCAGTTTCGTACGCACGGTCATGGACAACGACCGGTTGATCGAAGTCAATCCGGTGTTTGAGGCGGTTGCCCGGGCCCATGGTTTTTACTCCGAAGAATTGATGAACAAGATTGCGCAAAGCGGCTCCATCCAAGATTTCGAGGAAATCCCCCCTGAAATTCGCAAGGTTTTCGCCACCGCCCACGACGTTTCGCCGGAATGGCATATCCGCATGCAGGCCGCTTTTCAGAAATACACCGACAACGCGGTGTCCAAAACTGTCAATCTGCCGCGTGACGCCACGGTGGAAGACGTCAAGAAAATCTACGACCTGGCCTACGATCTGATGTGCAAGGGCGTCACCATTTATCGTGACGGCAGCAAAGAAAATCAGGTTCTGGCCTTCAATCAGAAAGAAGATTCCCGCACCCGTTTCCTGCGGGCCGTCAAGGAACGGCCAGAAACCCTCGAGGGATTCACCACCCGCATGAAAACCGGGATGGGCCATCTCTATGTTACAGTGACCGAATATGAAGGCCGCCCGTTCGAAGTCTTCGCCACCATCGGCAAATCCGGGCGCTCGACTGCCGCCAAGGCCGAAGCTGTCGGCCGACTGGTCTCCCTGGCCCTGCGCTCCGGTGTCAACGTGGGTGACATTGTAAAACAGCTCTCGGGCATCGGCGGCGAATACCCGGTGTTTCAGTCCGGAGGCCTGGTGCTCTCCATCCCGGACGCTATTGCCAGAATCCTGGAAAAACGCTACCTGAAAAATCCCAATGGAACGAAGACGGGATCGCACAGCAAAAGTCTTCTTGGAGAAAAATGCCCCGAATGCGATCAGACCATCAGCTTTGAAGAAGGCTGCATGACCTGCCACTTTTGCGGCTTCACCAAATGCGGCTAAGGGTATAAATTTTGAGTATTGATTAAGAATTATGTATTGAGAATCATAGCAGAGTTCATCTACGAGGAAAAGAATTAGAAATCAGGAAGGTAATTTAGAAAATCCCAGATGATCGTCAAAAAGAAATGAACGTATTGGAATAGAAAAAGGGCGCACTGCCATGCGCCCTTTTCTAATTTAGCGGACTTAACATTGGAGTACGGAGCCTCAAAAGAGTTAAGTAAATCTTAGCGCATTTGTGCGTTAAGACGGGCCGCTTTCGCTTTGTACTAAGCATTTAGATATTCATTCAAGCGACCGGTTTTGTCAAGCAAAAATCCATGCTCCAGAAACGGAGATCTTGTTGGCTGATAAGAGCAACAAGCGTCGCCGGATAGTCGGGTATGTTTTCCGCGCGTGGATAACACGCAAGGATGGTACCCAAGACTGGGCTCGTGACCATGGCCTTAAAGCCTGGCGCATTCCAGTCTACAGAGATTAGCCGGGGATTGATCCTGTTTTAGAAACCGGGATAGCCCCCACCTGGGAACAGAACGGGGGCAACAACGTTTTTAATGGTGATTTATCTGCCTATCGGAAGACCGCTTCGTGGGCTTCCGATAGGCAGATAAAGGAACGGCCCGGGGTCGCAAAGACCTCCGGGCCGTCTGTCTTTTGGCGATAACGTTTCGCTGGAGAAGTGCAGGAGATGTCGGTGTCAGATCAGGTCAGGTGTCGCAGGAGCGCTTTCATCGCACGAAGCAGCATTCAACCATCGGTTCAACAATCCCTTTCAGGCCTAACAGTTCGTTATCGTCAAAAATATGGTCCCTGGACGATCCTGCATCAGGATCGAGGGTTTCTTTAGCACAAAATTTCTGAATTGCATAGGTTTCAGCGCCCTTTATCAGCCCCCCGATACTGGCTATCGTCTCCGCATTCACCAGCGGACGAAAACAGGTGGTACGAAACTCATACGGCAACCCCGAAGCCATGATCAGTTGGATACTGGCTTTGATGGCCGCGGCCGGATTCTGCCGGCACAGGGACGGCGCATAGTGGTCGGGGTCTGTCTTGACGTCCATGGCCACATAATCGATCAAGTTTTCCCGAATCAGGGTCTGCAGCACTTCCGGTGCGCTGCCGTTGGTATCCAGCTTGACCGTGTAACCTAATTCCTGGACGGCACGGCATAAATCCGGCAACCCCTTTTGCAGGGTGGGCTCCCCGCCCGTCAGGACGACCCCGTCCAAAAGCCCCCGTCGGGCCTTGAGATATGCCAGGACATCACTTTCCGGCACCGACCGATCGCTGTCTCTCCGGGCCAGTTCAGGATTGTGGCAATAGGGGCAGTGAAAATTGCAACCGCTTAAAAAAACAACCGCGCTCAAGCGCCCTGGATAGTCGATCATGGAGACTTTTTGCAACCCGCCAATGTGAACCATGCCGAAGCGTCTCTCCTATGAAGCGATTGCCTTCATCGGTTGTGGGGTGATGGTGCCGGTCGGTACCGGTTTGCAGATGGTTTTCCGGAACGCCGATGCTGGAGTCCAGTCGAACGGGCGCCGGTTTTTGTATTCTGCTTGTTTGCCGTCATTCCATTGCCTGACCGGACGGAGGTAGCCCACGATCCGGGAATAGACCTCCGTGGCCTGGTGGCATTCCGGACATTCCGGCTGTTCGCCCTTCAAATAGCCATGAGAGGGACACACGCTGAAGGTCGGGGTCAAGGTGAAATAGGGCAGGCGAAACTGGCCGGACACTTTGCGCACCAGATTTTTGACGGTGTCGCTATCGTCCACCATCTCCCCCAGAAAAAGGTGCTGGACCGTACCGCCCGTGTATTTGATCTGGAGATCATCCTGATGGATCAGGGTGTCGAAAAGATCGTCGGTATAATTGACCGGGAGTTGGGTCGAGTTGGTGTAGTATGGCGCAGCGCCTTTTCGGTAATCATCTTCGTTGGCGCAGCGAATGGCCGGGAACTTCTTTTTGTCCAAGCGGCAGAGCCGGTAGGAGGTGCCTTCGGCCGGGGTGGCTTCCAGATTGAAAAGGTCGCCGGTCTCCTCCTGCAGATCGGCCATCGCTTCGCGCAGGTGATCCATCACCCGGATGGCAAAATCCCGTCCGGTCGGGCTGCCGATGTCGTCGCCCAAAAAGTTCAGGCAGGCCTCGTTCATCCCGACAATGCCGATTGTGGCAAAGTGGTTCTTCCAGAACAGACCGGAACCGGCCTTGATGTCTCTCAGGTAAAACTTGGTGTAAGGGTATAAATTTTTTTCGGTAAACTGTTCCAGAACCTTGCGCTTGATGACCAGACTGTCACGGGCCAGGCTGACCTGCCGGTCGAGCAGGTCGAAAAATTGCGTTTCATCACCGGCCTGATAGCCAATGCGTGGCAGGTTGATGGTCACGACCCCAATGGAGCCGGTCAGGGGGTTGGCCCCAAAAAGTCCGCCGCCCCGTTTCCAGAGTTCCCGGTTGTCCAACCGCAACCGGCAGCACATGGAGCGCGCATCATCCGGCGACATGTCCGAATTGACGAAATTGGAAAAGTAAGGAATGCCGTATTTGCCGGTCATTTTCCAGATGGGTTCCAGGTCGGGATTGTCCCAGTCGAATTCTTCCGTAATATTGTAAGTCGGAATGGGAAAGGTGAAAACACGGCCGCGGGCGTCCCCCGCCATCATCACATCCGCAAAGGCCCTATTGATGAGATTCATTTCCGTCTGGAATTCGGCATAGGTCGCATCGAGGAGCTCGCCGCCGATAATGACCGGATGATCCTTCAGGGTGGACGGCACATAGAGATCCATGGTGATGTTGGTAAAGGGCGTCTGGAAACCGACCCGCGTTGGAATATTGATGTTGAAGACGAATTCCTGCAAGGCCTGTTTGACACTCCGATAATCCAGGCCGTCATAACGCACGAAAGGCGCCAGCAGGGTATCGAAATTGGAAAGCGCCTGAGCGCCGGCCGCCTCACCCTGCAAGGTGTAAAAGAAATTCACGACCTGCCCCAGGGCGGAGCGCAGGTGTCTAGGTGGCGCACTTTCGACTTTACCAGCCACCCCGCGAAACCCCTGCAGCAAGAGATCTTTCAGATCCCATCCCACACAGTAGACCGATAGCAGGCTCAAGTCGTGGATATGCATGTCCCCGGCGCGATGGGCCTGTCGTATTTCGGGCGGATAAATACGGTTGAGCCAGTATTCCGTGGTCACATCGGATGAAATGTAATTGTTGAGGCCCTGGAGAGAGTAGGACATGTTGCTGTTTTCCTTCACTTTCCAGTCCAGTTTGCTAATGTAGTGTTCCACGAGGTCGACACTGGCCTGGGTTGCCATTTGTCTGAGTTGCGCATGTTGTTCGCGATAGAGGATGTACGCCTTGGCAGAGCGATAAAAAGGAGAATCCAGCAATACCCGTTCGACAATATCCTGGATGGCTTCAACCGTGGGTTGCGGTCCCAGCCGCAGCTCATGGGCCAGCGTCAGCACCCGCAGGGTAAGCTTGCGGGCCTCCCGTGGACCGAATTCATCCGTAGCCTCACCCGCCTTGGTAACGGCCCTGGTAATGTGAGAAGAATCAAATTCCTGGACTCGGCCATCGCGCTTCTGAATCGTTTCAAACATAATTTTGCTACTCCGCAGGGCAGGGTATCGGCATGTGCCGCCCCCTGAATATCAAATCGGTGATCAGTCGCAAGGTGCCTATAACCTGAACCAGGTTTATCCGGCCAACAGGGAGGTACGATACGATCTGTCGCTGTTAACCTTCTTATGGGCAACTGATATGGGAACACGCAGAAAAAGAGATGATCAAACATTTATATTCGGGAAGGCTATTACACAATATGTTGTGGTATGTCAACTTAGAATATCTTTATGTTGATATCCCAAATTGACATACCACGCCGGAGAATTGGAGTCTGGCCGGTGAAGGATAGGCCGATCAAGGGGTCACCCAGATATAGTCGGCCACTGCCAGATCCACCTCTGAGCCGACCGAAGCCAGATAAACCGTCCGGAAGGGAACCGGATTGCGGCCATAAGCCCGGTTGGGAACACCATACTTGTTTTGAATGTGGCCGTTTCCAATCACCACCACCATGGGATTTTGTCCCAGTTTGCGGGCAATGGATTCGGCCATGGTGTCTTCCCAGGCACATTGGGCTTCGTAAAAATAATCGAACGATTTGATCTGATGGTGGGGGTTGTCATTGAACACCGCTTCCACATAGGCGCGGTGCTCCTTATTGCTGGTGTCAATTTCAGTAGCGATCATCCGCCGCTCATCAGGCAGGAGATTGTCCAAGCCACTGGCACTGATTTTCGGTGGGATCCAAAAGGGAACGTTAAGCCCCACCAATCGGAGGCCTTTGGCCTGAATGGTATCGAATATCGGTGCATATAAATCGAAATCGAACCCCCAGCCGGATTGGCGGACATACCAATGAGACTTCTGTATAAAGGCATCGCGATCGAGGGTTCCCGCACTCCATTGCGCCAACACCGGATCGTAGCGATGATCGAACATTTCCATGCCGACGGACAATTCCGGATGCTGTTCCGAAAGCGCCTCGATCAGACGGGTCTGGACCGCATGGTGTGCCGGGTTGGTGTGGGTTTCACCTACGTAGACGATACGGGCCGCTGCCAGGTCTTTCAGCAGGTCATCGAAGGTCACCGCTTGACCGGTGCGGGCAGAAATAATGGTGTCCGCCGGGTATTTGTCACCGGTGTTTTTGACGGTCACTTGCATGGGCAAGCTGGTGCAGCTAAAGACAAAAAAAAGAGCCGGACAGGCAACAATTGAAAGGATCCCCAATGGGGTCAGCCGCGTGGGCAGTTTCATAGGCCATGCACTCCGCTTCTTGCATTTTTATGGGTTTCATGCCAGATGTTGAAAAACTAACTAAACCCATAAGGCCGACCGCCGCGCGCGTCAAGACGAACGCTGGAGCAATGATGAGTCAGAACAAAAATCCTGTTTTTCGTAAAGCGATTATTCCCTGGTATGATTCCAGCCGCATGTGCTGGATCCTGATGGGTTTTCTATCAGCCATCGTTCTGTTTGGCAGCGCCGGTATCGACGAGGCGCTTCACACACCTTCTTTTGCAGGCTATGTCTGGGTACCCTTGGTACTCGTCATCTTAGGGTTAGGGGTTATCGGTTCGATCCTGATTCGGCTGTTGCGCCGCTACCTGGACAGTTTATCCCGATAGTATTGCACGCCTCCCCAAGCAGGCGTCCGGCCGTATTCTGTGATGCCGGACACCCCCCGCCACATTCCCGTTTACAAATTCTCGTTCACGTAGCGTATGACCGTGACAAATTGGTCTGGTTCATAATATCCAAGAAAATTGCGAAGCTTTTTGCCGTCCGCCGATAAGAACCAGTTGTCCGGGACCGGACGAATATTGTACTTCCCCGCCACTTTGGTCTCCTTGTTGGTATTCACACGGATGGCGACGAAATCCTTGTTCAGCAACTTGATGATGGAAGGATTGTGAAAGGTGGTCTGATCCATTTCCTTGCAGAAGTTGCACCAGTCCGTATAAAAATGGAGATAAACCCGCTTGTTCTCTTTTTTGGCCAGCGACATCCCCTGTTTGTAGCTATGCCAGTTGATGTGATCCGCCTTCTGGTCCTTTTTGCCGGCCAGAACAACACTGCCGGACAGGGAGAACATAATGATTAACACGGGGATCAATAAAAATAATTTTTTCATGAGTCGCACCTCGAATATGGATTATTCCGCCTGAGGACGGAACCGGTTACTCAGCCGGCCGCCGGCGCAATCAGCGACCAGAGCATGCCAAAGCGATCAAAGACCAGCGCGAGCCCCAGTCCGATCAGCAGCGTGCCGGCCGCTATGTTGACAAATTGCATGACCCGCCGGGCCTTTTGGAGAAAAACAAGCATCAGGTTGATGAATACCGACATCACCAAAAAGGGTATCCAAAGACCGGCGGAATAAACCGTCAGCAGGGCAATTCCCTCGAGCACGGATTCTTCGCTGCCCGCCAGAATCAGGATAGACCCCAACATGGGCCCGATGCAGGGACTCCATCCGGCCCCAAAGGCCATCCCTACCAGTACCGTTCCCACGATATGGGTCGGTTTTTCCCGAACCTGAACCCGTTTTTCCACTTCCAGGAATGGCAGTCGCAGGAGCCCCGTCAAATGGAGCCCGAAAACAATGATAAGAAGACCGCCTCCGATACGGATGAACTGGTAATAACGCGTTGCCAGCCCGCCTAGAAATGAAGCCGATGCGCCCAGCAGGATAAAAATTAAGGAAAACCCCAGCCCGAAAGCCATGGTGGCCACGATCACCTTGCGCCGAACGCTGCCGCCAGCCTGCTCGCCAGTCAGTTCCTCGAGCGAGTAGCCCGTGATGAATGTAAAGTATGCTGGAATCAGTGGCAGTATACATGGCGAAAAAAATGATAGCAGCCCCGCGGCAAACGCCGCTGAATATGTAAGGGTTTCGTCAAGCATCAGATCACTTTCGATTACAATGGCATCCGCCGGTTTAGCTGCCTGCTCCCCAATCTTACCCGGGGATTAGATTGCGCTGCCCGCGTAACCGAAAGCACGCGTCGTTACGGAAATAAAAGCAGAGCAAATTACATGCCGGGAGGCCATATGTCATTTTATTAATAAATTTCAGCGGCTCATAACATTTCATATCTTGTTTTGCGGCGAAGGTCTGACAAAATATGTCACCTTGAGTGACAAAAGGTGTCACAGATTTGACGATTGCATCACGGCGGTCTTTACTAATCCGGGGTGTTTGCCACCGTATTTTTCCGATAACGTGTGAACTGGGCAATGTCCGCGATCGGGAAAAAATCACATTCTTCGTTGAAAAGCTACACCGAATCATACCATGATTCAAGTGACCACCCCTTGCAGCCGCTCTGCATCAATCAATCCTGCCATTCATCAGCACAGGTCTTCGCCAATGAAAACCCTTGACTTATAGGCGAATATCGTCAAAATTTATGGGGTTATGTCGTCGTTGCACGCTCGGCAGACCATCCCGCAATCGATTGACCGAAAACATGCAAGGATAAGATGATCATGGCGATGCTCGGCTATTTCCTCGGTGCTTTGGCCACCGTTCTAAACATTGTGTTGACCCTTTATATGTGGATCATCATTGCCCGTGCCGTCCTGTCATGGGTAAGCCCGGACCCGTACAACCCCATCGTGCGGTTCATTTACAGCATCACCGAACCGGTGCTGTCCCAGATAAGGCGGCGGCTGCCGGTAAGCTTCAGCGGCATTGATTTTTCACCTATCGTTGTTTTTCTCGTCATCATCTTTTTGCAGAATTTTGTGGTGAACTATCTGGCCCATTTGGCACAGCGTTTGCTGTAACGATCGGGCCGGCAGGGGGAGGTCGATATGAAACTCACACCTCTGGATATTCAGCAACAGCAGTTCATGGTGCGTTTCCGCGGCTTTGATGTCCGCGAGGTAGATCTTTTTTTAGAGCAGATGGCCGGCGCTTTCGAACAGCTTGCGCGTGAGAATGAAGCCCTCAAAGAAGAAATTCTTCGCCTGCGACGGGAGAGCCAGGGGTTGAAAAAGCGGGAAGAAACGTTTCGCCGCGCGATGCTTCATTCCCAGAAAGTCCTGGAGAGCATGAAGGAAAATGCCGAAAAACAGGCGGAGTTGATCATCGCGGAGGCTGAAATTAAAGCCGATAAAATTATCCATCACGCCCAGAATCGTTTGAACCATCTTCAGGAAGACATCACCGAGCTGAGACGTCAGCGGGTGCAAATCGAAGTGGAGATCAACGCCGTTATCGACGCCCATGCCAAACTGCTCAAAATCAGCCAGGAAAGCATGCGAACGGCGGATGCCGACAATGCAAAAGTAGCGATCCTGAGCAGCAACGCGCCCTGACGGCTCACCACCGTCTCGAACCGCTATTCACAAAAGTACACGAATTGTCCGGGAAATGAACGCAACCCTGTTCCTTGGCTGATTCACCGGGCCAACCTATCAGGAGACATGCATGGCCAAAATTGATGCTTTTTTTAAACTTCTAAACGAACAGGGCGCCTCCGACCTCCATCTGGCCTCGGGTCAGCAGCCGGCGCTGCGGGTCCGCGGCGAAATCGAACGCATTAAGTACAAGCGGTTAAACAGCGACGATCTGCGGGGGATGCTCTATGAAATCACCCCTGAAGACAAGATCAAGGTGTTCGAAGAAACCGGCGATATCGACTTCGGCTACGAAATTCCGGGCCTGGCCCGTTATCGCTGCAATTTTTTTATGCAGAAAAACGGTGTTGCCGCAGTTTTCCGGGAAATCCCGGATACGATCATGACCTGCGAACAGCTCGGCCTGCCGCCGGTTATCGGCAAATTGGCCTCGCTGCCGCGAGGACTGGTCCTTGTCACCGGTCCGACAGGTTCCGGTAAATCCACCACCCTGGCGGCAATCGTGGACGAATCCAACCGCACCCGTAAAGACCACATCATCACGATCGAAGACCCTATCGAGTTCGTTCACCAAAGCCAGTCCTGTATCGTCAATCACCGGGAGGTCGGCCTCCACACTAAAACCTTTTCAGCGGCCTTGCGGGGCGCGCTGCGCGAAGACCCGGACATTATTCTGGTGGGCGAAATGCGCGATCTGGAAACCATGTCCCTGGCCATTGAGGCGGCCTCGACGGGCCATCTGGTATTTGCCACCCTGCATACCCCCAGTGCACCGAAAACCGTTGACCGTATCATCGAGGTTTTCCCTCACGACCAGCAGGCCCAGACGCGCTCGACCCTGTCGGACGGTTTGCGTGCGATCGTGGCCCAGGTGCTTTTCAAACGGGTCGACATCAAAGGCCGCTGTGTGGCACTTGAAATCCTGATCGCCACGGCCGCAGTGCGCAACCTTATCCGCGAAGGGAAAACCCACCAGATTCCCTCCATGATTCAAACCGGTAAAAAATACGGCATGATTCTGCTGGACGATGCCATTATGGACCTGTTGAACAAAGGCATGATCAGCGCCGACGAAGCCTACATGAAAGCCAATGACAAAGGACGATTCCGGCCGCTGTTGAACAGCCCGCCCGCTGATTTTACGGAAGCTTAGCGCCGGGCATGGCAGCACCATGGTGCCTGCTGAAACCGGCGCCATCCCCATGGATGAGGAAAGGGTCATCGCATGCGAAAGAACGAAACAGATCACATCCTTACCCGAATGCTGGACTCCCACAAGAACGTCTCCGATCTCAACCTTACCGTGGGCAAACCGCCCCAGGTGGAGAGTTCCGGCGTGCTGCTGCCGGTGGAAATGCGCCCCCCCATCAAGGAATTGACACCCTTTCAAACCGAAGTCATCGCCTTGAACTTAGTCAACGGCGATCGCCGGCTGACCCGTGATCTTCTGGAAAAAGGCTCTTGCGACCTTTCTCATAGCCTGCCGGGCAAAGCCCGCTTCCGCGTCAATATTTTTTCCCAGACCGGCAATTATTCCATCGTACTGCGGAAACTGGAGTCCAAGGTACCGACCATCAAGGGTATGAATTTACCGGAATCATTTTATGACATCGCCAAAGAAAAAAACGGAATCGTGCTTTTTACCGGCGCCACCGGTTCCGGTAAAACCACTTCACTGGCGGCCATCCTGGACAAAATCAATGAAGAGGAATCCGTACATGTGGTGACGCTGGAAGATCCGGTAGAATATCTCCATCCCCATAAAAAAAGTACGTTTAACCAGCGCGAACTCGGACTGGATTTCAACAGTTATGCCAACGGGCTGAGGGCGGCCCTGCGGCAGGCCCCCAAAGTCATTCTGGTCGGCGAAATGCGCGACCGGGAAACGGTCGAAATTGGTCTCAGCGCAGCAGAAACCGGCCACCTCGTCTTTTCGACCCTGCATACCGTGGATGCCGGCCAGACCATCAACCGTATTCTCGGCATGTTTTCGACGGAAGAAGAAAACCAGGTCCGCATCCGTATGGCGGATACCATCCGCTGGATCGTCGGCCAGCGCCTGCTGCCTAAAATCGGTGGCGGCCGGGTCGCCGCATTTGAAGTCCTGCGTTCGAATATTCGCGTGAAAGACAGCATCCTGAACGGCGAATCCGAAGGAAAGACCTTCTATGAAATCATTCAGCAGGGGGCCGCATTCGGGATGACCACCTTCGATGAATTTATCGTGCACCTGTTCGAGCAGGGCCTGATTTCCCAGGAGACGGCCATGGCCTATGCCTCACGCAAGGGTATCGCCGGACGTGGCATCGACATGGTCAAAGCCGCCCGGGGCGAGGCCACCACCGATATCGACCGACTCGAAATCGATCATCAGTATCGCAAGACCACCCGACGCTGAAACCCCGCCGGGTGAGGCCGTCTCACCCGGGAACTGCGGCACGCGGCCGCGGCTTACCCTGATTAAGGAGAAGCGGAATCATGGAGGTTGTTTGTGAATCCTGCCAGGCGCGATTCAATGTGCCTGACGACAAGATCCCGGCGGGCAAGAGCATCCGTGCGGCGTGCCCCAAGTGCAAGAACAAGATCACGATTCCGGCCACGGATGACGCCGCATCGCCTGCCCCGGCTGGGAAAGGCACCGGCGAGGAAGCTTACGATGCGGCCGAGAAACCCTTTGATTTTATCGAAGAAGATGCCCTGACGGCATTGATATGCGAGCCGGATCCGGCCATCCGGGATAAGGTCGCCTCCGTCCTGGAACTGATGGAGTATCATCTGACCACCGTCAGCAGTACCCGTGAAGCGCTTAAAAAAATGCGCTACCACAATTACAATGTGGTGGTCGTAAACGAATCGTTTGATACCAGCACACCCGAAACCAATGGCGTTCTACTCTTTCTGGAACGTCTGCCCATGACCACACGACGCGAACTGTTCGTCTGCCTGATCACCAGCCGCTATCGTACGATGGACCACATGCTCGCGCTGAATAAAAGCGTCAACATGATCCTCAACGTCAAAAACATAAACGATTTCGGGAAAATCCTCAGCACGGCCATCACGGAAAACGATATTTTCTACCGGGCTTACAAGGAAACCGCCAAGCTCGCGCGGGGGTTTTAATGCCGCCCCAAAGCGATTATGGCTGCAGCGACTACCGCACCGAAATGATTTTGGTCGGTTTACGGAAGCGACTCCAGCAAAACAACCTGACCGACGAAGAACGCCGCAAGCTTGAAAACGAATTGAACGACCTGGAAAAAGACTTCTACGGCTGATTCCCTCAGGCCGCCACACCTTCCGCCGGGAAAACATGCTATTTCCCATCATACGGCAACTTGACGAAAAGCTCTACCTGATCTCCCTGTCTCCACCGCTGCCGGGATTTGACCTGTTCATCGGCGTCTGGCTGCATACCGGTCCTCCCGCCTTCCTGGTCGATGTCGGACCTTCCGCAAGCGGAAACACGTCTGCAAATGCACCGTTGCCAATTGCTGCTCTGGAAACGCATTATCGGCAAGGTGCTGGTAGACGCCGCCCCAGAGGATTGGCTTCAGGTCGGCCTGGATCGTCTGCTGCAAGACGATTCGCACCTGGTGGCGATCAACGCCATGGGAGCCCAGGCAAGAGCGCGAGAGGAAGGGTTCCTGCGCAACAGCTTTCGAGGATTTATCGGTTATCTTCAGGAAGGGTCTGCCAATGGAACCACGACAGGCTGAAGGCCTCCTTGTGGCCAGCGGGATCGGCTACCGTTTTGTCAGGCGGCCCGTCAACCCGCCATGCGACGGATGTCGGCATGCCGGAAACAATCCAGGGTGTGGTCGTTCACCATGCCGATCGCCTGCATTAGCGCATAGCAGATGACCGGACCGACAAACTTGAACCCGCGTTGTCGCAAATCACGACTCATGGCTTCGGAGACGGGTGTGGCCGCCGGCACTTCGGCCGCGGACGTCCAACGGTTCTGAAGCGAACGACCGTCAACAAACTGCCAAATGTAGCGGTCGAAAGAGCCATGGGCTTCCTGCACCTCAAGAAAGGCCCGGGCATTGGTCACAGAAGCCATTAGCTTGCTGCGATTGCGCACAAGCCCCGGATTCTGCATCAGCTCGGCGATACGGTCTTCGCCGTAGCGCGCCACACGGACGGGGTCGAAGGCATCCATGGCCCGACGGTACGCCGGCCGTTTTTTCAGTATGGTCAACCAGCTCAATCCCGCCTGGGCGCCCTCCAGGACAAGAAATTCAAACAAGCGGCGATCATCGTGCACCGGAACGCCCCATTCCTCATCATGATAGGCAATATACGCCGCATCTGACGTCACCCATGCACATCGCTTCGGCATGCGCGTTTTTTCCTTTCAATCGTTCATGGCGTCACTGATAATACGCAACCCCTCCAGGGTCAGAGTCGCGTCGACCTCTTCGATGGATTCCGCGACATCTTTCATCAGCGGTGCCAGGCCACCGGTCGCGATCACCTTCGGTGAGCCCCCCATTTCCAATGCCATCCGCCGCACCATGCCGTCCACAAGGCCGGCATAGCCGAAAATGACGCCCGCCTGGATCGACCCGGCCGTATCTTTTCCAATAACGGCCGGCGGCCGGCGAAAAAGGTCCACCCGGGGAAGCTTGGACGCTTTCTGGAAAAGCGCCTCGGAGGCGATCTGGATGCCGGGACTGATAGCACCGCCCAGGTATTCTCCCGCCTCGGAAATGGCGTCGAAGGTGGTGGCGGTTCCAAAATCAATGATGACCAGACTGCACCGATAGCGGTGATAGGCGCCCACCGCATTGACGATCCGGTCCGCCCCCACGTCGGCAGGATTGTTGTAGAGAATCGGCATGTGGGCACAATGCCGGGGGTCGACCCACTGGGGTGCATGGCCCAGATACTTGCGGCAGAAAGCCTCCAGGATCGTCATCATGGGTGGCACCACACAGGATATCACCGTTTTCCGGAAGCCCTTGGGGTCGATCCCGCTCAAATTCAGGAGATTGGTCACCAGAACATTGAATTCGTCTTCGGTGACATTCTGTTCCGTCCGAACCCGCCAGTCCTGCACCAGCGTCGTCCCTTGATAAACACCCAGCACTGTATTCGTATTGCCCACATCGATGACAAATATCATGGGATCATTCCGCTCCTTGGGCGTCACCTGACGGCGCGGCACCGGCAGTCCGGATGGCGTCGATAATTTTAAGGGTCGCGCGGGTCTCGGCGACTTCGTGCACCCTGACGATATGGGCCCCCTGCAACGCAGATGCCGCTACGGTGGCCTGGGTGCCGGTGGCCACGATCGGCAGATCCGCCCGAATATCTTTTTCGCCGGGTGGTTTAAGGAGATGACGAATGAACGCTTTGCGCGAGGCGCCCACCAGGATCGGGCAGTTCAGCGCCTGCAAAGCGTGCAAGCGGCGCAACAGTTGCAAATTGTGCCTGAACGTTTTACCGAAGCCGATGCCGGGATCGACAATGATGCGTCGGGCATCGATGCCGGCCTGAACCGCTCTTTCGACCGCCTGGCGCAGAAAGGTGCCGACCGCATCGACCACGTCGTCATATTCCGGATCGACCTGCATGGTTTTAGGGGTCCCCAGCATGTGCATGAGGATGATGGGGACATCGTAGGTCACCGCCACGCTCGCCATGGCCGGGTCGACCCGCAGGGCACTGACGTCGTTGATGATGGATGCACCGGCCTCCAGTGCCTGCCGGGCGACTTCCGCTTTGGTGGTGTCAATGGAGATCGGGATGGTCCCGCGACGGGCCAGCGCCTCGATGACCGGGATAACCCGCCCCAGCTCTTCCTTCGTCGACACGGCGTCGGAGAAAGGGCGGGTGGACTCGCCCCCGATGTCGAGGATGTCCGCCCCCTCGTCCATCAGCCGGAGACCCTGGGCAATCGCGTCGTCGCATGCCAGAAAACGCCCCCCGTCCGAAAAAGAATCCGGGGTCACATTCACGATGCCCATCACAAGTGTTCTTGGGCCCAGGGTCAACCGATGATCACCCCAGACCATCTGGTAGGCTGTCATCCTTTGTCGTCGCTCTTTTCGTCACCCTCGTCGCCGCCGGAAGGCTCCGCAGCCGGATCTTCGGTCGCATCTTCGGCATCCGATGCCGATGCCGCTTTTGGAGATTCGTCCACCTTCTCGCTCTTTTCCGGCGCCGGCGTGGAAACAGACTCGTGCTTGGAAGGAAAATCAAAGTCGGGCCGCATCTCCAGGATGATCGCATCCAGTTCGCTTCCCATGACCGTTTCCTTCTCGAGCAGGACTTCAGAAAGGCGGTGCAGGATATCGATATTTTCTTTCAGAACCGATTGGGCCTTATCGTAAGCGTTATCGATGAATTTCGTGATTTCTTCGTCGATACGGCGGGCGGTTTCTTCGGAAAAATCGCGATGCTGAGCGATTTCACGCCCGATGAAGATATGCTCTTCGTCTTTGGCGTAGGACAACGGGCCAAGATCGCTCATCCCCCAGGACCGCACCATACGGCTTGCCAAATCGGTCGCCATTTTGATGTCGCCGGCCGCGCCGGTGCTGATCCGGTTGAAAATCAGCTCCTCGGCCACCCGGCCACCGTATGCCACGGACAGTTCACTCTGCAACTGGTCCTTGTATTTGAAGTCCCGTTCTTCGGGCAGAAACCAGGTCACGCCGGCGGCACGGCCGCGCGGGATGATGGTCACCTTGTTGACCGCGTCGGTGAAGGGCAGAAAGCGGGCCACCAGCGCATGTCCGGCTTCGTGATATGCCGTGGTTTTCTTGTCTTCCTCCGAGATCACCTTGGATTTGCGCTCCAGGCCCATGTAAACCTTGTCCTTGGCCTCCTCGAAATCCATCATGCCGACCCGTTCCTTGTCCTGCTTGGCAGCCAGCAAAGCCGCTTCGTTGACCAGGTTTTCCAGGTCCGCACCGGAAAAGCCGGGGGTCCCTTTGGCCAGCGTGAGAGGATCGACATCGGGAGCGATGGGCGTTTTCTTCATATGAACCCGCAGAATTTTCTCGCGCCCCTTGATGTCCGGCAGTGAAACCACCACCTGGCGATCAAATCGACCGGGACGCAACAGGGCCGGGTCAAGCACATCGGGGCGGTTGGTGGCCGAAATCAGGATGACCCCCTCATTGGACTCGAATCCATCCATTTCCACCAACAGCTGGTTCAGGGTCTGTTCCCGTTCGTCATGGCCGCCGCCCAGTCCGGCACCCCGGTGCCGTCCAACCGCATCGATTTCATCGATAAAAATGATGCAGGGCGCATTTTTCTTGCCCTGGACGAAAAGATCGCGAACCCGACTGGCCCCCACCCCCACAAACATTTCGACAAAATCAGAACCGCTGATGGTGAAAAACGGTACACCGGCTTCACCGGCGATAGCACGCGCCAGCAGCGTTTTGCCGGTTCCCGGAGGTCCCATCAGCAGAACCCCCTTGGGAATACGCCCCCCCAGGCGGGTGAATTTTTTAGGATCGCGCAGAAAGTCCACGATCTCGCCAAGTTCTTCCTTGGCTTCATCGATGCCGGCCACATCTTCGAATGTGACCTTGGCGGACTGGTCGGAATTCAGCCGCGCCCGGCTTTTGCCAAAACTCATGGCCTTGCCGCCGCCGGACTGCATCTGACGCATGAAAAAAATCCACACCCCGATGAGAATGAGCATCGGGAACCAGGACACCAGCACCGACATGTACCAGGGAGACTCGGCCGGTGGCTTGGCACCGATATGAACGCCTTTGCTCCTCAGTGTTGCGATCAGATCCGGATCATCCGGCGCGTAAACCTTGAAGCGATCGCCCTGGGTGTCCTTCACCGTCAGTTCCTGGCCTTGAATAACGACTTCGTCCACACGCTCGTCGGCCACCATGGCCAGGAACTCGGAATAGCTGACCGGTGTTTCCGCAAGACGCTGTTCGCTGAATATCTGGTAGAGCATCACGAACATCAGCGTAATGACGATCCAGAGCGACAAGTTTTTATAAAACGGATTCAAAAGATAGACCCTCCTGCAAAAGGTTCGATAACACGTTAAATCGAATAAAAATAACCATCTTGTCCGGATAGGCAACCAGACATTTCGACCTTTAGCCAACGCCTTGTGGACGGTGTAATTTTACCCACCTCGCTTTGACGCAACCCGACGACCCAGAGAATGCTGTCGCCGCAAAGCAGCATGGGGTAACGCGGTCGGTCTTCCCGTGGAATTTTTTGGTCAATAAAAATTTTTTTCACTTTCTGGGTGCCGTTCAACCCCAAGGGCATCAGGCGATCCCCCGGCCGAAAATTGCGGACCGTCAGGGGAAAACGCAGTTGATCCATATCAAAAAAGGCGGTTTGCTGTCCAGTTCCGTACACATCTTCGGGCGGTGGGGTTTCCAGCAGGGTAAATGTCATTGTAATCCCGCTTTCGCCGATGGGAAAACACCCCGGCGACGGGATCCGGCATTCAAACCCGGCAGCCCTCGGGAAGGTCCGGGGGGAGCGCCCTGTTGTCCGGTTTCGGGGCCAATTCATCACATGGAGCCGATTCCCCTGACCGCGCACCACAAGACCGTCGGGCAAATCACAGGTTCCCTGCGCGGGGCCCTGCACGGCAAATTCACGCGCGGCTTCCAGGGGAACAAACCCCATGCGCCGCAGATCACCCTTGCAGCGCTGTATGGCCGCCCGTAAGACACGCCGCTGCAAGGCCGGGCTGCAATCCGCCAGGCCTCCGCGGTCCAGCACCTGCACCGCGCCGTGATCGGCAAGGGTCAGCATCCGCAGCCTTTCCGCCGCAACGCCCTCCAGCCAAACCTCTTCGTCGCGCATCAGTTGTGCCATTCGGCTCAACCCCTCGATCAGGGCCGGATTGTATTGTTCCTTGAGCAGCGGCAATAGGTGGTGCCGTATGCGATTGCGCAGGAAACGAACGTCCGCGTTGCTCTCGTCGGTCACTGTGACGACCCCGCTTCGCTCTATAAAAGCCAGGATAGCAGCGCGGGAAGTGCGAATAAGGGGACGAATAATGGTCGTGGCTCCGCCGGGCACAGGACGTTGCGGCGGAATGCCGGCCAGCCCCAAAGGGCCGCTGCCACGCAACAGGCGCATCAGCACCAGCTCAGCATCGTCGTCCTGGTGGTGCCCCAACGCAATCCGGTTGAACCCGCCCGCCATGGCCGCGCGCTCCAGAAAACGATAGCGCACCTCGCGGGCGGCCTCTTCCGGGCTCACCCGGTGGGCCTGCCGAAAGGCCTCGGCCGAATCGGTTTCCGTGACAAGCGAAACGCCCAGACGATCAGCCAGGCCGGCCGCATGCCGGGCATCGCGGGCGGCCCGGTCGCCTCTCAGACCGTGATTCAGGTGCGCGGCGCCGATGGTAATGGACAGCCTGGCACGCAGTTGGTGAAGACCGAGTAATAGCGCGGTTGAATCCGGGCCGCCGGACAATCCCACCAGCACCCGGTCGCACGGCTGCAACATGCCATGGGTCGCTATCGTTTTCTCGATGGCCCGGATCAGCGGATCGCGGGTTGGATCGCCATTTTTCCGCATGGGGATAATCAGACCTTTGGGAAGCTCCGGCTGACAGCACTATCAGCTAATGTGTAGGAATCAGTTATGATTTGATTAGGGCGGCCATGGATCGAAGTCAACCCAATTTGATCATTGGCAGGTGACTTTTTCCTTGCAAATCATCCCGGACTTGTCGATACTGTACTCCTATCGACGTGGGAATGGCCCCGTTCGGATTGATTCCGGCCGGGCACCGACGTTTTATGGCCGGACCCCGCGCAACAGACGCTTACGAACCTCGTCAGATCCGGAAGGAAGCAGCGATAAGTAAGGCTGGCTGTGTCGCGGGATTTCCGGCCATTCCGTTTCTGGCGTCACGGTTTCACCTCCCCGCCCAACACCGTCTGAACCCCTATTGGACATATGATCACGACACACCGCCGACGTCGGCTAAACCCCCGTTAATCACAGGCTTATCATCTTGACATCAATCCAACGCGTCTTATTCTTTTAGCGTTGTGAGCATCCGGGCTACAAAAGGCCGCTTTCGGATTCCGGAAGCGGTGATTGTTTATGGTTGCCCGGCCTCGTATTGGAAAAACAACCCGCTCTATGAACACGGCATCGAGGAAATCGAGCAAGGAGAACCAACAGCGTTATGACAGAAAAGGAATCGATGGATAACGTGACCGAAACCTACCAGCCCGCAGCGGATAAGACGCCGCTTGATCCGGATTTAGAAGACGCGTCATCCCAAGCCCCCCTCCGCGGCGACGATCAGGCAACCGATCGTGAAGAAGGAACCGAAGACCTGAACGCCCCCCCCCAATCGCTTGAAGAAAAGTTGCAGGCCGCTGAAAGGCAGGCCCAGGAAAATCATGAACGTTTCCTGCGTGTGGCCGCGGAACTGGACAACTTTCGCAAACGCAAAGAGCGTGAAATCAGCGATTTGCGGAAATACGCCAATCAAATGCTGTTACGAGAGTTGCTGGGCGTGGTGGACAACCTTGAGCGGGCGCTGGCCGCCTCCCTGGAAAACAGCGAAACCGAAGGCCTCAGGGAAGGCGTTGAAATGACGCTGAAAGAGCTTTTGAAAATATTTGACCAGTTTAAGGTCACGCCGATCGAAGCGCACGAGCAACCGTTCGATCCCAACCATCACGAAGCGGTCATGCAGGAGCCCAGTGACGCCTTCCCACCCAATACGGTGGTCAAGGAGTTGCAGAAAGGGTACATGCTCCGCGATCGATTATTGCGTCCGGCCATGGTTGTCGTTTCCAAATAATAGACTTAACTTCGAGCGAACTGCGACGAACGCGGCGCTCCGGACCATAAATTTTGACAGCTTACTACTCGACTTTTAAGGAGGATAGACGAAATGGGCAAAATTATCGGAATTGATCTCGGCACCACCAATTCTTGTGTCGCCATCATGGAAGGGGGGGAAGCCAAGGTCATTACCAACCCGGAAGGCGGACGCACCACGCCGTCCACGATCGCTGTCAGCGACAGCAATGAACGGCTTGTCGGACAGATCGCCAAACGCCAGGCCATTACCAATCCTGAAAATACCGTTTTTGGGGTCAAGCGGCTTATCGGCCGCAAGTTCGACTCCAAAGAGGTGCAGCAGGACATCGGCATTCTGCCCTATAAAATTGAAAAAGCCAGCAACGGCGATGTGCGCATCAACCTGAAGGGCACCCGCTACAGCCCGGCGGAAATTTCATCCTTCATTCTGTCCAACATCAAAAAAACAGCCGAGGAATACTTAGGTGAACCCGTCACGGATGCGGTCATCACGGTACCGGCCTATTTCAACGACAGCCAGCGCCAGGCCACCAAGGATGCCGGCAAGATTGCCGGCCTGAATGTTCAGCGCATCATCAACGAACCCACCGCGGCCTCCCTGGCGTATGGTCTGGACAAAAAGGCGGAGGAAAAAATAGCTGTTTTCGACTTGGGCGGCGGCACCTTTGATATTTCAGTCCTGGAAATCGGCGAGGGCGTCTTCGAGGTCAAGGCCACCCATGGTGACACCCATCTGGGGGGCGAGGATTTCGATCTCCGGGTCATCGAGTTTCTGGCGGATGAATTTAAAAAGGACCAGGGCATCGATGTGCGTAAGGACAAAATGGCCCTCCAGCGCCTCAAGGAAGCTGCTGAAAAGGCCAAAATGGAACTGTCGACGTCAATGGAAACCGAAGTCAACCTGCCGTTTATCACGGCCGATGCCAGTGGCCCCAAACATATGAATATCAAGCTCACCCGGGCCAAACTTGAAGCGCTTGTGGCCGACCTTCTGGACAATCTGGAAGGCCCTTGCCGGACTGCCATGAAAGAATCCGGGTTGACCCCCAACGACATTAACGAGGTTATTCTGGTGGGTGGCATGACACGCATGCCGGCGGTCCAGGAGCGCGTCAAAAAAATCTTCGGCAAAGAGCCCCACAAAGGCGTCAACCCGGATGAAGTCGTTGCCTTGGGCGCCGCCATTCAGGGAGGTGTCCTGCAGGGGGATGTCAAGGACGTCCTTCTTCTGGATGTAACCCCGCTTTCCCTGGGCATCGAAACCCTCGGTGCGGTAATGACCAAGCTGATCGAAAAAAACACCACGATCCCCACCCGCAAAAGCCAGATATTCAGTACGGCCGCCGACAGTCAGCCAGCCGTCTCCATCCATGTCCTACAGGGCGAACGCGAAATGGCCAGCGGCAACAAGACCCTGGGGCGGTTCGAGCTGGTTGGCATCCCCCCCGCGCCACGCGGGGTGCCCCAGATCGAAGTAACCTTCGACATCGATGCCAACGGCATCGTCAGCGTATCGGCCAAAGACCTGGCCACGAACAAGGAGCAATCCATCCAGATCACGGCCTCCAGCGGCCTTTCCAAGGAGGAAATCGAGCAGGCGGTCAAAGACGCTGAAATGCACGCCGATGAGGATCGCAAGAAAAAAGAGCTCGTGGAGGCGCGCAACCAGGCCGACTCATTGATTTATTCCACCGAAAAATCCATTAAAGACTTGGGTGACAAGGTGGACGAAGCCATCAAAAAACAGGCCCAGGACGCTATCGAGCCCCTGCGCAAAGCCATGGAAGGCGAAGATCCGGAAGAAATCAAACGCCTCAGTGAAGCCTTGACACAGGCCTCTCACAAACTGGCGGAAGCCATGTACCAGCAGGCCTCTCAAGATGGCGCGGCCGGTGCGGAAGGCGGGCCGCAGGGAGGGTCCCAGCAGGGCGCCGCAGGTGGCCAGCAGGATGATGTGGTCGATGCGGATTTTGAAGAAGTCAAAGAAGACGACAAAAAATAACAGCGCGTATCACCGGAAAACGCCCTGCGGCCTGTTGTTGCTGCAGGGCGTTTTCTATTTGGATCGTCGGATGGCCGGGCATTCAGACCTCAATTGAAAAAAACCGGATCCGACGGCGCACTTGTCAGGGGTTCGCAAACACTTTCTGCAGCAAGTCGGTCACCCGGGCCGCCGGGTCCTGCCGGATTTTGGCTTCCTCTTCCGCCACCAGGACGAAAAGGCCCTCCAGGGCCTGGGATGTCACGTAATCGTCCAGATCCACCAGCCAGTCCGACAGGAATGGTATGGCTTCCGCCCCGGTCTGCAAGGTGTGGTATTGCTGGGTGACCCCCACCGATTCCATGCTCTGATGTACCAGCGGCTTAAAAACCGCCGTCAGTTGATCGGTTGTCTTGTCCTGAAAATACAGTGTGGCTTCGTTGTCCCCACCGTTCAGGATACGCTTGGCATCATCGAATTCCATCTGTTTGATGGCATCCCAGAATATCGACTGGGCTTCGGGAGCCGCCTGCTCAGCCGCCCGGTTCATGCTGAGAACAAAGGCATCCAGCTGATCGCCCATGCCGGCCGCCCGTACCAGTGTTTCTGTCTTGGCCATGGATTCCGGCAGCGGAATTTTGATCTTTGGATTGTTGAGATACCCATTCTCCTGGCCGGCCAGTTGGGTTGCCTGGGCGGTGCCGATCTCCAGCGCCTCCTTCAGCCCATTGACGATCTCGGCATTATCGAGTTGTCCGCCGCCACTGACGGAATCGATGGTTTTTTGGAGAACATCCGTCCATCCGCCCGTAGCGTCCGATACGGCCCAAGGGCCGACAAGAACGACAATTACCAAAAAGATCCCTATATTTTTCATCATTTATTCCTTTTTTTATGGGGTTTTCGTCAGGGTGTTCGCTAAGGCATATCGGTCATACGAGAGTTTAGCGGCCCTGCGGCAACTCAAACGCCGTGGCCGTCAATGTCGTGGTGGACCATTGCGACGTCTGGCGAAAAGGTTGTGCCCGATGGCGGCACTTGGCGCGACCGCAGACCGGACAGTTTTCCTTCTGACAGGGGTCCATGTGCACCAGCACACTTTCAGCGCCCGGCACTTCCGCCAGGATGGCTTTCTCCAGATCGTCCGCTTCGCGATGGGCGTCTTCCAGCGTCATTTCGCTGGGCAGAATCAGATGCAGATCGACATGGATTCGTGCGCCGGCATTCCAGGCACGCAGCTTGTGAATGTCGATCCAACTCGGTTTGCGGTGAGCCAGAATGACGGCCGTCACCTGCTTGAGTACGGCTGGATCGGCGGCATCCATGAGTCCTTTGTAGGATTCCCGAATCAACCGTGCGCCGGTAAACAGGATGTGGACGCCCACCAGGCAGGCCACCAGGCCGTCCATCCAGTACCAGTCGGTCAGCCGCACCAGCACCAGCCCGGCCACCACGCCAAACGAGGTATAGACGTCGGTAAGCACATGACGGCCGTCGGCTTCCAGGGTGATGGAGCGCGTCCGGCGTCCGATCCGCACCAGCCCCAGCCCCAGCAGCAAATTGACGGCGCTGGCCGCCACCAGCAGCAGCAGCCCCATGTCAAGGCCGGGCAGGGGCTGCGGTGATAGAAGGTGGCTCACCCCTATCCGAAAAATGCCCAGCGCAGCCAGGACGATCAGGGCGCCTTCGAATCCGGCCGAAAAAAATTCGATCTTGCCGTGGCCGTAAGGATGGTCCTCGTCCGGCGGGATGGCCGACAGGATAATGCTGACGATCGCGAAACTGCTGGCCACCACATTGATGATCGATTCCAGGGCATCGGAAAGCACCGCCGAGGAACCGGTCAGGCGGTAGACGTAGAATTTGACCGCCATCAGCCCGGCGCCCACCAGCAGTGACACCAGCCCGGCCGTAATGCGCAGCCGCTGTTGCCGATTTTCAGTCATGCCGCACCATTTTCCAAATTACCCCGTTTTCTTTGCAGTCAGGCGAGGCGGTCTCGATCAGGCGCTCCAGTTGAACAATCAGCGTTTCAACCCCGATCGCCTGATGATCCCCAATAGCATCGCCAAACCGCCGCAACCGGTCAACCGCTTTACGGGCCAGGCTGATGGCGGCGGCAGCATGACCGGCCTCTTGGTGAACATAAACCCCCGCCGCCTGGATCAGCCCTTTGAGACCTTCGCGCTCATCGCCTGAAGCGTTCAGCCAGTGGGGTTCCAGTATTTCATGGGCTTCAAAAGCTAATCCGTGACGCCAGAGAATGGCCGCCCGGTTCACCGGCGAACCACCCGAGGACCGTATGTCGCGCGTTGCCGCACGGTAGCGGGAAACACGATCCCGGATATAATCGGCATAGGGTCGCTGGGCGTAGCATTTCAGCCAATCGGCGGGAACATCGCCGAACACGTCATTCCGCTCCAGGCAGTCTCGCAGCATTTCGGAAAGGGTGTTGCGCACCGTCCTGGAAGGACGGTCGTTGAAAGGGTCGAACCCGTCACAATGGACTTGTTTCTTCGAATCGGTCACCGTCATTCCCTATTGTGGTATCTCAATCCGCGCCGAGACGATCACCCTCCAAGGCCTCGATACGCGTACGTAGGACATCGGGCAAGGGCACTTTACCACCGCCGGCATAATCGATGGTAGCAATGCGACCGTCGCCTTCGGCGGCCAGCTTGCCATGCTGATGACTCGCCACGGCGTACTGCATCATAAATCCCTCCGGTGCCAGGGCGCTTACCCGGGCGCCGACCGACACGGTGTCCGGGAAGGTAAGCGGAATTCGATAGCGGCAGCGGGTTTCCGCCAGGATCGGCCCCACGCCGGTGGTTTCCATCACCTTCATGGCGTCGATCGCGTCAAAATAGGCGATGCGTGCGCTCTCGAAATAGCGAAAATAGACGACGTTGTTCAAATGCTGAAACGCATCCATTTCGCCCCAGGCCACCGGAATGTCAATAATGACCGGGTAGTCGCGCAGCAAATTCTCCATATCGTTTCCTTATGCCTGTCTGGATTGGTCGGAATCAAAAGTCCTCGCAGCTTTCCCCGCCGTATTCTGATGGGGAGCTGCGGTCCGGTCCAGTTTGATCACCACCATGGTGATATCATCTTCCACATCCGAACTCCCGCAGAAATCTTTCAGGGCGATCACCAAGCGATCCCGTATCGTTCCGGCCGAGGCACCCGCATGACGCTTTATAAGGGCCAGAACCCGCTCTTTCCCAAACATCTCCCCGTAGGCGTTGCAGGCCTCCCAGATCCCATCCGTCCCCAACAGGAGGATGCTGCCCGCCACCAGATTGGAACGGTGCTGTAAGGTATATCGGGAGGCCGTGTCCACCCCCAGAGCGACCCCCGGCCCGGCCAGGCGTTCGAATCGATCCGCCTGTGGATCGTACAGAATCGCCGGGTCATGACCGGCCCGCACCCAAACGATCGCGCCGGCCACCGGGTTGACCGCCAGCGCCATCAGGGTCATGAACTGACCGGAGACGCCGACATCCTGGGCCAGCTGGCAATTGACATCGCTAAAAGCCTCTGCCAGATCCCCCGGCAGCGACAAGCGCTGGCGCAGTAGCGCCCGGGCCGTTGCCATCAGGAGAGCGGACGGCACACCGTGCCCGGACACATCCCCCACCACCACGGCCAGGGGGCTCCCTTCGGATGTTCCGGTCTCGTAGCGGATGTAGTCGTAGTAATCCCCCCCGGTCTCATCACAGTAGATACTCGTGCCGGCGATGTCGAGGCCGTCCACCTGCGGATCCTGGCGGGGCAGAAGGTTCTGCTGCACCTCCCGGGCCAGCATCATGGCCAGGCGCATCTGCTCCCGATCTTTCAGGCCTTCGGTCATCTGGTTGATCACATCGCCGGTGTAGCCCAGTTCGTCATTGGACGTAACCTGAATCCGATCGTCGAAATGGCCTTCCCGGACCCGCGAGAGGGTTCGAATGATGGCCCTGAAAGGACGGGAAAGATTGGTGCTCACCAGCACCCAGAGCCATACCCCGACAATGATGAATATCAGGGAATTGGTGGTCAGAGCGTCACCCAAGCGCTCCAGGATATCGGCTGGATCGCCATCGGTGGCCGAAAGGTTGAGATAGACCAGGATCGTAGCGAAAAAGGGCACCAGGTTGCAGGCGAACAGCAGGGCCGCCAGGCGCACCCGGATGCTGATGCGCAACGTCCCCGGGACTTCGTAGATTCTTCCATGGGGGAAAAAGAAGGGTGCCAGCACTTTCTGGAAAATATGCTCCAGGAGAAAAAAGGCGATCACGCTGGTGATGAGACCGATGTTGAGGTTAATGAGAAAGGTCCGCCGCAGGATATAGGCGGGTTCGCCCTTCTGCCAGAAAAAAGTCGTCCAGAACCCCGCCGCCAAAATCCAGATGGTCAGGTCGAGGACCACCGCGAAAAAGGGTTCGTTCAACAGTCGGCGCAGCACCTGGGACGGGGCTTCGGAAGGGTCGGCCCGGCCGGTATGGTGGCGTTCGATATAGCGGCGCATGGGCCGTTCGTACCAGACAAAAGCCAGAAACCCCAGTAAGAAAAGTATTGGTGAGGAAAGGGCCTGAATACGCACAAACTGCCAATACGTCACAACAGTAAGCTCAAAAGGCGCTACAAGATTGATGATGACCACCGCGGCAACCAGATTAGCCGTGACATTTCCCACCAGCATCCGATTTTTGAGATTAAACCGTTGCCGCGCGGTCATATAGACGCACCTGTTAGTAAGTGTAATATAACTGAAGGAGTGGTATCACCCCTGGGATGTGCTGAAAAGGCGTGTCCGGGCCGGTCAGAACGCCGGATCAATTTTTACAATTAAAGGTACGGCGTGGTTGTTGCGATCGATTTCAAGGGTGCGGCCCATCTCCCACGCCCCACAGCGGTGGGAACCGTCCAGCAGTGCGTCGATATCGCGCACCAGACCCGCCACACCGATCACCGGGTGACGGCTGAAAACATGGGGCAGCCCGTAGGTCAGGCTGCAGGACAGGCACTTTCCAGGACGTTCCGTGAGATGAAAGGCAAATTGCAGCTGGTTGTCCCGGTAGCCGTCGTAGCGCAGTTCAATGTCGTAAGCGCCCTCGCTCGCGTCCCCGAACAACGCCTCGAAAAATTGATCCGCGCGATCACCGGGAAAGAGGCCTTCCAGCCGATCCGGTGTAAACAGGTTGTCAAAAGGATCTTTGCCCATTTTCCGGTTTCCCTCCCGCTTCCGCTTTTCAGAATCAGCGGCCGGCTCGCCGCGCGGTGCAGCGCTGTCCGCAACTGAGCATCAGGGCTCTTCGGCTGTAAACGTAGCCACAATGCCGAGCAGAATCAAGACGGCCGATACCAGCATCAATACGGCTTGTATAGCAAAACCGATTGATTCCGGCAATTGTTGCTGGAGCCAGACACCGAGGGCGGCCCCGCCCCACCAGTAATAGAGGACATATGCGTTGAACTGCAAGGTCATGCGTGGATTCCTTCGTTATCTCTGATTTCCCGCCGCGTTCGGCAGGTTCTTTCACTATCGACAAGCGGGCGTTTATTACCATATCATTTGTCAGAATTCAAACGCCGGCCCAGCCAGTCCCATTGCTTGACGACCCGCGTGGTATCTCTTAACATGAGGGTCGAACCATTGGCGATCCGCGACCGCACCGTCCTGCACGGTGCTTTTTTAGGCAGAAATCATGGCCCTGCAGCACAACAAAACATTTCTCGTGAGCGGACTGCTGTGCAGTCTTCTATTCGCTGTTCTGCTGCTGGTGCGCACGGGCATCGTCTCCCGGCCGGCTGATCCGGCTTCCCTTGCGCCCGCCATGCCCGACGGTCCCTTGGAGCAGAGCGAGCGCTGGATGGCCATCCTCCAGGACAACCGTCGCATCGGCACGACGCACAGCCGCCTGGAACCGACGGAAAACGGCTACCGGCTGACCGAAACCGTCAGCATGCGCATCAACACCATGGGACTGGTGCAGGACCTGGCGCTCGATTCCACGGGATGGCTGAATTCCGATTTGACCTTGGCCCGCTTCAGCTTCACCATGCAATCGGGCCTGTTCCGTTTCGCCGCCGAAGGGTTTGTTGAAGACGATGTCCTGATCTGTCGCATTCAGTCCGGAGATAACGAACAGCAGTTGCGACTCCCGCTGGCAGTGCCCCCGTATCTTCCCGCCGGGATCTTTCCGGCCGTGGCGAAAGCCGGCCTGGCCACCGGAGAACGGCGGGTCTTTCATATCTTCGACCCGTCTACCCTGTCGCAGGAGAAAATCACCCTGGCCATGCAAGGTCGTGAAACCTTGCAGCTCGGCAACCGTTCGGTTGAGGCCCTGAAAGTCTCGTTGGAATTCAAGGGCATCTCCCAGGAAGCCTGGCTGGACGACAACGGACAGATATTGATGGAACAGGGGCTGCTGGGCATCCGCCAGGAACGCATTTCCCGGGAAGAAGCCCTGTCCGGCCAGCCGGTCACCGCCAGCGGCGATCTGACCCGGGTGGCCGCCGTCGTGCCGGACCGCGAACTGCCGGACCCCACGACCCTTTCGCGGCTCACCCTGGCGTTGGACGCTGTCGATCTTGAACGCTACCACCTGGACGATGGACGGCAGCACTTGGAGGGCGATCGGCTGACGTTGGTCCGCGAAAATCTCTCCGGTCTTCCCGCTTCGCTTCTGAAAGAGCACCTTTCACCGGCGATCGCGGCGGATTTGTTACCCTCCACCTTCGTGCAGTCCGACCATCCCGAAATTAAAGCCCTGGCGGCACAAATGGTCGACCCTGACGATGCGCCCCTGGCCAACCTGCGACGCATGGTGGATTGGATCCAGACCAACATCGAAAAACGCCCGGTGCTTTCCCTGCCGGATGCCGTGACCACGCTCGACAAGCGTATGGGCGACTGCAACGAACACGCGGTCCTGATGGCGGCCCTGGCACGCGCCGCGGGCTATCCGGCCCAGGTGGAAGCCGGCCTGGTCTACCAGGATGGCCGCTTTTTCTACCATGCCTGGAACCGGATCTATATCGGCCGCTGGATCACCGTGGATGCCTTGTTCGGCCAGATCCCGGCCGACGTTACCCACATCCGCTTCGCCCGGGGAAGCGCCCACGAGCAGCTCGACATTTTGCCGTTATTGGGGAAAATTCAGATACGCGTGCTGGAGATGGAGTAAAAACCGATGAATGGAAAAGTCTTTCCAAATGGAAATTATTCTTTTACCGTCTTGATGGGTTTGAATGGTTTTCCCTTTGTCACAAGGCCGAGCATCGGGGTTGTGGACGATAAAGGCGCGGCGACTGTCTGAGCCCTGCTTTTAGAAGGGCGAGTTTCGGCGTGTCCGTCCACAACCAGGACGCGCAGGATAACCTCGTGACACGGGCGCCTTCTTTTGGTTCGTTTTCTTCCGCGGGGGAGAAAATGAACAACTAAAAATAAAAAACGGGAGCAACTCGCAAAATTGCCATTTAAAAGCATCGAAAATACTTTTCTGAATCGGAATATTTTCTCATGATCGAACTGCGCAACATCGCTAAAACCTACGGCAGCTACACCGCCCTGCACCAGTTGGACCTGTCGGTCCCGGCCGGAGAAGTCTTCGGTTTTATCGGTCCCAACGGGGCCGGCAAGACCACCACCATCAAGATCATCGGCGGTATCCTGGCCCCCACGGAGGGCACGGTGCGCATAGCTGGAATCGACATGGCCCGCGACCCGGTGGCCGCCAAACAGCGTATCGGGTTTATCCCGGACAGGCCCTATCTCTATGAAAAGCTTACCGGCATGGAGTTCCTGCAGTTCACGGCCGATGTCTACGGCGTCACGCACGCGGTCTTTCAGGAAAAAGCGTTCGCCCTGCTGGAGATGTTCGCCCTGGCCGACTGGGGGGAGGAACTGATCGAATCCTATTCCCACGGCATGAAACAGCGTCTGATCATGTGCGCGGCCCTGCTGCATGACCCCGAAGTCCTCGTGGTGGACGAGCCCATGGTGGGGCTGGACCCGGTGGCCATCCGGATGGTGAAAAACCTCTTCCGCGACCTGGCCCGAAAAGGCGTGGCGGTCTTCATGTCCACCCACACCCTGGCCGTGGCCGAAGACATCTGCGACCGCATCGGCATCATCCACCGTGGCCGCCTGATCGCGGAAGGCACCCTGGATGACCTGCGCAAAGATATCAAGGGTGGCGCATCCGATCTGGAATCGGTTTTTATCAACCTGACCCAAGCGCCCGACAATCCCGGGGAGGCCCTGGCATCGTGAAAACCGTCCTTGACCTCCTCAAACCGCGCCTGTGGCCCCTGCTGCACCGGCGCCCCACCGGATCCACCCGCCAATACGTGCGGCTGGCCGTCGTGACGACGGTGGCCGGCGCCCTCTGGATTGGGGTTTTCCTGGTGAGCCTGCGGGTGCTGACCCATTTCAGCACCATCGAGCAGATCGGTGCCCTGCTCAATTACAAGCTGCTCAACATGCTGATGGTGACTGCGCTGGCGTTGCTGGTCTTCAGCGACATCCTGACGGCCCTGTCCAAACTCTACCTGGCCCGCGATCTTCCCCTGGTGCATGCCCTGCCCGTGCCGGCCCACCGGATCTTCCTGGCGCGCTGGACCGAAATCAGTTTCGACGGCTCATGGATGGTATTCGCATTTACCCTGCCCGTTTTCCTGGCTTACGGCATGGTGTTCGAGCAAGGCGTTGTCTTCGGCCTGGTGTTGCTGGCCGTACTGATCCCCTTCGCGCTTTTGGCCGCCGCTTTCAGCTGCCTACTGGTGCTGCTGGCCGTCATCGTCATCCCGGCCACGCGCATGAAGAATATTTTCATCCTGCTGGGGCTGCTGTCCTTCGTCGCCGTGTATCTGGCCATCCGCATGGCACGGCCCGAGCAGCTGGTGGATCCGGAAGTTTTCGACAGCGTGCTGACCTACGTGGCCTCGCTGCGGACCCCATCCTCACCCTGGCTGCCCTCCACCTGGGCCTACAATGCCCTGTATGCGGCCCTGGCAGGAACCCCGGCCACGGGCCTCCTGGACATGACGTTGCTGTGGAGCGGCACCGGGGTCTTGCTATTCGTCTGTGTCGGGCTGGCCGACGTTTGCTATTTCCGCGGCTACTCCCGCACCCAGGCCGCCGGCCACAAATTCCGGCGGCGGCCGGCCGGCACGACCCGGCGGCGCAGCCTGTTTACCGGCCCGCTGCGGGCCCTGCTGGACAAGGAGTTCAAAACCTTCTGGCGCGACCAGACCCAGTGGTCTCAAATCTTCCTTATTATGGCCCTGGTGGTGATCTACGTCTACAACTTCAAGGTGCTGCCCCTTGAAAAGTCGCCCATGCCCACCGTCTACCTGCAAAACCTGCTGGCATTCCTGAACATGGGGCTAGCGCTCTTCGTGCTGACCGCCGTCACGGCCCGCTTTGCGTTTCCAGCAGTCTGCAGCGAACGGGAAGCCTTCTGGATCATCAAGATATCGCCGATCTCGATCCGTTCTTTCCTGTGGATCAAGTTCTGCATCTACTTTCTGCCCCTGCTGATCCTTACCGAAGCGCTGATCGTCATCACCAACACCATGCTCAACGTAGCGCCCTTCATGATGGGACTGTCAGTGCTGACCGTCTTCGCCATGGTGCCCGGCATCGTGGCCCTGGGTATCGGCATGGGGGCCCTGAACCCCAACTTCCGCACCGAGAACCCGGCCCAGGCCGTCACCGGCTTCGACGGCCTGCTGTTCATGATTTTCGCCACAGCCTTCATCGGCGCCGTACTGGCCCTGGAAGCCGGTCCGGTCTACCACTATTTCATCGCGCAACTCCGCAACCGTCCCTTGCCATCGCACTGGTACCTGCGAACCTGGACCAGCGGTCTGGTGGTGGTCTTGCTGTGCATCGCCGCTGCATGGGTCCCCATGGCGATCGGCCAGCGGCGTCTGGAAAGAAGGGGTGTATGACAGCAAGCGTTATTTCATAAAAAGTTAAATGGTTCCCGTGAATAGATTTTAACCTTAGTTCATTTTCTTCCACGTGGAAGAAACAAATGCTAAGCGAATTGCAAGATTCGTATGACACCCTGGAGAAAGCACGTCTGGCGCTGATCCACAAAGTCCTCGGCTTGGAACCCGAGCGATTGAACCATAAGCCCGGGCCTGATCGCTGGTCGATTCTGGAAGACTTCCAGCATATGGTAATGGCCGAACAGAGGACATCTCTTAAGGCTGGGTTGGTTTCGGATTCAGAAGAAAGAAAGCCCGGCATGTTTGAAATTGTCTTGCAGGTGCTGGATCACGACACTGTGGTGGATGTGCCGGACCCTGGTATGATCCAGGACGGCAATGCCACATTGGAGGGTCTGATAACGGCCTGGGATAAATCCCGCATAGGCCTTTTTAAATTCCTGGAAAGTTGCGGGCCAGAAGATTTGGAGCGACCAGTATCACGCCATCTAGTGACCGGTCCGATAACGGTGGTCGAATGCCTGCGTTTAATCGATTCCCATTTTAATCATCATCGTCGGCGTATCGAAGCGGCAATTGAGCAGATCAAATAGCCACAGAGTCTCGATATTTTTGCGGAGACTCGGAACCTTTTAATGTAAATCTGGACCAGCGACCTTCTGATTGTCATTATCAGTTAAATGAGTGAGGTCGTAGGGCAAACAAAGTGTGTCCAAACAAAAGGAAAGAGGAATATCCGGCACCCAATAAAACCACATGCCATATATCATCCCTGCCGATTCAAAATCTTGTGTGCTCTGTTCGATAAGTTGACCCGTAATTCTTAAACCAGGATAAGGTCCTGGCTTAATATCGAAGTCTTCTCCAAAACGCTGCCGAAGTGACATACAGCCAAACACCCAAAAGGCAATTATGCATAAGATTATCCAAAGGAATTTTCTTTTATACATTTATATCCATTAAACTTAATCGCGCGCAATGAAAACAATCGCGCATAACAATGGTAATTCGTTTTGTTTTTTTAAAAGATCTTCTCAACTACGAACAAAAACTGATGACAAATCATCTCAGGAAAGATTATTGTTCCTCATTTATAATTAGCGGTAAACTATTGTATGGCGGCAGATAAACAACACCATTGCTTTTTACCTCCGCAATATCTGCCTTTTTTAACCAATAAACCCGCCAATCGATATCATCCACCTTCTTTATGGCAATACCGATTGGTTTCTGCATGTCCTTAATGATAATTAAGGCTGTGAGCGTCAATGGATTATCAAATGAAACTATTCTTGGATGAGTCCGGTTACCAAATGTATGCTCTGGTCTATAATGCTGCATAGGTACTATTTTTTGATCCTTGTTTTTTTGTACAACTAGTACTCTGTAATCAATTCCGACAAGAACTTCTTTCTTTTGGCCAATGTCTGTCTTAGATTGCATCTCTTGCGCAAGTTCATTCGGACATACGTAAAATCGAACTCCGCTGGCGCAACCAATCGCGAAAAAAGAAAAACTAATTGCCACTATCAGGGTATATTTCATTTTAAAATCCCCCAAAAATACCTGCTTTTGAGGCTTGATCTCTCATCCATTTGTCAGCGTTAGCTGAACCAATTCTATCTCGTTCTTTTGTCATGCCAAATGGATGATCACCACCCCATGGATCGCCTCCGATACCTCCATGAGTGGCATCAAAAAAGGCCTCCGCATAATATATCATTTCTTCCAAATTTTCAGGTCCATGATCAGCTGTGTTGAAATATGGCCTGGAGCCAACACTTTTTAGTCCCATTGCATGCGCCGCATAGTCAACATTTGACGGTATTGTTTCATCTTCACCATAACCAGGCACCATGTCAACTGCATCATAAAGGCCAAGGAAATGAACTCTTGGTTTTACCGTTGTGCCATCTTTTAAAGAAATTCCCAAACTACTTAACTCACGTGCTATTTCCATTACGATATAACCGCCCCGGCTATGACCAACAAGATTTATTTTTTGGCATCTATCCTTGCTCAATTCTACCATTAGAAATTCTCTAACTTCTTTGTGGATCGCAAATGAGTCCCAACCTGTTATTTTCAAATCCGGACCATCCCAATATCTTTTGTTTTCTTCTGGTCGTAAACTATAATCTTCATAGAAGTTCCTAACATGGCTACTCCATCTACCGCTGTTAAATTGTTCAGCCCACTTCCTAGAATCCGTCCCATCAACTGCCACCAAGACAAGACCCCAGCGATCAGCGTATGTCATCACTGCATTTTTCACAAATCCGTATAGATTTTTACCACCAATTTCACCTATCGGATCCTTTTTTATCCATCGCCCTAAATCATGATGGTAGTATCTATATCCATAGTAGCTGAGTCTAGATTCTTTATCTAAATACTTACTGCTAAACTGATACACCTCATCAAAATCCAATTGACTAACAGATCGCATTACCTTCCCAAATGGATCATACTCGTAATGGGGTGAGACAATTCCAGTATCAGTATCAATCAACTGCCTGACATTCCCATTGGCATCAAACATGTATGAATACCTAAACGATCCATCAGAAACCGCAAGAAGCCCTCCGACACCACCGGCCCCCTGCAACGATTGACTCAAATCTAGCCCCCAGACATAAAATTTGTCAGCGGACGCATGGTCTTCGGCTTTACTCTCCTTAACCATATTCCAACCATCGTAGGCGAAACGAATCTCGGTAGATGGGATGTATCCCCCGTTCAAAAACGTAAATACCTCCTTTCTAATTCGACGCCCCATATAGTCATACATAAACTCTAACCGCATAGCTCCGGCTTCAGCGACCTTGGACTCCACCGCCATCAACCGATTCTCCGCATTCCAAGAATATCGGAACCGACTATCCTCGATCAGGTTGCCGTCTTCATCATAGGATAACGCTTCTTCCTTTTGTGATGGACCTGATATTCTTTCATATTGATTCAAACCATTGGTCTGATACTGGATCTCATCCATTCCTTCCACGGCCTCGATGCGATTGCCGATCGGGTCGAACTGATACACGCGTTCCAAATCAGGTATCGGCTGGGTCTGGTCCTTCAGGTCGTCTCCGACAAACCGGCTGGCTGTCGCAATCTCGTTACGGTCATTGTAGCCGTAGAGCCAGAACCCATCCTTTTCAAAAGCCTCCCCGCTGTTTTTCACATTGATGCGGCGGCCCAGGCGATCGTACTGGTATTCATATTTTGATATCAGACGGTCCTTGAACGAATTGACCACGGCTGTTTTCACATCACGATGGGGCTCGTAGTCATATCGCACAGCAAGCCCGCTTGTGCTCGCCATGCCTGACAAACGATCCGATTGCGCCATGTAGCTGTATTCGACATCACCTCGCTGATTCCCAATTTGCCAGCCCACCTTCTTAAATCGCCCCGTGTCATCAAACCCGTAAGAGACCTCATACCCGTCATCCAGGGTAAAACCTGCGGCTCGGCCCAGATCGTCATACTTTCGATCAATCTGATAGATCTGGTGGCCTGTCAGTACCTCACTTGCCAACCGCAGCTTGCTGTCGTAGCTGAAACTGTGCACCCCGGCGGCATCACTCACCCTCACCATGCGGCCCAGGCGATCATAGCCAAAGGCTATGTCCGGTGTTTCGTCCGAATAGTCGATCTTTTTCAATTCTCTTGTCTTTTTCTCGTACTGGTAGGTGGTCCTGAGCGGTTTACCATTCTTCAACCTGGCCCAGGTAAGCGTTTGGAGCGCCCCACCGGGACCATAGGTGTAAGAGGTTCGGTGCCCCTTGGCATCCTCTTTGGCCAATAGAAGTCCTGTGGCCGGTTGGTAATGCCAGATGGTCTGATCCCCCGGCCCCGTATCCGCCGGCCAGGTTTCACCAGTCCAGCCGTGGCCGCTCCTGAACGTCCGCATGACCATCATCTGCCCAAAGGCATCGTAGGCATATTCCACCGGGTAGGGCACATCACCCCATTGACGGATCAGCTGCCCTCTTAAATTATAGGCGTAGCGGGTCGCCTTGTTCAATGCGTTGATCTCGGCTATCTTCCGACCCGATTCCGGATCGTATTCAAAACGGGCGCGGTTGCCAGCCGGATCCTGCACATATCCCAATCGGCCACTTTGGTCGTAGGTGATGGTCGCTATCCCCTTGCGGGGATCTTCCACCGCAATTCTGCGCCCCAGGGCATCGTAACCGTAGGTCAGGGTGATCCCGGTCTTGCTGGTGGTGGCGGTCAAACGACCGTCCACATAAACGGCTTGTAATGAAGTATTAGAATCCGGCGTATGGATCGTCTGGGTGCGGGTACGTTTGAACCGATCCAAGGTCTCCAAAGCCCGGGTTTCATTGCCGTATATATCAATGGCAATCTTCTCTGAGATGATCCGGTCCTTCCAGCCTGTCAGACGCTGCCGCTGGATCAATATGATGGTTTCTTCCGAGTTGTTGTCAGTGGCAAAGATCGACCGTTTGCTCTCCTGCCACCAGGCATCGTCGATCTCCTTGAAGGCGACCTTCGATAGGGCGATCCGGTCCATGGAGGCCGGGATCAGGCGTCCATCGCCGTCCACATCCAACCCGGTCATGGCAGGGTGACCTAACGCGTCGTAATCGTATAGGGTTGCGGCCCGGCCCGGGGTTTCTTTTCTTACCAATTGCCCCTTGTTGTCGTAAATATTACGGGTGGTCTCGATACCTTCAAACCCCGGCTTTTCCACCCGAAGCACACGACCTGTTAAATCCCGTGTGGTCTTCTCCCAGCGGGGCGAGTCCTCTTTCCCGATAAACACCGTGGTCCATTGACAACCGTCAGGGTTAACTCCATAGCGATAAAAACGCGGCACTACGCCCGTGCCGGTCACCGACCGGGTCTTTCCATCCAGGTGGCGGGTGTTGATCTCGGTGGCGCCTCCGGGGTGTGTGACGATGGACCGTTCCTTATCGTTGGCATAATGGGTCACAAAGCCTGCGGCATCCACCTGGGCGGTCAATCTACCGGCGGGGTCATACCGGCTTTCGCGCGTCAGACGCGGGTCTTCCTTGCTTTCGGTGGCGGTCAGTCTGCGGCCCACGGCATCATAGGTATAGCTTGTGACGATTCCCGTGGCTTCGTTGGTCTGTGTCACGATCCGTTTCAGGTCATCGTAGACGTAGCGGGTGGTGATGCCCTCGATATCGGTTTCGCTCGTCTTGCCGCAGCAGCCCCATTCGTTCTCGAAGCGGGTGCGGTTGGCATGGAGTGTTTCGATGACTTTCCATAGTCTATTGTGCGTTTTGAATTGCCAGTCGATGCGGGCAAACCCTTCCGGCGTCCGCACGTAGGTTTCCCGCATCTTTTCCAGGCCCATGCCGTCCGTGATGGTGGTCTTGCGGGTGGTTCGATAGGGGATGCCCTCGGTATGTTTTTCAGAGCCGTAGGTTAACGTCGTGCGGGTTGCTTTGCCCTTGCCGGGGATAAAAAGACACTTGGCCGGATCCGGCGACAATTGGAACTGGCCGTTTTCGTAGTGGTAGGTGGACAGTCTCCCGTCTTCGGAAAGTCTGCTTTTGACTTTGCCCGCCTGGGGACCCTCCCCCTTGCGACTGTAGTATCGGGTCACCGTTTTCAGACTGGTGGGGTGGCCGTAGGGGCGGCCCTGACGGGTGCAGCGTTCGGTGATTTCCGTGCGGGCGCCGTCCTTATCCCGGATATAGGCATAATAGGTCCGGGCGGCTTCGATGCCGTTGATCGTTTTGATCACCCGCCGCGGCCGGTGGCGGTCCTGCGCGGCATCCTGGTCCCCCCTGTCCACTGGTGCATAACTTTTGGTAACCACCACGGCCTGGTCGTCGTGGCTGTCAAAAGGAGCGTCAAGGAAGGGGCGCACCTCCCGGGTGATGCGCCCCTCGTCGTCGTAGGCATAGCGGACCCAGCCGTCGTCCGAATCAATGCGGGCCGCCAGTTTGCCGTAGCCCGGTCCGGATGCTGTTTGATAGCGAAATTCGGTTGTTAGATTTGCACCCTTCGGATCGATGATTTCGCGGATGCGATTCTCACCGAACGCAAATTCACGATAAACCGTCTCCTCCACCCGCACGGGGTTGCCGTCCGGGCCTGCAATCGTGGTGCGCACCACCTTATCGCCGGCCTCGTTGGTGGTTTCTGATTTGGATTCGATCTTGAGTCCGTTGCCGGATACCAGCGACCAGCTGTTGTCCGATGCTTCGTAGGTGTAGAAAAATTCACGCTCTTTGCCATCCCGGATTTCGGTGACGGAGAGCTGGTTTATGGTTTTCCCGGTCTCGTCCGGGTTCTCGATGCGCCAGACGACCATGGGCACTGCCGTGGGATCGAGGCTGTAGGCCCCGTCTTCCAGCTTTTTCCCGCGAAAACTGAAATCGTAAAAATGCACTTCATACATAAAGGGTGAGTAGCGGATGAAGTTGACGATGGCCTGGGGCGTAATGATCTGCTCCAGGAGACCGTCGCGATAAATGGGGGTCACCTGATCGCTGCTGCTGTTGATGACCATGGCTTCCGGGGTGGAGAGAATCGCCAGTGGCTCTTCAGCATAGAGGAACAGATCCCCGGCCGAGCGTCCCCCGGCCATCTTCCCCAAACTCAGGCGCACATCCACCGAACCAATGTTGACCTCGCCGCCGCCCACGATGTTCTCGCAGGGCCCGTATTCTTCCCGGCACTCGCAATCAATGTCGATGCGCCTATCCAATGGCAGGCACCCCTCGGCCGAGGCCCGGACCGTAATCCACCCCAAAGCGCTATTGGGCTCCACCACCAGCCGGCCGGTGTCGGGATTCAGTTCAAGCTCCAGGTTCTTGCTCCGGCTTGCGATTTCCCAGCGCACCTTGATATCCAAATTCGCTGGATGGGGCTTGGCCACGAGTTGGCCCTCCGTTCCCGGAGGAAGAAAAAAATCCTCCCGGCCCTCCAGGTGGATGGACTCGATGGCCATCGAAACCGCCGTGACTTCCTTGTAATGCACTGCGGCATCGACCGCAGCACGGACCGGCAGGACATAAATAAACAGGGTAAAAAGGATACCGATGGTTTTGGCGCATTGTCGTCGCATCAAGGTATGGGAGTCTCCACGTTGGTTCCATCACGAAAGGGGATCAGGTTTTGAATCGGTCAATGCCCGGTTCATTCAGCAAGAACCATACCAATTATCAAGAGACGTGATTTCAGGTGGTTACAGCGATGGGATATGGCAGGCTGCACAGTCATCTATGCATGAAGCACTGATTCCTGGGCAGTTGATTCAATTGACATGGTCCGGCAAAAACCGTATGCGTGAAACATCTGCCTGCGGCGTCTCAAGCCAATGCGCCTTGCCGGCATCCATTCGAAGACGTCACGCCAGCGAATACGGCACCCTCAGGAGGGAACGCCATGAAATTCTTCCTCGATTTTGAAAGCGGTCGCCTTGCGACCTCGGACGGCAAGGTGTTCGTGCCCGCAAACCGAAGCTGGCGCGAGATGGAAACGGGTGCCCCGGCCGGCCGGGAAGTAACGCCCACCGAGGCGGTGGAATGGCTCCAGAATGCCAATGGGACCCTCTGCCGCGTGCCGGTAGCCATTATCGGCGGACGCAAGGCCAACCCGGAGCAGCTCGCCACCGCCGAAGCCATGGGGCAGCACCTGGCCCGGATGGGCCTGACCCTGCTTTGCGGAGGACGCCAGGGCATCATGGAGGCCGCCTGCCGCGGCGCGGCCAGTGCCAACGGCTTGAGCATCGGGCTTTTGCCGGACGCCGATCCGGCCATGGCCAACCCGCATGTCAGCGTCCCCATCGCCACCGGCATCGGCATCGCCCGTAACGCCCTGGTAGCCCGCGCCGCCCTGTGCCTTGTGGCCATAGGCGGGGGCTACGGCACCATCTCGGAAATCGCCTTCGCGCTCCAGTTTGAAAAGCAGGTCTTCGTCCTGGCCAACGGCCCACAGATTGATGGGGTCCAGCCGTGCAACGATGCTACCCAGGCGGCCAACGGCGTGGCGCGCGTCGTCTTGAACCTGCCCCTCGAGGCGTAAAGCCCTCTTCGCCGGATCAACGGGCGGTTCGACCACTCCGCGGGATTCTCCCCTGTCTCTCGTCACCCGTGATTCTCAAGGCGATCGGGCCATCCGTCCGGGAAATAATGTGATGCACGAAAATGCGAAATGATCTATAAAAACAACACTCCATGGTGAAAGCGTTCCCGGATATATTTGGGAAAAAGCCATGCTGATCCAACGCCAGGGCTCTTGAGATCATGACCATCAGCAAAATCATATCATCCGGTCAACCCGGTGCCGAATCCGCGGCCCTGGACGTCGCGATACGATTGAAAATTCCCTATAGCGGCTACGCCATGACCAGTTCCATGCTTGGATCCTACCGGGTAATGCGACGGTACAAGCTGATGGAAAAAGACTTTAACAATTCCCGTGCCATGAACGAGGCTAACGTGCACCTCGGTGACGCCACGCTGATATTCTCACACGGCGAGCTCAGCCGGGATCTGACCCTGATCGATGACTATGCGTTTTCGCATGGCCATCCCAATCTGCATGTTGATTTCGACCAAATGGAACCGCTGCAGGCCGCTTTCCGCATCAACATCTGGACGCACAAGCACTCTCCCGAAAGCCTCTATGTGACAGGTTCGACGGAAGACGATGACGGAGGAATCTATCAAGCCACCTATGACACGCTGTTCAGATTCCTGATGCTGGGCCAGGAGGCCTATCCTGAGCAGGAACAGGTTACCTTAGAAAAGAAAACACTTCCCAAAACCATCGAGGAGGCGGTGGATTACCTTATCGAAGCACTGCCCCTGAAGGACAAGGTGACCATCGCCAACATGAGCGCGGACGAAATCGGCGGACTGAACATGAGTCTCGGCAATTATATCCGCAACAGCTTCGGGTTGTGGTCAGACAACAGAGCCCTTCTTTGGTCCTGTTCAAAAGATGCGGGCCAGGAGATCAATACGCCGGATGAAGCATCCGCGATCATCATTGCCCGGTTGGCCCTGGCGCTTGAGAAGACCCATAAAATACGGCCGATTTAGCCGGCTGTTGAAAACGTCATAAACATAGGCCGGACAAGGCAAAAACCGAAGAAAAAGCGCATCGACGGCGCGCCCTTTCCCCAAACGTCCCTTCCGAACCAGATTAAAACCGGTGCAACGATTGTTCTCAAAGCAAGACGTTGTCGGGCTTGCCAGCAGCGGACCGGGACCCTTTGGGGTTAAACAGCTGATTTACCGCTAACGACCTCACGGGGTCACGCACCAATCACAGGGGATCGCATTGTGAAAATCCGATTTTTCAGAAAAATAGCGCCGAGACGGCTGGTTGCCCGTTTGGGATTGTTCACCCTGCTGTTAGGCGGCATCCTTTTGCCCGGCAGCGGGAGGGGGGATGACCTGACCGATTGCATGACGGGCATGATGCAGCAGGCCGATGACGAGATGACCATCGGTGAGTTGCGCCGGCTGTGCCGGGAAAAGCTTCATCAAGAAACGGTGGCCGAGGAGGACGCGCCCCCGGCCGCTCTCTCCCAGCGCCTGGAGAAGGACAGGGAGAATGTCCTTCAGCCGTTTACCCTGATGAGCCACAAACCCAATTTCATATTGCTCGGGGCCTACAACTCTAGCGGGTACAATCCAGAACCTTACCGGGAGCAGGACAAAGATCCTTTTCTCGATATCAATGACACCGAAGTCCAGTTCCAGATCAGCGGCAAGACGCCCCTGGCGGTCGGCCTGTTCGACATGTTCGACATCTACGCCGCCTACACGAACCATTCCTTCTGGCAACTCTACGATTCGGACTCCTCCCCGTTTCGGGAAACCAACCACGAACCCGAAGCCTGGGTGCAGTTCGAACCGAATTGGTCGTTTCTGGGGCTGACCAACACGGTGAACGCGGTTGGCTTCGTTCACCAGTCCAACGGCCGCGGCGGCTCGCTCTCCAGGAGCTGGAACCGGATCTATGCTAACCTGGCCATCGAAAAGGGCCCTTTGGCCCTGAGCGTCAAGCCCTGGTATCGCATCCCGGAAGACGATGACGACAATCCGGACATCACCGATTACATGGGCCACTACGAACTGCGGGCGGCGTATAAATGGGGCGAAAATGTGTTCAGCGCCATGTCGCGCAACAACCTCGAATCCGGCTTTTCCCGGGGCGCTGTCGAGCTGGCCTGGAGTTTTCCCCTCGGGAACTATCCGTTCCTGAAGGGCTATATTCAGTACTTTAGCGGTTATGGTGATAGCCTGATCGATTACGACAATTATGTCAACACGATCGGCATCGGTTTCGCACTGACAGACTGGCTGTAGCTTCGCTCGAACGGAATCGGCTATTCATGGTTGGGCAGTTGTCTTTTCATTTTCCTCCACCACACACAAAATCCCTTGGCCTTTCATGGCCGGACCGAAGCAAAGGTTGTCGGACTTGCATCTGGCCGGAACGGTGTCGCCGGACTGCCACCGTTTAATCAAACCGGGCTCGCGGATAAAGGGCCGGCACATGGAGATATAGTCTGCCGTTCCATCGGCGATGGTTTGCCGGGCGACATTCAGTGAGCGCATGCCGCCCACCAGGATCAACGGCACATCCATCGCCTTTTTATAGGCGGCGGCGGCTTTCTTGAAATAGGCTTCTTTTTCCTCCTTGTTGATGCCGGCGCGGCTGGGGGACAGTTTGCCGGACGTCAGGGTACCCCCGGAGAGCTCGAAGGCATCGATCCCGGCAGCGGCCAGCAGTTTTGCGGCGGCGACAGAATCGTCAACCGTTAGACCGTTTTCAATACAGTCTTCGCTGTTGATTTTTATCAACACCGGGTATTGCTTGCCGACAACGTCCCGGATGGCATTGAGAACTTCCCGATGGACCCTGGCCCGGTTTCCGATGGCGCCGCCGTATTCGTCATCGCGCCGGTTGAATGCCGGCGACAGAAACTGGCTGAGCAGGTAGCCATGGGCCGAATGGATCTGAACCCCGTCAAACCCGGCCGCCTTGGCGCGCCCCGCTGCATCGGCATATGCCTGAACCAGATGACGGATATCTTCTTTGGTCAGTTCATGGCGGGGGGAATTGGCAAGCCCTTCAAAATCGGACACCACGTGCGGGGCCTGCCCGGTCAAGGCCTTGGCGGCAAAATGGCCGGCATGGGCCATTTGGGCCACAATTTTCCCACCGGCCTGATGAACCGCGTCGCACATCGATGCCAACCCTTCCACCAATTCGTCCTTATAGAGTCCCAATTGCCACGGGCCGGCCTGGCCTTCGGGGCTGACATAGGCATGGCCGGAGATGATCAGCCCAACCCCGCCTTCTGCCAGCGCCACCATGGTTTGCGTCAACCGGGGGGTAACCGCACCATCATCGGCGGCCATGCCTTCCCAGGTCGCCGATCGCACAAACCGGTTGGCCAACCGCATACCGTTTATTTCTGTGGACTCAAATAGATTGCTCATTTTTTATTCCTATCGGTTAGAGTTTGATGACCCATCTTTGAATTCAGTGTATCAATTTCTGACTTCCACGAAAAGGGCATATATGACACAAAACAAGCCAAATCGGCCATTTTGGGCTTGCACCTCACGGTATCCATTTGTTGTCGCTTCAAATAGTTTCATCGAGACGGGTACGATTTGTCACCGATCTTTTTAGTTACACTTAGCAAGGATTTCATGAAATATCCGGTTAACGGTGAGGGGAACAGGGGGTAAATGGAAACAGGCCAGATAGCATCAGGAGCCGGCCGCGACGGGTTCGGGGGGCGCGTCGGTAAGCTCCAAGATGAAAGCGCCGACCCACACTTTGCTGACCACCCTGAGGGGGATTCTACGCTCGTCGGCCGAGATCCAGAGGAGAAAGCGAGGCTTTTTACTTTTCTTGAAAATCCCACCCGCCTTGCGGACATCCGGTTCGATCAGAAAAGCCGGCCAGGAGCGGCCGCCGACCGTGATGGTTTCCTGCCGCACCACCAGCGCCTCGGCCAGATGGGTCTTTTTCCCGCTGCTGAGGGGACGGGTCACCGTCATTCCCGCCGTCAGGGGGAGGGATCTAACATAGTAAAGAATGGAGAGCATATCCAGGGTGCCGTCGGTCAGGGCAACGCTGCGTCTCGTTTTTCCTTTCTTTACATAATTGGCAACGCCCCGATCCCAATCGAAATCCACCCGGTAAGCCCGCCGGGTCCAGCCCTCCCGCATATCCTTTTCCAGCCGGAACGAGCGGGTCAATGCAAGATCCGTATAACCGCCGATGTGGCCGTCCACCGGAAACAGAATGTCCAGGGCCGGATAGGTGCGTGCCCGGAAAACAAAATGATAGGCCGGCTCGCCCCGGATCTCTTCCACCGGTCGCACCTCGAGGCTCACCCGCGCCACCGGAACCTGCTCCCAGCGCACCTCATAGAAAAGTTTTTCCCCCGGCGCGAAGGGCAGGGTGTCGGCCAAGCCGGTAACCGCCCCAATAAGCAGCCATGCGGTTAGCATCGAAAACTTGATTATTTGTGGAAATTGCATTGTCTGATGGACCCCTGCAGCACAAAAAACATCAAGTTATTCACAGTTGTTAGGTCAACCGGGTTTATGCTGTTAGGGTCATTCCCTTTGTCCAGCGCTGAGCATCGGCGGCGTGGTCGGGAATAAGTGCGTGGACTGTCTGAGCCTGCCGAAGGCAGGCGAGTTTCCACGCGCTCCGGCCGTGCCGACGACGCGCAGGGTCAAGCTGGACAAGGGCGTCTTCTTTTGGTTCGTTTTCTGCCACGCGGAAGAAAATGAACAACCAAACTCCATGTTTCTCGCCTGACCAGCAGAACCTTTCCAATCATCCACCAGAAACGATGGGTTCAGAAAAAACAAAGGCCCCGTACCCGCCATATGAACCTGGTCTGTTCAATAGGACGTCCAAGAGGCCCTATTAGTTGACACGAATTCTCGGATCAGACCAATAGCACGACATTTTTTTGACACCCCCCCACACTTTTGATACAGATCCCAAAAGTCTCACCACATTCCAGCCGGCACGACCCCGCAGTACCGCGCAAGCGGATGAAATCTGGAAACACCTTATCGGATTTCAGTATTTGCATAAAATATAAAAAGTCAGGTTAGGTGTCATCTGGTGACGCCTAACCAACCAAGACAAAACCTCTAATTTTAAGTGCAAACATTTGTTTCCATGATGAATTTGTTTGTTAAGATTGAATTCGGCAGGGACGGTTGGACGCCAAAAACTGACACATTCCCGAATATTTTAGGGCACCTAATTTAAAAAAAGGAGAAGCTCATGGCATTGATGACATCCTATCTACTTAAGACAAGTAATTTAGCTGACTTTTTCAATGCGATACAATCTGCCAAAGCACCAGAACGTTTTACATATAAATTTCTAAAAGATCTAGAGTTTTCGAGTAGCAATGATCGACTATTTGTTGGTGTTTTAAAAGGATTAGGGTTCATAGATGAGAATAGTGTCCCCCGGCAGAGGTATTTTGACTTTCTCGATCAATCCAATTCTGGCCGTGTATTAGCGGAGGCTATTGAAGTGGCATATGGCGATCTATTCAACCTTAGAAAAGACGCTCAAAATATGGATATTAACGAGGTGAAAGGTAAATTTCGGAGTCTAACCCAAGGTCAGAAATCTGATAATGTTATCCACAATATGGCTGCCACATTTAAAGCTCTTTGCGAACAAGCTGATTGGACTCAAAGTAAAAAAACCATCAAAAAAACGAAAAAAACATCTGAATCAATAGATGCAATTATAGATACACCCGAACAAACTGATAAAATACCAGACCCAAAAGAAGTGCATAATTCTGAACGATTACAACTTCACTATAACATTCAGATTATACTCCCTAGTTCGAGGGATTCAGCAGTTTTTGATGCGATATTTACAAGCTTAAAGAGGCATCTATTATGAGAACAATAAAAAAAGCTGATGAAATATATGCATTTGTCTATCGAGGCCATCTGGCACGCCAGGCAGTTGGTCAATCGTCTAGTCGCCATGAAGGAAGAAACATATCTCGTCGTTTACCACTCAATCTCATTGAAGACCTTCATATCGAGGCGGCAGAACGTATGGCTGTCGTTTATACTGCGATAGCTGGTTTCGAACGTGCTGTGCGCGCGTTTATAAAGTCAAGACTATTAGATCCTGAAGTAGTCGGGGAGGACTGGTGGGAAAAGTGCGTTCCAGAGAAGAGGCGGAAAAAAGCTGATTCGAGAAGGGACGAAGAAAATAAAATACGGTATCATGCAAAGCGTGGAGATAATCTGTTAGACTATACTGAAATTGAAGACCTTGCTGCGATTATAACGACAAACCAGGAACATTTTAAAGATTTTATTCCAGACATAGATTGGGCCAAACATATATTTAAGTCTGTTGAGCGAGCAAGAAATATAATAATGCATAGCGGTGAGCTAGAACCAGAGGATGTCGAACGCTTAGGTATGGCAATGCGAGACTGGCTCAATCAGGTTGGTGGATAGCCACCTGCTACCCCCGACACGACTTCGATATTCGGATATACTGGGTCGCCCATTAAGTCGCGTTCGTGGTCGGACCTCGCCAAGCGATAGACAACAAGAACAAAAGTTACCAAACCACACTCCATACAGCATGAAAACGAATACTTTTGGGAGGGAATCGTTGAACAACCAAATGGTTAGTGCTGCTCGACCCTGCATCCTGTAATCTTTACTGGAGGTTGCTGATGAAAAATGCCACGATAGTTTTAGAACTGTTTGTACTGTTAATACTATCCTCTTCACTCATTTTCTTTTTTGGTTGTGCTTCCTCACCAGAGTTGAAAGGTACAGAAGGAGAGCTTTGGGCTGGAAAATTAGCAGGAATGATTGATGCCGATCTCAAGATGTACTTCTCCCGATTCGACGAGAAGGAAGACCACTATGAGGTAAAAGGTAGTTTTAATGGGGAAATCGGCAGAGTCGCAGGCGGGTATGGCAGCGGAACAATGAGGGGTACCCTTTCAGGCGAGGTTAAAGAAGGTAACGTTGTTGTCCGCATAAGGGGAACTGCAACCGTAAACGAGGGGTCGGCCTCTATAACCGGAAAATTGCGTGGAACATTATTGGATAACCAAGCAGCCGGTACCTGGGATATTGATGCACGTAGCAGTGAAGGGTCACATTATTTTTCAGGCCAATGGCATGCCGACAAGACGGATTCTGCGATCCAGTGAAAGGTTCGGGGGTCATGTTACAATAGCTCTCAGATAACTATCGGAAAAGTGGCCAAGCAGAGCTCCACACAGCCTAAAAACGAATTCTTTTGGGAAGGAATCTTGAATTACCGAATGGTTAGCACAGCCCGTCTACGCACCCGACGCGCGGCGGGAAAGCGATCAAACTGGAGGAAACTGTCATGCAACACTTAACGCCAATTATTGTTTTACTCTTTCTTTCGTTTTTTGCGGGAGGATGTGCCACCTCCGTCGAAGACGCAAAGTACATAACCATAAGCCAGGCCAGCAATTTCGAACTCCGCGATTATCCACCTCAAATCATTGCGGAGACCGAAGTAGAAGGATCGCTTGAGGATGCAGGAGACAAGGCTTTCAAAAAGCTGTTTGATTACATCTCCGGGGAAAACCAATCGCGAGAAAATATATCGATGACGTCGCCCGTAACCCAGAAACCATCATCTGAAAAGATAGAAATGACAACACCTGTCGGGCAGGAACGCACGGCTGGGGGCTGGATGGTTTCCTTCATGATGCCGGCGTCATACACACTGGAGACCTTGCCGATTCCAGACAACCCGGATGTCAGGTTGCGTCAGATACCAGCGCGTCGGATGGCTAGCGTAAGGTATTCCGGTACTTGGAGTGAGAAACGATACCTTCAATATTTGCAGGATCTAGAGTCGTGGATTGCAAAAAACGGCTTCAGAATCCTGGGCGAACCGGTCTGGGCACGTTACAATCCCCCTTTCACCCCATGGTTCATGCGACGCAACGAGATTCTCATTCCAGTGGATAGTGAGGAAAAGTGAGGGAATGATTCTGTCGGGGTCGCCCATTAAAGGGCGACCGCGCACCCTCCGGCCCACCCCCACGACCCCGCGTTGCAGAAAGCACTTTATGGCGTTCTTGTATCTGTAAGGTGCGCAGAGGGAAGTGGGCCATCGCGCCCACTACATTCCTCGACCGTGCTGCGTGCTGATGAAATTTGCCGAGGATATTGGCCTGAATGTCATGGTTTTCAGAGATTCGGACCAGGCGATGGCTTGGCTTTCATCCGTGTACGAGGGGGACCCCGCATAGGCACCCCCGCAATCCTTTATTCCCTTCGCAACCCATCCCGTTTAAACTTGTCAGCATCCTTTCAAGAAATCCTCCCAGCTCGCATGGGTTTTGCAGCGCAGGGCGTCTCCATCCCCGAGGTGAAAGTGCCCGCTAAACCGACCGTGTCTCCGGAAAACGGTTCATGGACTGCTGCGCGATCATCCAGCCGGGATATTCTGCGGGCAGGTCGCTGACCGCTTTTAAACGTGACAGATCCTCGGCGGACAGTTTGACCTGAGGTGCCGCGAGGTTGTCGGCCAGCTGTTCCGGCTTTTTGGCGCCGATGATCACGCTGGTGACCACCGGCTGGTGCAGCAGCCAGCTCAGGGCGATCCGGGCCACGGAAACCTGTTTTTCTGTCGCGATTTCCCGCATCACGTCCACGACGTCGAAAGCGCGTGCCCTGTCCACGGGCGGAAAATCGAAGTCCACCCGGCGGGCACCCTCCGGCCCCTGGCCGTCGCGGTCGAATTTGCCGGACAAAAGGCCGCCTGCCAGGGGGCTCCAGACCATCAGCCCGAGGTTCTGGTCCTGCAGTACCGGAACGATCTCGCGCTCCAGATCCCGGCCGGCGATGGTGTAGTAGGCCTGCAGGCTTTCAAAGCGGTGCAAGTTGCATTTGTCCGATATCCACAGGGATTTCATCAACTGCCAGGCCGCCAGGTTGGAGCAACCGAGGTAGCGGACCTTGCCGGAGCGCACCAGATCGTCCAAGGCCCGCAACGTCTCTTCCAGGGGTGTGAGCGGGTCGAACCCGTGGATCTGGTATAGGTCGATGTAATCCGTCCCCAGGCGTTCCAGGCTCGCATCAACCGCCTGCATGATATGGCCGCGGGACAGCCCAACCTGGTTGGGCCCGGGCCCCATGCGCCCGAACACCTTGGTGGCCAGCACCACATCCTTGCGGCGCTGACCCAAGGCCTTCCCCAGCATCCTTTCGGAATCCCCTTCGGAGTAGATGTCGGCCGTGTCGATAAAATTGATCCCGGCATCCAATACCCGGGCAATCAGGTCGTCCACCGCGTCCTGGGGCAGCCGGCCGATGGCACGCCAGAAATCTCGGCCACCACCAAAGGTCATGGTGCCGAAGCACAATTCCGAGACGAGCAGCCCTGTCCTGCCGAGTTGTTTGTATCGCATCTTAGATGTCCTCCTGTCGTGGTGGTCGGAAATCAGAGGTTTTGTCGGTTTTTACGGCATGGATAATAATAAGACTCGTTGATGGATTTCAAGTACGCATGAAAGGGAAAGACCGGAACGCCAAGCGGATTTACGGCATTACCCATCGTCGTCCCGGTCAACCACCGGCACCCATCGCTTTTGCGCTCATCATTTGCGCTTCATTTCCAATGCCCCAGGCCGTAGCCGCTGGAATCTACCGAAATGCCTGAATGCGGCTGTTTTTACACCTATTTTTTGACAAGTTGCCGGATTTTTGTTACCCATTTCTCACGTCTCACGCCATACCAGCCGACATCGCCTCGCAGGACCGTGCAAGCGGAATGGGACACCCACGCGTCCTCTCCCGAGCGGCCCTTTTCTCTTGAGATAAACAGCCCGGTCAGGCGTCAATCTGCGCCATCTAACCGGAAATGCTACAGCGCGTTTTACATCACGATTAGGTATTCCTTTTACGGGTATTGGATTGACGCTCATCAAAAATGAGCCTGATTTATTTAAGATTGCGCTCGACAACATCATGTACGATAGAGCGCTCATTACAAGCCGCTTCAGGTAACGCCTCACAGTTCGCTGCGTTCCTGGGCGTCAGCATTCCACAGGAGGGTGTGATGATTGAAGTTGCCGGGCTTGTTGTTGCTGGTGTGGCGGCCATGGGGACGCTGGTTCAGGCGTACTATGCTGCCAGGGGCGCGAACAAATCTGTGAGCCAGACCACTATTAAGCAAGCCGAAGAAAGAGCAAGCGAACCCTTAAAGATCGGCCAGAAAAAGGTCGCTGAAGTCATCGATCCCGATCTCCTGAAGGCGCTGCAGCGAGAAATCGATTCACAAAATGAACGCCTCATCCATGCCCTCAGCTCGCAGGACGTGAGCGACAACGAGAAAGAAAAGGCGGTGGAAGCCGCCAGATTGCAGATTTGCCACTTCTTGAAACAGGTCTTGAATTTCAACGATGACGTGCTGCCAACGAAGCGGCTGCAAAACCTTTGGACATCGAACAGGTGCGGAACATAATAGCAACGTTATATTGCAAACAGAAAACGCCACATTTCCAGGAAAGATCTGCCATGAGTATGGAAACGCTGTTAAAAATCAGGGAAATGGGAAAAGAAGTGAAGATAATTTTCCCTGCGACTATCTCCACCCCTACAGCGACCAGGCCATGAAGCTGCACAATACGAAAGTCTTCAATCTCTGTCGCATCAAAAAGGTCGGCCTCGAAAAATGGGCCAAAGAGGAAGCCGGGGATATTCTGGACAAATATTATTATGGCGCCTGGACCTTATAGCTAAACGGCCGGGTCTCGGGTACTACGCCCAATAGCACCTTTATCGGTCTACCAAATCGGAGCGTCTATGTTCTCTATACTTACCTCACGCCGCCGCAGAAAGCTCACCCAGCAGCCCTTCCCGTCCGAATGGGACGCCGTCATCCTCCAAAACGTCGCCCATTTCGGCATGCTGGAAGAGGCCGAGCGCGATCACCTGCGCGCTTTGATCCAGGTCTTTGTCGCCGAAAAACACTGGGAGGGCGCAGGCGGACTGGAGCTGACCGACGAGATCCGGGTCACCATCTCCGCCCAGGCCTGCCTGCTTTTGCTGGGGCTGCCCCACAATTTCTATCAGAATGTGGAATCCATCGTCGTCTATCCATCCACCGTCGTGCCGCCGCAGAGAAAGCCCGGCTTCTTTGAAACCCCATCGGCACCGCTCGAGCTCCAGCATCCCATTCTCGGGCAGGCCTTCCAGCAGGGCCCAGTCATTATCATCTGGGACGCCGCCCTGCGGGGCAGCCGGCATCCCGCATCCGGCCACAATGTCATTTACCATGAATTCGCCCACAAGCTGGACATGCTCGACGGCGCGGCCGATGGCACGCCGCCCTTGCGCGACCGGGCCGAATACCGCGACTGGGTCCAGACCTGTTCGCGTGAATACATGCGCCTCAAAGACGACACCGAAAAAGGCCGACAATCGTTCCTCGACGCCTACGGCGCAACCAACGAAGCGGAATTTTTCGCCGTGGCCACCGAACACTTCTTCGACCGGCCGCGTCAAATGGCAGCGCACGCCCCGGACCTCTACCGCGTGTTGCAGGAATACTACCGTCAGGACCCCGCCAAACGCGTGCACGCAGATACCCGCAAGGGACACGGCCATAGCTGATACGATATGTGCTTTTCCGATTATCCCGACAGAGAGCGGACTACAGCTTCGCGCTGTGAGCGGACCGCGTGAACAGTTTACCCGGTAAGAAAGGGACACAGAAGATCGCCCCGAGAAACCACACGGTGACGAGTTGGTAGGTCATATCCAGGCCAATCCAGTCATTTAAGGCGCCCACCAGAACGGTCATGCTGGATCCGACCACAAAATTGATCATCATGTAGATCCCGTTGACATACGCAGGGCGCTCGGAGCCGCTTTCCTGGACAATCGCGAGCATGACCGGGCCGTTGGACAGCAGGAAAAAGCCCAGGAGAAACAGGATGGGGAAAGTCAGGAAACCAGGGTCCAGCAGAAAAAACCACATGAGCACCGGAATGGCGAGAATCGCCGCCAGCAGGACAAACTTTCGTCCCCATCTGTCCGAGAGGGTCCCGGCCGTCAGGACGCCGATGACGCCCCCCGCTTCCAGTACGGACAGGGAAACCCCGGCCACCACGAGACTAGCGCCCTTTGCCGTCAAATACGCCGGAAGAAAGATCACCATGGCGCCTTTCAGCCCGCCGATGAAAATACTTATGCCGGTTAAACCCAGCAGGGTGGCGCGCATGTCCACAAGGGTTTGTCCCAACCCGGAGGCAGGGGTGGCATGCGCCGTTTGTTGAACCGGCATGCGTCTGAACTTCACCGCGAGGAACACGGAGGCCAGCAACCCCGGGAGGATCAACCAGTAGGTGCGCTCCAATCCCCAGCGCGAGACCACGCCAATGATGACCAATGGGCCAATCGTTCGGGCCAGTTCGCCGGCAAACATATAGAAACTCATCCCTTTTCCAATATGCTTACCCGCGATCTGCTTGATCATCACAGGTGTCGGGACATGATAACAGGCAGCGCTGATGCCCATAATCACCAGGAGCACCACCAACACCGGATAGGAGGGGGCGATCCCCAGCAAGCTCATCGATATGGCGGTCACTGTTGGGGCACCAATCAGAAAATAGCGAACACTGACGCGATCCGCGATAACCCCCAGCAACGGATTCAGGAGCGAAGGAAACCGCTGCGCCACCGTCAAAAAGCCCGCCAGCGTATAGGAAAATCCCAACTTTTCCATCAACAACGGCAAGATCGGGGCCAGGAACGCCCCGTAGATGTCATGAATGAGATGCGAAAAGGCGATCAGAATGACATTTCCGGTTTGAAATTTCTGCGTATCAGGGCTATTTTTCATAACGGAACGGTCTGTCAAATATGCCCCAAGGCGTCAAGGTTTATTGTGTGCGCTCCCGTTCACGAAATCCTTTTCCGTGAGTTCGGGCACCTTACGTTGTTCGTCCAAAGCCACAGGAAATAAGATGGAGACGTTTGCGCCGCCACGTCGGTTCGTTGATCATCCGCACTATGAAGCGGATCGGAAGCGCGCGTTAAAGACGCTTGTGATCGATGAAATCGATGCCCCGATTCGCGACATTGTCGCGGGCTTCTCGCGCCTTCCCTATTGCTTCACGCTTCAGAGTTGTTTCGGCCACTTCGTCCATTCCGAAGCCGCGGCTCCCGACAATCTCGAACCGCTGCCCCCCCGGGATGTCGGCGTCGTCACCTATCGCATCGCGTATGTCGCCCTGTGTCTCGAAAACAGCACCTCCGGGAATCATCTCTTTTCCGCCTTGGCGGAGGTTCCATCAATTTCCCCCGCATTTATCCAGTTCGGTTCCCCTGTTTGGTTCTGGGAGCGTCAGGTGAACGCTTTCGCATTGCAGGTCGAGCCGAAACGCTTTAAAAACCAGGACCAGGCAACGATCGACTATGCCGAAGCGCTTCAGGTGCAAAAGGTGAGGAATCAATTCTTCACAAGGCTTGACGATCTCGTCAACGCTCTACAATATAAACGATTTGGATTCGGGCCTCGCTAAACAGGCGCAAACGAGGGGAATGGTGGCCCGCCTCGCGATGACCCGCGACGAGCCGGATTCACCCGCTTGAAGAAAATTTTTCTTTAGAATGACAGGCAGGTATGGATACCATAATTTACGGCATGGGCGGTGGCAAGATGAGCGATCCGCGGATGACGGATCATTACCAGCGTATCGTTGATCTCGCCAAGACGCAGTTCGGCATCGAGACACCACAAGTGGCCATCATTCCGACGGCGCAGTTCAACGGCACCCATGCGAAGATCGGCCGTGGCAACATGGATTTCATTGACGAAAGGTTTCGAAATTTAGGGTGTGATACCCAGCAGATTTTGATGGGGGATGTACCCGCGGGAGAATCCGAAACCCGGGACAGGGATATTCAGGACATCCTCCGCAATGCTCACGCGGTTTTTGTCCTGGGCGGCGACACGCGATACCTGCTCGAGGTCGTTCGGGGCAGGGGACTTGTTGCGACCGTCGAATCGACGCTCCACGACGGCAAGGTCATGGCCGGAACAAGCGCCGGCTTTATCTGGCTCACGAAACACTGCATGAGTGATGCCGAGAGTTTTCATTCCAGCCCATGGCGCTACATCATGCTGCAGGGATTGGGTATTCTTCCGTTTGCCGGCAACGCCCACGACAATGGTCCTCTCCCTGAAGGACTGGTTCCGCAGGTAAGCCGTCGCGAACAGTTCGAAAGGCATTTCGCCCAACTCGGTGAGCTCCCCGGCATTGCCGTCGATGAATTCGCGGCGATCGAAGTTCGAAACTTCATGTGCCAACCCCGCAGCCCGGATCCGGCCATTGGGGCACACGTATTGGCCAACGGCCCAAACGGCATCGCCCGCCGAAAAATTGCCCCGGGGACGACGGTGGGTTTGCGAAATGCCGCTTCCCTCAGGGATTTTGCGCTGTCAATTTCGGATTAAGGTGGTAAGGTTTGTGACATTAGCCGCAACGTTTTCAGATTTGTGCCGGCCGGCCACATCCGGAGCGTTAGACGCCAGATCACGACAACATGGGACGGGAAAACATGATCAAAATCGAAAAACCGACCATCATCGCGGCCGCAGGCAATAAGCCCAAGATTATTGAAGAATTTATCGGGCGGGTCAATTCCGGGACGGGCGATCTCAGCATCGCCAAAATGACGAGCCCGGCCGGTTGGATCGAACCCGGCCAAAAACCGGCGTTCGATGAATATACGGTCGTTCTTAAGGGCATGCTGCGGGTAACGACCAAAACGGGTGTTGAGGACATCCAGGCCGGCGAAGCCGTGATCGTCCCTTCAGGCGAATGGGTGCAGTACAGCACACCGGGTTCCGAAGGCGCGGAATATATCGCCGTCTGTCTGCCGGCATTTTCGCCTGAAACGGTTCATCGGGATGAATAAAATACGATGAGCATCATTGAAATCAAAAACTACGCCGATGCCGTACGCGACGCGCTGAATGATTTGTTACCGCAATTGTCTTCATCACCTGAGCGTTTGACCGAAGATGAACTTCTCGAGATCATCCAGTCTGACAAGACCCACTTGTTGATGGCCGAAGAAGATGACCGCTATATCGGCAGCCTGACACTCGTCGTATTCAGAATTCCATCTGGCACCCGCGCCAGAATCGAAGACCTGGTCGTACAGGAAACGGCACGAGGCAGCGGGGTGGGCCGATCGCTTGTGCAAAAGGCAATTGAGATGGCGGATGCCCTTGGCGCTGAAGCGGTCGACCTGACAACGCATCCCTCCCGGGAAGCGGCGAATGCGCTTTATAAAAAACTGGGCTTCGTGAGAAGAGAGACCCATGTTTACCGACGAAAGGTATCTTGATGCGACGCCGGCCTTACGAAGAAAATCAATGAATCAGGATGACTAGGCCTTGGAGGTGTCCATTGAACCGCATAACGATCTCATTGATGGAAAAAAATGACATTCCGGAAGCGGCAAGGGTTCTCAGTGTGGCCATGCTCGACAACCCTCTCCATGCGGCCCTGTTTCAGGGGAACGATGAGAACGTCCGCCTCGAAATCGAAAAAATGTTTCACAAGCTCTTCGACGAGGTGCCGGGCATCGTCTTTCTGGCCAAGGACGGCCCATCCCTATCAGGGGTTATGCGGATGAAGTCATGCGATGGCCGCAAGGCTCCGGACGATCCCGAAGGGCCGCCAGACGAAAATGATCTCAACTGGCGGAAAACCATATGGCTCAGGGAGTGGGCACGCCACGACCCATCGGATCAGCACTGGCACCTTGGCCCGATCGGTGTTCTGCCCGCCTATCAAGGCGCCGGGATCGGATCGAAACTGATGCAGCGCTTCTGCCGCGAAGTGGACGCCTGCCGGGCCAGCGCTTACCTGGAAACGGATCTGGAGAGGAACGTGCGGTTTTATGAGAAATTCGGTTTCGAGATTGTTTCCCGATCCGCTATATTCGATGTCAAAAATTACTATATGATAAAAGCGTCAACGGCATGATGCGGTGAACACGTTGAGGTAAAACCACCCATGACCATTCAAATCAAACAGGATTGTACCGGTGTCAACTGGCAAACCGTAGCGGCAACACTGAAATCCATTGGGATGGGCCACCATGCACCGGAAATACACCGGAAAGCCTTCGAAGCCAGCCACACAACGGTGTTTGTGTACGATGCCGGCAAGCTCGTCGGGTTTGGCCGGGCCATTTCCGATGGCGCCTACCAGGCCGCCGTCTACGACTGCGCCGTCACTGAAGCATACCAGGGCCAAGGACTCGGCAAACGCATCATGGAGACCATTTTAGCCAGGCTGCCGACCTGCAATGTCATTCTCTATGCATCGCCGGGCAAGGAAGGATTCTATGAAAAGCACGGCTTCCGTCGGATGAAAACGGGCATGGCCTTGTTCCAGAATGGCGCGTCCATGAAAGAACGCGGCTTCACCGCGTAAATTGCAAACATGCCGAAATTAAAAGCAAAAGGCTTGAAATGGCTCAAAGGGTTTCACCTGATCGCTGTGGCCTGCTGGGTCGGAGGCGGGGTCGCGCTGATTTTGCTGTATTTCTTAAAAGACGGCGTTGCCGACAGCGGTGTTTTGTATGGCATAAACCAGAGCATTCACCATGTCGACATGGCGGTGGTCGTTATCCCGGGAGCCTTCGGCTGCCTGCTCACCGGCTTGATCTATTCCTCCTTCAGCAGTTGGGGGTTCTTCAAGCACAATTGGCTGATCGTCAAATGGATCGTGACCGTAACAGCCATTCTGTTCGGAACCTTTTTTCTCGGGCCCTGGGAAACCGCCATGATGGAGATTTCCGGGGAAATCGGCATATCGTCTTTAAGTGATCCCGCATACCGCTACAATCAAATGATGAACCTGGTTTTTGGCGCGCTTCAGGTCCTGGTGCTGATGATCACCGTATTTATTTCGATCTTCAAACCCTGGAAATCTGGGAAACAAGGAAAACGTGTCGATTGATATATGGATATGCTAATAGGGGCATGCCATCATATGTTTCGCCCTTTTGAACAATTTTAGTTGCAGGAGACAAATCTATCAGACACACCCACCTACCACACTCTCGATATCAAGGAGCGAATCTTGCCTACCAACTACGTGCTGATCGACTTCGAAAACGTTCAACCGAAAAATCTTGAGATTCTCTCACGCCACCCATTCAAAGTGCTGGTTTTCGTCGGGGCGAACCAAGCCAAAGTACCCTATGACCTGGCCGAGGCCATGCAACAGCTTGGCGAAAACGCCAGGTACATCAAAATAGGAGGCAATGGAAACAACGCCCTCGATTTTCATATCGCCTTCTACGTGGGGCAGCTTTCGATCCAGGAGCCGGATGCCTATTTCCATATTATTTCGAAAGATACGGGGTTTGACCCCCTGATCAGACACTTGAGAACACGTAAAATCAGAACTCATCGGGAGAAGGACCTCGCCGAAATCCCCCTTTTACAAATGTCCACGGCCACCAGCAACGACGAAAAAATTGCGGCCATCGTGAAAAATCTTGCCGGCCGGGGGCAATCCCGGCCCCGGAAAGTGAAAACACTGGCCAACACCATCAATTCCCTGTTCACCCAAAAGCTGCAGGAAAACGAGCTGATGGCCATCGTCAAAACCTTACAACAAAAAAAATATATCACCGTAAACGAGGGAAATGTATCTTACAAGCTGCCGAAATAATGCATCCATTCATTAACCTGCAACACGATGTCCACCCATGATCGAGGGATTCTCTCCGAAAAACGTGACCCCATCGTTCTAACGGGTGATTTCAACTTCTGAAAAATCACCCTGCCTGTTGAAATGGCCAACGGCTACCATTTTTGACAAACGGTACTACTTCTGCTAAATCTGCGGTTCCTTTCGTATAATTTCAACCGGCTACCCCATCACGCAACGTGGTCCGTTTGCGCAATCGCTTGTCCGCGGCGAAAAACGACGCCCAGGGCGCTCCCTTCTTCATTCTGCAGGACCTGCTCTTCGAATTAACTTTAGCGGATTGGGAGTTTATGAAAACCATAGACTACAAACGGCATGAGTTGCATGGCAACCCCGAGGAAAAAAGGGCCAAAATATCGACCTTCGTTTACGATATCCCTTACTTTGGCGCCTGCGGCATATTTCCACCACTTCACATCCTTAACCAGATTTTCGAAACCGGGGGATTCCAGGGTGGCATGAGTCCAGGCACGACCTGGGCCCCTTTCACCATCAACGAAAAGGAGTATGGCCGGTTGATCGACATCATCACACGGCTTGATCCAAAAACACTTGATGATAAAGCGCGTTACACCTTCATTAAATTCGATTTCGATCCTGCTTTTGATCATTTGGAAGATTGGGAAGCCTGGATCACAGCCGTCTGTGAAAAACATCGCGACGCCTACCACGCAAGGCGGTCGGGCAATTAGCAGGGAATTAATCTATATGGTAAAAAATGAAGGGGATCCCTTAAAAACGGTTGTGGTTTGCACACCCAAAGAAGAATATGCGCGCGCCGGCAATCGGAAAGAACACAATATCGGCGACCTGGGTGATCCGGCAATAGCCATCCGGCAACACGATGCGCTGAAAGAAACGCTCAGGGCATTCGGAGCCGAGGTTCTGGATGTACCTGAACGGGCCGGGCACCCCAACTCGGTTTTCACACGGGACACCGCGATCTGCACCCCGCAGGGTTATATCCACCTCCATTTAGGATTAGAAACGCGGCAATCGGAAGGGGTCTGGATGGCCCAGATTTTAAAGGCCCAAGGGGAACGCTGTATCGGCGAAATCAAGCCGCCGGGAACCGTCGAAGGCGGCGATGTGATCCTATCCGGGAAGGTCGCCTTTATAGGCAGATCCGTCCGTACCAATGATGAGGGGGTACGCCAATTTTCGAAAATCATGAAGCCCATGGGCTATGAGATTCGTGTCATCAATCTGCCGGAAACGATCCTGCACCTCGATAAAGCTTTGATGGTTTTAGGCGAGAAACAGGTGCTCTATTGCAACGAGTTGGTTTCACCTGATGATATCAGGGGCTTTGACGGAATCGAAATACCCTGCAGCGAAAATACCACCGCGAACATTATCTGCCTGGGCAATAAACAGGTGATCGTCAACCGCTCAAACGAGCTTGTGATCGACCTCCTGAGAGACAACGGGTATATTGTCCACGATTTGGATTTGAGTGAGTTTGCCAAAGGCATGGGCGGCCCTAATTGCCTGATTATGCCGGTTGAGCGCCGCGCCTGATAGCGCCACGATCTAAAAAGGGGTATGGCATTGCATTATCACAATAAGGATCTATGCCGAATAAGAACGATAACGACCTTTTTATCTTTGACGGAAGACAAAACAAGCTGGAAGAAGTACATTCTGAAAGCCTCCCGTTTTTGCGCTGAATTGTCCAACACGTTCGTGGAAAACGGATACGCTGTTCAGTCCGTCAGAATCGTTACCAACCCATTCGGCGAGTATCTCAATACGGACAGTTTAGACCGTGCGAGCGAAGATTTAGCCTATCTCAGCGGTCTTCTTAATTCTTCCGACCTCGCCGGGATTCGAATTCGATTTGCTATCGGAGAAGCGCGAACACCACATGAGATCCGACTTCTACCGGAATTGGTTAAAAAATTTGGCGATCTGTGCAACGTGTGTGTCAATGTCGATCTTGATGATGCGGGCGTGCTCGATGACACGTTAATCCGATACGCGGCCGAAGCTGTTTCGGAAATCAGCCAAATAACACCTCGCGGCGAGGGTAATTTCAACTTTACCGTCAATTTCAATTGTGAGCCCCTCATCCCCTATTTCCCGGCCGGCTATCATCGCAAAGCACTTGGGGACCGCTTTGTTGTCGGGCTGGAGACGCCTGATTTGCTTGTTGAGGTCCTAAAGGAGTTTAACCGGCATTCGGCCTCCGGGACCCATAATGACCGATTTAAAGGTTATTGCGAGGTCATGCGGGATGCGCTTCAATATCATATATCCACGATTCATAACGTCATTGCGCAGTCAACGATCGAAAAACCGTTTACTTTCTCCGGCTTCGACAGCTCCGCCGCCCCCTCTAAGAATTGCGCCAGCATGGTTGACGTATATGAACAGATGGGGGTGGCTTATTTTGGCGCCTCAGGCACCGTGGAAGCCTCATCGTTATTGACGCGGGTCTTTAAATCCATCGAGGGCGTCGAACTCGTCGGGTTTTCAGGGCTTATGCTTGCCGTAACGGAAGATACGGGTCTTTCCCAGGGCACGATCAATGGTGACTTTGATATTCGTTCACTCTTAACCTACAGCGCTGTTTGTGGCATTGGTCTGGATACGGTCCCAATCCCCGGCGACACGTCTATTGATAAAATTTCAGCCCTGATGCGCGATACGGGCACAATGGCCTATCGTTTAAACAAACCCCTAACGGTTCGCGTATTTCCCGTACCGGGTTTAAAGGCTGGAGATATGACCGCTTTTGAAAGTGAAGATCTTTGTAATTGTGCCGTTCTAGCGGTCCCCTGAATTAGGCGCCTGTTATTTGACAACCAGGCGGGTTAGGTGGGCCCGTGGGCGAAACGTCATGAAAGGAAAAACAAAATGAAACTTTCTGACTGGCTGGATGAAAAAGTGGCCGAAAACGTGGATGTGTCCCAAATCGCATTGCCCACCGATATCGTCTTTGATGACGCCGCCGATGAGATGGTATTCTTTGAAGAATGGAATCCATGCGGCATTCTGTGTACCAAAAACCATCCCTATTCCAAGGTTGAGCGCTTCGGACACTGGTATCGCTGCAAAGGCCAGGACAAGCAGGCCGGGATTCATTCATCGGAAATGAAGTGGCGGCTGTTTACTAGAAATAAAGACCTTGCCCTCCAGACGGCAAAATCACATATCGAATAACAAGAAGGAATGCGCATTGGACATAAGGAAATCCACTGAAGCAGATCGGGTAGCCATCGAGAAAATCCACACAAAGGCTTTTGGCGAAGAAAAGGGCCCGGAAATAGCGGCGCTGGTCAATGGATTATTCGACGACACAACCGCCACACCTTTGCTGTCTCTGGTGGCTGTGGAAAAGGATCAACTCGTTGGGCATATTCTCTATACAAAGGCCGTATTGAAGGGGGCGGATACGCCTGTTTCGATTCGGCTGCTGGCCCCTTTGGCGGTTCTGCCGGAAGCCCAAGCGCAAGGCGTCGGCCGCAAACTGATCGAAGAAGGGCTTGACCACCTGCGGGAGGCCGGGGTCGATCTCGTCTTTGTTCTTGGGCACCCGGATTATTACCCGCGCTGTGGATTTATACCTGCCGGGGTGCTGGGGTTCGAAGCGCCGTATCCAATACCCGACGTACATGCCGCAGCATGGATGGTACATGCTTTAAGGGAGGGCGTCATTGGTCGTGTTAAAGGGAAAATCCAATGCGCGGACGTGCTTGACCAGCCCCAGCATTGGCGCGAGTAACCCTATTGCTAACAATCTGAATGAATCTAACGTGGAGGAAAATAATGAAAACCTTTGCCGATAAAGCGTATGACTTATTAATAAAGGTGCCCAAAGGGCGCGTTACCACCTATAAGGAAATCGCCCATGCCCTGAATAGCAAAGCCTATCGCGGGGTCGGTCAGGCCATGCGCAAGAACCCCTATGCACCCGAAGTTCCCTGACACCGGGTCGTTGCCACATCCGGTCGGATTGGGGGATTTCAGGGAAAAACATCGGGAAGGTCGATCCAAAGAAAAATCAAAATGCTCGAAGACGAAGGGATTGAGTTCCACGAGGGAAAGATAAAGGGTTTTGAGGACGTTCTTTTTCGATTTTGATCATCCTTGAATTTCATCGGGCTTGAGCCGGACGCATAAAACTGCCTTCTGTCATCTTGATATAATTGAATTTTTCTGTCATTATGCTATATATTGCTTCGAATTCACCCCTCTCCGGATGACAGGAAGCGCCCCATGCCGATATCGTATCTGTTTAAAGGTGATTTGTTGATGTTCAAAGCCCGTGGCGCCGTCACCGTCAAAGAATTCTACCTGGCCTGGAATAAAATTTCCGGGGACCCGTCTTTCCAACGGCCCCTTGATACGCTGATCGATCTTCGCGAAGCACAAGTCGATGTGCCCGGCCAGGAAATCGAAGCCATTGCCTACCGATTAAAAGAGGATCGATTTTTTAATAAGATGGTTTTCGTGGCGGAGCGCGGATCGTTCACCTACGCCATGGGCCGCATGTTCTGCATCAATGCCGAATATGTCGGCTGCCGTTCCGAAATCTTCCTCAACATGGTCGATGCCCTGGCCTGGCTCGATCGAGAAGGCATGGACGATGAACCTACGGCACCGATCGATGCCTCCTGACAAAAGCGCCGATGGACACGTTCCACCGGACCGCTTTTCAGCATTACGCTTTTCCCCGGATCGCCATGATACGAAGTTTGCTTTTCTGGACATTGTTTCCTTTCGTGCTACCGCAGGCCATTCGTGTTCGCAACAATGCACCGCGCTTTCCCGGGGCCGGCGGGCCGAAGGAAGGCGCCACCGGTGAGGGGCCGCCCCTCAGGCTCCTCGCCGTTGGAGACTCCATCATTGCCGGTGTGGGTGCCGAAAGCTTGTCCAAAGCGCTGGTGGGTCAAACCGCAGCAGGACTGGCGGCCCTGCTGGGGTGTCGAATCGATTGGACAGCCCGCGGCAGCATCGGGGCCGATTCGAACAAAATCCTGCATCGCCTGGTTCCAAGCCTGCCTGAACCGGAAGCGGACGTCATCATTCTGTCGGTGGGGGTAAACGATGTGACCGGGCTCACCCGCCTATCCCGCTGGCAGCGGAACCTGAATGACCTGTTGGTGGCCTTGCATCGCCACTCCCCCCGGGCCACCATGGCCGTAGCCGGTATCCCCCCGCTCAAAGGGTTTCCTCTTCTGCCGCAGCCCCTGCGGGCCCTTTTCGGGCTGCGCGGGAAAACATTCGACACGGCCGCCTGGAAAATGGTATCGCGTCATCCTTTTGCGGTCTATATTCCGCTGAACTTCGATCCCTCGCCCGATAAATTCTCGGCCGATGGCTACCATCCCTCGGAAAAAAGCTACCGGGAATTCGGTCTGATGATGGCAACCCAAATCTCAAAAAAGATCGACAAGCCCTAAAAACCTCAACACGGACAGCCAATTATCGCCTCCGGCAATGTCGTCGACCCGACTAGGAAAGTGGCTGCCGTATTGACGGTATCGGCTTTCGGTCGTAAGTTTTTGCAGCCGCGTTTATTGATTATCCCGATCGAAGAATGCGATCAAACCATGTAAATTGAAAGGCGGGAAGTCTTATGACCCACCAAAAACCTGATGCCGGTTGGACGCCTAAATGGCGCCCGCTATTGTTCCTTGGTCTTTTTGTGGTGATAACGGGCTGTGGCGGAGACCGTCTACCCCATCAGGACATGTTCCACGCCTATCAACAGGCTTTTTTGAACATCTGCCGGGATTAGGACAAATCATTCCCCGCATCCGCGGCACCCTGTGATGCTGTGCCACACAACAATCCATGCAAAGCATGGCACTACGCCGCCGGCGCATACCATCATGAGTCATCGAGAGGGCCAGCCACGCCATGAAAACCAGAATCCGCAATCTTCTCGAAAAATTGTCCAGCAATTACTGGTTTATCCCCTCTGTTATGGCCGTTGGGGCCATCGGTCTTTCCCAGGGGCTGCTGTATCTTGACCAGATCATGGGCCAAAAGGGACTTTGGCGGGGCAGTGCTTTTCTGACGACCGGTATCGAGGGCGCCCGATCCACCCTTGCCACCATTGCCAGTTCCATGATCACGGTTACCGGTGTTGTTTTTTCCATCACCATCGTCAGCCTGTCTCTGGCGTCCCAGCAATTTGGACCCCGCCTGCTGCAGCATTTCATGCGAGATCGCGGCAATCAAATCGTTCTCGGAACGGTTACCTCGACCTTTATATACTGCCTGCTGGTATTACGAACGATCGGTGCATCTGTTGAAGGTGCCTTCGTCCCTCACGGCAGTGCCCTGGTGGGTGTCATGCTGGCCGTCGTCAACATAGGCGTCCTGATTTACTTCATCCACCACACGGCCGAGGCGATACAGGTCAACAATGTGATCAGCCGCATCAGTCGCGACATTTCCAGCGCAGTGAAGCGCTTGTATCCCGAAAAACGATCCTTAGTGAACCAACCGGAAGCCGATCCGGCCCCTCGAAAACCGCTACCGGATGATTTCAACGGTCGGGCGGCCGTCCTCTGTGCCGAGGGTAGTGGCTATATTCAGGCGATTGACCCCGGCAGCCTCGTCCAATTGGCGAAAGAAAATGATTTGATCATCCGCCTTCTTCGCCGCCCCGGGCATTTCCTTGTCGCAGACACCCCCTTGGCCGAAGTCTATCCAGCTGAAGCGATTACGCCGGAGCTGTCCACAGCCATCAACAGCCAATTCATTTTAGGCTCCAAGCGCTCCCAGGAGTATGACCTGGAGTTCCTGATCAACGAATTGGTCGAAATTGCCACCCGCGCCCTTTCTCCCGGAATAAACGACCCGTTTACAGCCATTGCCTGCATCGACCATCTGAGTTCGGCGCTGTGCGAGCTTGCCAAGCGGTGCGAACCTTCTGCGGAACGTCTTGATTCCGACGATTCGCTCCGACTCATCCTTCACATGACCGGTTTTTCGGAAATCGTGGATGCGGCCTTCAACCAGATCCGGCAAAATGCCCGCACACATGCCTCCGTGACCATACGGCTGCTGGAAAGCCTCGGAACAATCATGCGCTTCGCCTGGAACGCTAAGCAGCGGGACGCCATTATACGACAGGCCATTATGATCGAAAGAGGCTGCCGTGACGGTCTTCCAGAAGCCATGGATGCCAAGGATGTTTCAAAACGATATATGTCGATTTTTAAAACCATGCGCGATCAACGTAGCGGAGAATCGCAAAGGGGAGACGATTCATGGCAGTAACGGCGGCCACCGGCATTCTAAGCACTGGCGCGGGTTATCGTAATCGATGGTCATTCATGGTTATCGTCGTACTGACGACCATGCTTTTTCCTCTGTATAGCCAAGCTCAGCAAACCGACACGCCGCCAGTGATTGAGGAAGTGGATACGGATAACCGTGTCGAGGTTCAACCGATTTCCAACGATGATGACATAAAAAAGCGGTTGACGAATATCATGGTGTCGACCGGTTGGTTTGATAACATCCAGGTGGAAGTGAATGATGGCGTCGTTTTTCTGGATGGCGAGACGCTTTCTGATAAATACCGCTCCTGGGCCGGAGATCTGGCCAACCGGACGCGGGACGTGGTTGCCGTCGTAAACCGAATTCAGGTCAAAACGGGCCCGGCATGGAATTTGGCACCGGCGATCGACGTTATTCGCAATGTGGTGCAGCAAACTGTGCGCGCATTGCCAATGATCGGTCTTGCGTTGATTATCTTTGTCATCTCCATCGGCGCAGCGCGGACCGTCGCCATGGCCATGCGAAAACTTCTATCAGAGCGACTGAATCCCTTGATTCTCAGCATGGCGGCGCGCACCTTGGCATTGCTGACATTTCTATTGGGCTTGTATCTGGTCTTGCATGTCGCCGGGCTGACGCGTTTGGCGGCAACCGTTATCGGTGGCACCGGCATCGCCGGTCTGGTTGCCGGCATTGCTTTTCGCGATATCCTCGAAAATTATCTGGCCAGCATCCTGATCAGTTTACGCAACCCCTTCCGCCTGGGGGATGTCGTGGATATTGGCGGTCACTTGGGTGTCGTACAACGCGTCACCTCACGAGGCACGGTTTTAATGGATTTAAACGGCAATCACATCCAGATTCCCAATGCGACCGTCTATAAAAGCATCATTCAAAATTATACGGCCAACCCAAATCGCCGTGATTTTTTCGAGGCCGGCATAGGGTATGAAAACGACATTGCCGACGCGCAGGAGATCGTTTTAGATGTGCTCGTGAAGCACCCGGCGATCCTAACAGAGCCGGAGCCACTGGTGCTGACGAATAACCTGGGCGCCGCCACGGTCAATCTAAAAGTATACTACTGGTACAATGGTGCGACCCACAACGGCCTGACCATACGATCATCACTATTGCGTCTGGTCAAAGAGGCTTTTCAGAACCGCGGGATTTCGATGCCGGATGAAGCCCGTGAAATTGTTTTCCCCGAGGATGTTCCGGTCCGGTTGCAGACCGAGGATGCGGTCGACCACCGCAAATACCAGCAACCCTATATTGCCAAAACCAAAACGAAAGTTGAAGATACGATCATGTTCACAGAAGCAGAGGGCGATCAATTCAGCGAAGCCGCACCGATACAACGACAAGCGCAACTGGCCAGAAATCCGGAAGAGTCGCCCGACTTACTATCAGGACCAGAGGAAAACCTGACACCTGAGAAGCCCTTAAGATAGGATTGCAAATGCCCCCTGAATCCCCCTTGGCCAAGTTCTTTTTCCCGGTCCAAGCTCGCTTTGCCGACACCGACCTGCAGGGACACGTATTCTTCGGCAATTACTTCACCTACATGGACGAGGCCTTCATGGCCTACATCGATGAACTTGGCTTTGCCTGGGAGACGCTGGGCGAGATGGGGCTGGCGGTCTACTACGTGGGCAGCGGCTGCCAGTTCAAGGGGCCGTCCTTTTTCGGCGACCGCCTTAACGTGCACACCCAAATATCGCAACTGGGCAACAGCAGCCTGACCGCCGAAATGACGGTGGTGCGGGAACGCGACCAGGCGGTTGTGGCCGTCGGTTATATCAAGGGGGTTCTGGTGGACACCCGAACCGAAAAATCCACCCCCATCCCCGAAGCACTTCGCGAGGCGATTGCCAAGTACCAGGACGGCTGAAGCGGCAAAGACGTGCGACCCTTTCCGATACGGCGGGGCTGCGGAGGACGCCACCCATGGCCTGAGAAGTAAAAATGCCATTCAAAGGCATCGGGACGCAGGCCTAACCGAAACATAAAAACAGCGGTGGGCGGCGCAATGCGCCGCCCACCGCTGTTTAAAACAAACCACACTTTTTTTAAAACCATAAGAGATGGTACATTCCCAGGAAAAACTGGTGGTGGTAATCGCCGCCTGGCTGGCCGTCGCCATCGCCGTCCAGTTGCACGCCGTCCTGGGACAAGATATTATCCTGCAGGGTGAGATTGACCTCGCAGTAGCAGGTGGTGCTGCTGGTGCAGTTGCCGCCGTACGGGGTCTGATCCGACTCCCAGCGCATAAGGGTGGGGCCTTTGGACCCAAAATGTCCTGACAGCGTTTGCTCGTCCTGCAGCGCCCCATTGTTATAATATTTTAGGTGCACCTGAATCGCACTCTCCTCGACGGTGGCGGTGTCCACGGACTTGGTTGGGCGCAGGTAAAACACAAAATCGCTGTTACCCGGAGACGAATAGTTAGCCATACGCGCTTCCCCGATCTGGAATGCGATGGTCATTCGGGGGATATCCCTGGCAGGGTTTGACACGTCGAGGCCGGCGGCGCCCACCGCACCCGATGGAATCCCTTTGATGACCCGGAAGGTGCGCTTGCCAATGTTGTTGCCTTCGTTGGACTCGGCCACGACACCATCCGCATCGGCCACGAATTTGACCTGGTAGCCACCGACGTGATCCATTTTGAACTCCCGTACCACCACTTTGGTGGCGTTAGGACCGATGGGCGGCTGGTTAAACGTCACCGGATAGGTTTCCCCGCCGATAAACACGGCGACTTTGGATGCCGGCGCCAGCGCTGCACCCGTGTTGGTGACTTCGGCGCTGAATTTTATGGTGTCGTAGGTGGTGGGATTGGCCGGTTCGATCTTGATGTTGGTGATCACCAGATCCGGCTGGATCCGCATGGTAGAGGTAATCCCCTTTACCTCCGCTGGCTTGACGGGAATACCCGGAGTCGCGGGACGGGCTGGGGATTGCCCCTCGATTTTCAGGGTACTGGGGGGGTGAGCATTGTCGGCGTTTTCAGCTGGGGTGCGCCAGGAGCAGGCGGGGTCGATTTCACGGCGTCGGCTGCCCATACGGTTGTTGAGATAAATACCAGCAATGAAACAAGGGCGACCATCGAAATCATACGGGGTTGTCGTTGCATTTCTCCTCCTCAGGTATCGATTGAATGATAGGAACTTTTCAGCACTCAAATGGCGTCATGAACGTGAGTCGTGCGGTTAAGAGAAATGGTTCAAAAAATTATAGCATGCATTATTTTTCTTTCAAAAAAATACGTACTGGGGCAGATTGCAACAGGATCGTCGAATATGCTAAGCGTTCACAACCAACGGCATTTCCCCCCGGAATACGAAATTTTATCCCATTGCTCCGTATTAAAGACTGAAAGGCGATTCGTCCATGAAAGCGATGGTCCTTGACGGCCCCTGCCGTCTGGAAGACAACCCAACCCCCCTGAAACTGATGGTCCTGCCCGACCCCGTACCCGCCGAGGGCGAAATTCTGGTCAAGGTGACGGTCTGCGGTGTCTGCCACACCGAACTGGACGAAATCGAAGGCCGCACCCCGCCGCCGCGGTTCCCCATTGTGCCCGGCCACCAGGTGGTGGGGCGGGTGGCCGCACCCGGTCCGAATGCCAGGATCTTCGCCAACGGGGACCGGGTGGGCGTCGCCTGGATTTTTTCGGCCTGCGGTCATTGCCGGTTCTGCCGAAGCGACAATGAAAATCTTTGCCCGGACTTCAAGGCCACGGGCCGGGATGCCCACGGCGGGTACGCCGAATACATGACGGTACCGGAAGCCTTCGCCCACCCCATCCCCCCTGTTTTCAGCGATGCCGAAGCCGCCCCGCTGCTGTGCGCCGGTGCGGTGGGCTATCGCTCGCTGCGATTGACCGGAATGACGGATGGTCAAACCATCGGCCTGACCGGGTTCGGCGCTTCCGGGCACCTCGTGTTGAAAATGGTGCGGCATCGCTACCCGGCGACCCGGGTATTCGTCTTTGCCCGTAGCGCCAAAGAGCGTGTGTTTGCCCAAGAACTGGGCGCAGTGTGGGCCGGAGACATCGGGCAAGCATGCCCCGAAATGCTGGACAGCATCATCGACACCACTCCGGCCTGGAAACCCGTGGTGGAAGCACTGAAAAGCCTGGCGCCCGGCGGCCGGCTGGTGATCAACGCCATCGGTAAAGAGGACGGAGACAAGGACGAGCTTCTGCGGCTGGACTACCCCGCCCACCTGTGGATGGAAAAGGAAATCAAGAGTGTCGCCAATGTCAGCCGGCGGGACGTGGGCGAATTTCTGTCCCTGGCCGCCGAGATGGGGATCAAGCCCGAATTTGAGGAATTCGCCCTGGAAGAGGCCAACCAGGCCCTGGTGGAACTCAAGAGCAGAAAGATACGCGGCGCCAAAGTGTTGCGCATCGAATGATGTAAGAAAAGAGCGGCTTGATTCTTCCTGCGGACACGGCTCTTTGCCGTTGGCGATCTTTAAGGCAAATGCTTTCCCAAACATGCTTGTGCATACTGTCGATTATCGACAATATTGGGCGGTGTTTTGATTGTCAATTTAAGTGTGGCCCTGCTTCCAACACCATAGTATCTGACAAGCCCAGGCGGCTGGCCGTAATAGAAGGGTCAACAGGACTCGATTTGACCTTTTTTACCGAGTGCGGCTATATGGACTCTTGTAAAAGGCTTGCTCTAAAAAGACGCATCACGTCAGGAGGGCTATATGGGCGAAGGGTTTTCAGGGGAACCGGTCACCCGCTGGACCGGCGAGCGCAATATGCGCCTGGTGGAAGCACTGTCCTATGAGGACCGGAAGGGTAAAATATGGGAAGCCCCGGCCGGCAGTGAAATCAACGGCGCCACCATCCCCCGGGCCCTGTGGACCTCCATCGGGGCCCCCTTTGTAGGGAACTACCGTCGGGCCACCATTGTCCATGATTATTTTGTGGGAGAACTGTCCAACCCCGCGGTAACCCCGGCAGAGCGGAAAGCGGCCGATCGTATGTTCTACCATGCCTGCCGCCACGACGGCTGCAGCCGGAAATTTGCCGGAATTCTCTACATCGGTGTGTGTCTGGGAACCTGGATCACCGGCCTGGGGGAAACGTTCCGGAAATCGATCGACGGCACACAGGTGGACTACATTCGCGATGTGCCGGAGAACACATTTGCCATCCAGAAGTTCTGGCAAATCGTTGATGACTGCGGCCAGGCTATCGAAGCCGGCAATCTTGACGACATCGATGCCATCATCGAGAAGCATTTATCCCTCAAGAATGCAGGATAAACCCTACACCCTTTCCACCATATCAACAGGATGCAATCATGAAAGTTTTTCTCGCAAAACGTTCCTATCCGCTATGGGTAATGTATGGATTGCTTTTTGTTTTTGTGCTTATGATGGGTTGTACGTCTACCGGAGGGAAAAAAGTGCCCCGTGCGGTCCCCCTCACCGATATTCTTTGGCAATGGATCGAAACCGTTGATCAAGAAAGCGGCGTACGAACCACGGTGGCGTATCCTGAGAATTACACCATCGTGTTCGGGACGGACGGCACCTTCCGCGGCAAGGCCGACTGCAACCTTATCGGCGGCCGTTACGTCAACACGGAGGGTTTTAAAATCACGCCGGACTCATCCACCATGGCCTACTGCGGTGAGAATTCACTTGATCAGAAATACCTGGAGGGACTGGGCCTGGCCAGGGCCGGCGGGCTGGACGGCAGCGGCCACCTTACACTCGAATCAGCCAGGAGCGGCATCCGTATGCTGTTTCGGAATGGCGGGGTAGCCCCTTGACAGGCACCGGCCTGAAATATCTTCTTATAATACTGATCGTCTTGTCCGCCCATGCCGCACGGGCAGATATCTACAAATGTGTCGATGCCGATGGCACCATCACCTACTCGGACGCAGGGTGCCCCGAGGGTACAAAAACAGTCGAAAAAAAGCCCGAAATCAACGGTGCCGAAACCAAAAAACGACTTCCCCGAGTGCCTTTGAAAGATCGCTTGAACCGCCTGCTGGCCGCTGATCGGCATCCGGTGCGGATATCGCCCCGGGTCGTGCTGGGCATGTATGGCGTCATGAGCCTTTTCTGCTTTATCGCCACCTATCGTGACAAGCGCAAATCCCTGACCCGGCAATGGCGCACACCCGAGCGGATCCTGCACCTTCTCGAACTGTTGGGAGGCTGGCCCGGCGGGTTGATCGCCCAGCAGGTGTTTCGGCACAAAACCCGCAAGCTTTCCTACCAGTTGATTTTCTGGAGTATTGTCGCCCTGCACGGTTTGGTTTGGGCCGACGTCTTGCGTGATTTTGCAATGTCCCGGGCTGTGATGGATTTCGTTCGCCGTATGGTATAAACGACCGATTTGGAGCAGGACCCAGCCCCGTGCCAAGCCGATTGAAAGCCTTTTTCTTCCCGGAAATAAACCGGGCCTTTATTTTTCGGTTTCTGGCCGTCGCACTGTCTGCCGCTGTTCTATTCGGCTTCGTCCTGATTCCTTTCCGTATCCAGGGACACAGCATGGCGCCGACTTACCGTGATGGCGGATTCAATTTCTGCAACCGGTTGCGATTTATTTTCAGCGGCCCGCAACAACACGATGTGGTTGCGATTCGTCTGGCCGGCCAACGCATTATGCTGCTCAAGCGCGTGGTCGCCCTGGAAGGCGATGTGGTGGAATTCCAGGCCGGCCGGCTTTTCGTGAACAGCCGGCCGGTCGAGGAACCCTATGTCCATGATCCGTTCGCCTGGGATCTCCCCCCGCGCACAGTCGCTCAAGGACACGTCTATGTCGTGGGGGACAATCGACGTGTACCGATGCATATTCACCAGTTCGGGCAGACCGCCATCGACAGGATTATTGGAGGACCGTTGTGGTAGCAGACAAAAAATGGATGCTGGCGGCCGTTGCATTGGCCATCGGGATTCTCCTGTTTTTCATCCTCTCGCCCGGAGATGCCGCCCGCATCAAAAAACAGTTCGACTTTCTGGCCGCCAACATCGCTAAAACCCCGGATGAAAACAAGTTGATCGGCGCCGCCAAAGCCAAACGTATCCGGTCCGCGTTTGCGGAGACCATCACCATTCATGCGCCCGCCTACGACTATGCCCGCGATCTGGCCGCGTCCGAACTGCCGGCCCTGGTACTCAGTGCCCGGGCTTCCTATGCGGAACTCGCGCTGACCTTCTATGATTTTTCCATCGATTTTCCGCAGGAGGGTTTGGCCGACGTGCGGGTAACATCCCGGATGCGTGGTCGGCTGCTGTCCGGTGAAGCGATCGAAGACATTCAGGAATTACACTGCCGCTTGCGAAAAATCGATGACACGTGGCAGTTTACGGCCATTGAAATCGTCGAAGTTCTTGAACAATAGGCGAATCTTACGTCTGGCCGACCGATCTGGTTTTTTCGCACACGCCCCCCCTGGTCGCGCCGAGGGTCCAATACCGCCTCGAATCCTGGGTCGCTTGAACTTGCAAAATCGGTTCACCGCCTTACCGTAATGCGATATCCGTCACCATAAAGACATGTCGCCATTTAACCAGGGAGAAAAATCATGCGATGGAAAAATCGACGACAAAGTGCCAACATCGAAGACCGGCGCCGCCGACCCATGTCGCGCAAGGTTGCCGGCGGCGGTCTGGGAACCATCGTCCTTGTCCTGATCGGCCTTTATTTCGGTATCGACCCGGGTGTCATTTTACAAAGCACCGGCGCTCTCGCCCCGCCCTCACAGACATCCCATGTCGCTCTGTCTCCTGCGGAAAAGGAACTGGGAGAATTCGTCGCGGTGGTGCTGGCCGACACCGAAGACACTTGGCACGCCATATTCCAGCAGGCCGGCGGCGAATACCGGGAACCGAAACTGGTGCTCTTTTCTGGTGCGGTGGAATCCGCCTGCGGTTATGCCCAATCGGCCACGGGCCCATTTTATTGCCCGGCCGATGAAAAAGTGTATATCGACCTGAGTTTTTTCGAGGACTTGCAAAACCGATTCGGTGCCCCGGGGGATTTTGCCCAGGCCTATGTCATCGCCCATGAAATCGGCCATCACGTCCAGACCCTGACCGGTATCTCTGAAAAGGTCCATGCCGCCAAACGTCAGCGCTCGGAGCGGGACGCCAATGCGCTCTCCGTCCGCCAGGAGCTCCAGGCCGATTGCTTTGCCGGCATCTGGGCCTACCATGCCGACCGTACCCGCCAGTTGCTGGAAACAGGGGACATCGAAGAAGCGCTGAACGCCGCCAACGCTATTGGCGATGACCGCCTTCAAATGCAGTCCCGGGGTCGCGTTGTCCCGGACTCCTTTACACATGGAACTTCCGCCCAGCGCATCGAATGGTTCAAACGGGGCTTGGCCACCGGAAGCCTGTCTTCCTGCAACACCTTCCAGGACTAGCTTTCTGACCAACGCGACGGCCAGCCACGGAAGCGTATGACGACTTTCCGTCGCAAACTGCCGCTTGAGTAACCTTGGCGGGCCTGCTAAACACATGATTGGCTGTCTTGTCCATTCACCCCTGTAGGATCGATGGACGTTCCAACCGGGATAATCTGTTGCGAGAGAACGCATGATAAAGCACGGCAAAGCACCTTTGGGCGTATCGGTTTTCGCTGGTTTGACCCTTGTGCTGATCTTGGGGGCCATCTGCGGCAGTCGGGCGAGTGATCTGGATTTTTTTGTCGAGGCCGTGCGCAAGAATCGCATCGACGAGGTCCGTGCCTTGCTTTTGAAAGGGGTCGATGTCAACTCGCGGGACGTGTTTGGCGGCAATGCCGGACTGCACTGGGCCGCCAGCCTCGGCCTGGCCGAGATGGCCCGGCTGCTTATCGACAACGGCGCCGACGTCAACGTCCGCAACGAGGAGGGCTACACCCCCCTGCATTGGGCCGCCGGTGAAGGCCAAAAGGAACTCGTGGTGATCTTGATCATCCACGGGGCCGACGTCAACGCCCACAACAAGCGCGGATGGACGCCCCTGCGCTGGGCCGAAGCCCAGAGCCAGAAAGAAATTGCCCGCATCCTGGTGGCGGCCGGCGGTCGACGCTGATGCATCCCCTAACGACCCGAACCCGTATGAAAACCGGTGCGCATCGGGGTCCGGCGCATCGATGTTTTCCAGTAGCTTATGATGCTGGCGCACCATATCCGGGACTAACGGCTGATCGTGCTGAAATAGGACGAACGCTTGTCACCCATCCCTTGTCTGCGTCCGTCATACCGCCATCGTGCACTCCTGCCGCACGCCTTTGACCGCTCACAAAGCATCTGGACTATGGCCGTCAAATATGCGATGCTGGCCGACAAATCACGTTGGCAGTACCGCGATGCAAGCAAGGCCCGACAAGCCGTTCCGGCCTCAACGATCCGCTTGCCCCAACAGGCCTATCGTGCGCGGGGAGCACCTCCGGCGTGAGTCCCACCATCGGTTCTCGATTTTTCTGCTATTGATTGAGCAGCTGATGTCCGTCAACCCAATAGCACGAAAGCGAGAACGATCAAGCTATGAATATTTATATCGGGAACCTGGGTCCCGGCATGACCACTGATATCTTGAAAGCGATGTTTGTCGAATTTGGCGAGGTCGAAAGTTGTAAAATCATCAGTGACAGGCGTTCGGGAAGATCAAAGGGCTTCGGGTTCGTAGAGATGCCAAGCAATTCGGAGGCCGACCAGGCCATCAAAAATCTAAACGGTAAATTTATCGAGGGCCAAAATATCAAGGTCAACCATGCCGACCCCGGTGGAAAAAAAAAGAAGCAGCGCTCACGCCGCCGGCGATTTTAGCAGCGACGCGCCCCCCCCTCCCGTTGTTCTCATCACTGGCGCCTCATCCGGTTTTGGCGAGGCCTGTGCCCAACACCTGGGCACCAAGGGCTATCGCGTCTATGGCACCAGCCGCCGGACCACATGGGACCTTGATGCCAGCAAGGATTCGCCCGGAACCAATTCCTACCAAATGATTCCGATGGATATCTGCGATACGGCATCAGTTGACGCCGGCGTAGACACCATCCTAAAAGCATCGGGACGCATCGACGTTGTGGTCTGCAATGCGGGGTTCGGCCTGGCCGGGTCGGTGGAGGACAGCACCGTTGAGGAGGCCAAGCGCCAGTTTGAAACCAATTTTTTCGGTACCTGGCGGGTCTGCCGGGCGGTCCTTCCCCACCTGCGACGGCAGAAATCAGGCTATCTGGTCATCGTGGGCTCGCTGGCGGGTGTCATGGGCATTCCTTTCCAGGCCGCTTACAGTGCATCCAAATTTGCCCTGGAGGGTATGGCGGAAGCGCTGCGCATGGAAGTCAAACCCTGGGGCGTGCACGTGGTTCTGATCGAGCCGGGTGATTTTCGCACCGGATTCACCCGCAACCGCATCAAATCCGACGCCTCCGGCACCAATCCGGATTATGCCGCAACCTTCGCCCGCGCACTGGCTGTCATGGAGAAGGACGAACGCCAGGGACCATCCCCAGAAATATTAGCCCGCTTGGTGGAACGTATCATCACCCACCCGGCTCCCCGGCTGCGCTACACCGCCGGAACCATCCCTCAGCGGCTGGGCGCCCTGCTGAAAAGGGTGCTGCCCGGCGGGCTGTTCGAATGGCTTATGATGGCGACTTACAAAATGAATTGACCCGATCACCTTGATCGGCACACCACCTGACGCACCTGCGGGACAATCGCATGGCTCTGGACCTGTCACGGCTTCGGATTGACCCGAGGCGTCTTCGAAATCATTTCAAAGCGCTCACCCGCATCGGCGCGACCCCGGAGGGCGGCGTCCATCGTCCCGCCCTTGGAGATGCCGACATCGAGGGTCGAAAATGGCTGCGTGACCGAATCGAACGCTCGCCCCTGGCGTATACGGATGACACGGCCGGTAACCAGTCAGCCATTCTCCACGGCCGTGATGGAGACAGCCCGCACATCATGATAGGATCCCACCTGGATACGGTGCCGGGGGGCGGACGTTTTGACGGTGCCCTTGGGGTGTTGGCGGCCCTTGAGGTCCTTCTAACACTGAAAGATGCCGGATATTCTCCACCCATCGGGCTGGAAGCCATCAACTTTACCGATGAGGAAGGCACCCATATCGGCACACTGGGAAGCCGTGCCGTAACAGGCCGGCTGACAGAAGGCGATCTTCAACATCCTTTCCAGGGCCTCCCGGCCTTTGACAGCGCCCTTGCGCGTATCGGTCTTTCGCGAAAAAGTCTTCTCCAGGCCCGGCGAACGGCAGACCGAATCGCCGGATATCTTGAACTCCACATCGAACAGGGACCGATCCTCGCCGAAGAGAGTTTCGATATCGGCATTGTAACGGCCATTGTCGGTATTGGTCGCCTGACGCTGCAGTTCCGGGGTCGCGCCGACCATGCCGGGACGACGCCCATGGCGCTTCGTCACGATGCCGGTAGAGCCGCCGGGGTTTTTGTTGCAAGCGCCTGGGATTTTCTTCCAGAAAACTTTCCAGATTGCGTCATCAACATCGGGCACCTTCGATTTCATCCCGGCACGTTCAACGTCGTGCCGCACACGGTCGATTTGGAGTTGGAGTATCGCGCGCCGGACGCGCGGCAGCTGGGCGATCTGCAGAGAGGCCTGATCGCGATGGCGAAGGATGTGGCCCACGAGTGCCGGGTTGCAATGGAAATGGGTCCCGCTGAAATATCGCCCGCCGTCTCGATGGACAGCCGCTTTCAGGATCAGTTCGCCTGCGCGGCGAACCGGCTCGGCCTGCGGCACCGCCGCATGCCTTCAGGCGCAGGCCACGATGCTCAGAACTTCGCGGACCTTTGCCCCTCCGGAATGATCTTCATTCCATCGGTGGATGGACGATCGCATGGCCCAGATGAATACTCCCACTGGGATGACTGCGTTAACGGTGCCAACCTGCTGCTCCATTCAGCTCTCGAAGTGGTGGAAACATACCGGCACACCCGGACAAAGTAAAAACCGCATCCACGGCAGTGCTACCGCCGCTGGCATTACCCAGCCCCGTGACGAAAAGAGATGCACCCATGGAAGCAAAACGCGACGGCGACGGGAAGGCTATATCGCAGGAACTATTAAAATAAAGAAGCAGCCCGGATTGACTGCCGCCAACCGCCCCGACATACCGAACGACCTTCCGCCCGCTATGCGGTCTCGGTCTATCACATAAAGCGTTTATCCGCCCTGGTTTGTTGCAAATCGGCCCCCGCCTTTTCCAGCCAGCCCAGCCGTTCGGGCTGACGATGATCAAACGCCGGCACGTAGGGTTTGATGTCCAGCAGCGGTGTGCCGTTCACAATGTCCACATCCTCGATCTCCAACACGGTTTCCCGGATTTCGATTAATCGAACCGTTGAAAGACCGATCGGATTAGGATGGTTGGGTGAGCGGGTAGCGAAAACGCCCCGCGGTACGGTGTCCAGAAATGGTGTCACCACCAGGCGGGTTTCCTGTGTCAGATGAAAATGATAGAGCAGGATGAGATGCGAAAACCCCCCCAGATCCTGTAATCCCTTTGCATACTCCGGCAAAAGCACAATGCGGCCCCGGATCCCTTCCCCGCCCTTGGCCTGGATCGGCATTCCTTCGCGGGAAGAATATGGCGTTTCAATCCTTCCGATCGGCTTATACGTTACTGGTTCCATAGCGATCCCCCTCGGTCAGCTACTATTCATAGAATGAATTGTTGAGCCATTTGAAAAAAGGCCGATAAGCATGAAAATCTTAAGTGTCTGATCAATTTTTGGAATTCAGATCGGGGTATTTTAAAGGGCGGAACGATTACTTGCAATGCTCATTGTCGGCATCGGGTTTTATTTTCTCATCCGTGTAACCATGCATATCCGCGCCCACATAAGGGGCGTTTCCGAATTGGTGGGCGCTAAGCCATCGACGGCCCAGAACACACCGGCGAAGAATTTCGCGACAGCATCGCACCGGCCCGGGCCTGGGTCCATGAAACGCAACGTGCCATGAGCGCCTTCATGCACGCAGCCGCCCATGAATTGACCCATGCAGGCTTTTCCCCCGAAACCGTGACCGTAAAAATTGAACGGCAGCAAAACAGCATCGTTCGCGATATTATCGCCGAGGCGGCCTGCGATTACGATGCCGTTGTGGTCAGCCGCCAAGGCCTCAGTCGCACCAAAGACACCCTGATCGGCAAAACAGGCAACCAGTTGATGAAGCGATTGCGCAATTTGCCCATCATCGTTGTCAGCGGCAGCCACACCACTCAGAAAATCATGCGCAATGGACAGTACGGATGACGCCTCCCGAGGTGTCACCTGCGTCGGTCATCTGCTGGCTGAAACACCTACCCGCATCACGCTTTGCCATGCGATCAGATCTCCCAGGATGTGCTATCTGCCGGCGAATTTGTACTGTGCCGAAGACCAAGACGAGAGCTGGGCTACCCGCAGCCGTAAGCACATCGACCCTTGGATTAAAAAGGCCCAGGGGCGACTCATCCAAGCCGGCGTAACGCCGGAGCGGATCAGCGTATCCATTCTGGAGGACTGCACCGGTCGCACCTCAGGCCTGCTGGAGGAGGCCCGCAACACCGGCATCGGCACCATCGTTACCGGTCGCCGTCACCTGCCTGCACTGGAATCATGGCTCTTAGGGAGTGTCAGCCGACAGCTCGTGAACTGGGCCCGTGGCATGGCCGTATGGGTGGCTGCCTGAACCATCGGCATAACCATTGATATCAGAGGGGATATTAAAACGGCTACTCGTCGTCGGAAAGGGCCTGCCGGATCATTTTGGCGGCGATCTTTTCGCTGTCGATACGATAGGAACCATCCGCAATCCGGGCCTTGATTTCCTCCACCTTCTCTGCCCGAACATCCGGTATGGCCGCAAGGGCCCTTTGGGCTTTAAGGAGTTCCTTCGCCTGAGGAGATAGGGAAACCCGATCCTTCCGATTCGCAGGGGATGGACCTTCCGGGCAGGGTTCGGCCGCACGATTATCAGGAAGCTTTACAAGTTTGACCGGTGTTGGATCGTCCGAAATTTTCATATGGCACTCATCCTCATTTGACGGAGATTATACGCGTTTTTTAGCAGCGATTGCAAGCCTGCCCTGCTCCCCACCCGTGGAGGCCTTTAATCCAAGCTCGAAAAACAGGCACAATGGATAGGGATGTCGCCACCAAACTCCCGCCCATATCCGGACCACCCCTCGTTGCAACGGGAATAGATTCAGGCGAGGGAGACCAACGATGCCTTCATGCAGGGCACCGCGGCAATGATCGCCTCCACATTGCTGCTTTACCTATCGATCAGCAGACGGTAGAGTGAATGTCGACATCAATCGCCTATATCGACAAACCGCACCAACCTGACAGGACAGCCGGCCTTGAAACCTTCTCGACAGCGAACCACCCTGGCGGTTACCACGCTGACGTCCTTCATGGGTCCGTTCCTGATTTCGTCGGTCAACATCGCACTGCCGGATATCCAGCAGGCCTTCGGCGTGGACGTCGTATTGCTCAGCTGGATTGCGACCGCCTATCTGTTGTCCATCGCCGCCGTTCTGGTGCCCGCCGGTAAAATTGCCGATCAATGGGGTCGGACGCGTGTATTTGCCCTTGGGCTGGCTATCCTGGCCGTCGCATCCTTAGGCGCGGCGATGGCACCTTCCGTAAGAATCCTCATCGCTACCCGGATTTTTCAAGGGATGGGCGCGGCGATGGTCGTCACCACGGGAATGCCGATACTAATCGCGGTTTATCCTCCCCAAAAACGCGGTCGCGTCATCGGTCTCTATGTCGCGGCCGTCTATCTCGGACTTTCCATCGGCCCTTTGGTAGGGGGTCTGCTGACGCAACACAGCAGCTGGCGTATGATTTTTATTGTCGTTGTACCGTTGAATGTCCTGGCCCTCATCATGACACTGCGCTATCTTCCCCGTGAGCCGATGGCGGCGGGCAAAGAGCCCTTCGACCTCCTGGGGGCGATGCTTTACGCCACCTCGCTGGTACTGCTGGTCTATGGCGCCTCCCGGTTGCCGGCTAATTTGGCCTGGGGACTTATCGGCTGCGGCGCGACCGGACTCCTCGGTTTCGTGCTCTGGGAACTGCACATCCCCCATCCCGTCTTCGAAGTACGCCTTTTGGCATCCAACCGGGTCTTTGCCTTTTCAAGCCTGGCAGCCCTGATCAATTACAGTGCAACCTTTGCCGTCACCTTTTTGCTGAGTCTCTATTTTCAATATGTTCAAAGTTTCCCCCCTCAAAGTGCCGGTCTGGTCTTGATGGCCCAACCTATCGTACAAGCATTGTTTTCACCGCTTGCCGGCCGCCTGTCCGATCGTGTCGAACCCGCCATTCTGGCCTCCCTCGGCATGGCTATCACCGTCGCCGGACTGATAGCGTTAACCGTACTGACACAAACCACCTCACTGGCCTATATTGTAGGCGTACTGATCGCCCTGGGTATGGGTTTCGCTCTTTTTTCCTCCCCCAACATGAATGCCATCATGAGTGCCATCGACCAGCGACGCCACGGGATCGCTTCCGGCGTCGTTGCCACCATGCGTCTGTTGGGCCAGATGACCAGCATGGCCATGGCGACACTGGTATTCGCACTGGTCATCGGTCCCCGTGAAATCGAACCCGCCCTATATCCACAGTTTTTAAAAAGCGTTCGCATCTGCTTTATTTTATCTTCCTGCCTGTGCCTTTCAGGCGTCTTTTTTTCTGTATATCGCGGTCGTTTGCGGGGCACTATTTGACCATTCCGGTTCCCCTTCGCCCCTTGACCGTTACCCCGGCGTTATAAAATAAACCTCCAGCCCTTGACGCCTATCGATTCCTTCTTAATATTGAAACATGAAACACCGCGGTGTTTCATGTTCTTTATCCATCAGGTGGAGCGCCGAAAAACCCTGCCATCGTCTTCGGCCTTCCACAATCCTAAATACCTCCTGCTCAACCGGCCGGGAAGCTGCCCACTTCCCGGCTTTTTTTTGTGCTGCCCCCGAGAGGCATAATTGACCCCTTCCATCGAAAAGATTAAGATCCAATATAGATGCCAGCCGCAAACCGGCACAAGGAACACCCGATGCTAAGGGTTTGGTTTATCTATTTAAATTTCCATAAGAAGGGGGGCATCCTGACATGAAGGCCATCGTTGTCCACAACGAAAAGGGGGCCGTCGATTTAATCTGGGAAGAAATTCCCGACGTTTCACCCGGTCCGGACGATGTACTGCTAGATATCCACGCCACGGCGGTCAACCGCGCGGATTTGTTGCAAGCCCGTGGGCTCTACCCTGCGCCGCCGGGCGATTCACCGATTCTCGGGTTAGAGCTCGCCGGTCAAATTCAAGCGGTTGGCGGAAACGTCGAAGCCTGGGTCCCGGGAGACCGCGTCTGCGCCCTGGCGCCTGGCGGGGGATATGCCGAACAGGCCGTTTTGCCCCAGGGGCTGCTGATCCCGCTGCCCGATAGCTGGTCTTATGTAAGAGGGGCCGCTGTTCCGGAAGTCTGGTTGACGGCGTACAGCAATCTTTGCCAGGAAGGGGAGATGCGCGCCGGTGAAACCGTGTTGATTCATGCAGGTGCCAGTGGGGTTGGTACGGCGGCCATCCAAATCGGGCGGGAACTCGGTGCCCGGATCGCCGTCACCGCAGGATCCGACCAAAAGCTGGATCGCTGCCTGGAACTCGGAGCCGTGATGGCGATCAATTATCAACGGGATGATTTTGCCGCCGCCGTCATGACCTTCTCAGACAACCAGGGCGTCGATCTGATTTTGGATTGTGTCGGAGGTCCTTATCTGGAAAAAAATATTGCCATCCTCAAACCCTACGGCCGCCTGATCACCATCGGCGTCATGGGGGGCGCCAAGGCATCCCTGGATATGGCGGCCGTTCTGATGAAAAGCCTGACGGTGAAAGGAACACGGCTAAGAGCAAGGTCTCGGGAAGAAAAGGTGCACCTTACCCGGGAATTCAGAGACCGCATCTGGCCACTCATGGTGGCCGGTAAAATCACCCCCGTGGTGGATCGGGTCTTTCCCATTACATCCGCTGGTGTGGCCCATCAATACGTCAAAGAGAATCGTAATATCGGCAAGGTGATTCTCGAGGTGCGCCCAGGGGGTCAATGATGGCCGCAGAAAACAACCGAGGCGTTATGGCCGCCAAAACCAAAGGTATTGCTGAGGGCAACATTCACGGTTCGCTCCTGGGTGTGGTTGAATGTTAGGTTGAGCCCGGCATCGATCCGCTCGTCATCCGTGAAGTGGTTGATGGTCGGCGGTACGCGCTGGTGCACAATCGCCAGGATGCTCGCGATGGCTTCCACGGCCCCGGCCGCCCCCAGGAGATGACCGGTCATGGATTTGGTGGAGCTGATGTTCAATTTTTCGGCATGGTCGCCGAAAACACGGCGGATGGCCAGCGCTTCGCTGATATCCCCCAGAGGGGTGGCTGTTCCGTGGGCGTTGATATAATCAATATCGTGCGGCTGAATCCCGGAAAGGCTCAGGGCACTGCGCATCACCTTTTCCGCCCCCAGGCCCTCGGGATGCGGCGCCGTAATATGATAAGCGTCGGCCGACATTCCGCCGCCGAGGACCTCTGCATAGATGCGCGCCCCGCGCTTTTTAGCATGGGCCTCCGCCTCCAGTATCAAGGCGCCGGCACCTTCACCGATGACAAACCCGTCCCGATCCCGGTCGAATGGGCGGGAAGCAGTAGCTGGAGAATCATTTCGGGTCGATATGGCTTTCATTGAACTGAATCCCCCCAAGCCGCATTCCGTCACCGGTGCTTCCGATCCCCCCGTTATTATCAGATCCGCATGCCCTGCCTTAATGTACATGCATGCATCCAGAATAGCATTGGTGGATGACGCACAGGCGGAGACCGTGGCAAAATTAGGCCCATGGAAGCCATAGCGAATGGACAAGTGCCCAGCGGCGATATCGGCGATCATTTTGGGGACAAAAAAAGGGTTGAAGCGCGGGCGTCCATCACCCCGTGCATATTTCGCCACTTCGTCCTGGAAGGTTTGTAAACCGCCGATGCCCGACCCCCAGATGACACCCGCTCGATCCCGATCCAATCGATCCAGCGCCAATCCGGCATCCCGGACGGCTTCGTCGGCAACAACCAAGGCATATTGGGTATAGGCATCCATCCTGCGGGCATCTTTAGGGTCGAAATACGCGTCACTATCGAAATCTTTAATTTCACAAGCAAAACGCGTCTTGAAAAGGCTCGCGTCAAACCGGGTTATCGGGGCAGCACCGCTGCGCCCGGCCATGAGACCACTCCAATAGTCCTGAAGAGTGTTGCCGATCGCCGTTAAAGCACCCATTCCCGTGACCACGACACGCCGAGATTCCATCACTTATCCTTTGCTTCAAATCAGTTTGATCTGTTTAAAACCGCCAATATTGCTATGATTTTAGTAATCCTGAAATATAAAAGTGATCCCGCCGGGTGTCAAGCTTTCCCTTCGTCACAAACCAATACCCGTGCGGTGAAACGCGCTTTCGAATTCCCACCACACGGCACAGCATGGGGTCGGATGGTTTTGAGATGAGATGCCTCTTGGGTGAGAGCACTTTATCGACAGAGGAACTCGGACCATTTTGCCCTTGGCAGACAATCAACAATCCAGCGATGCGTCGCCTTTGGATGTGAAGCCAAATTAATCTGCTTCAACATTTGAAGGGATAAAAATGATGGTAGCAATACGAGCCGATATCACCATAAAGAATTTCTGTTTCCGCCATGCACTGCCCGATCATTCCCTGCGAAACTTCAGCGTAGTCCGGTTTTTGTTCTTCATCTTTTTTACAGTCCATACATATGGGCTGGTGGGTATATGAGGATAAGATACGCAAATCATGCGGTCCTATGGCTTTTTGGCATGATGAACACGCGACGGCACAGGCCAGTTTTTCGTTCCAGTTGTCTTTCATTATCGGCTCCTTTGGCACGCCATGCTATACCGCATAAAAACGACTCGCAAATTACCCAACGGACAACGATCTATCATGGAGCTCATTACTTCTTTATCTGTGAAAGCGCTTCTCGCGATCGAAGAAGTTCTTCGGATGTCATGCGCAATCGATTGGCCAAAATTTGGGCAAAACCACGAAAGATAGTATATCGAAAAGCAAGCTTGGAATCACCGTATAATGACTCTACCGTGGACATGTCGGTTTGAAGGCACACCGTTTTGTCAATAGCAAACACAGACGCTGACCGCGCCGAACCGTCAATGACGCCCATCTCGCCAAAGACATCACCTGTGCGCCTTATCGTCGCAAGTTCTTTCCCGTTTTTGACAATGCGGGCCTTGCCGGAGATCAAATAAAAAATACTCCGTTCGAACTGGCCTTCTTCCAGAATTTGATCGCCAGGTTCAAATTCCATGATTTCACTCATCTCCAACAAAGCTTGCAGATGACGCTTTTCAAGCGCTCGCATGGCCGGAATCTTCATCAGTTTCTGAATAATGAGTTCGCTATCTTTGAGAAAATCCGCATCGATCATGATGTCCGCCTATCGTGTTTGGCAATGTGCTTTTCCGCTCGCCCAACCACCGCCGCCGCAATGATTTCTTTCTGACCGGGCTCATCAAAAACGAATATAATCATTAAATACCAGAGGGTTATAGGAAAACATGAATCAGTATAGAGCGCGCCGGCAAGCATGTCAACTACGGCTTGTTTCTTGACACGTGGCGTTGGTTTTTATATGATTTTCGGGCAGAAACAACAACGCAAGCATTGAGCCGGTTGAAAGAGGTGACAAATGGCCGAAACCGTGGATATCAGCATCTATTTGGAGCAGGTCCGTGAAGTCGAGATTCTCTACCATCTCAAAGAGGATGAACTGAACCGGTTCCTGACGGTATCGGAAGCTGTACTCTACAGCAAGGGCGAAAAAATTGTAGCCCAGGGGGATAGCGGTAATTTTCTATACGCTATTGTAACTGGTAAAGCGGATGTCAGTTTCCGTGATCTCAACGACGACGAAATGTTCGTTTCATCCTACGATGCCGGCGATATGTTTGGGGAAGCGGCCTTTTTCACTGCCGAAACACGAACCGCCAGTGTAACCTGTGCGGATGATACGGTGGCCTTGCGAATTCACAAGGGCGACCTGTTGCAATTCATCAAAGACAATCCGCGCTCGGGCAACAAAGTATTGATGATGATCATCCTCAGTCTGTTAAAAAAACTCAAGCAAACCAATCAGGAACTGGCTTACGAAAAACAATCCGAAATTGATTTCAACTACGCCGACACGCTCATCCAGGATTTTCTAAACGACATCTGAATAGCTTTGAAGCACGGCTCGCCGAATGGGCGTCATACTTGCCCTGCGTTATCGAGCAGGGGGAGACAAGCACCTCATCCTGGGGGCACACTGCAACGAAGGCGGACAGGCCCAAGCGCCCGCTCTCCGGCCCCCAAGGTCCTTTCTGTTTGGATCAGGCCCGGTCCATACTACGATACTGAATCGCCTCCGCAATATGATGCTGCCCGATGGATTCGCACGCTGTAAGATCGGCTAGCGTGCGGGCAATTTTCAGAATGCGATGATACGCCCGCGCCGACAAAGCCAATTTTTCAATCGCTGATTCAAGCAACCGCGTACATCCCGCATCAATGGCGCAGAAGGCTTTAATTTGCCGGCTGTTCATCTGGGCATTGCAATAAATACGGGAACGCCGGAAACGCCGGCCCTGAATGCCACGCGCTGCAGTCACGCGCTCCCGGATGGCCTGTGACGGCTCTTCACCAGGGCGGCCCACCAAATCGCGATACGGCACGGCCGGAACTTCCACATGGATATCCACGCGATCAATGAGCGGGCCCGACAATTTGGAACGGTAGCGTTGAATCTGGGCCGCCGAACAGCTGCAGGTATGGTTCGGATCCGAATAGTAGCCGCACGGACAGGGATTCATGGCGGCCACCAGCATGAAACCGGCAGGATAGGTCAGGGTCGACGCCGCTCGGGATATGGTCACATGGTGATCCTCCAGCGGCTGTCGCAGCACTTCCAGCACATGTTTTTTAAACTCGGGTAATTCATCCAGAAACAATACACCGTTATGGGCCAGGCTGACCTCTCCGGGTCGTGGTATGTGGCCGCCACCGATCAGCCCGGCATCGGAAATGGTATGGTGTGGCGACCGAAAGGGTCGCTGAACGACCAGGGCCTGATCCTTGCCCAACATGTTAACGACACTGTATATTTTGGTGGTTTCAATCGCCTCTTCGAATGTCAGCGTTGGCATTATCGTTGGCAACCGTCGTGCCAGCATCGTCTTGCCGGAACCCGGCGGCCCGATCATGAGAAGGTTGTGCCCCCCAGCGGCAGCTACTTCAATCGCACGCTTGGCATGTTCCTGACCCATTACATCTGCAAAATCCTCTTCTTGACCTGCGGAGTGCTGCCACAATTCATCGAGGTCCGGGGCGACGGATTCCAACCCGGATTCTCCCCTCAAGAAGGATACGACCTGAGGCAGATTTTCAGCAGGCAATACAGCAATCCCATCGACCACCGCGGCTTCCAGTCCATTACCGACCGGTACGATGATCCCTGCATACCCGGCGCGGCGTGCCTCCAGTGCCATGGGAAGGGAGCCGGCAACTGGTTTGATGCGGCCGTCCAGTGAAAGCTCTCCCAGAACAAGGTAGTCGTTCAGGGCTTCAAGTGGGATATGACGGGTTGCCGCCAAAATACCGACCGCCATGGGCAGATCAAACCCTGTTCCATCCTTCTTTATGTGGGCAGGGGCTAAATTGACGGTGATACGATCGTCCGGAAATCGATAGCCTGAGTTCTGGATCGCGGATTTTACCCTTTCGCGGCTTTCCTTGACAGCTGTTTCCGGTAGCCCGACCGTTGTGAAACACGGCAGGCCCGATGCGATATCCACTTCGACTTCAACCAAGTAGGCATCGATACCAATGACTGCACTGCTGAGAACCTTGGATAGCAAGCGCGCTCCTTAATTTTTGAGAGGCATTTTTCCGATGTTTAAAGGTCGATGGATACGAACGGAGGATCCCTTTAAGGTGTCATTCGGCGGGCCAGTGTTCTCGATATTGTGCCATTAGATATTTATTAACAAATTTGACAACTCAAGGCAATCCCGCCACATGTTTCCTATCGAGGACAGGTGTGCTATAATCACAACATTGTTTTGTATGAATCATCATTGATTCTAACCCGCTAATTTGGAGCGGCAACTTGACTATCTTATTTATTATTATATAAATTAAGGATGTTAAGCGATATTTGAGTGTTCAACAGCACGGGGTGGTACATTATTTGCCATGAAATCATGGCAGCCTATTTTATACCGCCAGTCTCTAAAGGGATTTTAACCCTATGATCATTCCAAATTATCCGACAAGACAGCGAACCGTGGCGCGCCAAGCGACCTGTTCCGGAATCGGCGTGCACTCCGGCAAAAAAGCCCACGTCACCATTAAACCGGCCGCGGCCAACCGCGGCATTCGATTCGTTCGTACCGACCTGCCCGGCACACCCGTGGTATCAGCGCTTTTCAATCAGGTCGTCGATACCAGTTTAGCCACAGTTATTGGGAACGATGGATGCATTATCTCAACGATCGAACATCTGATGGCAGCCCTCTCCGCACTTTCCATCGACAATGCCATGATTGAAATCGATGCCCACGAAATGCCGATTATGGACGGCAGTGCGCGCCCTTTTTTCGACCTGATCGAAACCGCCGGCATTGAAGAACAAGACGCGGAACGATGCTTTTTTTTCATCAAAGAAGCGATTGAACTGCGGGACGGTGACAAATTTGTTGGAGCTTATCCCGATGCCAGCCGCAAACTTACATGCACAATTGCGTACGACCATCCGCTGATCCAAGAACAATCCATTACGGTCAACCTCGATGCTGACGTGTTTAAAAAAGAGATTTCTTCGGCGCGCACGTTTGGATTCATGCATGAAGTTGAGATGATGAAGCGTTTTGGGCTTGCCCGCGGTGGATCTCTGGACAATGCCATTGTAATTGATAAGGAGGACGTCTTAAACCCCGGCGGTTTGCGCTTTGCCGACGAATTCGTGCGGCATAAGCTCTTAGACTGTATTGGGGATTTTTCACTCCTCGGCATGCCGATTATCGGCCATCTCGTGACACATCGCTCCGGGCATGCTTTCAATCACGCCTTCTTGGAAAAACTTTTTCTCAACAAGTCCAGCTGGCAGGCCTGCCCGATCCACACGCCGATCAAACCGACAAGACCTGTCCCTGCGAAAGCACTTGCCATTTAAATGCTGATCCGCTATTGATTAATAAATAAAGGTTTTTCCCAATATTTTTTAGGGGTTGAAACATCCTCGGACCGCGATGGAAGTTGCGGTGCTGCCCAGGAAATCCGGGTGCCGGATAAGGATAGCCATAGGTAAACCACAAAATGATCGAACCAAACAAGTTTCCCGTCAAACCCATACGGATGCCGCCATTCTCCCCCGTTCAGCATGGTGTTTTTATCGTTTTTTTTATGATGCTATCCATGATGTACGGCATTGCCAATGCACAGGATGCCCGCCTCAAGAATATCACTATCTCAAGTACGGATAAAAAACTTCTTATATCCTTGGAAGTCGAGGGCGCCTTCACGCAAGATGTCATGGAAGCAATTCTGAAAGGCGTTCCGGCGGATTTTTCTTTTCTTGTCAAACTTGATCGATCCCGCCGGTGGTGGACCAACGAAGAACTTGCCGATATCGAAGTGACCCACACCATACGGTATGATAACCTAAAAAAAGAGTTTTCCGTCTACCGGTCGTGGGTCGATCAAAAACCGATCTTGACGCAATCATTGGCCGAAGCCCAGGCACTGATGACCCAAATCGAGGGATTGGCCATCATCGACATCGACCAAATGCAAAAGAACCAACAATATGAACTCCGCGCCAAAGCGGAATTGAGCCAAATGACGCTTCCGTTCTATCTCCATTATGTGTTCTATTTCGTTTCCCTTTGGGACTTTGAAACCGATTGGCATTCGGTGGTGTTCATCTATTGAAAACGATTGACACCGGCGACGGGCCATGACCAACAATACTTCACATTTATTCCGGGAACCGCATCCCGAAAACGAACGGCGACGCCGCAAGCGGGAACTGCTTCTCATTCCCTGCGTTCTCGGGGTTGTCGCTCTACTGACATTTGCCGAAACACGTTTGATTCGTTTCGGTGCCGATATACCGGTATCCAATACCATTTTGATGTTTATTCTGATTAACATCAATTTGCTACTGCTGGTTCTGCTGATTTTTCTTGTTTTTCGCAATCTGGTCAAACTGCTCTACGACCGGCGCCGACATGCTGTAGGCGCAAACCTGCGCACGCGTCTCGTCGTAGCATTTGTCGCCCTTACCTTGCTTCCGACGACGATTCTCTTTTTTTTCTCCATCAATTTTATTTCGACGAGCATCGAATTTTGGTTCAATGTTCCCGTCGAACAAGCGCTGCAAAAATCCTTGAATGTCGGCCGCCGGGTATATGATCGCATTGAGAGCAACCATCAGTTTTTCCTTGAGCGAGTGGCGTATCAGATTGAAAGCAACAAGCTTCTCCAGGAACGTAAACACAAAGCCTTGTCGCGCTATATCCAGGTCGTTCAGCGCGAATTTAACATGGACGCCGTAGAGGTCTATGATCGGGAACTCCAACGGCTGACATTTGCGGTATCGCCACGGCTCGAAAACGAAACACTGCCCATTATCGCGATGGAAGTGCTCGGCAAGGATGATGTTTTTAAAAAGGTTAAAACGCTTTCCGAATTTTCACAGGGGGGTGAACGCGTGCGCACCGTAGCAAGCATCCCCTTTGGGTCCAAAAGTAATGAAGCCGAAGGATTTGTCGTGCTGTCCATCCTATTGCCACCGGTGCTCGCAAACGACATGAAAGCGATTTCCCATGGGTTTGAGGAGTATCAGCAGATTAAGCTGCTCAAAAAGCCCATCCAAATCACGTATTATATTTCTTTATCGATCGTTGCGCTGCTCGTGGTATTTTGTGCGGTCTGGTTTGGTTTTTACCTGGCTAAGAGTATTACCATTCCCATTATGGAGTTGGCCGAAGGCACACGGCGTGTCGCGGACGGCGATCTTCAGTTTCACCTTGACCTGACCGCCAATGACGAAATTGGTATCCTAGTAAATTCTTTCAACAAGATGACGAGGGATCTCCGCACCGGGCATGAGCAGCTCGAATTCACGGCCGAAATACTTAGCCAGCGTAATACCGAAATTGAAGCGCGGCGCCAATACATGGAAATTGTACTGAAAAACATATCGGCGGGTGTCATTTCGCTTGATGCCCGAGGGACTATATCCACCATGAATACATCCGCCGAAAAGCTACTCAACCTAAACGCCGATGACATTATCGATCATGGCTATTCAGAACTTTTACAAGGCCATTATCTCGAGTTAGCGGATGAAGTCTTGCAAGAACTTAACTCCGCAAAAAGCGCAACCGTTGAATTCCCCATCCGATTAAACGTTCACGGACGTCCCCGAAGCTTTCTGGTCAATTTTAACGCACTGAAAGATGACGCTGGCCACCACATGGGCGTGGTGATGGTTTTTGATGACCTGACAGAGTTGGAAAAAGCCCAGCGCATGGCGGCATGGCGTGAGGTCGCCCGCCGGATCGCGCACGAAGTGAAAAATCCACTGACTCCGATTTCCCTCTCCGCCCAGCGGCTGAAACGGAAATATGCCAGCCAGATCGACGATCCCGTTTTTGACGAATGCACCCGCATGATCATTGATCACGTTGATCTCATACGAAATCTAGTAAACGAGTTCTCTGCTTTTGCTCGTTTCCCTACGGCCGACCTGGCGATTTGCCACCTGCCGCCGATAATTGAAGAAACCGTTGCTCTGTTCAAAGAGGGCCATGAACACATTCTGTTTGAAACCAAAATTGAAGGCGATCTGCCAATCCCGCTGATGAATCTCGACCGTCAGCAAATCAAGCAAGCCATGATCAACCTCGTCGACAACGCGATTGCCGCTGTGAAGAATCAGGGCCATATCGAAATCAAACTGGTTTATCATCAATCGTGGGATCGATTGCGCATTGAGGTCTCTGATAATGGACCGGGCATCTCCGACGCCGATAAATCGAGGCTTTTTGAACCAAACTTTTCAACCAAAAAAGCCGGGACCGGCCTCGGCCTGACAATCGTAAATACAATTGTCGCCGATCACCACGGCACTATCAGTGTAGAAGACAAACACCCCCATGGCGCATGTTTTGTTATTGAGCTGCCCGTCCAGCCGGCAAGAGAAGACACTATCGCAGGATAATCCTAACTTGACCTTGACATCCACTAAAATCTTAGCGAACAATGGCATCAACCTCGAAGACGATGCCATTTATCGTCTGTCGTGATGACATGACACTTGACGCACGACCAGATTTCCGTGTCATCGCGCTTCCGGCCCGGGCCGGAGGCTTCATGCAATATATGCTCAAGCAGATCGATCTTTCCACCATAAAATTTGACCACGTTACCCAAATCGAGGCGATATGTTTCCTTCAATATTAATTGTAGATGACGAACCTTCCATCGTTCAGTCCCTGAAAGGACTTTTAGTCGATGAGGGTTTTGATGTGATGACCGCTCCGAACGGCTATGAGGCGCTCAAGATCATCGAAAGTGAATCTCCTGACCTGGTGCTCCTCGACATCTGGATGCCCGGCATTGATGGGATTGAAACGCTGAAAGAGATCAAGGCCAACAACCCCTTTATCCAAGTTATCATTATTACTGGCCATGGGAATGTTGAAACAGCCGTCAAAGCGACCAAGCTGGGCGCCTTTGATCTCATTGAAAAACCACTTTCCATCGATAAAGTTATTGTTGGCATCAACAATGCTCTCAATTTCAGACGTTTGGAAGAAGAAAATCGTTATCTTCGGAAAAAAACCCTGGCCAAGAATTCCATTGACGGCAACAGCCCCAGCGTTCTGGCATTAAAGCAGAAGGTTGCGGCCGTGGCCTCGACCGATACCTGGGTCCTGATTACCGGCGAGAACGGTACCGGCAAAGAACTAGTGGCCCGCACCATTTTTCAGCTTGGGAGTCGGGCTGAAAAACCCTTTGTGGATGTCAACTGTGCCGCCATTCCGGAAGAATTGATTGAAAGTGAACTGTTCGGCCATGAAAAAGGCGCCTTCACAGGAGCCGCGACGAAAAAGCGCGGCAAGTTCGAAATCGCCAGTGGTGGAACGATTCTGTTGGATGAAATCGGTGATATGAGCCTCAAAACACAGGCCAAAATATTGCGCGTGTTGCAAGAACAACAATTTCAGCGCGTTGGCGGCAGTCGCGTCCTCAAGGTTGATGTTCGGGTTATTGCAGCGACGAACAAAGACCTCGCCTCGGAAATTAAAAAAGGCACCTTTCGCGAAGATCTCTATTATCGTCTCAATGTCGTTCCCATTGAAGTTCCTTCCTTGCGGGAAAGGAAAGATGATATCCCCCTGCTGGCTGATCATTTCCTGGATGACTGTGCCATTCAAAACCGCTCCCGCCGGAAACATATCGATCCGGAAGCCCTGGAACTGCTGGCAGCCTATCCCTGGCCGGGCAATGTTCGTGAACTGAAAAATCTTATTGAACGGTTGATCATCCTTGTTCCGGGAGAACGAATCACGCCGGACGATATTCCACCCAGTTATCGAACGGATGATTTATCCGCGACGGTCATTGAAACGGATTGTTTATCCATTGATGATTTCAAAGAAGCAAAAAAAGCCTTTGAGGAGGCCTATCTCCGTGACAAACTGCGTGAAAATGACGGAAACGTCTCCCAGACGGCCCGACGGATTGGGGTCGGCCGCAGTTACCTACACAAGAAACTAAAGCAGTTTAATCATTAGGATAGCCTTTGCGCGTTATCGCCGGACATTACAGAGGCACGCGACTCTATACGCCGTCAGGCGTGGCGATTCGCCCTACGTCCGATCGGCTGCGCGAGTCGATTTTCAATATCATTGGCCCCCAAATACGTGGAAAGCGAATTCTAGACCTTTTTGCCGGCACCGGAGCCATGGGTATCGAAGCCCTCAGCCGTGGGGCGATCCATGCTGTTTTCATTGATAACAACGCTCAGTCCCTTGATCTGATTCATCGCAATATCGAAAAAGTGTCTGCTAATGAACGAGCAACCGTTATCGCCTGGGATGCCGCTCACGATCTATCGTGTCTCCAGGAAAACGCGGCAAACGATATCATTTTCATGGATCCCCCTTACCGCCAAGGCCTTATCCATAAGGCACTACAAAATTTGGTGGCACTGCCATCCTGCAATAGCATGATTGTTGTGGAACATGCTGCTAAAGACACGTTGAATGACCTGCCGGCAGGCCTGTTTTTAAAAGATCAGCGACGATATGGGAAAACGCTTGTTTCCTTTTTGAGCGGTATGCTATAGCCGAAGCGGTATCCGCCTCCCAAAAGGTGATTGGGCAAAGCCGCCGGTCTCGACAGATACAACCGGATCGTTCTTATTGCGGCCATTATGATGCACTGTTCTGGACAGGCCGGCTGATATGGCGGCATCGGATATCGGCAAAGCACTCGTAAGTTAACCTGGGGGAAGACAACGACAAATAAGGCAAGACGATTCTTCGCGCCACCCGACAAGAAAGGTCTGCTCTTTTAGGAGGGTTCTCATTCGAATGCAAAAACTGGCGATCTATCCCGGCTCTTTCGACCCTGTCACCAATGGCCATGTTGATATCATTGTTCGCGGCCTCAAGATCTTCGATCAGATCATTATCTGTATTCTAAACAATCCGGCTAAAAACGCCCTTTTTACGGTCGATGAACGGATGGAAATGCTCAGTTCGTGCCTGAATGGCATCAAGAACGTCGAAATCGCGACATACGACGGCCTGCTGGTGGATTATGCCGTCCAGCGCAAAGCCCACGCCATACTGCGCGGTATGCGCGCCGTATCGGATTTCGAATACGAATTCCAAATGGCCCTCATGAATCGTCGTCTCAACCGTGATATTCAAACCGTTTTTTTAATGACAGGACTACGCTGGATCTTTACCAGTTCATCCATCATCAAAGAAGCCGCCCGGTTTGGGGGCAACATCAACGGCATGGTTCCAAAAGTTGTTCAACACAAACTGAAAGAGAAGTTTTCTACCGTCAATCTTTGATGCAACCATGGATCTGTGGCAGCTTCACATTTTTTGTAAAGTCGTTGAATTGGCTAGCTTCAGTAAAGCCGGTCAAAGGGTCCATCTTTCCCAACCAACGGTCAGCAGTCACATAAAAGACCTGGAACAGCATTTCGGATGCCCGCTCATTGACCGCCTCGCACGCCGCGCCGTTCCTACCAAAGCGGGCGAATTGCTTCACGCCCACGCCCTCCGCATGCTTGCCCTGCGGGATGAAACCGAAACGGTCATGGCGGAATTCTTAGGGCACTATAAAGGACGCTTGGTAATTGGCGGCAGTACGATTCCTGGCGGCTATCTCCTACCCAAGATAATCGGGCGCTTCAATCATGTCTATCCCGATATACGAATTTCTCTTATCATCAACGACTCAAGGGAAATCGTACAAAAAACTTTGGCCGGAGAAATCGAAATGGGTGTTGTCGGCGCTCATTTTTCCGAATACCATTTATGTGAAACTGCTTTGGCAAACGATACGCTGAAACTGATTGTCGCCCGGCAACATCCGTGGGCCGGCCGATCTACGATTGCAATTGATGATCTACGCCAGGAGCCTATGATTGTCCGGGAAACGGGCTCCGGGACACGGCAGGTATTGGAACACGCCATTGCAACAAAAGGGTTGCGGCTGCATGATGCCTTTCATATCGTGGCCGAAATCGGCAACACGGCGGGCGTTATCGCGGGGATAAAAAGCGGGTTGGGTGTATCTGTCCTGTCGACTATGGCCGTTGAAGATGATCTCACCTATCAAACCTTAGCGGCCCTCGATATCAGTGGAATTGACCTTCAGCGTGAATTTTATCTTGTTTCGGACCAGCGTCGCGCATTTTCACCGTTGGCCCGCGCGTTTCAAACTTTTATCACGACGCACCCGATCAACGATGCGTGAGCTTCCTCCGACAAAGAGCTAACCATAGAAGGGCTCATCAAACAGGGGACATTAAGGCCCACCCCAACCCTCCTCGCCGATCAACTTGACAAAACGGCACCCGCCCAAGCTGACTTGATGCCATCCCCGTTCATCCTTGACGATCTTGATTAAATCCTGGGTATACTGATTGCCAACGGGAAGTATCATTCGCCCGCCAACAGCAAGCTGCGATAATAGAATTTCCGGGATACGCGGCGCGCCCGCGGTTACAATGATCGCATCAAACAAGCCTTCCTCCCGCCATCCCATCGTACCATCCGAATACCGCGTCACGATGTTGTGGTACTGCAAGGTATCGAAAAGCTTACGAGCGCGACGATAAAGCGTGTGTAAACGCTCAATCGTGTAAACCCGATAGACGATTTCAGCCAGAACCGCAGCTTGGTATCCGGAACCTGTGCCAATTTCAAGGACACGGTCATCCGCCGTGAGTTCCAGCGCCTGGGTCATCTCCGCTACGATAAATGGCTGAGAAATCGTCTGTTGTTCTCCAATCGGCAAAGGATGATCCTCATAGGCTTTATGCCGGAGGGCCTCACTGACAAACAAGTGGCGCGGTACCCGCCGCATGGCGGCAAGCACCAATGGATCGGATATATGGCGTGCCTCGATCTGACGTTTGACCATCTCCTCTCGGCGGCGCTTATGGGTATGCTCGGAATCTATCATGGAGTGGTCTTTAACAGTCGCCCTGGTTTTCGTCAAGAATTCCGACCTGGGAGGCTTTCGTCTCGTTGTCTGACGATCACGAGAGATTGAGTTTATGAGGTGAAACGCAAACTCATCTCCAGTGATACGCAGCTCCAAATGGTGGAAGGCCGCATCAGACAAATTCTCGGGAAAAGCCGATTGGACAGAAAAATCAGTCGAATGAAACATCACGATATCATTGGTGGATAGGGTCGTATCGGCCGGATTATGACCCGAAATCTAACACGGAAAGTTCCCGATCTCGCAAGAATTAGGAACAAGACGGCGCCCGCTATCTCGCCGGTGATGGGGTTGAAGAAAATATCCAGGTCAAAGCGGGTATTGAAAACGCCATAAGGCTTGCCGCTGTTCTGTTGATCGATACCGAATTGGAGGAAATTACGGTAGGCGAACAATCCAAAATTGCGAATGTCATGCTAAAAGATTCCGGAATTGGCCAAGGGTATAACCTCATCATCATTGCCATCAAACAGGCCAACAGCGACAGGATTCTCACCCCCCCTTTCGAATACCGTATTCACCACCCGGGGGGACACCCTGATCGCCGCCGGCAAGGAACACAGCCATATAACTGGCAAAGGAGGTCACCCCGGAGACATCGTCCCCCGGCGATGACGGTCGTCTGTTAGGTATATTAAATTTTGTAAATGGTCCGTTTGTCCGTGATAATGATGTCCACATGCTTATCGTGTGATTCGGTCGGGATCTGTGGGACCACCTGGTCTTCCAGGGCTAATGAAACCTTGCGTGTCGTTATTGGCAATTGCGGAATCAGGCGGTCGTAGGTGCCATCTCCCGCTCCCAGGCGCCCCCCCTTTTCATCCACAGCAACACCTGGAATAATGGCAATATCAATACACTCCATCGGCACTTCGCGGCAGCGCTGGGGGTTCGGCTCAAAAATGCCGCGTGGCCCGGCAACCAAATCCCGGCTGGGGTCGTCAACCTTCAACAAACGCACGCTTCCCTTCTCTGTATTAAAAATCGGCAGCACAATGATTTTCCCATAGGCATGCGTCTGTTTAAGGATGTTCTCAGTATCAACTTCATTTTTATCGTTTACATAGAGCAGAACAATGCGTGCTTCCAGAAAATTAGCAAAATCGAACAATCGGGTTTCAATCTCACTGATCTTGGTCCGGTGCTCTTCCTTTGACAGGGCATTCATCATTTTCTCGATTTTCGTGCGCAGTTCCTGCTTCGCTTCCCGGATTTCCTCCATGATCACCCCCGGCGTTGTTCTTGATGCCGACCCGCTGCTGGAACACTGTGGAACTGGTTCAACCAGCAATCATAATTGACTAAATTAACGACAGGTGTTAGCCTTCGCATTCGGTTTTGCAGGTCGCCTGAGTCGATATGCGATAATGAATAACTACAGATAATAGGTATGAATATGCTTGAAATCAAGTTCATTCGCCAAAATTTGCCAGAGGTCAAACAGGCGATGGTAAACCGGGGCGACCGCATTGACTTGGAAGCCCTGATCGACGCGGATGACAACCGGAAAAAAATTCTGCTGGAAATCGAAGCCTTGCGCCATAAACGCAACGTGGTGTCGGATCAAATTGCGACAATGAAAAAAGACGGCGAAACGGCAGAGGCGACAATGGCTGAAATGCGTGAAGTTTCAAGCCAGATTAAGGCCCTTGATCGCACCCTTTCCGAAAACGAAGCTGTCATGCAAACAATCCTGATGCAGATCCCCAACATCCCGCATGGCTCCGTTCCGATAGGTCAGGATGAGAATGACAACCCGGTTCTTCGGACCGTCGGCCACCCTGCGGATATGAATTTCGAGCCTCAAGCCCATTGGGATATCGGTGAGCATCTGGGCATCCTTGATTTTAAGCGTGCGGCACGCATTGCCGGAGCCCGGTTTCCGTTATATTTTGGACAAGGCGCCTTGATGGAGCGGGCGCTGATCAATTTTATGTTGGACCTCCATGTAAATCAGCATGGTTATCAGGAGGTATTGCCTCCCTTTATTGTCAATCGCCAAAGTATGACGCATACGGGGCAGCTTCCCAAGTTTGAAGAGGATCTTTTCAAACTTGAGGGCATGGATTATTTTCTCATCCCCACAGCGGAAGTGCCGGTTACCAATATCCATCACAGCGAAATCCTTAAGGAAGAAGAGCTTCCGCGCTATTATACAGCTTATACCCCCTGCTTTCGATCGGAAGCAGGGTCCCATGGCAAGGATACCCGGGGGCTGATTCGGCAGCACCAGTTCAACAAGGTCGAACTGGTCAAATTCACCCTGCCGGAGAACTCCTATAACGAATTGGAGCTGCTTCTAAAAAATGCGGAAAGCGTTCTTCAGAAGCTGGAAATACCCTATCGTGTCATCACGCTGTGTACGGGCGACCTTGGCTTTTCAGCTGCTAAAACCTACGACATTGAAGTGTGGATGCCGGCCCAGGGGGTTTACCGCGAGATTTCGTCCTGCAGCAATTTCGAGAGTTTCCAGGCCCGCCGGGGAAACATCCGTTTCCGCCGCAATGGGCGCAAAGGCACTGAATATGTTCACACGCTCAATGGCTCGGGACTGGCTGTAGGGCGCACCTTTGCCGCTATTCTGGAAAATTGCCAGCAGCCCGATGGATCTGTCCTCATACCGAAAGCACTCCGTCCCTATATGGGCAATATCGAAAGCATCTCAAAGTGAAGCCGGAAGCCTTTCCAAAAACGATCCAGCCTTATCTGATTCCTCGCCCGGGTGGCCAAATGGTATATCGCTGCCTCGGATGTGCGGAAACGTTTGACATCGATGCGCTTCACTATGTCTGCCCAGGTTGCCAGCAAGTGCTGCTTATCGAAGACCTGCAGGCCGACCGACTGAAGGACATCCCCGGTTCAACCTGGCACGAGATTTTTGACTACCGAAAAATGCTCACGGAGCCATCTCTCAGGGGCATCTATCGCTATCATGAATTTATCGGCCCCATGCTGCCACTTGAAAGCATCGTTTATTTGGGGGAGGGCAATACCCCCATGATTCAAAGCAACAAACGGCTTCAGGAACAGGTCGGTCTCACACTTTACTTCAAAAACGATGGCCAGAACCCCAGCGCATCTTTTAAAGATCGGGGCATGGCAAGTGCATTCAGCTATCTGTCGCATATGATCGGCACCGGTCAATTGACCGACGTACTTGCAATTTGCGCCTCCACCGGCGACACCAGTGCTGCGGCAGCGCTCTATGCCGCTTATTTACAGAAGGACATAAAGTCGGCCGTTTTACTCCCTCATGGCAAGGTAACGCCACAGCAGCTTTCCCAGCCTTTAGGCAGTGGCGCCCATGTATTTGAAATCCCCGGTGTTTTCGATGACTGCATGAAAGTTGTCGAAAAGTTGTCTGAAACCTACCATGTGGCCCTGCTTAATTCCAAAAATGCTTGGCGCATCTTGGGGCAGGAGTCCTACGCCTATGAAATTGCTCAGGATTTCGACTACGACCTTCGCAACGTCGTAGTGGTTGTCCCCATCGGTAATGCCGGCAATATTACCGCTGTCATGCGCGGTTTTCTCAAATTCCTGGATGCCGGGATTATTGACCAGCTCCCGAAAATCATCGGGGTTCAATCCGAGCATGCAAATCCCGTGTATCGCTATTATCGTGAGCCCGAACCCAGCAAACGCCGTTTTGAACCCGTCTCGGTTAGACCCAGCGTGGCACAGGCTGCGATGATCGGCAACCCGGTTTCGATGCCACGGGTCATTCAACTGGTGGAGCACTATCAGCGGCGCACTGGGGAACCGAAGGTGTTTTTTGTGGAAGTAACTGAGCAAGAGATCATGGACTGGGAGTTGCTGGCCAACCGCAACGGCCACATTGCCTGCACCCACGGTGGCGAATGTTTGGCCGGACTGGTTCAAGCCATTAAACTCGGCCATGTAATGGCCGACGAATGCGCCGTCTTAGATTCCACGGCTCACGCATTGAAATTTGCCGGATTCCAAGACTATTATTTTGGAGATCATTTCCCCCCCGAATACCATGTAAAACCGAAAGCGGCCTTGAAAAATGCACCCGCTCTTATATCTCCCAAAGGGGTTGACCGTTTGCCTGAAGCCGGTTACCCATTGGAAGACGAAGACCTTAAGCGATTTGTTGACTGCGTTGCAATTGATATTGCTTCGGCGTTAAGTCTCAAAAAACGCTGAGTGATCGAATCAGCCGCAAACAGCTTTCCAACACCGTTGCACCGATAACACGGCACATTCATTTCCACCATTTTTTAATAGGGAATGCCAGATGAAAAAAGTGATTCGATTCCTTCTTACTATGGCTTTCGTTCTATTGCCGCTGGTAGCATGCAGCACAATCGACTTTGATTTGGATAAGCGCAAAGCCTTATCCGAAGATAACCGCAGAGTAGGCGATGCCTATATCCGGCAAGGTGACTACACTAGAGCCCTGGCGTACTATCAAGAAGCGGCCAAGCATTATGCCGACGATCCGGAATTGCAATACCGGTTGGGGCAGGCCTATCAGGAAAAGAGAAATTATGACCGTGCTATTTCACATTTTTTGCGCGCTATAGAGTTGAAGCCAGATATGACCAAAGCTAAGACCAGCGCGGGGGCAACCTATATTAAAATGAAAGATTATGATCGGGCAATCCTCGTTTTGAAACAAGCGATCGACGGCCTGGCTTTTGAGATATATACAAAACCCCAGTATCCGAAATATTTGTTGGGATGGGCATTCTATCTTAACAAGCAGTATCCGGAATCAGAGCGCTACCTGCAGGAAGCACTTGATTATTACACTTCTGGAATCCCCAAAGACCCAATCTATGTCCAGGCGTTGCGCATCATGGGGTTGAACGCCTTGGCACAATCCAAACCGGAAACGGCTCTTACCTTTTTTGAGAAAGTCATTCCATTCGCCCCGAAATGGCCAGATCTGTATCTTGATATCGCCCGCACCTATCGCCTGGCCGGCGAAACACCGCGTGCCCGACAGGCATACAACCGCGTCATCGAGTTGGCGCCAGGCTCGGAGATTGCCGACACGGCAATGAAAGAGGCCACCAGCCTTAAATAAAACTCCTTACCGTTAGCCCCCACATATGGTTTCCTGAAGTGTCAGCTCTACAATTCCTTTCACAAAACCGGGTTTTTGTATCCCCGCCCCAATTGATTGGCCATTATGGTTCGCCTTTCGCCTTAAATCCAATTGCCATTTCTATCGATCCATCGTTTAGCAGAGATTGACACCGGATGCGTCACCAGAAAGAACTCTCCTGGATAAGAAATAAAACGGCACCCCCCCCATAACCGATAGAGAAAGGTGCCGTGTTGGCTTGAATGATGTCGATCGTCAGAATTTGGTGCTTTGCACTTCCTTCTGCGCCAATTTGATGATTTTAGGCGTAAGAAAAATCAGCAGTTCGTTTTGTTGATCCGACTTAGTTCCATATTTAAAAAGGAGCCCAAGACCCGGGATTTTTCGCAATCCGGGAATACCGGATTCCCCTTCGGAGACCGTCGCTTTGATAATACCGCCGATAACGATAGTCTCGCCATCTTCCAGCAACAATTCGGTCTGGGCGGAGTTGGTAGAAAGCGGCGGTGCGTCATTAACCGTTAGTTCGAGGACATCATCTTTTTTAATGGAGACAGACAGCATCACACGATTATCCGGTGTGACTTTGGGCCGAACCCTCAATTCCAAATCAACTTGTTTAAATTCAGTGGAAGATCCGCCGGCGGAATCCCTTGACAGGTAGGCAATTTCAAAACCCTGCTTGATGACGGCCAGCTTACCATCGAGCGTTAGAATTTTTGGAGCGGATATAATCCGCGTTTTACCCTCTTCCTCTCCCAACTGAAGCCGGGCGTCAATGATGTCAAAAGGGGTTCCGGAAAGCTTACTAAGACCGAACCCAATAGCACCCGAATCCAATGCTGTCGCTGGAATATTGTCGGCTGTCATGTCGATGCCGGTGACTTCAAAAACGTCCCCAAGATCAAAGCTGCCGATGCTGACTGTTCCCCAGTCGAAACCGATGTCGCGGCGGAAGTCTGTATTGGCTTCCACGATACGTGATTCAATCAAGACCTGCGGTGTCACTTGGTCCAATATCCGGATGATTTCACGGATTCGTTCCACAGCCTTGGGAACATCGTTGACGATAATCATGTTTTTGGCAATATCGACGGAAACATTCCCACGAGGACTAAAACGGCTGTCCCAGCCCACTTCCGTGACTTCTTCACATTCTCGAGCGATATGAGCACAAGCCGTATCCCGTGCGTCGATGTAGCTGCAGAGGAAAAACTCCGTCACAAGTTCTTGTTCTTCATCGGCTTGGCGGGCAGCTTCCAATTTTTCACTTTCCAGTTTTTCTTCCCGGGCCAGGGTGGCTTGAGTCGCAATCCGATAGATTCCTTGCTCTTCCGTGAGCCCAAGTTGGTTCATCTTAAGCACCAAGTCTAAGACTTGATCCCATGGCACCGGCTGCTCAAAATTCAAGGTTACCTTACCAGTAACATCTTTATCGATGGCAAAGTTCTGACCGGAAATTTCACCTAAAATTCGGAAAACATTTTTAATGTCCGTATCATAAAAATTGAGCGCAATTTTTTCACCCGTATAATTTTTTTTGGGTGTTAAAATTGTTTCATCAACTCGTTTAACGACCGTTCCCTCGTCCCGCAGAACTTCAGAAGCTTGCCCCCATTTCACGGATTCTTCCCTAGATCCTTCTGAGTTGGACGCAATAGTTGAAGGCTGAACGGCACCGTCTCCGGTAGCAGGAACCGTAACCACCTCCGTAGCACCAGATGTTTCACCCTCTAAGGTCTTTTTCCATTCTGGAACGCCTGTCGCTTCAAGTGGCTTGGGCGGAACCGTTGATGCCGCAAATCGAACAACAATAAAATTGTCTTCTTGCTCAATTTCAAACGGTACCGATTCCCGAAGCTCAAATACAACCACGGCATCATTGCCCATTTGTGTTGTCTGCACCGGGGTAACCCGATCCACAGCACTTTCAAATCGGGTCGTAATCAAAGGACGCTTGCGATACTGAGGTACTTGCGTATCGAAGAGCTTCAATTGCAGCTTCCGCTCATTGACCTGCTGCATGTCATACCGGACGGCATCCGTCGTCCCAATGCTGACAACCGATTCGCCTCCTTCGGCACCCGTAAATTCAATTTTATTGAGCCAGGCAATCTTTTCGCCTTCGCTGGAATCGCTTTCAGCCGCCGTAGCATCACTATCGGCGACCTGCTCTACAACCGCCGGGACAATCAAGTCTTCGCGAATAATTGGCTTCTCTTCGCTGACGCTGATAATAAGGCCGTTACTGACCGGCTTGGAGGCAAAGGCAGTCATATAGTTTCGATCGGTATCCAAAACAACTCGCAATTTGTCTGGATAACAAAAATGCCTGAGACCTGTCACCCATTTGGAATCGACAAAAACCTTCTGCAGGCCTTTAAACGGGCTGCTCATGTTGAAAATGTCAAAAACGATACGTGGCGGGTTATCCACTGTAAACGCCGAGTATTCCTGAATCGTCCCGTCCGCCAGGATCGTTATATCTATCCCATCTTCCCGTTCTTCAACACTAACGGTTTCAATGCAGGTCCCTTTTGGAGCGGCCACAACTTCATCCACCTCGGTTGTGGTTTGTGCCTTTGGTGTGTCACCTCCGCCGTCGACCGGCAAGGCTTCCTCCTCCACTGTATCACGAGAAAAGGCGATGACCATTCCCGTTTGGCTCTGGTCGACACTATAAACAGCGTCTTTTGTGAGGGTTACGGCGATTTTGGCTGTATGTCCATCTGCCACGACCTCAGATGTCTTAATTGTAGCGACCGGGCCAACCTCAATATCATACTGCGGCTCAACCCCCTCAAACTGCGTCCCTGGGAAGTAAAACGTCACTTCGGGTGGCGTTGATTTGCGTATATCGGAAAACAACAGATCCGGACTGCCCTCTACCGAAAGATAGACTTTCTCTTCATCTTCGGTAATGGATAAGTTGTTGATCTGCTTAAGATTAATTTCTGTTTTTCCGGAATTATCCACGGAGTTAACCGCCGTCTGTCCAGCACAACTGGCAAATATCAATGCCAGCGATAGAAGGGTGCAGATTAAAGCGGCTTTGCGAGATTTAACCAAGGATAGACCTATGAAGCGCATTCTAATTAGTCTCCAGGCGGTTTCTGAAGTTTAAGTTCACGTTTTTGACTTGTTGCTTTTCCAAAATCGTCTTCTTTCTGATGCTCGATGACGATACGTTCCTGCGCAATCTCAATAATGGTGCCACGTTCCAATCCGATCTTGGTACCGACCGTTACGACATAGCCTTTGCCCGAGGCCTCTTCAACCAGAGCCCGCTTAAATCCATTGCTGGTAACAATGGCCGTTAGTTTTAGCTGCCCAAGATCTAGTTTTTCCAATGGCGTTCGTGGTCGTTCAGGACCTTTGGGTTTAACTACAACTTCTTGAGCCTTCTTTTCAGTTTCTTCTTTGTATAGTGGTGCAAAGGGGTCGACTTTTCCGACCGGGTTATATGGCATGCGTGTTGTTACTGCCGCAACAACTATAGCATTTTCAGTCGTGGTCGATGCACCTTTGTCTGTGGTATTCGGCAAGAGAGTGTTTTTCTTCGCAGACAAATTTGTGGACTGTTTTTCGATTTGCTTCGTAACGACGGGATCTTTAATAGATCCTTTTCCTTTCTGATTCTCACAACCGGTAAAGATGAGAACAAGAATAAGCATTAAAACCATAGCTATTCGATGTGTCACTAAAATTCTGGTCATCTTTGATCGCTTTATTGTCATTTTCAGCACAATCATTGCCATAGAATGGTTATTTTTTCTTAAGTTTTTTATCTTTAGGATCTACTTTTTCTGGAGTCGGCTCGATAAATTTATAGGTCACTGCCTCGCAACTTGTCGTCAAATCTCCAGTCTTATCCCGCGAAATCTGAATGTTGCGAATATTCACGATACGTGACAAATTGGCTACCTTGTCAAAAAACTGGGCAACATTATGATAGCCGCCCCTGACCCTTATCGAAACCGGGATTTCTGCATAGAAATTCCTATTTACATCTCCTTGCGGTTGAAAAAGTAAAAAGTCCAGTCCAGCTTGCTGTCCGGATTGTGATACACCTGTAAGCAGAGAAGAGATCTCTTCCTTTTCCGGAAGAGATTTCATGACAAGATTGAATTCCCGCTGTTTTGAATCGAATTCTTTTCGCAACGTTTCAAGTTGTTGTGCATTTTTTTTGGAGCGAGCGAGATCTGCTGTGAGTCGTTTTTGCTCCGCGTCAAGTCTCCCAATGCTCTGCCATCTTGGCCAATAAGAGAGAAACCAGAAAAGAACAAAAATGATAATGAACACGCCAGCACAGATCATGATGCGCTGAACTTTCGATAGCTCGCTAACGCGATCAAAGACCGCATCCAGTTGTTTTGAGGTACTACCGAATTTTGCCATTATGATTACTCGTTATTTACTTTCGTTTGTTTTTTTTATCATCCGGCTCTTCAGGAAGCTTAACCATTTTAAGCGCTGATATTTCAAATTTTTTCATATTAAGACTACGTATTTCTTCTTGTTGAAGCTTGTTGAGACGGACCTTTTCATACATCTGCGAAGTTGGATCATTTAGTTTGGACAAACTTTCAAGATTGTCTATGAAATCCGCCACCGTTTTATTGTCAAGCGCGATCCCATCAATATCCATTTGATTACCACTGATATTTAGCCTTGTTAACCACATCCGCTCCGGCACAATCTTATCGGTTAGTTCCTCCATGATGTGTACCGGCTCGAATCGCTGCTTTTCTAAATCTTCAATCACATTTTGCCGCATTTCTAAATCTTTTAACTTTTTCCGAATTTCACTAATTTCAGCATTTTTTTGTTTATAGAGGGCCAACTCTTTTTTTGTATCGGAAACACTCGTTGTAAGATGTGTCTGCTTGTTTGCCAAGTAAAAATGTACCCAGACAAGAACAACCATGACCAGCAACAAGCATAGGGAAAATACCGATACCTGTCTGCGAATATTTTCTTTCTTGCGGGCGGCCCTAAACGGTAATAAATTTATACGTATCATTTATCATTAACTCTTCTAATAGCGAGTCCCATGCAGATAGCTGCTTGTGGTGCAATCTGCTGAATATAGGCCGAGTCAAATGCATCATCGTCGATATGCAAGTTCTGAAAGGGATTGACCATTTCGACATGGGCCGATGTTTCTGCGCCGAGGAGCTGACGAAACTCTGCAATATTGGCTCCGCCGCCACTGAGTACAATACGGGTAATTTGGTCTTCAGGATATGTTGAGTAGAAAAAATCCAACGCTCTACGTATTTCCGTACACCAGTCTGCTACCACCGTAGATATAATATTTTTTAGGTCTTCACTTGAAATCTTATCCTGTTGGTCACCCTGTTTTAATTGCTCGGCTTCTTCCAATGAGCAACCAATCAACGATACAATTTTTTGATTGATTTGGCCACATCCCAATGCCACATCGCGCATAAAAACCGATGTAACCCCCTTCAGGATATTGAGGGAAGTTTTGCTGGCGCCAATATCAATCAGTGCAATATTTTCATCCTGGGCGTCATAATTCAATTCAAATATGTTCTGCAACGCAAACGCCTCTACATCGATGATGCAGGGGTTCAAACCCGCCATGTTCACCAGGTTGATATAGTCATTTACCATTTCCTTCTTAGCCGCGACCAAAAAAACATTCATCTGATTCGGATTATGTTCGCTCTCCCCCAGAATTTGAAAATCGAGATTAACATCCGCAATATCGAAAGGAATGTATTGTTCCGCCTCAAACTGTATAGTCTCTTGCAGTTGCTCTTCGGGCATTGTCTGGACATTGATCTTTTTAACAATGACAGAGTAACCACCGATGGAGACGGCAACACTGTTTTCTTTTATATTATAGGTCTTGAATAATTGCTGAATTGCTTCGGCCACCGCTTCCGGATCGTTTATAGCGCTATCTTCGATCGCCCCTGCGGGGATATCGATCATGCCAAATTTTTTGAGGACCAGACCTTTTTTACCCTCAACGACCTCTCCCGCCTTGATGGATCGGGAGCCGATATCCAGCCCAACTAAATGATTTTTATTACCAAACAACATGGAGTTCTCTTATTCTTTAAAAATTTTTTCTTTTTCGGAAAGATTCAGGCCCAGTGCCAGTAAAATCTTCCGCTTGGTTTCCATCCGACAAGGAAGTCCTTGTTCAATTCGCGAAATCGTAATTGGTGAAACATTTGCATCCCTGGCTAATTCCGCTTTGCTCATCAGAAGGGACTCACGTACTTTTTTTAAAGAATTTTTGCCGCCCATATATTTTCTACGCAATTTTTGAATTTAAGTTTATTCTTCTTTTTCAACCCTGTTATTTTGATTTACACCCTGCTCCTTTGAAGTCAAGGAAATTATACGAGATTTATATATAATTATGTGTAGTTACTAAATATTGTGTGCTTTTTACCATAACTTCACTACATCTTGTGCCATGTAACGAGTGATTTGGGCCTGCTGGCGGAAAACGACCATAATCACCAACCGCTACCATCCCTCTTCGGCCAGAATCGCATAATAGTTTATACAAAATTAGATTCATAGGCATTGATCGTGGCCGACACTCAGGTCCTAAACTCGGAGTGGACAAGTTTTTTTTTTCAGGCTAAACAAGATTAAACGTCTGATCTCTAAACAGAAAGGCAGTGCTGAATTGTCAACCGCCTGAACAATGGTTTAAACCTTTCTTCTAAGAACCAAATGCTTGGCAGAGGCCTTTATCTGACATACAAACCCTTACCAAATGTGGTCGTCTTCGAATGAACTATCGCCACCCTTCAAAAATTCAGGAACCCAGCAAACCATTCAGGTTGGTGAAATATTTTACCATGACCAGCCTCATTGTTATTTTTGCCGGTGCGATCATTCTTTCTGGCCTCAATATCCATTGGGCCAGGCAAATGCAGCTGAAAAAAAGTGAGGACTATGCGCTCCTGCTTATTGAAAATTTAAATCATCAGATTTTTCTGCAATTTATTATTCCTACCGTTCTAAAACACGGCAATATCCATTTACGCGAAAATGAGCAATTTGAACTGATGGACAAGGTGGTCCGAAGCACCTTGCACAGCTTTAATGTTGACAGTGTCAATATTTACGATCTGGATAATACCATTTCATACAGTCTTGACCAAAAAGTGGTTGGCAAACAAAATGCTGGCGGAACTTATTATCAGGATGCTCTCAAAGGGCTCCGGCGGACCCACCTCGAGCAGCGCGGCAATTTTATTCAATTATTATTCGGCATTCCCGATGAAAGCCGCATCATCACCTATGCCCCTCTCCGCGCCGAAAAACCGTTATCGCGTTCGCCCGGTCCGGTTTTGGGGGTCGTCGAGCTTGTACAAGACATTTCCTCTGAGTATCAAGCTATTTTCCGTGTACAAATACGTGTCATTCTTACGTCAACCGCAGTCATGCTTTTATTGTTTCTCATACTTCTTCTGGTTGTACGGAGAGGAGAAGATATTATTGAAAAGCGCGCTATGGAACGCTTACGGCTCGAAGAGCAACTGGCACGCGCCAAACATTTATCGAGCCTCGGTGAAATGACCGCCAGTATTTCTCATGAAATCCGCAATCCCTTGGGCATCATCAAAAGTTCTGCGGAATTACTTCAAAAAAAAATCCATCGACTGGATCCTGACAACCCCATGCCGGGAATTATCGTCGAGGAGGCCTCGCGGCTAAACGGCATTATTACCGATTTCCTGAACTTTGCCCGTCCGCATCAACCCGACTTGAGGCCAGGACGCATTCAACCCATTATTGAAAAGACCCTGCGGCATCTTCATTCAGAGTTCGACGCGTGTCGTATCATCATCCATAAGCAATTTGACCCTGTCATAGGCGACGTATTGATTGATAGCGACATGCTATATCAAGCGTTGCTTAATCTGCTCATCAATGCCATGCAGGCTATTGAAAAAGACGGCTGGATTGACATTGTTTTAGCCGAACACCTCTCTCAGGTGAAGCTGACGTTGCACGACTCCGGGCCTGGGATCGATGACAGCATAAGTGATAAAATTTGGGACCCCTTCTTTACCCACAAGGAAAAAGGTACGGGTTTAGGCCTGGGTATCGTGAAACAAATTATTGAAGCTCATGACGGGCTGATTACGATCACAAATGCCGCCTCAGGGGGCGCGCTGGTCGAGATATTGCTGCCGCTCTACCGGGAGACTTGACGATGGAATCGATACTGGTCGTTGATGATGAAAAAAACTACACGGCGGTTTTAAATGCCGTTCTCGAAGAGGAAGGATTTGAAACCTTTGTTGCCAATAGTGGGGCGAAGGCCCTTGAGGTGATCGAAAGGGAAGAGATCAGCCTGGTTATCACCGATATGAAAATGCCGGTCATGGATGGGCTTGCCCTGCTGGAGAAAATCAAACGGCGTCAGCCGGACTTGCCGGTGATTCTTATGACAGCCCACGGCACGGTTGATAAAGCTGTGGAAGCCATGCAGAAAGGCGCCTATACCTTCATTCTCAAACCTTTCGAGAACGAACGTCTGGTGATGTACGCGAACAAAGCGGTTGAGTTGCACCGCCTCGTCAAAGACAACCAGCGCCTCCAGCATGAGGTTGAACACCAGTATAGCTTCGACAACATCATTGGCAAAAGCCAAGCCATGCAAAATGTCTTTAAAACCATCCGTAAGGTTGGTCCGGCATCGGCCACGGTACTCATTTTGGGTGAAAGCGGCACAGGGAAGGAACTGGTAGCGAAATCGATTCATTTCAACAGCCCACGCCGCAATAAGCCGATCGTTGCCGTCAACTGTGCCGCATTGGCTGAGAACCTTTTGGAAAGCGAACTTTTCGGGCATGAAAAAGGGGCATTTACGGGAGCGATTTCTCGCAAAAAGGGCCGGTTTGAAATGGCCGATGGCGGCACGATCTTCCTTGATGAAATAGGCGAACTGCCTCCCAGCCTGCAGGTCAAACTTTTAAGGGTTCTTCAGGAAAAAACGATTGAACGTGTTGGCGGCACGCTGCCCATTCCCGTGGACATCCGTGTCATCGCGGCAACCCATCGCAGTTTGAAGCAAGAAATCGAAGAGGGCCGGTTTCGGGAAGACTTGTTTTACCGGTTGAATGTGGTTCGCATTCAACTTCCACCATTGAAACAGCGCCCTGAAGACATCCACCTGCTGATCGATCACTTTATCCGCAAATACAGCAAGGAGCGCCCGGCTGGAAATGCCATTACCCAAGTCGACCCTGCGGTGGAAAGGCTTTTTCAGGACTACCACTGGCCCGGAAACGTGCGCGAACTGGAGAATACCATTGAGCGGGTGATGGTCCTTTGTCCCGGACCGACCATAACCATTGGGGATTTGCCAACCGAATTACGGGACCATGTGCACAACACATTGCACCTTAAAGGCATCCCCGCAGATGCCACGCTATATGAAACATTGGCGATGGTTGAAAAAAAAATGATCCTGCGCGCCATGAAAATGGCCGGCCATGTTCAAACCAGGGCCGCGGAAATTCTTGGTATCGGTAAAAGCGGCCTGAATCAAAAATTAAAGAAATATAATCTGAGCTGATGGGTCACGATAGCGCCATGATACAGTATTTTTAGCGACGATTATTTCCTCCACCGCCTTAAGCTGCCGGCAGATTGCGGCAACATCTCAGCGTACATAAACCCCGGGAACTTTTCTTTAAGGGACGCCACGGTCTTATCGTATTCAGCCTCCTGCCCGATCTTCCGATAGAGCAAGGCCAGCTGATACAGCGCATCGGCCTGCAAGACCGCATCTTGCCCATCCGCGGTCTTTTTAAAAGCATTTATTGCATTTTCGTCCTGGCCGGCAGCGGCTTGCGCATATCCCAGGCCGCTCCAGGCAGCCGACAAGGCATAAGACGCCTCCGGAAACATTTTCACCGCTTCCATATACTGCAAAATTGCATTTTCCATTTGGCCTGCCTGGTAATTCATCTGCGCAAAAATGAGTCGGCCCACCATACCCGCCTGACGATTTCCGTAAGTGGAAAATAGATTCTCAAAATCCGGTGTGACGGCTTCAAGAGCTTTCTGGGGATCCTGCTTGACACTTTCCACCGCATAACGCTGCATCGTCTCGTTAAGCAGCACAAATGCTTTCGCTTCAGCCTTTTGGCTAAAGTAGCCGAAAGCCAGAATGCCCGCCAGAATGATCATCAGAATGCCAAAACCGGCGCTGACCGGTTTCCAATAAGTCCGAATTTTATCCAGCAGTCTGGATGTCAATGTGAGGAATTCATCGGGTTGCTCGAGGTCGCGCTTGCGCGCCCTTGAAATTCGTTTCTGCGCCATTGGAATTTCTCCTTCAGGTGGTGTGATCGCCCGGATCAACCATTAATGAATGTCATTACGGATACGCTGCCAAACTGTTTCAGGAATCGTGGCGCCAAGCACACGGCAAACTTCATAACCGCAGGCCGAGGCCAGCCTTCCACATTGCTCAAGCGGCATTCCCTGCACAAGCCCATAAAGAAAACCAGCTGCCCAGAGATCGCCGGCGCCGGTTGTATCCACCACATCATTTGCACACATCGGTTCAACAGGATAAACACGCCCCCTGGCGGCGATCATGCTACCGCGTGCGCCTAACTTCAGGACGGCCAACTCCGCCAGGGCCGCCAGGGCCGACAGAGCGTCTGTCTCATCGCGGCAACCGGTAAAAATCGCGGCTTCGTCCTCATTGGCTACCAGAATATCCACATATTCCTCGACAACAGCGGTCAACAGATCCCGGTTTTCCTCGACAACCGTAAAGCTCGCCAGATCGAGCACAATTTTGGCTCTGGCATTGCGGGCTTTTTGCAGGGCATGCAGGAAAAGATCACGGTTATAGACCAGATAACCTTCGATCAAGGCAATGGCTGCCCCCTCGAAAGCATCGTCCGGGATTTCGGCCGGCGTCATCTCGGCAGAAGCACCCAGATAGGTTAGCATGGTGCGTTGAGAGTCCGGTGTTATCAGGGAAAGCACGCGTCCCGTCGACGTAGGTGCCTTGATGAGAAAGGGATCGACACGATGCCGGCTCAAATCCGTCTCAAACAACTGGCCCAATTCATCCTGCCCGCGTTTACCCAGAAAACGGGTTTGCCCCCCCAGGCTGGCCACTCCGAGAATGGTATTGCAGGCCGCCCCACCAGGAACCACCTGCGCCTTTCCGCCGGCCTCTTCCATAACCTGCTGGATCGTATCGGCATCGAAATATACCATGCCGCCTTTGGGCACGCCGGATCGTCCGACAAACGCATCCGATGTCGGCACAACAATATCCACCAGCACCGATCCGATGCCAACGATCAACCGGGCGTCACGCCCTTCAAAAAAACCGTTGTTCATAACGGTCTATATCCTCTCTTGACATCGATCCGGGTAAGATGAGGTACCTCACACAAAACCATCACGGCTGTAGCCAATTCATTACCAGACCAAGTTTTTGTGAATCCACCCCTCATCGCCCGCCCCACTGCGGATATGAATCCAATCGCCCTGTCGCTTCACGACCTGAAAAGGAACGCCTCTTTCCGCCTTGAAAACAATGTCGTTCTGTGTACCGGGACCGGAGCGGATATTCACCATGTCAGAACGCGTGATGACGGTGGCCGCTTTACCCAAAAGGCTGCCATGAATCCAGCCTTCATCGCCTTCGAAGTCCCGAAAGAACACCCACTCCCCCTGAGTGCGGATAACGTCCAAAGGATGATAGCGCTCAACTTCCCAGAGGACATCATATTGGTCCGTACCGGGGCCGGAACGAATATTGGCTTTTTCGGCATTGACGGACATGCGTTCCGCCCAAACGGTCCCGGCCAAAACCGCATGAAGGCATAATGCCAGGAAAATTGCTCCAATACACGTTCTCCTTCTTCCCGGCCGGCAAGCGCCATTAATCATTCATACCTCCCCAGCCACCGGCACGACACCGGTTGTGATCCGATTGAAACGCACCGGCGCTAATCCAAATGCCGCAATCCGACGGCCCGTGCCGCCGCGATTGCCGATTTGAATTCACGGGCGCTAAGCGCGCGCGCCAACGCCGGGAAATCTTCGGCCTGGCCGCAGGGCTGATATTGCGGCATCAAATTCACATATGTATCTCGGGACAACTGTTCGGCGATAAATGCCAGAATTTCCCGCGTTTCCTCAAGCCCCTGCGGCATCACCAGGTGTCGTATGATCATACCCCGGCGGGCGATACCATCCGTGTCCGTTTTTAGCTCGCCGACCTGTCGGTACATCATCCGCAGCGCCTGCCGCGCGATCTCCGGATAATCCGGAACACCGCAATATGTGCGACCCGACGCAGGATCCCAGAATTTGAAGTCCGGCATATAAATGTCAACGATCCCATCGAGCAATGCCAGCGTGTCCGGTGCGTCATAACCGCCGGTATTGTATACGATCGGTACATTCAGGCCATTGGCGATCGCTATCTCGAGCGCAGCCAAAATTTGCGGCACGACATGGGAAGGCGATACCAGGTTGACATTATGGCAGCCCATATCCTGAAGCTGCATCATCATTGCGGCCAACTGGGCATGCGTTACGGGCTGTCCATCTCCCGCGTGGCTGATGCCGAAGTTCTGGCAAAAGCGGCACCCCAAATTACAGTGCGTGAAGAAAATAGTCCCCGACCCATGGCGACCCACCAGCGGGGCCTCTTCACCGAAATGCGGCGCGTAGCTGGCGACCCAGGCCTTTTCGGCGGTGCGGCAAAACCCCGTCTCACCGGCCAGTCGATTGACGCCGCATTGCCGCGGACAAAGATGGCATTGGCGCATCCGCTCGCGCGCGGCAACAACGCGCCGCTTCAGAAATTCCGGCGCATCCGCTCGCATATAGGCCGGCCCATGGTCAGACAATCCGGATCTCCTGAGTCCGTTATTCGTTCCAGAGTGCCCCGCCGGGCAACCTGCAAAACATACATCCGGTCCGCATTCGATGCTGGCATTCGAACGGGGAACCGGATGCATTTGCAATCTGCGGAAAGCCGCGACTGCAAGGACCAAGAGCACGCCACCTTAGCGTCGTACGCTATCGCTACAAACGGCCGTGATCACGGCCCGGGGATGTCATACGTGGTGCAATTCCCGCCACTGCAGGTCCGGGTTTGTTTTGAGGGGCCCTGGCCGCCGCTGCTGTTGACGGCGTAATTAGTGGTACTCATGACACGCTCAAAATCTTCGGCGCCGCATTTGGGACATTTTGTTTCCATGGAATCTTCGCTACGCACCGCCAGGAACTCAAAGAACTCGTTACATTTCAAACATTTAAATTCGTATATTGGCATCAGACTATCCTCATGTATAATATTGAGAACCTAATTAAGCCCTTCGATTCGGCCTTGTCAAGCGGCAACCGTGACAATCCTACTCCTTTAAAAGCATCTCGCGGGCATGGTCCAGGGTTTTGCGGGTAATTTTAATACCGCCCAATAGCCGGGCCATTTCTTCCAAACGTTCTTCGGCATCGAGTGGTTCGATCGTCGTGCGTGTACGACCCCGGCTGACCGATTTGGCGATTTTAAAATGGTAATCACCAAACTTGGCGATCTGGGGGAGATGTGTGATGCAAATAACCTGGTGATGGTCCGATAGCGCTTTTAATTTTTGTCCGACAATCTCCGCTACGCCCCCTCCGATACCGGCATCCACTTCATCGAAAATAACCGTCTCCAATGATCCGGAAGCCGCCAGGATGGCCTTCAGGGCCAGAACCACCCGGGACAGTTCCCCACCGGACGCAATCGCTGCCAAAGGTTTGAGGTGTTCGCCCACGTTGGGGGCAATCTGAAAAACGGCCCGATCTGTTCCCCGTTCATCGGCCTTGCAACCATCTACGGTCAAATACGCCGGGGTGCGTTCATCCGCCGCCACGGGTTCAAGCGTGACCGCAAACCGCGTTCCCGGCATTTTTAAAGCGTGCAACTCATCGGCAATATCCCGGGCCAGGTCTTCGGCGGCAGCCTTCCGTTGATCATGCAGATCGCGGGTCGCCGTTTGCAAACGTTTGTGGCACCGCACTAACTGCTGGTCTATCGTGTCGATCTGATCGGCCACGTTCTCAAGACCTGACAGAGCGGCCTGGATCGCCGCGTATTTGTTCATCACGTCCGCCAGGGTTTCCCCGTATTTGCGCTTCATCCGGTTCAGGGTATCCAGGCGGGTCTCAACCTCTTCCAAGCGATGCTCGTCGCTTTCCACCTGGTGGAGATAACGCCGCAACCCTGCGACGACATCCTCCGCCTGGTATGTCAATTCCGCGACACTTGCCATCGTCGCCTGGAGCTCGCCGTCGATGCCGGCCGCTTTTTCCAGCTGGCGGTGCATGATCCCCAGCCGGTCCACCACCGAATCCTGCTCGCCGTATAGGCTCTCCAAACAGTGGTTGGCAATCTGGATCAACTCCTGGGCATTGCGAAGTCGACCACGCTCCTGCTCCAACTGCTCATCTTCTCCGGGAACCAGCTGGGCCGCCTCGATCTCCGCCTTCTGGAACCGCCACAATTCGTGCTGTTCGTTCTGACGATCACGCTGGGCCAGCAGAGCCGCCCGCTCCTCGAGCAAGGGAAGGATCTCACGGAAAATCCCGCCGACCACCTCACGCCGGTCCATGAGATTCCCGTATTGATCAAGAATGTCCAGATGAAAATCTTCCTTTAAAAGGGACTGGTGCGCATGTTGGCTGGATATACTGGCCAGACTGTCGGTAATGGCCTGCAGCACCTGCATGGTGGCCATATGGCCGTTGATAAACACGCGATGGCGATCATGGCGTGAAATGATGCGACGGATCAGAAGGCCTTCCTCGGTGCTGTAGCCCTGCGTCTCCATGATCGCGGCTGCCGGGGCTGTGGGGGCCAGATCGAAAAAAGCTTCCAGCTCCGCGCTATCCGCACCCGTGCGAATGAGTTTGGCAGTCGCCCGGGCGCCTAACAGCAGCTGGACGGCATTGATGATGATCGACTTGCCCGCCCCGGTTTCACCACTCATGATGGTGAGTCCGGCATCGAACCGTATCTGCAGGTCGTCGATAATGGCAAATTTTTTTATGGAGAGTTCACGAAGCATGGCGAGGGATCCGGCAAACCGGGCCGCCGGTGTTGCGCTGAAATTCTTTGTCCGTGCGCTTGGCCGCACCCATTCGCATCCGGTGCTGATGTCCGGCGCAGTATGGCACAGCGGCTTTTCTTTGTAAAGCCGCTCTATTCAAGCATTTCCTATATTCTCCACAAGGCAACAGGTCTTCACCCGTCGATAGAAACCGTTTCTTGTCGACGGGGTGTAAACGCCGTTAGGCAACTGCCGCCTGATATCCCAAATCGAACGCCTTGAGATTGGTATCGACAAACGCGGCCTTGGTTCGGGTTTCGATGGCCCGACGCACCATATCCTCTGAAACCGGTAAAATGCCGGTCTGGCAAAGCGCTCCCAGGAGTACGATGTTGACCGACATGATATTGCCGGCCGCCCGGGCCAATTCGGCCGCATCGAAAGCGATCAGACGGCCGGTTTTTTCCGTGATCAGGCGTTTCAAATGGTCCAGATCCGGGTAAGTCCCGCGGCCGATGGCCACCGTAAACGGCGGCAGCGCGGCCATATTGGTAATGACGGTGGTTCGAGGATTGCACTTGTTCAGTGCCCGCAGGGTTTCGGACGGCTCGAACCCCACAAGCACGTCCGCTTCGCCATCGGAAATGATCGTACTGCGCGCATCGCCGAAAACCATGGCCGATTCCACCACGCCACCGCGCTGGGCCATACCGTGAATTTCACTCATACGCACCGGGATGTCGGCCATCAGGGCCGCCTCGCCCAGCACTTTGGACGCCAGCAGATTGCCCTGGCCGCCAACCGCTACAATGATCAGACGCGTTGGTTTCATAGTTGCTCCTGGTTCTTGGACCACAGCCTGCGGTCAGGTTGATTTCACAGGCACGATGGCATTTTCGGGACACACCTGGGCGCAGAGCGCGCAGCCGATACAGATATCCGCATCGATATGCACGCGATCGTCCTCCAAGTAAAAGGCCGGACAGCCCAGGTCGCTGATGCAGTCCCGGTGATTCTGGCAACGCTCCGACACACGGAAGGGCTTGCCCCGCAGCTGGCGCAAGGCCTTGGCATACAGGGCGCACTTTTCCTTCGCAATGACCACCGACACCCCTTCGAATGCCACGGCCTCACGAATGGCGGCAATGCTTTTCTTGAGCTGGTAGGGCCGAATCGTGACCACGTGGGGGACCCCGATGGCTTTCACCAGCGGCTCAAGGGCCACCTGGCCGTAACCCTCCAGCTTGAGTTCCTGCATGTCCACCCCGGGGTTGGGCTGATGGCCCGTCATGGCGGTTGTACGGTTGTCCAGGATCACCAGGGTCATGTCATGGTTGTTGAATACCGCATTGATCAGACCGGGAATGCCGGAATGAAAAAAGGTCGAATCCCCGATGAACGACACCACCTTCTGGGATGTGGCCTGGGCAAACCCACCGGCACTGCCCGTGGAGGCGCCCATGCAGATGACAAAGTCGCCCATGGACAGCGGCGGCAGGAACCCCAGCGTATAGCAGCCGATATCGGATGGATGGATGACATCCATACCTTCGGTGGCCTTTTTAACGGCATAAAAGGTTGCCCGGTGGGAGCATCCTGCACAGAGCGTGGGTGGTCGCTGGGGAATTTCCGGCACATCCGACAAATCCGGGACCGCCGACGGCGGGCAGGCAATGCCAAAATAATCGGCCAATTTCTGGCGGACCATGGCCGGGTCGAACTCATAGAGGCGTGAAAAAAGGGTCGGCCCCTTGCCGTTGATAGGCAAAGAAAGTCCCCTTTCCTGGGCGAAGGCTTTGACCGCCTCTTCCATGTAGGGCTCGCCCTCTTCCACCACCAGCACTTTTTCGCAACCCGATAGAAAGGTACCGATGCGCTCCGCCGGAAGAGGATGGGAAAACCCGATCCGCAGCACCCGGACCTGATCTTCGACCTTGAGATCCTGGATGGCATCCGCCACATAGGTGTAGCTCACCCCATTACAGATGACCCCCCAGGTCCCATTGCCTTCCTCAAAGTTATAGGGGCTCTCTTCGGCCAGTGCTTGGGCCCGGGCCATATTCTCCAGGAGACGCGCATGCAGTTGGCGCGACACGGCAGGCACCGTCACATAGTGAAACGGGTCTTTTTCGAACCGTCCCTTGGTCTGGGGCGCGCGCAAGGCACCCAGGGTCACAACCGCATTGGAGTGGTTGATGCGCGTGGTGGTTCGCAAAATGACCGGCTCACCGAGGGTTTCCGACAAGTCAAAGGCATATGGGACCATGGCTTTGGCTTCTTCCACCGACGATGGCTCGAGAATCGACAGTCCGGAAAGTTTGCCGTAATAACGATTGTCCTGTTCATTCTGGCTGGAAAACATGTAGGGATCATCCGCCGAAATCACCACCAGACCGGCCCGGGTGCCGACATAGGCAAGCGTCATGAGGGCATCGGCCGCCACGTTGACCCCCACGTGCTTCATCATGCACATGCTGCGCAGGCCGGAGTTGGCGGCGGCGGCCGCGACCTCCAGCGCCACTTTCTCATTGGTGCTGTACTCGAAATACAGGTCCGTTTCCTGCGCCACCTGGAAAAGGTTGAGCGATATTTCCGAGGACGGCGTGCCGGGATAGGTGGCGGCAAAGGCAACACCCGCCTCCAGGGCTCCCCGGGCAATGGCTTCATTGCCAAGCAGGAGGACTTTCTGCCCAGGCTGGTTTGTCAGCAATTTATGCATGGCGAATCCTTTTCCCCTAAAATGACACCGGGTCACGGCATTTGATAAAACACGTCGGCGAGAACCGGCTGTGATTGAAAAATAAAGCTTATCGTTTATAACAGCCCCGAATCCACTGTAAAGTCCTTTCTCATGGGCCGTCACCCGACGGACGCCCTGATGCGGCTTGAAAGCACTTTACAAAGCAATGCCGCTGATTTAAAGATAAGGATTTCGTCAATCGCTTAAATGATCGATATAATTTGGTAGTGAGCATCCTATGGAGACGCCCCTCATCCTTGTTCTGGCCACCCGCAATGCGGGGAAAACCGCCGAAATTCGCGACCTTCTGAAAGATTTCCCGATCGAAATCCGTAATTTAGATGATTTCGGACCCATCCCGGAAGTCGAGGAAGACGGTGCCACCTTCGACGATAATGCCTATAAAAAAGCCTATTTTGCGGCCCGCGTTCTTGGTTTCCCCGCCCTGGCCGATGATTCCGGGCTGGTGGTCGAAGCATTGAATGGCGCCCCGGGCGTGTATTCCGCACGTTACGCCGGTGAAAACGCCTCGGATGCGGACCGTTGCAGCAAACTGCTCCAGGCCATGGAAGGGCAAGCCCACCGTGCCGCCGCCTTTGAATGTGTGATTTCCATCGCCGTTCCCGAAGGGCCGGCGCTCACCTACGAAGCACGCTGCGAAGGACGGATCACCGACCAACCCCGGGGGGAAAATGGTTTTGGATATGATCCCATTTTCTTCTATCCGCCGCTCAATAAAACGTTTGCGCAGATGACCATGACCGAAAAAAGCCTTGTCAGCCATCGCGGGAAAGCCTTGCGCGAACTGCAAGCAGAGTTTGATAAAGCCCTGGAATGGATCCGGCAGCATATGCCGATCGTTGTCCGCACCAGCTGTGTGTCCGAAAACAACGACGGATCGGCCTAAAACCAGACCGTCATCCACGCAACAGACCAAAAGGGAATGCCGCAACGTAAAATCGAATGGCGACCGCACCGCACCGACAATATATCTCGCCGCCCAACTAACGTCTGCAGGGAGAGACCATCATGACCAAGGGAAAGAACAGCTTTGATATAGCGCAAGTGCTCGGCCATATTGAAACGGCCGATGCGGCTCGGGATCTGTTTGAAACGCGGCTGGACGCTACGAATCTTGCCAAGATTCAGCAACTCAAAACCCCCGCCATCCTGATAAAAATCGCCAATGCCATTGCCATGTGCGATCCGTCCGCCGTTTTCGTCAATGCCGGAACACCGCAAGACCGGGAATGGATCAAACGCCATGCCCTTGAAAAAGGCGAGGAGAAGGCGCTGCCCATGCCGGATCACACCATCCACTACGACCTCAAACAAGAGCAGGGGCGTATTATTGACAGAACCTTTTATATCATCGATCCCGATGAAGCCGTAAGCTCCCTGGCCCTCAAGAAACTGCGATCGGATGCCCTGGAAGAAATTGAACGGGAAATGACGGCCATCATGCAGGGCAAAACCATGATCATCGGCTGTTACCTCCGGGGACCGGTCGGTTCCCCGGTATCGAACCCGGCCCTGGAAATAACCAGTTCCGCCTATGTCTCCCACAGTGCCGAAATTTTGTACCGCAACGCATTTGATCAGTTCGACCACGAAGTGGCCCGACAGGGACATTTTTACACCAATATCCACAGCGAAGGCCTGAACCGACCCGAAGACCTGCCGAATGCCCGGGTCTTTATGGATCGCAGCCACCGCACCACCTACAGCTTCAAGTGCACCTATGCCGGCAACACCCTGCTTTTAAAAAAAGGCAACCACCGTTTCTCGGTGGATCGGTCCGTCTATGAAAAGCGCGGGCAGGAGCTGGCCGAACACATGTTCATTACCGGCATCGACGGGCCTGGCGGCCGCATTACCTGGGTCACCGGAGCCGCCCCCAGCGGCTGCGGTAAAACCACCACGGCCATGGCCGGCAATCATTTTGTGGGCGACGACCTGGCCCAGATGTGGATCGCGGAAGACGGCGGCATTCGTTCGACCAACCCGGAATGCGGTATTTTCGGTATTGTGGAGGATGTCAACTGGGACGGCGACCCCATGTTGATGCACTGTTTGCGGGAACCGGGCACGGAAGTCATCTGGACAAATGTCCTCATCGGCGAAGATGGGGTGCCCCATTGGAAGGGCAATGGCGAACCCCACCCCACCAAGGGGATTAATTTTCAAGGCGCCTGGGAAGAAGGCCTGACCGATGCCGAAGGTAAGCCGATCCCCATATCCCACCCCAACGCCCGCTGCACACTGGCATCCACCGCTTTGGGCAATTATTCGGAACGCGCCGAAGATGGCGCGGGGGTGGAAACCCGCGTGATTACCTACAGCGGGCGCGACAGCAACACCATGCCGCCGGTCTGGACCGCGCGCAATGCCGAAGAGGGCGTCGTTATCGGCGCCTGCATCGTGTCCGCCGCCACGGCGACCGAGGTCGGCGCCACCGGCGTGAAGCGGGCCCCCTGGGCCAATGCGCCCTTTATTCCCGGCGCGCTGGGAGATTACATGGATGCCCAGTTCCGCTTTTTCGGCAGTGACCGGATCGCGGCGGACAAACGTCCCGTGATGGCCGGCCTGAATTATTTTCTCACCCACCAGGCGCGCGGCGGTGAGGGCACGAAGCTCTTAGGGGAAAAAAAAGATGTCAAAGTCTGGCTAGCCTGGCTGGAACGCCGCGCGCACGGCGAAGTAGAGGCCATCGAAACCCCCATCGGTTACGTGCCCCGTTACGACGATCTGAAGACGCTCTTCAGCGCGATCATCGATAAAGCCTATCCGGAGTCCCTCTATAACCAGCAGTTCTCGTTGTACATCGACAACATCCTGAGCCGGCTCGAATTGCAAATCGAGGCGTATCGCAAGGAAGAGCAGATTCCGGTCCAACTGTTCAAGGTCCTGGAAGCCCAGCAGGAGGGATTGACCCGCCTGAAAAACCAATTTGGACCTGTTGTCACGCCAGCGCAGCTGATCGCCAGCACCGCCGAACGGTAAAACCCGGCATTCTCGTCGTGGGTGTCGGTCAACCAACCGGCACCCATTATCGTTTCCAACCCCCTGTTGCATAAAGGCGCTTTGCAAACCATGCCTACGCCCGCTCTCCTCCGCGTTCTTGCCAGCCGACGCATGTTGGTGGCCCTTGTTATGGGGTTTGCATCCGGACTGCCGTTGCTGCTGACGATTTCCGTGCTGCAAGCCTGGATGAAAGAGGAGGGCGTCGATCTGGCTGTCATCGGGCTCATGGCCCTGGTGGGCCTGCCTTACACCCTTAAATTTCTCTGGGCGCCGGTGCTGGACCGCTACACCATACCGCTCTTCGGCCGGCGACGGGGGTGGCTGCTGATAGCCCAAACCGCCCTGGTGCTGGCCATCATCGCCCTGTCCGCCACGAATCCGGCCCAACACCCCTGGGTCGTGGCGCTGGCCGCTTTCTGGGTCACCTTTTTCAGCGCGTCCCAGGATATCGTTGTCGACGCTTACCGGCGGGAAGATCTGGCCGATGAGGAATTGGGGCTGGGCTCTTCGCTGTATATAAACGGGTATCGTACCGGCATGTTGCTCGCTTCAGGCGGCGGGCTCATTATGGCCGACCACATTCCATTCTCCATGGTCTACCTGATCATGGCCGCATGCCTCCTGCCGGGCATCCTGACCACCCTTCTGACCCCGGAACCCGAAACCCCCAAAGGAACCCCGCAAACCCTGCAGGAAGCCATTATTCAGCCGTTTGTCGAATATTTCAGTCGCCCGGAAGCCATCTGGATTTTGGCGTTTATCCTGTTTTATAAAATCGGCGACACCATGGCCAGCACCATGACCACGCCCTTTTATCTGGATATCACTTTTACCAAAACCGAAATCGGCTCCATCGTAAAACTCTTTGGATTCTGGGCCACCATCGCCGGCAGCCTGGCCGGCGGCATGATCATGCTTAAAGTAGGTATTTATCGGAGCCTGTGGCTATTTGGCATCTTACAGGCACTTTCAACGGCCGGCTTTGCCCTCCTGGCCCAGATCGGTCATAGTGTCCCGGCCCTGGCGGGGGTCATCGCCTTTGAAAATCTCAGCAGTGGCATGGGTACGGCCGCCTATGCCGCCTTTATGGCCTCCATCACCAACCAGAAATTCACCGCCACCCAGTATGCCCTCCTGACCAGTCTGATGGGTGTCCCCCGCGTCGTGGTCTCCGCGGGCAGCGGTTTCATGGCCAAAGCCATGGGGTGGGAAGGCTATTTCATTTTCTGTACGCTGATTGCACTTCCGGGCCTGTTGATGCTGCTGCGGATTCGCCGCAGCCAAACGCCACGCACCGCGGCCTGAGAAAGGTGCCGTCTTTTATAGCGCAGAGGAAGGAACACCCCGTCATGACACAAGAGCTCACGACCTCGAAGATCCATGAGGAACGCCAACGGGCACTCATGGAAACCCGGTCGCGACTGTTGGCGATGCCACCGGAAAAAGCGCTGGACCAGATATTGACCTACCCCCAACCGGCGGCCCTGGTGCACGCCTTTCCCGAGGAAGACCTCTATTTCCTGATTCATGAAATCGGGCCCCAGGATGCGCTGCCCCTGATAGCGCTCGCCTCCGGCAAACAGCTCGAGTACCTGCTGGATCAGGAGATCTGGCAGCGAGACCGCTTGCATATCGACACCATCGGGGAATGGTTGGAGCGCTTCCTGCAGTCCGACCCATCGCACGACCGCATGATCCACTGGCTGACGACGGAAAAACTGGACCTGATCGAATTTTTTTTGCTGCAATCCATCGAGGTCCAGATCCTGGAGCACGATCAGGACCCCTCCATTTTCGGCCCGGGTTTCTTTACCTACGACCATGTTTTTTATATCCGCATTATCCATGGCCCCTCTGCCGACACCCCGGAGCAACCCTCTGAGCAGCATCACGACATGGTAAAAAATCTGCTGGACCGCCTGGCAGAGGTGGACCATGTCAGGTTTCAGGCCATTTTGATGGAGGCTGCCACTGTTTTGCCCGCCGAAATGGAAGAAGAAGCCTACCGTCAACGCAATGTGCGTTTGGCGGAAAAAGGGTTTCTGCCCTTTGAAGAGGCGGTGGGCCTTTATCAATACATCAATCTCCGGCAATTTCAGCACCGGGCACACCGCCAAAAGCCCCTGTCGGATGGGAGAAACTACCATTTATCGTTAGTCCCCATCACCGTTTTGCCGCCGGACAGTCTCTTCGCCCAAGCGCTGCAGACCATGGCGGCGGAACACCGCGATGTTATGCAGGAAGAATTTGCCGCGCTGTGCAATCGCATCATCGTGGCCGATCGGCTCAAAATCGAACAGCGGGAAGCGCTGGCCATGGTTACGCAAAAAGCCTGTGGCTACCTGCACATCGGCCTGCAGAAACTCGGAGACGCGGCAAGGAGCACCGCATCACAGCCCTTTGCGGCCGCCGACAGTCTCCGCCGTTACCATCTGGAAGACATTTTCCGCTTGGGATACGGCGCGGCGGTCGAACTGAAACAGGCGGCCGAAGCATGGGTTCCCCATAGCTGGTTTGCCCGCCAGGGCCTGCCACTGACCTTCTGGGGGGAAACCTGGCTGGGCGTTATCGGCGGCCTGTTGATCAAACGGCCCTTGTTCTATGACAACTATCAAAGCGGAACCATGTACCGCGAGTTTGCCACCAGGGACGATATCAAAAACAGCCGACATCAACTGGACCAGGTGCAGCATTTCGACCGTTTGCTGGATTGCATGAATCCGGTCTTCGCCTCACCGCCACAATTCGGCTTTCTTTCCTATAAAAACCTGTTGCTGACCCTCTGGGCGCGACACCGCCTGGCCCTGCCGGAAGCGGTGCAGCATCTTACCACGCAGGCCTTCAAACCATTTTTCCAGGAGCTTTTCCAAACAACGGCCGACCCCGTTAGCAAAAATCGCCACAAAATCAACGATGCCTTGCGGTCGGACTTTCTGCACTGGCTGGCGGATCGCACGGAACAGACGGCGGCGGAACTTTCCGCATCCATCGGCCCCGCGCTGGAAACCCTGTTTGTCGAACTGGAAGAATCTTACGGGCGGGTCAACGCGGATCATATCGATCCGCGCTATGTTCCTCATTTTCTCTTGGAACCCCACGATGCTTAGCGTGCGCGTCGTGCCGGTTTCGTCTATTGGGGCGGGGGCCTTCGCCAGAAGTTACCAGACCTCTGGGACGCGTTAGCCTAAATAACTCCAGGGCTGCGCGGGCCGGCCTTCCTGCTCGCCGATAATCTCGAAACATTTGACCGCACGGTCCCTCAACTGAAGCGTGTGGGCCTCGTCAATGTCAAATGATTTCTGGACCATCTGGAACGTTTTTTCACTGATCAGTACCTGCTCCGACCGGGCTGAAGCACAAATCGCCTGAACATCATTAACGAGTTCCCCGACGATCGAATACCGCCGTGTTTTCTGGGAACCGAGGCTGCCGGCCACCACCGTCCCGGTCGCGACGCCGATGCCGATTTCCAGCAGAGCCAAATTCTCGTTCTGACGCTGCTGATTGATAGCTTCCATCATCTGCTGCATCTCAACCGCCGCCGTCACCGCGCGCAGCGGGTCGTCTTCATGCGGCTGGGGAACCCCCCAAACGGCCAGAATCCGATCACCAAGATATTGATCGATCATGCCCTCATGTCGAAAAACAACCCCGACCAGATGATCATAGTACCGGTTGAGAAATTCAATCAGCCCTTCGGGATCCAATGCACCCGTCTGGGCGTTGAAATCGATCATATTGACCATCAACAGCGTGGCCGCATGCTGCATTCCTTCAAGGTCCACCTTCAGCTGTCCGGCAACGACCATCTCCGCCATCTCGGGAGACAAGATCTTCCGAAAACGCTCGCGCTCCAAGGACTCCCGTGTCACACTCTTGGCAATCTGCGAATTGCGTATAAACAAGGCGGTTTTATTGGCCACGTTGGATAACAGGTTCAAGTCTTTCTCGCGATAGGGGTGGTAGGCCGCCCAGCGATCGAGAATAATCACCCCTTGCAAGTCGTGTTCATCCAGAATGGGGACCGCCAGGGTCGTCTGCACCGGCGTTTCGATGAACTCGGGGGCCTCCCGGCCAGCGGAAGGATTCGGGTTCATTAACACCACCCCCTGACCGTCATCGGCCACGAGGTCTGCCAGCGTGCGTGAAATGATCAATTCGTCCCCCAGTGTCTTGGTTTTATAGGCATGAATCGCAAACTCGCCCTGCGGATCGAGCAGCAGAACAACGCCCTGATCGAAAGCCAGCACCTCAAAGGCGCGATCCAGCACCCGGCCCAATATAAAATCGACATGCAAATCGAAACCGATATCCCGCTGAAGTTCAAAAGAAATACGCAAACGTTCATAGTCCGCCCGCAGCATCTCTTCGTCGATAATATTGGTTTCGGGAAAGAATTTATTCATTTGCTGCGGGGCGACCTTGTGGAGAATAGTTTCCCTGATGGCGTCTTTATCATCATCACACCATTTGACGCGGCGTGCTTCCATTTGCTCACGAAACAGGCAAAGGGTATGGCCCATTCTGATTTCATCGCCATCTTTCAGAAACATTTTGCCTTTAAGCCGGGTGCCATTGATATAAGTTCCGTTGCGACTGCCCAGGTCGCGAATGGAAAATGTCTGATTTTCTTCGGAGGCAATCAGGCAGTGGACTTTGGATATGCCGGCTTCCAGAATCTTGATCCGGTTTTTCGGATGCCGGCCAATCACGTTGTGATCCACCAGGTTGTATTCGCTGCGTCCCTTTTTGGTGAATATATAGAGCTTCGCCATCCTGTTACCTTTTTTTGGGGTTCTTTGCGCCTGCGCTCAGACCATCGCGCCGGTCAAACACCCGCGGCCCGGGTCGACGAGGGAGTGGCCACGGACGGGAACAATCCCGGATTCGTGTGGGGCAAAAATTTGGCCGCACTGAAACGATTCATGAAGGCCTGATTGACATTGAGTTCCATGTAGGTGATGCGATCCCGAATACGGTCGATCCGCTCCAGACTTTGGGGTTGTTGTAACACGGTTTTGGCGCCTTCCAGAGAACTGTTCCCCAGTGTCCGGTAACACGCCAGGGGCAGGTCGGGCAGCATGCCGATCGTGATGGCCGACCGGGGGTCGATAAAAGCCCCGAACGTTCCGGCGACAAAAAACGTCGTCAGTTGCTGCGGCGTCATGCCCACGGCCTCCGTGATGGTTTCAAGAATCGTGTACATGGCCGCTTTGGATCGCATCAAGCTGTCCAGGTCCGACTGGCTGATGGTCAGTGCCTTTCCGGTAGCGGTTGTATCCGCCTCGGCAATGACAAGCTGCCGCTCCCCATCGGCCTTGATCAGGCGCTCCCCGCAGGCGGCAGGCACAAAACGCCCCTGGATATCGATCATGCCGCTGGTAAAAAGCTGGGCTGCCAGGTCGATGACACCCGACCCGCATATCCCCAGGGGAGGTGCGTTATCGATGGTCCGCATCTCAAAACGACGGTTTGCCCCGCGAATTCGGACCTGATCGATGGCCCCCGGGCGCGCCGTCGTGCCGATGCGGCTGACACCGCTCTCCAATGCCGGCCCGGCGGCGCCGGCGCAGGCAATCAACCAGTTTTGATCACCCAGCACAACCTCGGCGTTGGTGCCCACATCCACCAGCAGGGCCGGCTGCTCACGGCAATCCAGTTCGCTGTACAAAATACCGGCAATCAAGTCCCCGCCGAAATAACTGCCGATATTCGGAAATATGATAATACGGGCACCGGCGGCAACATCCAGACCCAGTCTTGCGGCGGAGGGGATACCCGGCCGGTTGACCACCGGGATATAGGGCTCCCGGATAATCCAGTGGGGAGACAACCCCATGAAGAGGTGCGTCATGGTCGTGTTGCCCGCCAGGGCCAGCAAGACAATGCGATCCTTCTCGATCCGGGCACGCTCACAGAGGCACCCGATCATCCGATTCAGCCCCTCGACCACCAAGTGGTTGAGGTGGCCCAGCCCCCCATCCTGATCGGCGTGGTGGACCCGGGTCAGCACGTCCGGCCCAATGGTCCCCTGGGGATTGTCGAAGGAATCCTCCTGGAGGACCTGGCCGGTTTCAAGATGCAGCAGACTGAGCACAATGCGCGTGGTGCCGAGATCGATGGCCAGGCCGCAAAAGGGGCGGGGATCCGCCGCCCCGGTCAGACCACACACGTGCCAGATTTCGCGGTCACGGATAAGCACGCAGCGCAGGGCATAGTCCCATCGTCGCAGCAAGTCCGGCAACACTCTGGCGAGATCCAAATCCAAGTGAACGGCCGTGGTCCCGAGCCGTTTCTGCAGCGCTGTGAAGAAACGCTCTTGATCAGCGGTATTGTCCGACAGCGACGGCGGCACCAGTTTGAGTGTTTCAATCCACGTGCGTCGGCGGGCTCCTGTTTCCATATCGATCGATCACGCTCCGCTGGGGGCATGGCGCCTATCAGTAAAAGATTCCCATTCGCTAGGACGGTGCGCGCAACTTGGCGACACAAGCCAGGATATCGTTGAGGACGGCTCCCGAACCGCCTTGGATCAGGTAGTTGCTGACCCGGCCGGTAAGCGGTGTGGGCTCGGGATTGATTTCAATCACTTGGGTCCCATTTTCCTTGGCCAACAGCGGCATCATGGCGGCCGGTTGAACCGTCGCGGAGGTGCCCACCACCAGCAGGACATCACACCCGTCCACAAGTTGTTGCGAGCGCGCCAAATGCTGGGGCGGAATCATTTCGCCAAAAAACACGCAGTCCGGTCGGTAAATACCGCCACAGGGACAACGGGGCGGGATCTTTGACAAATCTACCCGACCGGTTTCACAGCGGCGCCCGCAGTCCATGCAGCGCTGCCAGGCAAAGGTGCCATGAAACTCGATGACGTCACGGCTCCCGGCCGCCTGGTGCAGGCCGTCCACGTTTTGGGTGATGACTGATCGCAGATAGCCCCATTGCTCCAAACGGGCCAGTCCGACGTGCCCGTCATTGGGTCGCGCCGTCGTTAAAAGCGCCTGCATCCCGTGGAGAAGCAGGTTCCAGACCTTTTCCGGGTCGCGACGAAACGCATCGATATGGGCAACTGCCATGGGATCCATCTTTTCCCACAGTCCTCCCGGCCCCCGGAAGGGGGGGATGCCGCTTTCAATGGAAATGCCGGCACCGGTGAGCGCCACGGCGCTGCGCGCCTTCACGAGCGCTTCTGCGGTTTGTTGAATCAAGCTGTCCATTACGGCCTCAATTGCCCTGGCACACGTAATACAGGCCCGGCATCGATCCGCAACGTTTTACAACCCGTGTCACGCGATTCAATCCAAGGCATTGGTGCCGAGATAGGTATGCCAGATATGATCGTGCGTCCAACGCTTGACAATGCCGCCGCTCCTGCCGTCGATAAGATTTTCCACTTCCCGGGCCTGGCTGCGCAGCAGGCCCGACAGGATCCAGTGCCGTTTTTCCCAAAACCCGGGGTGCTGCAACAGCCATTGCATGACATCGTAATGGATGTTGGCAACAACGAGATCGGCAGGACTGGCCACCAGCTGCTCCGCACGTCCCTGAACCGGAAGCACCCGGTCGCCGACGCCGTTCAGACGGATGTTGTGGCGGGCTGTTTGAACCGCCAGACGATTGAAATCTACTGCAGCGACACGCCGGCTGCCTAAGCAAGCGGCCGCAATTGCCAGAATACCGGTGCCGGTTCCCAGATCCAAAACGGTTTCAATGGGGGTGTTGCCATAAAGCGTTTCCAGCGCGGCCAGGCAATCCCGCGTGGTGGGATGTGTACCGGTGCCGAAGACAACGCCCGGATCGAGGGTAAGCGCAATCTCGTCGGCGCGCCTGGGTCCAGCAGGGGGCCTTTCGGCACCGGCGCTTTCCCAGGGCGGTTGGACATGGAAGCGCCCGCTGCGAAAGGCCTCAACACGCCCCCCCTGCCAGTCCTCATAGCGCATCTGGTAGCGGTCGATCAGAGTCAGGGACGGCTGGGATTGCAGCACCCCATCGATAACCGGCTCGGCAGCGGTCGAAAAGAAAATAAAAGAAGAGTTCTCTTCCTCCCAGGTGCCGATATACGCCGGGAGTTCGGTCAATGCGGATTCCGAAACGCGCCCTTCCAGATAGTAGATAAACAACTCGTCATACGGTGGCCGATAAGCCGCCGTCGATCTGACAGGACCATTCGTTTCAGTCATGTTGCGGCAAACGATCCATGGTCCATTCCATGGGGTCCAGAATCGTGAACCCGAGACCGGCCAGTTTCTTTTTGACCCGGCTGACATTGTTGGTCAGGAGATAAGGAAACACCGCCCGCATATTGGATTCCCAGTGACGGGCCACGAGAATGGATCCGAAAGAGATGTTTTCTTCAGTAATGGCATCGACGATGATTTTCATCTGACCCAGCTTTTCTTCCACCAGAATGCCCAGCAGCGTACCCGGCTCTTCGATTCCCAGCACGTTAATAAACGCCCGCAATAGATCACGCACGGAGATGAGGCCCTGCAGCCGTCCCTCGCGGTCCACCACCGGGAAAGCGCCGACCCGCATGGTTTGAATCTGCAGCAGGGCATCTTCGATGGTATCTTCCGGCGAGACCGTGTGCGGGTTGGCGGTCATGATATCCCCCACCTTGATGGCAGCCGCCTCTCCGGCTTCCGGGTGGGTATCGCTTTTGGCATAGAACGCGGCCGGCAAAGCACTGCGAATGTCGCGATCGGTAATGATACCAACGAGAACAGCGTCCTCTTCGACCACGGGCAAGTGGCGAATATGGTGTTCTTTCATGAGCGCCCGGGCTTCAATAATGCTGGTTTCCGGGCGGACCGTAATTACCTTTGCGGTCATTGATTTGCTGACAAACATCACGTCCTCCATTGGCAAGCGCACGGTGCCGTGCCCTGCATGCCGGGGCGGTGCCCCCTAATCGTTAAGCAGAATTTGAACATGGTTACCGGCCAATTCGGGAAGGCGTGGCAAATCATACCCCCCTTCCAGAATGGAGATCAATTTCCCGTCGGCATAACGCATCGATAGGTCGACGATCTGCTCCATCACCCACGAATACCCTTCCGTGGAAAGGGCCACATCCGACATGTCGTCATCCACATGGGCATCAAAACCGAGGGACACAATGATGAATTCCGGCCGGAAACGCTGCATGGCCGACACCAGGTCCCTGGCGATGGCTTCCTGGTAGAAGGTGTCGCCCTGGCCCGGCAGAACGGTGGAATTGCAGGTATAGCCAAGCCCGCGCTTTTCCCCGCTCTCGAAAGCCCGGCCGGTCCCCGGATAGGCGAAAGACGGATGCTGGTGAATCGAATAGTAATATACGGTGTCGTCTTCTTCAAAAATATGTTGGGTGCCGTTGCCGTGATGAACGTCGATGTCGATGATGGCCACGCGTTGCAGGAACCATTTGGTCTGGAGGTAGGCCGCGGCAATGGCGGCATTGTTGAAATAGCAGAAGCCCATGGCCTTGGACCGCTCAGCGTGGTGGCCGGGCGGCCGCACGGCGCAGAAGGCGTTATCGATTTCGCCGGCAATGATGCGGTCAATGGTGTCCAGAACCCCGCCCACCGCCAGAAGGGCGGTCGGAAACGTTTCCGGTCCCATCTGATTGTCGGGGCTGTCGAAGGTGGTCTGGCCGTTGCGGCAGGCCGCTTCAAACCGGTCGACATATGTCTTGTCATGCACCAACTCGATCCACATGCGATCAGCCGGCTGGGCCGGAATGATGGTGAGGTGCTCCAGCAGACCCTTCTGCTCAATCCCCTGATAGATGGCCGTCAGCCGTTCGGGAACCTCCGGATGGTAAGGGCCTGTGACATGATTGAAAAACCGCTCGTCATATAAAAAACCGGTAGACTTCATCACCACCCCGGGATCCAAATTAGCTCAGCAGGTTATCAAAAATGGCGAACGCGGCCTTAACGGCCGGCGTGTCCAAGGGCATTGCAATGGTTGGCTGCCCGTTGAGATCGTACTCGTACAGGGTATCATCCTCAAGCACCGTCCCCACAAATTCAAGCTCGGCCTTACGGATGATATCCATCACGGCCTCGGGCGGCGGCCCTTTGGCTTGGTTGATCATGAGGCAGGTACGTGCCACCCCGATGTGGAGGTTTTTGGCCAGCTCATTGATGCGCAGGGCCGCTTGCAACCCTCGGCGGGAGGCATCGGCGACAATGAGCAGAATATCGACGTTGCGGGTGGTCAGCCGGCTGATATGCTCCATTCCGGCCTCGTTGTCCATGACCAGATAGGGGTAGTTGTCGGTGAGCTGGTCCATGAAGCGGGTCAGCAGCGAATTGGCGGCACAGTAGCACCCCGCGCCTTCGGGCTGGCCCATGACCACCAGGTCGAAACCGTCGTGCTCGACGATGGACTGCTGCATGCGCATGTCCATGAAAATATCCTTGGTCATACCCTCGGGGACTTTCCCTTTTTTCATTTCTTCACGGGCATCCCCCAGGGTCCCCGAAAGGGGCACACCCAATACTTCGTTCAAGTTGGCGTTGGCATCGGCATCCACCGCCAGCACCGGTGTCTTGTTAGCATTCATCAAATACTTCACCAGCAAACCGGCCATGGTGGTTTTCCCCGTTCCCCCCTTGCCGGCAAGCGCGATCGAAAATGGCATAGCAAAAAATCCTTTCCTGTTAAATCAAAGCGATATCAACTGATATTAACCACTTAAGACAGTTGTTGCCAACAGTCAAGGCCCTTTTCCAAGGCGTGCGCGATGCCGTGCAGAACACTCGGCGGAAAACGGGCACAACCACGCAGAACACCCCGATCGACCCCCTGCGGGCCTCTCGTTCCCTGCTTGCAAACGACCATCCCCTATGATAGAAAATGGCTTCCGAAAAGCAGACCACAGACCGATGACCCGTTGCGGCACGCACCCCGCAGCAGGCTTGCCGCCGGTCTCACCTTAGATGACAGAATTGCCGCTCCTCGCCGCCGCCTGTGACGACCAACCACACCACTGAGAGAGGAAAAAGCGCATGGAATTTGAGCTCAACCGCACCCAGCAGGACATTCAAAAAGCCGTACGGGAT